>NZ_LYVF01000001.1 GCF_001655685.1 Desulfotomaculum copahuensis
GGTAGGCTAACATCTCCAGCACATATAGTGGTTTGCCCCCAATGGCCGCGTTTCAATTCCTCATAGGTAGGCTAACATCCGCCGGCGCGTGGATGTGTCCCTGGACATGACCAAAGTTTCAATTCCTCATAGGTAGGCTAACATCAATCGTAGTCGGGTCGATGGAATGATATGTTATGGGGTTTCAATTCCTCATAGGTAGGCTAACATCCGGCAGGTAACCGGAAGTAACGACCCCAATCGGTGGAGTTTCAATTCCTCATAGGTAGGCTAACATC
>NZ_LYVF01000002.1 GCF_001655685.1 Desulfotomaculum copahuensis
AACTTTTTTGCTGCCTTGCTTATGGTTAATAGTTCCATGGATTCATGGTAAATGTTTTGTTATGTTTTGTCAATACTTATCGACCTGTCTGAAGCTGCTTCTTACCTCCGGAAGCATATTCGCCGTCCAAATCAACCGGCCACCATTTCCCGCGCCCGGGCAAAGACACGGTGCACCGGCCAGACGGCCACCCCTTCCGCCTCGACCAGCGCGATAACCTGATCACCGTTGGAAACCACTTCCGGAGTATAACCGAAGAGAACCTCATGCCCCAGTTCCCTGTGTTCCTGCAAAGCGTACCGCAACAGGTCCAGTTTCACTTCGCCCCGCCCGTTCAATTCCAGCGCCTTCAAGCCGCGTTGATTGTAGGCGGGCTGGAAAGTCATGAGCACAACATCCGGGGACAGCGAGGCGGCGGCCCGGGCCTGCTTGGCGAAGCCGCTCAGGTTGAAGACGGCGTCCAGCACGGCCCGCACCCTTTCCGCCCGTTCTTCAGCCGGTATATGCACAGCTTCCTCCCAGCCGGCAAAGTGCTGCTCTTTCCCCTTGCCTTCCATGCGCGGCACGCGCACCAGACCGATATTGGCCATGTCGATAACCAGACCGAAACGGTATATGTTATTCATCATCTGAACGTGCGCGATGCGCATGTCGGTGCTTTTTCGTTCTTTCTTTTCCACTGTGCTGCTGCGGGTGAGCAGGTCGGTCACGATTTCCCCGGGAATCTGTCCCAGGCCGGGCGATACCTTGAGCGGCGACCAGCGGCGCTGGCCCCCCACATCCTCTTCAGTGGCCAGAAAGCCCCTGATATCGCAGCCCCAGCATTCCCGCACATTGGTGCAGGGCAGTTCGGGGGTGCACAGGAATTTATCCGGATAACTGCGGGCCATGGTTTCAAAAATGGCCGTGCGGGTGGACTGGCCGGAAATATAGGGCTTGCGCCCGTGGTCGTAGGTCTTTAATTCATTGAGGTTGCCGCTGCCCTCACCGGAATTTAAATTGCTCAAATCAGCCCGGGCCAGCCAGACCAAACTGATGCATTTCAGGTCTTCCATAAATATTCACCTCCGGTTATGCTTGCTCTTTTTTACTCTCCGCCTTTTCCGCCGGCTGAGCGCGCAAGGCTGAAATGCAGGCGTAAATCAGCAGGATATCCCGGACGGCTTCAATATTTTCCGCCGTCACACTGCTCAAAATGTTTTCCACCCGCGCTTCGCCGGGAAGCAGCAGGTCCGGGCCGCCTTCCTTCCTGCTTCCCGCCCGGAGTTTATACATCTTGAAAAAGGCTTCACTCAACACTCCGCGCAGGGCGCCGGCATCCGGCGCATTGTTCAGCCGGGTCAACAGGGCTATGTCTTCCCGGAAATTGGCCCCGATGGTACGCCCGATCACCTTCAAATCTTCCATTAGTTTTGCTTCCAGCAATCGATCCACCTCCCCCGCGGCATAATCAATAAATTCCTCAAAAAACAGCCAGGCCTGCCCGGTGGACCAGACCCGGTTACCCGGCGCCCGGTTTTCCTTAAGTAAACCGAACAGGCCGCGCCCGACCCGGGTCCAGTCCCGCTGGACGATTCCCCGGGCCAGGTCGTCGGCCAGGCGGGCATCCCGCGTTGAAACAGCGCCGAAAAAGGTGGTATGCAGGTTGCCCAACCGGTCCTTGCCCGGACCGTAAGTCAGCCCCCGTACCAGGCTGAACAGCCGGTGATCCACTGTCAGCAGGTTGAAGTGGGCGAAACTGACATTTTGCCCCTTGCTGTAGCGGATTACCACCCAGCGGCTTAAACGTGGCAATTCTTCCGTGGTCAGCGCCGGCTCCTCGCAATAGTCTTCACTTTCCGGCTGGTAGCGGTGTATGATGGAAAAATAAATGCCGATCAATGCTTGATACAGGGCGGGATGGCGCAAATCCCGGATATTGGTGCGGTAGCTTGGCAAACCCGGATCCAGCAGGTCCAGCAGGCGGGCCTGGGTATTGGCAAAGATTTTATGCAGCACCCGCAGGTCGTCCGTCAGCGGCAGCAGCAGGTGAGTCGCTTTTTGCCCTTCAATGAAATAGGGCGTGTTATCATGCACGGTGGCAAAGATATTCAACATGTTGCAGGTGGGACACATGGCGCCGGTGGTTACTGTGCTCAAGTACCCCCGCACCCGGTTGTTGTGATGTTGATTGTAAAACGGATTCTTGTTCTGCCGCATCTCCGGGCAAACAGCGGCCGGGGCGTGGCGGCCGCAAAGCCGGCATTGCTCACCGTTCGCCGTTTCCTGAACTTGTTGGGTCAAAAAGTTGCTGATCGCCGTTTTAAGTTCGGCGCCCAGTTTCAGCCAGTCGTTTTTTAGACCGGTGTAATTACGTCGCAAACTGACCGTGGCCTGCGCCCCGGGCGTCAGACCGGCATCCTTGACCGCCTGCCTTTCCTGCCCCGAAAGAGCGACAGTATGGGCCGGATCGCAAAAGCCGTCCGCGCCGGGGATGCGGTAGTCCAAGCCGAGCACTTTCATTTCCACCGCCGGCAGAATCAAATCGTTCAACCTGGCCTGTAAATATTCAAACAACACCTCCCCGTACCGCCCGGGCTCCACGTACGGTTTAACGCGTAATTCCAGCCGGCCTTCCGTCAGCCGGCAAACGGAGAAGTAGCGGTGATGCTGACCGGCCAGATGATAAAAAGCCGCCAGGCCCCAGTCCATCCATGGATCGCCGGTGCGGAAGAGAACTATGTCCACTTTTTTCACCTCCCCTAGAAGCGGTTTTCACCCGTCAATCAGTGGCAGTTGCACTTGAAACATACCTCCCGGTAAACACCCCCCAATGAAACATCCCGGCGTCCGTCAAATTAACCGGCCGGCCGTTACCCCACAAGACGCCTGGTTTGGAGCTATCTTGGCTGTACCCGCCCCTCTGAATAAATGTCAGCACTTCCCGGCCTTGCGGCAGCCGCCCCGGAGTTGGCGTTTCGGCAATATTCATCCCCCTGAAAACATGTTAGCACTGCATTGCGAAAGCAGTTTGACAGGGGACATTTATTCAAGCAAAAATATATCACCGGACGGCGGCAAATTTTTTTCGTGTTTGCACCAATTCACGCCGGTAATGCAACCGTCCGGGGATTGAGGGTTTTACAGCGCCCCGCACAGATATATATTAAACGACCGCCGGGATTCCGGCAGTCCCCCGTATTGGCGCTCGACATTACCCGGACCCGGTGTCCAGACCGCCCGGCTGATCGCACGACAGGCAAAAAAGCCGGGGCTATGACCATCTTCCATTGCGGGCAGGCGAAGAACCACGTTTACCCGATCATTTCCGCCTGTCCCAAACCCATGGTCACCTTGTAGCCCACTCCGGCCAGGGAGGCGTAACGGGCCAGTGTCTGGAGCTGCCCGGCGTGAAAATCCGGGTAACGGAGCGGCAGCCGGTAGCTGCAGCGGCCGGTGAAACCGACGATGCTGTAACGATCGAAGGCGACCATTTCCGTACGCAGTTCGTAGCGGCTGACCAGCAGGTCGCCGAAATCCGTATCCGTGTGCAGTTGCACCGGGCTGAAGCTGTTCCAGCGCTGCCGCAGGCTGCCGAAAACCCGCTCCGGCAGGGGAAAGACTATTTGCGTGCCCAGTTGGCGAAATGAAGTGGGGGAACGGAAGGCGATGGTGATTTCCCGGGGCGGGCGGGGTCCGGTCAAAATGTCCTGGTAGGTGAGGCCGTCCGGACAAGACCCGGTTACCGTTTCACCGCGGAACTCCGCCGTGCCCAGGCGCACCGCCATGCCCGGCCAGTATCCGGCCAGCCGGTCAGCCAGGGCGCACATTTCCGTGTTCAGACAGGAAAGGGTGAACCGGTACTGTTTCTCCGTTTCACAATGCAGGCTGCCCTTTTCCCGCCGGCCGGGGCCGGTCAGCGGGGAAAGGGCGAACGGCTTGTCCGCCGCTTCATGGATTTCTGTGACCAGAGCGGGCTCAAAGTCACGCAGCAGACTGAACAGCAGGCCGTGCAGCTCGGCGCCGCCCAGGCCCCTGACCGCACCGGCCCGCCGGCAGGCGGCGGTAAAGGTGTACTTTTGCAGTTCGGTCAAACAACCCCACCGTTCCTTTCTTTATGGAAAAATGTTCCTATCAAGAAACTCCTGCCTCATCGACCCGTGACCGAACGGTTTCCCGCCCCGCCGGTGGAAGCTCCACCGGCGTGAATTCCCGGACGTCCGGGGCTCCTTACCGCATTAAACTGCACGCATTTATTCATCCGGATCTTCCTTCTTCTGGAGCAGGGCCGCCTGCACATATTTAATCGCACTGTATGGTATTTCTTCCGGCAGCAGCTCCTTAACCGGTTTCAGGCGGGCCAGGCCAACCTGCTCCATCGCCCGGTAGATCTGCTGCCGCACTTCCCAGGGCACCAGATCCTGCACCGGAATGCGTCCGGCGTTCACCAGCCTGGCCAGATAGGCTTCCACGGTGGCCGTGGTCCGGCTCAACCTGGCCGCTATCTCTTCAGCGCCCAGCCCCTGCCGGAACAGTTCCTCCACCTGCGCCGCCCGTTTGCCAATGATACGGCCGCGAGCCGGCGCGGCATCCTGTTCCGCCGGCGCACCGGCCATCTCCCGGCGCAACCCCTCCGTGCCGGCCGGGTTGCCGGCGCCATCTTCCGTCCATGCGTTACCCGCTTCCCGGCCGGCTTCCGTTTCGCGCGCCGGCCCGTCCGCGCCGGCCGCCCGGCGCACCGGCCCGGACCGGCCGTCCACCACCGGCAGGGGCTCCCCCCTGGCCAGCGCTGCTTTGCCGGCCGCCGTCAGCACCACCACCGGGTATTCCGCTCCTTCCGCAGCCAGGTAGCCGTCGCCCAGCAGGCGGTCGATCAGCGCCAGCACATCCCGGTCCCTCCTGCCGGCCAGCTTGCCGAAATTGCGCAGGTGACGATAATTGGCGCCCTGCATTTCTTTGGCCTGCGAACCACGCAAAATGGCGGCCAGTTTGTTCCGGCCCAGCGGCCGGGGCAGTTCGGCCACCAGGGCCAGCACCGGCAAAGGCTCGCCGGACAGGCGCACCGCGCCGCGCATCACCCGGTAGCAGTTGTCACAGCATTGTTCCGGCCGGGAGGCCGGTTCTTCGCCGAAGTACTCCAGCAGGCCGGCCCGCCGGCAGCGGGTGGCATTGATCCAGTTGATCAGCGCATTCAGCCTTTCCTTGCGTTCCGCCGCCCGCCGGGCCGCTTCCCGGAGGACAGTCCCGGCCCGTGCAGCATCCAGGGTATGTTTGCCCGTTTCCAGGGTCACCGCCGCCGGATCCCGGTCCAGCAGGCGATAGACATCCAGCTTTTCCAGCTGGCTGATGATCAGGCGCAGCTGCGTCTCGCTGATTTTATGTACCGCCAGCTGTTCCAGGGGAATCGTCACCCGGCCGTCACGCATGTTGTCCCGGCAGAGGCGCCAAAAGGCGGCCAGTACATCCCGGTTCACCGTATCGTTGTTGATCATCCACTCCTGCACGGCCCGGTCCCGGGCCTGGTAAAAAAGCAGGCAGTCCGCCGGCCGCCCGTCCCGGCCGGCCCGCCCGATCTCCTGGTAGTAGGCTTCCAGGGAGGCGGGCGGGTTATAGTGCACCACAAAGCGGATGTCCTCCTTGTCGATGCCCATGCCGAAAGCGTTGGTGGCCACCACCACGGGCAGGCCGCCCCGGATGAACTCCTCCTGGATGCGGGTGCGCGCCGCCGCCTCCAGCCCGGCGTGGTAGCAGGCCGCCGGCAGGCGCAGCGTGTCGTTCAGCCACGCCGCCACCGCAGCGGCCTCCTTGCGGGTGGCGGTGTAAATAATGCCCGTTTCCCGCCGGCCGGCCAGGAAGTTGCGCAGCCCGGCCAGCCGCTCCTTTTCGTCGTTTACTTTACGTACGGAAATGAACAGGTTCGGCCGGTCGCTGCCCCCGAGCACCCGCCGGGCCTGCGGGATTTCCAGCTGCCGGACGATGTCCTGCTGCACCCGCGGGGTGGCGGTGGCGGTGAGGGCGAGCACCCGGGGACGGACGGACAGCTGCTGATAAAATCCGGCGATGGATAAATAGTCGGGCCGGAAGTCGTGCCCCCACTGGGAAACACAGTGCGCTTCGTCCACCACGAGCAGATCAATCCCGGTCCGGCCGATCCGCTCCAGAAAGAAACGGTTGCGCAGGCGTTCCGGGGCTACATAGAGCAGCTTGATGCCGCCTTTTTCCACCGCCTGCAGCCGTTCGCGCTGTTCCTCCGGGGTCAGCTGGCTGTTGACGAAAGCGGCCTGGCGCAGGTTCTTCTCCCACAGGCCGTCCACCTGGTCTTTCATCAGCGCCACCAGCGGGGAGACGACCAGGGTCAGGCCGGGCAGCAACAGCGCCGGCAGCTGGTAGCAAAGGGACTTGCCGCCGCCGGTGGGCATCACCGCCAGCACGTCCTCCCCGCCCAGCACCGCCCGGATGACCTCCCGCTGGCCGGGCCGGAAGGAGGAAAAATTGAAATAACGGCGCAGGGCGTCTTCCAGCGCCTGTCCGGAAACATCTACGGTCAAGGGAAATCACCTCGAAAGGACTCCCATAAAAATAAACAAGAGCATTATTTTCATGCTTCCGCCCGGCAACAGCGATCATAACCGGCAGTGACGGGTATTAAATCCTGCACTTACCGGGCGGCAGAGGCTGCCGGCCGCAGCGGTTCCTTGTGCGGCCGGAAAGTCCCGGCCGGCTGCAATGCTATCCGGCGCAGGCGGCACAGCGGTTCCACAGGCCACCGGACGGCGCGGCGGCACCCGGTCAACCGCCGACAATAACCACGTCGTCGGGATAGCTGGTCAGCCGCTCCAGGCCGTCCGGGGTGACCGCGAAGGTGTTTTCCACTCCCACCGCCCCGCGGCCGGGGAAGATGAACTTGGGCTCCACTGCCAGGGTCATGCCGGCCTGCAGGGGTTCCTTCATACCCCGGCCGAGCACGGGCCATTCGTTCAGCTCCAGGCCGATGCCGTGCCCGACGAATTTCACCTGGTCGCCGTAACCCATAAAGTGCCCGCCCAGGCCGGCCTTGACAGCCATGTCAAGCGCCAGCCCGTACAGCTCGTCCCCGGTCACCCCCGGCCGGGCGGCGGCCGCTATGGCGTCCTGAATGGCCACCGCCGTCCGGTGGGCGGCAAGCAAGTCGCCGGACAGCGAACCGATGGCGAAAACACGCGTCATGTCCACCTGGTAGCCGTTGACCACCCCGACATAATCCACCATCACCGGGTCACCGGCGGCAATCACATGCCGGCCCACCCCGAAAGGAAAGGCCGGAGTAAGCCCGGGACCGCCCAGCGGACTGTCAAAGTAGCTGGACACCCCGCCGCTGGGGCCGGCCAGCAGGCAGCCGTAGAAAAACTCCTGGTTGAACCCGCGCACCCGGATCAGGCCGGTATGACCGGCCCGTCGGGCGGCCGCCTCCACCGCCGCAGCCAGTTCATACTCGCTCATCCCCTCCTGCAGCAGGTCCGGAATGCGGGCATAAACGCCGTCCATCATGGCGGCCGATTCTTTCATCAAATTGATTTCAGCCGTCGATTTGACCATCCGCAAAGTCCTGATCTGCGGTGAGCAGTCGACGATGCGGCTGGTAAAAATCTTTTCGTAGCGCCGGAACAGGGCCACCGGCAGCACGTCCAGTTCCATGCCCAGCACCGCCGGCATTTTCAGCCCGCGGGCGGCCAGGACATCGGGTATGCCGGCCGGTTTACTCAAAGGAACCACATCCGCCGGCACCCGGGAGGGGTCTATGCGCCCCATACTGCGCCGCACCGTCAATACCGCCCGGCCGCGCGCCGGGACATACAGGCGGGCATCCTGATAAGTGCCGCAAAAATAGACCAGATCGGCGCTTTGCAGGATCAACGCGCCGTCCATACCGTCACGGCATAAAAGCTCCTGCAGTGCCGCCACTCTGGACAGCAACCCGTGCAAACAGGTCACCATTGTTCACCGCCTTTCGTTCTATGAGCATCCGGAACCCGGCCGCCAACCATACTTGTCCCCTGATATGTCAAATGCGGGCATGATGCTGCCGCTTCTTCAAAATTTCAAGCGCAGCCGGGACCGGGCGGCTGTCACACTCCGCCCGGACGGATTGCTGCCGGAACAATACACCGCACCGCTTCATCAAAATGATCCGGCACCAAGCATTTCGGTGTACAATTCGCGCCTCAACCGCCACTCCCTGCCCGGCGATGGCGAATATTTTAAAATCCGTCCAAAAAGACGGGCTGCTGGCACCTTTTTACCCTCGTTCCTTTTCATTCCGCTCATACCCCGGCCGGATTACAAGCAAACTAAACAAAACCAATTGCGGAAGGAATGGGTGAAAATGCGCAGCAAAAGATTTTTCGCTTCCCTGCTCATCCTGGCTCTGGCCGCGACGGCGGCCTGGGGTTGCGCCCAGGCGCGCAAGCCGCTTTTCCCCGCCGCCAGACCGGGAGTGCACGCTTTCTACGTCAACCAGCCCGGACCCACCGATTCTTTTCCCTCACTCAAGCTGCACGCCAATGTATTAAATGAAGTTTCCCCCCTGTGGTACCATGTAAAAAAAGACGGCAGCCTGATTGAGGAACCGGTCCCGGCGGCCATATCCTTCGCCCGTCAGCAGGGAATCCGCATCGTACCGCTGATCAACCTGGTGGGCAGCCAGGACGCCGTGCTGGTCGATCCGGCGGTGCGCGACCGGACCATCGCCAACATTGTCAATGTGGTCAAAGCGAACAATTATGACGGTGTGAATATAGACTTTGAATTCATACCGGAGGGAAACAAAGATTTCAGTTTGGACCGGGATCAACTGACCCTGTTCATGAAGCTGCTCAGCGGCAAACTGCACGCCATGGGCAAGAAGACGGACATGAGCGTACTGCCGCACGTGCAGGTTTCGGCATCAATGTCCGGCATTTACGATTACGGCGGCCTGGCCCCCTACGTGGACAAGGTCACCCTGATGTGCTATGATCACAGTCAGGGCTCCAGCCCGCCCGGCCCGGTGGCACCCTTTGCCTGGGTGGAGACCAACATCAAAACGGCCATCGAGCAGGGGTTCCGGCCCTGGCAGATTTGCCTGGGGGTGGCCACCTACGGCTACGACTGGCCGGCCAATCAAACCGGCGGCTTCTCCCTGCCCACCAAAAGCATCGACGAACAGGTAAGCATGAAGGGCATTCCGGTGCACTGGAGCAATCAATACCAGGAGCCCTACTATTCCTACCGCGACAGTTACGGCGTCGAGCGGGAGGTATGGTTTGAAAATGCGGCCACTTTGCAGACCAAGATCGATCTGGTGAAAAAATATAAACTTAAAGGCATCTGCATCTGGCGGCTGGGATTTGAAGACGCCAAATTCTGGGATACAATCATCAAAAACTGGGGCAAACGGTAGCAAACGCGGAAGCCAACCGGGCCGGCGGAAAGATCCATTGCCGGCCCGGATTGCTGCAGGACGGATATCAATACAGCCGGCGCGGTATCAGCTGAAGGATGGAAATGACCTCAATTTCCCGTCACCGGCGTCCATAACGGCCCGGCCGGGCTATTCCCGGTCCAGCTTGATTTCTGCACAGCGCACCAGCCACTGGCGCTGACTGGTATCAATCAACCCCTCCCGGCCCAGTTGTCCGAGCAGCGTGCTCACCGTTTCCCGGCTGGCCGCCACCATATTGGCCAGGTCCTGCTGGGTCAACTGGATGTTCAGACGGCATCCTTCCTCCTCCGGCATACCGAAGTCTTCACACAGGCGCAGCAACTGGTATAGAACACGTGCGCGCACATCACCATAGGCGATTTGCTCCAGCAAATCTTCCGTTTCCTGCAAACGCCGGCTGGTCCAGGCCAGCATCTGCAGGCCCAGGCCGGGATTTTCCAGCATCAGCTTTTGGAACAAATCACTGTCTATACTGTACAGCACTGCGTCTGTCAGGGCGGAGGCGTATACCTGCCGGCAGCCGGTGCAGAACAGATGAGTTTCGCCGAAAATATCGCCGGTCTGTAAAATAGTCAGTGTGCACTGCTTGCCGTCGGCCGTAATTTTATACAGCTGCACCCGGCCGTCCCGGATCAGGTAAAGCACCGCCCGGGGATCCTCCGGGGTGAGAATCACCGTACCCCGGTCCACCTCCATTACCGGCAGTTTTTCGGCAAAATTGACCAGGTAGGAAGAAAGCTCTTTTAATAAATCCACCCTGTTCAGTCCGGCAGCGGAAAGCAAAAGAATCCCCCTTTCGGTGACGGAAATTATTTATCCACCGGCCGCATCGCCAAAGACAGCAGCGCGCTGCAGCCAGAGCAGCGCCGGCGAAAAATGACCGGAGTGTAAGCTACTTCACAGACAATTCGCAAAAGCGGGTTTATAATTAATTCTAGAATACGTGGACAAAAAAGTAAACCGTGTTATAATGAAAATAAGTTCATTATTCATTATGCCGGCGGTTTTCTCCGGCACGCCACCGGGCCGCACGGCCGCAAAAACAACGGGTGCGGTTTTCAGCGGGCAGACAGGCCAAAATACAAGATAAAAAGGAAACGGCCGGGTGCGGCTCGAATTTATACATGTGAAAGGGGCGGAGACAGGAAATGGCTGAATTTTCCGTGCGTTTTTTACCCGATGACAAAACAGTGACCATCCGGGAAGGGGAAACACTGCTCCAGGCGGCCGCCGAGGCCAACATTCCCCTCAAGGCTTCCTGCGGCGGCAACGGCACCTGCGGCCGCTGCCGCATGATCGTGCGGGAAGGTGAAGTGAAGCAACTGCAGACCGGCAAGCTGACCGCCGAACAGCAGGCGGCCGGTTATGTGCTGGCCTGCCAGAGCATCCCCCAATGCACGGTGGTGGTGGAGGTACCGGCGGAATCCCGCCTGTCCGAGCACCGGGTGCTGCTGGCGGAGGATCGCAGTTCCCGTGCGGACCTGCCGTCCACACTGGATCCGTTGTTCCAAAAAGTTAAATTGACCGTGCCGCCGGCCACGCTAGACGACAGCCGTGACGACGCCGGGCGCACTCTGGCCGCCTTGAAGCAGGCCACCGGAATTGACAACGCCCGCTTCAGCCTGGAAGCGCTGAACGCCCTGCCCGGGGCATTGCGCCGCAACGGCTGGCAGGTGACCCTTTCCCTGGCCGACGTCAAGGGCTACATTGAAATCACCGGCGTGGAACCTGGCTTCAGGGAGGACAATTACTACGGGCTGGCCGTGGACATCGGCACCACCACCGTGGTGGTGCAACTGGTGGATTTGACCGATGGCCGCACGGTGTGCGTCCGCGGCACCTACAACAAGCAGGCGGTTTACGGCGACGATGTCATTTCGCGCATCGTCTACGCCGTGGATAACAAAGACGGCCGGCAGGAAATGCAAAAAGCGGTGGTGGACACGATCAATGAATTGATCGATCAGATGCTCCCCGAAAACAATATCGCCCCGGCGGATGTGCGCGCTGTGGCCTGCGCCGGCAACACCACCATGACCCACCTGTTCCTGGGCATCGACCCGGAGTATATCCGTCTCGAGCCCTACACCCCGGCGGCCAACTCCCTGCCGCCGGTGCCAGCCGGCGAACTGGGCCTGCACATCAACCCGCGCGCGCTGGTGCACTGCCTGCCCGGCGTGGCCAGTTACGTGGGCGGCGACATCATGTCCGGCGCGCGGCTGATTGAAATCGACCGGGCCGAGGAACTGACCCTGTTCATCGACGTGGGCACCAACGGAGAAATGGTGCTGGGCAACCGGGAATGGCTGCTGGCCTGCGCCTGTTCGGCCGGCCCGGCCTTCGAGGGCGGCGGCATCACCAACGGCATGCGCGCCATGGCCGGAGCGATCGAGCATGTGGAAATCGACCCCGCGAACGGCGAAGTCACCTATAACACCGTGGGCGACGCCAAACCGCTGGGCATCTGCGGCTCCGGCCTGATTGACCTGATTTCCGCCCTGCGGGAGGCCGGCATAATCGACCGCACAGGCCAGTTCCTGCCGCGGCCGGACCTGACCCGCTGGCGGGAAGGTGACGACGGTCCGGAGTACGTGCTGGCCCGGGCGGCGGAATCGGGCAACGGCAAGGACATCGTCATTACCGAAGCCGACGTGAAAAACCTGATCCGCTCCAAGGGGGCCATTTTCGCCGGCATCCGGACCATGCTGCGCATGGTGGATCTGCCCGTCGAAGCCATCGACCGCATCCTGATTGCCGGCGGTTTCGGGCGCTACATCGGCATCCAGGACGCCATTTCGATCGGCCTGTTCCCCGACGTGCCGCTGGAAAAATACAAATACATCGGCAATAGTTCGGTTAAAGGGGCCAAAATGGCGCTTCTTTCCCGCCGGGTGCGGGACGAGGTGGAGGCCCTGGCGGCCAAGGTGACTTACCTGGAACTGAGCGTGGGCAACGAGTTCATGGACGAATTCGTCTCCGCCCTGTTTTTGCCCCATACGGACATCAACCTGTTCCCCTCCTTAATCCATGCCGCTTAACGGCCCCCGGCCAATCCGGCCGGGCTGCGGCGGGAGTGAAAACTCCCGCCCTTTTTGTTTGAACCTCTGAATGTGAAAACGTTCTCTTAAAGATTGTGATCGCACCTTATCGCTCCATGCTGCGGCGAAAAAAGTTTACTGCCAGACCAAGTTGCTGCCAGCAGCGGCATGTGCATAACTTTAAATTATTTTCCATGATAATCAATGCCGCTGCCATCCAGATTCGGAGCGAACCCGGCAGCGCTGCATATTGCGCGTGATTTCTGTTGACTATCAATGACACCAATGACTCCCGTTTTCTAATCGTCAGCCCGGGAATACAGCCAATCATCCCAATTGCCTGCTTGCCGGCAATCCCTCTGGCCGCTTATTCCGCAGTTTGGCCGCCCGCGGCCCCGCCGGGGTTGACCGCCGTGCGGACGGGCAATATAATAAGGCGTGAATGCTAAAAGGCAACCAAGGAGAGCGGTTTTCATGAGTGTACGCGTCAGATTCGCCCCCAGCCCCACCGGCAGCCTGCACATCGGTGGGGCGCGCACGGCCCTTTTCAACTGGCTTTTCGCCCGCAAGGAAAACGGTAAATTCATCCTGCGGGTGGAAGATACCGATACGCAACGTTACATAGCGGAAGCGGCGGCGGGAATCGAACGCACCCTGCGCTGGCTGGGCCTGGACTGGGATGAAGGCCCGGTGGCCGGCGGCCCGAAAGGACCCTACCGGCAATCCGAACGACTGGAATTGTACCGGCAGGAAGCGAAGCGTTTGTTGGACGCCGGACTGGCCTACCCCTGCTACTGCACCCCGGATGAACTGGCCCAAATGCGGGAGGAAGCCCGCCAAAGCGGCCGGGCGCCCCGCTACGACGGCCGCTGCCGGCACCTGGACGAAGCCGCCCGAAAGGCCAAAGAAGCGGCCGGCCTCAAACCGGTGCTGCGCATCAAGGCGCCCGCGGAAGGCAGCACCGTGGTGCGGGATTTGATCCGGGGCGAAGTGACTTTCGACAACAGCACGCTGGACGATTTCATCATCATGAAGTCCAACGGCATCGCCACCTACAATTTCGCCTGCGTGGTGGACGACCACGGCATGGGCATTACCCACGTACTGCGGGCCGAGGAACACCTGTCCAACACGCCCAAACAGCTTGTCATTTACAACGCCCTGGGCTATCCGCCGCCGCAGTTCGCCCACGTGCCCATGATCCTGGCCCCGGACCGCTCCAAGCTGTCCAAACGCCACGGTGCCACGGCGGTGGAAGAATTCCGGGAGCAGGGCTACCTGGCCCCGGCCATTGTCAACTACCTGGCCCTGTTGGGCTGGTCCCCCGGCGCGGACAAGGAGATCATGTCCCGGGAAGAAATGGTGTCCCTCTTCTCGCTGGAGGCGATCAACAAGTCCGCCGCCATTTACGACGTGCGCAAGCTGACCTGGCTGAACGCCCAGTATATCAACAACCTGCCCCTGGATACGGTGGTGCGGGAAGCACTGCCCTTCCTGCAGGCCGGCGCGCTGATTCCGCCGGCGCCATCCCCGGAAGAAATGGACTACATCACCCGGGTGGTGGCGGCCGTGCGCAGCCGGGTGCACACCCTGGTGGAACTGGCGGACGCCGCCTCCTACTTCTTCCGGGACGACTTCACCTATGAGGAGAAGGGCGTGCGCAAACACTTCAGCAAACCCGGCGTGACTGAAACCCTGGCCCGCGGCCGGCAGGCGCTGGCCGCGGTGCAGCCCTTCGATCTGGAGCAAACCGAAGCCGCCTACCGCCAGGTCACCGAAGCACTGGGCGTCTCCGGCGGGGCGCTGATCCATCCCACCCGGCTGGCAATTTCAGGCCGCACCGTCGGCCCCGGCCTGTTCGACATCATCGTCCTGCTCGGCCGGGAAAATTGCCTGACAAGGTTGGACCGGGCCATCCGGTGGATTGAAAAAAACCAAAAAAGCTAACGGAACAAGTATAGCTTGCAAAAACACAGCTCACAGAACCCTTGCAAAAAGCAAAGCGGTGTGTTATAATAATTATTGCCGCTGCGGGATGGTGTAGTGGTAGCACACATGACTCTGGATCATGTTGCCTAGGTTCGAATCCTAGTCCCGCAGCCATTTCATTTGGCCCTATCGTCTAGAGGCCCAGGACACCACCCTCTCAAGGTGGAGACACGGGTTCGAATCCCGTTGGGGCTACCAATTTTTAAGCCGGGGTATATATCCCCCGGCTTAATTTTTTGGATATATAGAATTAAAACCATGTAAAAATTAGTAAGGTGGCTTGAATACTTGTTCATGAGTGCCAACATTCCTTAGTTGAATAATATCTTGATTTAAGAAACGAAATGTAATTCTTATTGATTTCGTAGCACTGGCTTCCCAGATATCAGCAGTTCCTTTAACCCGCTTAACACGCAAGGAAGGATGTTTAGGATTATCACGCAGCAGCCTTAATGCCTTTTCAACAGCGTAAATGTTTATGTCACTCATGCGGCTTAACGACTTCTCGAATTTTTCTGTTGCTACAAATCGCATTTTTCTTGCTCCCGGTTTTTTCTATCGCGTACCGAGCGTATTAAATCATCAACATTATCATAACGGTAAACTCTCCCTGCCGCAATGTCGTCGTCGGCCTCTTTTTCCGCTGCTTGCCATTCGGGAGTCCAGAACCATGACTGGTCGTCGAAGACAGCTTCTTCATTCAACCGGCGGGCCAACTCATATTTCTCTTCAGATGACAAACTTTTAATTTCTTTAATTAAGCGATCAAGATTAGCGGCCACCGAAATCACCTCCAGGGTTAAACCTGACACTGTCTCACCATTTAGATCAGTATACCATATCCTGTCAGTAAGGGCAATTCGTAAAGAACCCGTTGGGGCTACCAATTTTTAAGCCGGGGTGTGCACCCCGGCTTAACTGTATCATTTACCCGCCCAGAATCTCCCGCACCACCCGCTTCATCTCCCCCGGCGCCACGGTCAGGGTGTGACGCACCGGCTTTATGTCCAGGTCGCGCAGTCCCTGCGGCACGGGTAGTCCGGTAAAGCGGGATAGTGCCGACAGCAGGGCGAATTCGTCCCGCCCGCGCACCGCTTCTTCCCCCAGCACGGCCGCAGCCACGCTCTGGTTGAACTTGAAGGGGCTGGCGGTGGAAACAAGCACCGTCTTATGGGCGTCCCCGGTGGCCTCCCGGTAGCGGTCGTATACGAACTTGCCCACGGCGGTGTGGGTATCCAGCAGGTAGTTGTAGCGCTTGTGGGTGTCCCGGATGGCGGCCGCGGTCTGCCCGTCGCCGGCAAAATCCGACCAGAAGACGGCCTGGATTTGCTTACGCACATCATCGTCCACCTCATAACGGCCCACCGTCCGCAACGATTCCATCCAGTTCCGCACCCGGCCGGCGTCCCGGCCGGTGACGGCATATAGCAGCCGCTCCAGGTTGCTGGAGATGAGGATGTCCATGGAGGGCGAGGTGGTCCGGTAAAACTCCCGGCCCCGGTCATAAATGCCGGTGCGGATGAAGTCGGTGAGCACGTTGTTCCGGTTGGCCGCGCAGATCAGCCGGTGCACCGGCAGGCCCATCCGCCGGGCGTAATAAGCGGCCAGGATGTTGCCGAAGTTGCCCGTGGGCACAACAAAGTTCACGGCCTCGCCGGAAGTGATCTCCCCCTGCCGCAGCAGATCCAGGTAGGCCGAAAAATAGTAAACGATCTGGGGCACCAGCCGCCCCCAGTTGATCGAGTTGGCCGAAGAAAAGCGGTAACCGCCCTTCCCCGCCGCCGCATTCATTGCCGGGTCGGCAAAGATTTCCTTCACCCCGCTCTGGGTCTGGTCGAAGTTGCCCTCCACCGCCACCAAGTGCACATTGTTTCCGGCCTGGGTGACCATCTGCAGCCGCTGCATTTCGCTGACCCCGCGCGCCGGGTAGAAGACGATGATGCGTGTGCCCGGCACGTCCCGGAATCCTTCCAGGGCGGCTTTGCCCGTGTCGCCGGAGGTGGCCACCAGGATGGCGATCTGTTTGTCTTCGCCGGTTTTGGCCGCCGCCAGGGGCAAAAGCCGGGGCAGCATCTGCAGGGCCATGTCCTTGAAGGCGCAGGTGGGGCCGTGCCAGAGTTCCAGGACGAACAGGCCGTCATCCAGCTTGATCGCCGGGGCCACCGCCGGGTGGTCGAATTTGTCCCCGCCGTAGGCGCCGGAAACACAGTCCCGGATTTCCGCTGGTGAAAAATCGGTGAGAAAAAGCTGTAAAACAGCCGCCGCCCGCCGGCGGTAATCCTGTTCCACCAGGCCGGCCAGTTCCTCCGGAGGCATGGACACGTCACGGACGGGGACAAACAACCCCCCGTCCGGGGCGATGCCCGTTTTGATCGCCCCGGCTGCGGGCACGGGGGCGGTACTGCCGCGGGTGCTTTCATATAAAAGCATAGATACAACTCCTTGTCCGGTGGTCATTTGCTTGCGGTACAGTACGCTTTTGCCGCGGCCCGGAACCCCCCGGTACCGCCACATGAACCACGGAATGTTATGTGTATAAGGCAAAAGATGTTAGCGCGTCAACCAAGGGCCAAGCCTTTTAAACGTTGCAGCGGTTGCTGACGCGCCGGCGCCGGGAATACTGAACAAGTGCGGCACTACCGGAAACAGCGGGCTTATCGCTGTTCTTTGGCGAGGTCGCAGCGAACCTGCTCACGTAAAGCTGATTTACGTTTACTAATTATCCGCCGCCGACCGAAAATCCTGCCGGCAGCGCCATATCAGGCAGGATTATCCCTTTGCACAGAGAATATTCCGAATAATGATATAATCACCGGACGAGGACGGCAACTCCGCCGGGAAGCATGAATTTACGCCCGGGGAAATCCCGCCGGCGGGGGCGGGAAGCCGTCCAGTCATGGGTCGATGAGGCAGGAATTTCTTGACAGGGATGTTTTTCTGTCAAGACCGCCACGCCGCCTGCGGCGGTACAAACAGAGGAACGAAATCTATTTTCAGGGCGGAAGGGAACGGTCCTGACAGGGATACACATTCCCATAAAGAAAGGAACGGTTTTTCCATGCGTCATTTCACAACCTGGACCGATATGCAGGTGGGCGACAGCGTTACTTTTTACCGCACATTCACCGAAGGGGACGTATCCACTTTCACCGGCGTCACCGGCGACTTCAACCCGATCCATGTGGACCCCGGCGCGGCCGCGCTGTGCGGTTTCAAAGACCGGGTGGTGCCCGGCCTGCTCACGGGCAGCATGCTCACCCACGCCGGCGGCACCCTTTTACCCGAGCCCTACCCGGCCGGGCGCATGTCCTTTCGCTTTCCGGCGCCGGTCTACATCGGCGACACCATCTGCGCACGCATCGAAGTAACAGAGAAGGATCCGGTGAAAAACAAGCTGACCCTGCGTATGATCTGCACCAACCAGCAGGGCCGGGTGGTGGTGGAAGGAGAGGTGTCCGGCAAGATCATCCCCATTTCCCACCGGCGGTAACACCGGACCGGTTGCACCCGGCGAACCAAAAGTCCGGAACCGGGCGGCCGCAAGTTTAACCGGTCAAAACCACAGGCTGCGGTAACGTCAAAGCTGCTTTTAAACATAATACGGAACATCATATGTAAATGCATATTATCCCTTGCTGCAGCAAACCACCCCGCTATTGGACAGGCCGCAGAACAGTTGTTTCAAGCACTCACCATCCGGCAACCGGCGTTCCGTTCACCGGCTAGCAAGTCGCGGGTTTTCAAACGCCTTAATAAATCTTCACTTCCGCGCCGGGCGTGATCGGGCCTGTGCCTGCGCCGGTTTGGCATGTGCCTTTATAAATCGCCACCTCCCGGGTATACTAAGCTACCGAGGAGGTGAGAAATATGTCCAGAGTATCCAAATGCCATATTGAAGAATGCGTGCACAACAGCAACAAGGAATGCCTGGCCGACGGTGGCATTGAGGTACGCTCTTCGGTGATGAACAAACAGGCCAGCCAGTCGGAACACACCTGCTGCGACACCTTTGCTCCAAAAGCGTAAGGCGGTCTGTAATCCACCCGCGCCCTTGCCGCGCGGGTGGATTTTTGTGCCCGGGGGCGCATTAATCCGTCCGGAACAAATCAGGCGGGAGATACCCGCCTTAAAAACACCGTCATACCCGCCCGGCAGCCGGCATGGCAGCGGTAAAGCAGCTTGCGAGGCCGCCTTTGAGGTAAACGCTTGTACACCCCGCCTGCGAAGCCCCGCCTGGCGGACGGTTATTTGTGCGGGGTACAACGGAAAGGAGAGCTTCCATGGAAGCCAAACACGTGGTCAGTGTCAGTCTGGGCTCGTCACAGCGGGATCACCGGGTGGAAATGGAACTGCTGGGCCGGCACCTGCTGGTGGAGCGCCGTGGCGCGGACGGCGACCCGGCGCGGGCCGCCAGCTGGCTGCGGGAGCTGGACGGCCGGGTGGATGTGCTCGCCCTGGGCGGGGTGAATCTTTACCTCACCGCCGGCCGCCGGCGCTATCCGTTAAAAGACGGCATCCGCCTGGCCGCCGCCGTGCGTCGCACCCCCCTGGTGGACGGCAGCGGCATCAAAGCAAGCTGGGAAAGGCAAATCGTGCCCCGGCTGCAAAAACAACTGGGCTGGCCGCGCCCCGGGCAAACGGTGCTTTTCTCCTCCGTTCTGGACCGCTGGCCGCTGGCCGAGGCGCTGGCCGCCGCCGGCTGCCGCCTGCTCATCGGTGACGCCGCCTTTGCCCTGGGCCTGCCGCTCCCCTTCACCTCGCTGCGCCTGTTCGCCCTGGCCGCCGCAGCTGCCGCACCGCTCTTCTGCCGGCTGCCCATCGGCCTGCTCTATCCCACCGGCCGCCGGCAGGAGCAAATCCGGCCCCGCTTCCAGTCCCTTTACCGTCGCGCCGACATCCTGGCCGGGGATTTTCATTTTCTGCGCCGCCACCTGCCGCCCCGGCTGGACGGCAAATGCGTACTCACCAGCACGGTCACCGCCGCCGACCGGCGGGAACTGGCCGCCCGGGGCGTGCGCTGGCTGGTCACCACCGCCCCGGAAATGGCCGGCCGCTCTTTCGGCGCCAACGTGCTGGAAGCCGTCTGCGTGGCCCTGCTGGACATGGCGCCGGCGGAAATCGACCCCGCCCTGTACCCGCCGCTGCTCCAAAAGGCTGGTCTGACCCCCGGCATCACCCGGCTGAACTGATTCCTATTCGACACGCACCGTAAACCGGGTTTTCCATCCCTTCCCGCGATCGCGGCAACCGGCCGGCCCGGACGCCGCCCGCCATACCACCGGGCTGTAACCGGTATACACGACTCCCGGCCGGCTTAACCGGAATTTAATCAACATATTCCTCCCCGTTACGAAGGAAAACGCTAATTTTAAATGAATATAATTACTTAAAAGACTGAAGCGAGGTTAAAATATGTACTTTTACCGCACTGTTTCCGTCGTGCCGCAGCTGCCGGAAAAAATCCGGCGTTTGCAGCAGCTGGCCTACAACCTCTGGTTCAGCTGGCAGCCGCAGGCACAGCAGCTGTTCAGCCGGATCAACCACACCCTTTGGGAACAGGTCAAGCACAACCCGGTGCTTTTCCTGCTCAGCGTCAGCCAGGAGGAACTGGAAAGGGCCGCCGGCAATGACGATTACCTGGCGCAGTACGAGCGGGTGATGAAAGACCTGGACAATTACCTGTCCAATGAAACCTGGTTTGAATGCCAGTATCACGAGCTGCAGGACCGGGTGATCGCCTATTTTTCCGCCGAATTCGGCGTGCATGAATCACATCCCACCTACTCCGGCGGTCTCGGCCTTTTAGCCGGCGACCACTGCAAGTCGGCCAGCGATCTGGGGCTGCCCTTTGTCGGCGTGGGGCTGCTTTATAAAAACGGCTATTTCACCCAGCATATCAATCGCGACGGCTGGCAGGAGGCGCTCTACCCCTTTTTGAATTTCTACCAGATGCCGGTGGTGCCGGTGACCAATCCGGACGGCAGCGAACTGATCATCCCGGTGGACCTGCCCGGCCGCCAGGTCTATTTAAAAGTATGGCGCATGCAGGTGGGGCGGGTGCAGATCTACTTCCTGGACGCCGACGTACCCGGCAACAACCCGGAAGACCGGGCGCTGACCGGCCAGCTTTACGGCGGCGACCGGGAAACGCGCATTTCCCAGGAAATCCTGCTCGGCATCGGCGGGGTCAAGGCGCTGCGGCAAATGGGCATTCATCCCTGTGCCTGGCACATCAATGAAGGCCATCCGGCCTTTCTGCTCATCGAGCGGCTGCGGGAGATGGTCCGGGAGGGCGTAGAACTAAATACAGCCATGGAAGCCGTGCGCGCGAACACGCTGTTCACCACCCATACGCCGGTGCCGGCCGGGCATGACGTTTTCAGCGCCGAAATGATTGACCGGTATTTCAGTTATTTATACAGCCAGCTGCATCTGGACCGGGAATCCTTTCTTCATCTGGGCTGGGACGAGGCCGGGGGGCAGTTCAACATGACCCTGCTGGCCCTGCGCCTGTCCAGTTACTGCAACGGCGTCAGCCGCCTGCACGGCCGGGTGACCAGGGAGATGTTCCAGCGCTTTTACCCCGGCATCCCCCTGGAGGAAGTGCCCATTTCCTCCGTCACCAACGGCGTTCACAACCAGACCTGGCTGGCCCCGGAAATGCAGCAGCTTTTCGACCGCTACCTGGCTTCGGGCTGGCGGGAAAACAGCTGCATCATGGAAACCTGGGTGCGGGTATCCGATATCCCGGTCCAGGAATTGTGGGAAACACACAACAAATTGAAGGAAAAGATGATTCAAACGGCCCGGGCCAATATCCGCGAACAGCGCCTGCACAACCAGGAGCCGGCCCAGCGCATCCGGGAAGTGGAAAACTACCTGGACCCGGAAGTTTTGACCATTGGTTTCGCCCGCCGGTTCGCCACCTACAAGCGGGCCAACCTGCTGCTGCGGGACAGGGAACGCCTGGCCCGGCTGGTTTCCGATCCGGTGCAGCCGGTGCAGTTCATTTTTGCCGGCAAGTCGCACCCGGCCGACCGTCCGGGCCAGGAATTGATCAAACAGATATTCGACCTTACCCAGCAGGAGCCTTTTAAAGGACGCATCGTCCTGCTCGAGAATTACGATATCGGCCTGGCCCGCCGGCTGCTGCAGGGGGTCGACGTCTGGCTGAACACACCGCGCCGCCCGCTTGAGGCCAGCGGCACCAGCGGACAAAAGGCGGCCGTCAACGGAGTGCTCAACTGCAGTGTGCTGGACGGCTGGTGGCCGGAGGCATACAACGGGGAAAACGGCTTCGCCATCGGTGAAAACAGGGCCTACCCGGACGAGGAAAGCCAGGACCGGGACGACTGTTATTCCCTCTACGCCCTGCTGGAGGAAACGATCATCCCCCTGTACTACGATCAGGACGAAGCGGGTGTACCGCGGGCCTGGGTGGAAACCATGAAGCGCTCCCTGGAAACCATACCGCCGGTTTTCAGCACCGAACGCATGGTCAAGGAATACTGCGAACGTTTTTACGTGTCGGCCATCCGGCGCAACAGCCATTTCACCCGGAATAACTATGCCGTGGCCGCCCAACTGCACGCTTACAAACAGCAGGTGCTGGAAAAGTGGCCCGGCGTGGCCATTACCGGCATCAAGGCGGGCGATGTGAAAACATTGAATATAGGCGAACAGCTCAAGCTGGAGGCCAATGTGACGCTGGGCGGGCTGACGCCGACGGAGGTGAGCGTGGAAGTGGCTTACGGCGGCGTGGATGAAGGCGGCATGTACAACATCCGCCACAATGCCATGACCATGATCGAGCAGCTGCCGGACGGCAGCTACCGCTACGCCGCCGCCCTGGACCTGCCCCAGGGCACGTACGGCTACACGGTGCGCGTGCGCCCCTACCATCCGGATCTGGCGCACATCTTCGAAATCCCGCTGGTCACCTGGGCGCCGAATTTCTAACACAACCCGGACCGGTTTTACGCAGTTGTCATTCCCTGAGGAAGGCATACCGGCGCTGAAACACCATCCGGCGGCCGGCGATAACGCCGGCCGCCGGTATGCACAAGGCGGCCCCGGTAAGACAATTCGAGGATTGCCGTGAAACCGCCCCGCAGATACGCGCCGGCGGTTCATCCCGCTTCAAAGCTTGATCAGCAGCGGCACCAGCACGGGCACCAGCGCCGACAGCAGGCTGCCGTTGATAAACGCGATTACTGTGGTGTCCGCGTCGGTAACCCGGGCAATCAAAGGCAGGGTGGTATCCATGGTGGTGGCCCCCCCTGGTGCCACGGCCGCCAGTTTGCCCAACCGGGCGGCCAACCGGGGAATGAGCAGAAAAGCCAGCAGCTCCCGGGCCACATTGGTCAAAAAAGCCAGCGTACCGGTTTGCACATTGTATATTTTAGCCAGCAACACCCCGGAAAGACTGTACCAACCAAAGCCGGCGCCGATAGCGCCGGCTTCGTTAAAAGGCAACCCGGTCAGAAAACCGCCGGCCGCGGCGCCGCCCACACTGCCGGCGGCCACCAGCGCCGGAACCAGCAGCGCCTTGAGCCCCAGGGACGGAATGCGCCGCCAGGTATCCCGCCGGCTGCCCAAATCCAGTCCAACGCCCAAAAGCAGGATACATAATGAAACAGTAGTCACGCTGTCCAAACCGCCAGCCCAACCGGCAGGAAGCAGCCAGCGCCCCGCCGCCGCGCCGAAAAGCACGGCGCCAATGATCAATCCGGTCATTGCCCATCCTCCTCCCCGCCGGACAAAACTGTTTTCCCGGCCGTCCCGGCCGTTTTTGCCGTCCGGGCGGTCCGCCGGCGGTTGTACAACAGGTGAGCGGCCTGAACCAGCAAAACGCTGCCGGCCACACTGGCGCCGGCCAGCACCAGCGCCTGCAGGCCCATTTGATCCAGATGCCGCAGCAGCATTTTATTCGCGCCCAGCTGCGCGCCCATCGAAGCCAGCAGGACAAAAAGCCCGGCCAGTATAATGCGCTGGTTGATTTTCGCCCCGCCGGCGGGGAGGGGGCGAATATAACCCACCGCCACCCCGGTCAGCAGAAAAAACAACAACAGACTCACTGCGGTACCCCCCGAACCGGCTCCCGCCCGCAGGGCGTTCCCCCCGGCGTTTCACCACGGCTGCAACCGTGTCAAATGTCAATATATTTAATTTTAACACATCACAACCGGCATTAGAAGATGCCGGCCGGCCAAAATAAACCATGTTTGGTGCCGCCATGCCGTACAATCATATCCAGCGGAAGCGGGCAGGAATTTTGCAACCGGAGCGCGAATATAAAATAGGTTTTGGACCATGCGGCAAATGCGGTGCCCGGTTTGCCGCGTACAAACCGGCGCGGTCCGCACCGGACTGGAAAAACCCGCCTGCCGCGGTGCCCGGCGTGCATTAAACAGCACGCGATATGGCAACCTTGCGCTCCGGGTGCGCTCCGGCGACCAAACGGCCGGTGAATTGATAAATAACGCTTTGCTTGACCACACCGGGACGGCTCCGGCAATTCCTTACGGCCCTCCGCCCCGCTGCAAAGAATACGCGGAACGTCGCGGTCGCTCCGGTGACCCCCGCTAATGTCACGTTTTAAAAAGGAGGCTCATTCTTATGGATTGGAAGGAATTACGCAATAACGCACGGGAAAAATTAAAGGGTTTCTGCCGGGTCTGCCCCGTCTGCGACGGGCGCGCCTGCGCCGGCGAAGTGCCGGGCATGGGCGGCACGGGCACCGGCGCCTCCTTCCGGGCCAATGTGGAGGCGCTGGCCGCCCGCCGGCTGAACATGCGTACGCTGCATGCGGCCAAAAACCCGGACACCACCTGCCGGCTGTTCGGACGGGAGCTGTCCACGCCCGTCCTGGCCGCCCCGATGACCGGTGTTTCTTATAATATGGGCGGCGCTCTGACGGAAAAGGATTTCATCGGCATGATCATGGAAGGCAGCCGCCAGGCGGGCACGCTGGGCATGTCCGGTGACGGCGGCGACCCGGAATACTACAACGCCGGCCTGGAAGCGATTACTGCCGCGGGCGGCGGCATCCCGGTGATCAAGCCGCGCGCACAGGCGGCCGTCATCGAGCGGCTGCGCCGCGCCGAAGCGACCGGCGTGCCGGCGGCAGGCATGGATGTGGACGGCGCCGGACTGGTCACCATGGCCCTGTTCGGCCAACCGGTGGGCCCGAAACCGGCCGCCGAATTAAAGGAACTGGTGGCCGCCACCAGCCTGCCATTGATCATCAAAGGCATTATGACTGTTGATGAAGCGCTGCTCTGCGCCGACGCCGGCGCGGCCGCGATTGTGGTCTCCAACCACGGCGGGCGCATCCTGGACCACACGCCGGGCGCGGCTGAAGTGCTGCCGGCGATCGCCCGGGCGGTCAAGGGCCGGTTGACCGTGCTGGCCGACGGCGGCGTGCGCTCCGGCGTGGATGTGCTCAAGCTGCTCGCCCTGGGGGCCGACGCCGTGCTGGTGGGCCGGCCGCTGGTCTGGGGCGCCTTCGGGGGCGGCGCCGCCGGGGTGCAAATGGTGCTGGAAAGGTATACTAATGAGTTGAAGCAGGCCATGATTCTGACCGGCTGCGACTGCCTGCCGGATATTGACGACCGCGTCCTGCACGTCGCCGGCTGAGCACGGCCCGGCGCAAACGGGCAATTCCCGAAGTTCCCATACCGGTACCGGTTATGCAACAAGGCATCTTTACTGTAGCCGGGGCCGTTTTGATCATACCGGCTGCCAAATTGAACAGACCCGCCGGCACATCCGGCCGTGACCGGAATATTGCCCACGGCCGAAGTGTCCGACTTAGCGGGGATTGCAGTAAAATTCGGCAGACCGTTTTGATCCGGCCGGGACACAAAAAGGCACCGCCGTCCGGAGCGGGCGCACCGGTTGGTACATGCACGCCGGACGGCAGCGCCGGGCCGGGCCGGGCGAAATATTAAAACGGACTACGCTAGAAACGGGTGAGAGCCATGCCCATAGCGCAATGGGGCAGGCGCAACAAACTGCTGCTGCTGATCGTCGCCCTGCTGACCCTGCCGGTGCTGCTCACCGGCTACATGCTGCTGCAGATCAACCACGCCGAGGAGTACCTGGTTCAGCACCAGCGGGTTAAACTGAGCACTCTGGTGGACAGCCTGGACAAGACACTGGCCCGGGATATGACGCACCTGCCGGCCGGTTCTTCCGGCGATGCCTCCCGGGAACAGACCCAGTTCCTGAACAATACCCTGAAAAACTTTGTTTCCGCCAACACCCGGGAATTTCCCGAGCTGGAGGTCGGTTTTTATTCCTACGACCTGCATACCATGATTGTCAAAGGCACCGCCGGCTATTACCTGGGCCGACGATTCCCCGTCATGCAGGAGGAAATCAACCGGGACACCGAGAAACAGTTGATGAACATCAACGGCCGGCGCGACGGCACCGTAATTGAAATCTACAAGCCGTTTGTGCTCAACGGCCAGGTCAAAGGGCTGATCTGGGGCACGGAAAACCTCAATCTGACCGGCATCCAGGATAAGGTCAACGCCATCAAGCACGACGCCTACGCGGTAATCCTGCTTTCCCTGCTGCTCGGCCTGGGCGGCTCGGTGGTGCTGATCCGCAATTTCATCGCCGGCGTGCACAACATCAAAGCCGGCCTGCGCACGCTGGAGCGGGATCTCAACCATACCTTGACCGGCGGCACGGGCGAGTTCGGGGATATCGTCGACGCAATCAACCATCTTTCCACCCAGCTGGTCAAGGCGCAGAAATTCAACGAGATTGCCCTGGCCTCAATCAGTGACGCGGTGGTGGCCGTGGACAACGACGGGTTGGTCATTACGGCCAACCCGGCCGCCCACCGCATTCTCGGCTTGAACGCCGGCTGCCTGGGCGGCAGCGTGGATGAGGCCTTCCCGCCCGGCGCGCCTTTTCCCGCAATTTTGCGGGACGCCCTGAACAAAGGCGAGCTGCTCAAGGAAAAGCGCCTTTCCTGGACGCCCTACGAGCAGGGCACCCGGGAACTGCTGGTAAGCACCGCCCACCTGATCAACGGCCGGCGGCGGACGGTCGGCGCCGTGCTCAACTGCCTGGATATCACCGAGAGCATCCGCCTGCAGCAGCAGGTGCACCTGCAGGAAAGGCTGGCCGCCCTGGGCAAGCTGGTGGCCGGGGTGGCCCATGAGATCCGCAACCCGCTGACCTCGATCAGCGGCTACACCGAATACCTGGAAAAGGCGGAGAATCCGTCCCCCCGTTCCTGGCGCAATATCAACCGGGAAATCAACCGGCTGAACATGATCGTGGAAAAACTGCTCTTTTTCGCCCGGCCGGCGGAAGCCCGCTTCGTGCACGGCAATGTGAACTCGCTGGTGGAAACCTCCCTGCAGTTTTTCCTGGAAACCAGCCGGGACAAAGTGACGGTAATCCGGGAACTGTCCCCCAACCTGCCTCCGGCGCGCATGGATCCGGCGCAGATGGAGCAGGCTTTAAAAAACATCCTGTTCAACGCCTACCAGGTCATGCCTGAAGGCGGCCGGCTGACTGTGGGCACCGGACTGGCGGACGGCATGCTCTACATCGACATCAGCGACACGGGACCGGGCATTGCCCCGGCCGATCTGCCCCATCTGTTCGATCCGTTCTTTACCACCCGCGCCCGGGGCACCGGACTGGGGCTGACCATCACCCATGAAATAGTCAAGGCCCACGGCGGCAGCATCGAAGTGCACAGCACGCCTGGCCGGGGCACCACATTCCGTATTTATTTGCAACCCGCCGGAGGTGAAAACGCATGAACGGGAAATTGATCCTGGTTGTGGACGATGAAGAAGTAGTCCGCGAAATGCTGGAGGATACCCTGACCGGTGAGGGCTACCGGGTGGAAACGGCTAAAGACGGCCGGGAAGCGCTGACCAAAATCGAACGCCTGCACCCGGACGCAGTGCTGCTGGACAACCGCATGCCGGAGTTGACGGGCGTGGAAGTGCTGGAATTCATCCACCGCACCGGCAACCAGACCCCGGTGATTTTAATGACCGCCTACGGCAGCACCGATGTGACCATCCAGGCCATGAAGCTGGGCGCCTTTGATTATATCGTCAAGCCATTCAAACTGAACGATCTGCTGCTGGTACTGCAAAAAGCGGCCACCATGCAGAAGCTCACTTCGGAAGTGGACGCCCTGCGGCGGGAACTGGGCCAGCAGGAACCGGGCGGGGCGCTGATCGGCCAGTCCGCCCAGATGCAGGAAATCTACAAAACCATCGGCCGGGTGGCGGACACTGATGTCACCGTGCTCATCCAGGGGGAAAGCGGCACGGGCAAGGAACTGGTCGCCCGGGCCATCCACCAGAACAGCAGCCGTCAGAACCAGCCTTTCATCAAGATCAACTGCGCGGCGATCCCGGAAAACCTGCTTGAGACCGAGCTTTTCGGCCATGAAAAGGGCGCCTTCACCGGCGCCGGCAACCGCAAGCTGGGCAAATTTGAAATTGCCAACAAAGGAACCATTTTTCTCGATGAAATCGGTGAAA
Organism: Desulfotomaculum copahuensis; assembly: GCF_001655685.1. GTDB lineage: Bacteria > Bacillota > Desulfotomaculia > Desulfotomaculales > Desulfovirgulaceae > Desulfotomaculum_G > Desulfotomaculum_G copahuensis. The sequence goes on from NZ_LYVF01000002.1 coordinate 27,999, forward strand.
TGAGCCAGGGGACGCAGGCCAAGATCCTGCGCGTGCTGCAGGACCGGGAATATGAACGGGTGGGCGGCAATGAAATCATCAAGGTGGATGTGCGCATTGTGGCCGCCACCAACAAGGATTTGCAAAAAGCGGTGGAAGAAGGCTCCTTCCGGGAAGATCTTTTCTTCCGCCTGAATGTGGTTTCCATTCATATGCCCCCCTTGCGGGAAAGACAGACGGACATACCCGAACTGGTGGCTTACTTCCTGAATAAAAGCAACCGCCAGTTGAATAAAAAAACCCAGGGGTTTTCCCCGGAGGCCATGCAGATGCTGCAAAACTACAGCTGGCCGGGCAACGTGCGGGAGCTGCAGAACGTCTGTGAACGGATGGTAGTCATGGCCACCGGTCCGGTGATTACCGCCGACGATTTGCCTTTCAACGTGCAGGCCGCCGGCAAGGGTCTGGATCTGGCCGCCCACCGGGGACGGATGACTCTAAAAGAAATGCTCATGGACGTGGAGCGCCAAATCATCCTCAGCGCGCTGCAGGACAACAACTGGAACCGCACGGTCACCGCCCAGCAACTGGGCATCAGCCGCCGTTCCCTTTATGACAAGATCAAGCAGCTCGGCCTGCTTGAATAAAACCATCCGGGCAACTTCCCGCACACCGGCGGGCAGTTGCCCGCACCCGCCTGTGAACGCGCTCACAAACGGGCAGCCTCCCGGAACGCGGGATGTTCCACGCCAAACCGGCGCCAACTGGCGGGGATTTTTTGCTCACGCGTTTATTATCACCATCCTCCGACAATCCGGTGAACCCGCAAAAAGACTGGACTGCAGCTTGCAGCCCAGTCTTTTTGTATTGGTACGGTTTTTGCTCTTTGATCCAAATAGAACGATCCATTGAGAACAATCTGCCGGGGGTGATCGCCCGAGCTGAAGCATTCCTGTCCGGAGGAAGAAAGAAAACCGGTCATCAAGGAGGGGGATTTGCAATGCCTACACTATCAAAGACGATTGCCGGCAGGGTAAGCAGTTCGGACCAACCCCTGTTGCTCGGCCTTTCTGTTTTGATCGGCCTGACCGGCGGCCTGCTGGCCGTGGGCTATTATCATCTGGTCAGATTCCTGCGCTGGCTCTTCACCGACCAGGGCAGTCATACATTTTCCATTTTTCACAGCGCCTACCTGAACACGGGTTATATCATCCTGGTTCCGGTGGCGGGCGGCCTGATCATCGGCCTGCTCAACTACTACTTCACCAGCGACGCCCGCAGCAGCTACGGCGTACCGGGCGTGATTGAGGCCATCGGCCTGCGGGGCGGGCGCATCCGGCCGCGCGTCGTGGCCGCCCGTTCCCTGGCCGCCGCGGTCTGCATCGGCGCCGGCGGGGCGGCCGGCAAACAGGGCTCGATCGTGCAGATGGGCCTGGAAATCGGCGCCATGATCGGCCAAAAATTGCACCTTTCGGAACAAAAAATCAAACTGCTGGTTATTTGCGGCGTGGCCGCCCTGGTCGGGGCCAACTACAACACACCGCTGGGCGGGGCGATCCTGGTCTTTGAAGTGATCATGGGCGAATTCAACCTGAATTATTTCAGCCTGGTGGTCATTTCATCGGCCACAGCGGCGGTGGTCTACCGCGGCTTCGTGGGCAATGTGGCCAAATTCACCGCGCCCGCCTTTGTTTTCAAAAGTCCGGACGAACTGCTCTGGTACGTCCTGCTCGGCCTTTTGTGCGGCGTGCTGGGTGTGCTGTACGTGAAAGTGGTCTTCAAATCCGAAGCGGTGTTCAAGGAACTGCGCGGCCACCTGAAGGGCAAGTGGCAGCTGCTCATCCCGGTGCTGGGCGGGCTGGCCATGGGTTTGATCAGCTACGCCGTACCGCTCTCCTTCGGCCGCGGCACCAAAGGCATCGACCTGGTGCTCACCGGCAAGCTGATGATTCCGTCGTTGATGATCCTGCTGCTGATTTTGAAGCTGTTCAGCGTGGCCCTGACCATGGGCGCCTGGTCCACCGGCGGCGGCTACCGGGCCGGACTGTTCACCGGCGCCATGCTGGGCGGCGCGATGGGCATCGCCATCCACCACCTGACGCCGGGATTCACTTCACCTGCGGCCACCTACGCCCTGGTCGGCATGGCCGGCGCTTTCGGCGGCTTCGCCCAGGCGCCGCTGACCGGTATCGTGATGATGTCCGAGATGACCAAAGACTTTCACCTGATCATTCCGCTGGCCATCACCAGCGTGGTGGCGGCCTACACCTCCCGGGCGCTGAGCGCCGAAACGCTGTACACGGCCAAGCTGATCCAGCGCGGCCTGGACGTGGCCAACGCCCGGCGCTCCGATATTTTGAAAAACCTGCTGGTCAAAGACGCCATGGTCTGCAGCGTGGACACCCTGCCCTATAACATGACCGTGCGGGACGCCTTCACCGCCATGGTGTTCAAACCCTATGAAGGCTTCCCGGTGCTCGGTGAAACCGGCGCCCTGCTGGGCATGATCACCATCAACGACGTGCGCCGGCTGCTCCGGGAGGGCAAAGCCCAGGCGCCGCTGATTGACGTGGCGGCGCGCCAGTTGGTGACCATCAGCCCGCGGGATACACTGCAGGACGCCGCCCGCAAAATCGACCGCTACGGCGTAAACCGCCTGCCGGTGGTGGATGACGACAACCCCGGCCGGCTGCTGGGCATCGTGGGCCGCAATGATCTGATCCGCGCCTACAACCAGGATATCGAACGGGTGGCGCGCACCGTGCTGGCCGGAAAGGAGGAGGCGGCTCCCGCCACGGAACTGCTTCCGCACATCACCAGCGCCACCGAAGTGAGCATGCACTATTACCGGCAGGACGGCATGCTGGATAACTTCCAGCCCCGGACGGCGGCGCCGGCGGCCGTCCGGACGGACGGAGAACCGGGGAGGGAGACCGGAATGCCGCTTGCGGTGCCGGACCGGGCGGCACCCGGGCAAAAGGCGGCCGGCGCGGAAATGAAAGCAGCCGTCGCGCGGCGCGCACCGACCGTCACGACAACCGGCGCAGCAAACGGCGGACCGGAACCGGCGGCGCTCCGGACGCCGGAAAAGAAGGTCGTCCGCCCCTTACCGGCAAAAACACCGGCCACCGGCGGGTATGCAAAACCGGCGGCAGAACCGGAAGTGCAAGCGCCGGCCGGCCGGCTTGAGGCAAATACACCGGAAGCAGCCGCAAGCATACCTGAAAAGCAGGCGGCGGAAGGCGGCCGGAAGGGATCAAGCGCCCGGCGCGCCGGGACGGACCCGGACCGGAAAGTTCAATCCGCTCCATCCCCGCCGGCGGATACCGGGACCAGTGTCATGGTATCGAGACGGCAAACGCCGGCCGCGCTGGCAGGTGTTCCAACCGCAAAAAACAAGGAAGGCAGGGGATCTGCGGTGCAAAACATTAAACCGCTGGAAAAGGCGGCCGGCAAGACGGCAGTGATGGCGGAAAAGGACGGAAAACAGCAGCTGCCCCATCCGGCCAAAGTGAAAACATTGCCGGGAGTACCCCAACCGACCAGCAAGCCGCTGCCGGACTCCCTCGCCATACCGGCGGACACGGGCCGGACGGAAAACAGCGGCGGCCACGCCGCCGCAGCGGACGATGCCGCCCGGCCGGCAGGCGGCGCCCTCACCCGGACCGGCGCCTTCCTGCGCCGGCTCTGGAACAGCCTGCCCTGGCCGTCGCTGGAATCGTCCAGTATCCTGGCGGCCACGGAAATAGACCTGCGTTATTACCTGGATGACTGCAACCCCGCGCCGCCCCCGGAACCGGCGACGAACAGGCGGCGGCGGCGCGTACCGGCGGCGGAAACCCGCTCCGCCGGACGGATTTACGGTGAAGAAGATCTTTCCGTGAGCACCGCCATGGCCATGGCCGCCCCGGAAATCGGCCTGATCTACTGCCCGCCGGAGGCACTGGACGTTTCCCCCTGGGGGAAACCACGCCCGGCAGCGCTGGCGGAAGAAATTGAAACCGGCTTGGCACCGGAGATGGCCGGCAACAGACAAATGGACTACCAGGTGGAACTGAGTTAAAGTATATATTGCCTTGTCTGCAGTTCATGCGCCAGCACTGCTGGCCACCGGGGGGATTGAACAGTGTTGTTTTATATATTGACCGGGTTTGCCGGAGGGTGCTTGATTGCCCAGTTAATCCGCTTCCTGGCGGGGAAAATTATTTGCTGCGCCTCCTGCGGCCAGCGGCAATGGGTGGCGCCGGGCCTGTCCGGACCCGTTTGCTGCCGCTGCCATACCGCCCTGAACCGCACGGAAAGCAAAGCCGCACCGGAAACGTTGCGTACGGCCTGAAGCCGCACCCGGAAGCGGTGGAGCATGAAAAAGCAACAGTCCGGCCGGCCTGAGCAGCCGCCTGGCGAAAAGCGTCCGTACCGGATGGCCGGACGCATTGACGGCCGCTTTAACCCATAAAAATTATGCCCCCAAACTACCCTTAAAATAGCGGGGTCGATCCGTAAACGGATCGACCCCGCCTATTTGGCCGCACGGCAAAGTCGTTTTTGACTTTAATACCGGGAACGTATACTCGAAAGACATTTACGGTAACACATTGCCTGAATCTCCGCCAAAACAATGCCAGGGGCTTTTTCACTTGAGGTTTCTTGTCATTGGAAGGATGCCCGGTAAAATGTTCACGTTCGCAAACCGGCGGATAACGCGTCAAATCCACTTTCCCGGGGCCGGCTCCGTGTCCCCGGCAGCCGGTACGGGGTTTCACCCCGGCATGCCTCAAATTGCTCCGGACTCAGCCAGCCGGTCCATCTCTTCCGTGCCATAGCCCAGTTGCCCCAGGATCTCCCGGGTATGCTGGCCCAGTTCCGGCGGCGGCAGGCGCAACTGTCCGGGGGTGGCGGACAGTTTCACCGGAAAGCCCAGCTGTTTGATTTTACCCAGCCGGGGATGGTCCATTTCCAGCACCATCTGCCGGTGCCGCACCTGGGGGTCGGCAAACACTTCCGGCAAATCCAGCACCGGGGTCAGACAGGCGTCCAGCCCGGGCAGCAGTTCTTCCCACTGTGCACGCGTGCGCGCGGCGAATTGCTCTTCCAAAAGTGCGCGCATCTCCGCCTGCCGCTCTTCGGCAAACTGCCAGCGTATGAATTCCTCCCGGCCGAAGAGGCGGCAAATTTTCGCCCAAAACTGCTCCTCCAGCGCCCCCAGGGCCAGGTGGGCACCGTCGGCGGTGCGGTAGACGCCGTAGCAGGCATAACGGCCGGTAAGACGCGTTTCGCCCCGCCGCTGGGCGTCACCGCCGGCAAACAGGTGGCCGGCGGCAATGGGCAGCCAGGAAACCACGCCGTCCAGCATGGAGATGTCCACGTACTGCCCGCGGCCCGTGCGCTGGCGGGCGAGCAGCGCAAGCAGGATGCCGGCCGCGGCCGTCAAGGCGCCGCCGCCCAGATCGGCAATCTGCACGCCGGGCGGTACCGGATCCCCGCCGGCCGGACCGGTCAGGCCCAGCGCGCCGGCGTAGCCGGTGTAGTTGATGTCGTGGCCGGCCCGGTCCGCGTAGGGCCCATCCTGTCCGTAGCCGGTAATCGAACAGTAGACCAGGCCGGGGTTGATTTTTTGCAGAGTCCCGTAGTCAATGCCCAGCCGCTCCGCCACCCCGGGCCGGAAACCCTCCAGCACCACATCGGCGCCGGCGGCCAGCTTTTGAAAAATCTCCCGGCCGGCGGGAGACTTCAGGTTCAGGGTGACGCTTTTCTTATTCCGGTTGAGCAGCAGGAACGCCCCACCCGTATCCCCGTTCAAGGGCGGATCCCAGCGGATATAGTCACCCCTGCCGGGCTGCTCGATCTTGATCACCTCGGCCCCGAAATCGGCCAGCATCAGCGAACAGTACGGACCGGGCAGCAACCTGGTCAAGTCCAGCACCCGCACTCCTTCCAGCGCCGCGCTCATCAGTGTTCCCCCTCCGGTTCCCGGGCCATGGCTTCCTTGAGCTTCCGGTAGGTCAGGTTCAGCCCCTCGGAAATAACCCGCACATCCCCCAGCACGGGCATGAAGTTGTTGTCGCCGCCCCAGCGGGGGACGATATGTACATGGCAGTGCCCGGGTATGCCCGCCCCAGCGATGGTACCCAGGTTCACCCCCACATTAAAGCCGTCGGGATGGAAGGCCGCCCGCAAGAGCCGGATCATATGCTGGGTGGTGCGGCCGATCTCCAGCAGTTCATCCGCATTCAGCTCTGTCAGATCGCCCACGTGCCGTTTGGGTGCCACCAGCAGGTGGCCGTTGTTATATGGATAGAGGTTGAGCAGTACAAAAACCCCATCCCCCCGCCAGAGCAGGTAATTGGTCTCGTCTTCGCTGGAGTTGAGCTTCTCGCAAAAAATACAGCCCGAACCGTGATCCTTGCCCACATAGACCGTACGCCACGGCGCCCAGATGCGCTCCATAAAGATGCCCCCCTTGTTTCATGTCCCTTGCCGGCGTCGCTGTAGCGGACGCCGGCCGGTCAAATCAGCCGCCGCTTTTGCCGGACAAGGCCGTCCTGCCGGCCGTCCCTTTTACAACGGCATGATGCCTGATGTGTCTGTGATAGTTTTTTCTGCACCGGCAGCGGCAATTCCTTTTCCGGCCGCCAAAATGTTATTGTATTCTTCAATCAACTGCAGTATATTTTGAAAAAAGGTCAAAAGAGGTCTGACTATGCCGTTAACGCTGATGGCCAAAAAACGCCGCGGCCGGGACATTTACCAGACCCTGTCCGGGCACACCCGCGACGCCCTGGCGGCCCTCTGCCGGCACCTGCGCCGGCGCCGGCCGGCGCTGGAGCGCGTGCTGAATGAACAGGACGTTTTGTTCCCGGATTTTTGCCAGCTGATGTTCCTGGCCGTCTTCCTGCATGATCTGGGCAAGGCCACCCGGGAGTTTCAGGAACGGCTGCGGCAGGAAACCCTGGACCGTGACGTCTCCCACACCTTCTTTGCCCTGCCGCTCGTCCGCACCGGCCTGTCCGCCCGGTGGGACACCCTGGTGCAGGTGCTGGCCCTGTCCCACCACACCCAACCTTTCGACCGGCTGTACTACAGCTTTTACCTGCTGCCCCGGGTGCGCTATCTGACGGAAGAGATCGCCGCCTTTTTAAACACCTATGCGGACGTCTACCGGCATTACGGCCGGGGGCTGTTTTTATCCACCGCCCGCCCCTTACCGGCCGGCCTGCCGGAAAAAGGGGAGCGGGAAGCAATCCGCGCGGCGGTGGCCGCCCTGCAGCGGGAGACCGGGGCGTGGCCGGAGACGGCACGCACCAAGGCGGTTTACACCTTGGCGATCACCATCTTGAAGCATTGTGACGGGGAGGCCAGCCGGGCTTTCAGCACGGCCCGCCCGGCGGAAGGCACGGTTTGCGGCGCGCTGCTGGACACCGTGGCGGAACCGGATGACGGCCGTTGCGCCTGTAACGGGGCACAATGGACGGCGCCGCCGGCCGGACCGCCCGTCCTGCGCCGCCGGGAAGTTTGTGCCGGCGGCGCATGGAGCGGCGCGCCGCCGCAACGGCTGCCGTCATTTGCGACGGCAGCCGCGGCCGGGGAAAGCCGCCCGGCGGCTGGAACGGTATCCCCGACAACGCAGAGAATCCGCCCGGGCCGCCGGCATCAATCCGCCGGCCTGACACAAGGGGAAACGGTCCGGGACCGGCCGGCCGGAGCTATGCCGGCGAACGGACCGGACAGCTTACAGGCCGACGGCCCCGGCACCTCCGGCCTGCCGGACGGACCCGGGCAAATAGACGCCATCCTGGACCGCGCGCTGGCCCTGATGCGGGCCAAACAACGGGAGCGGCTGGTCTGGATCTGCCCCGGCCAAACGGCCTCGCCCGCCGTCCACGCCCGGCTGGCCGCGCTGTGCGGCGCGCAAAACACCGGCCTGGTCCACGCCCTGAGCTACTTCCCGGCCGACCCCCTGGCCATGGGCGAACCGGCCGGCCGGCAGAACGGCAACGGCAACGGTTTTGCCGTCAAATACGGCGACCGCATCTTCTCCCGCCCGGTAACGGTAGCCACTGTGGATCACCTGGTTTTTGCCCTGGTGCACGGCTTCCGCCAGGCCGACTATGCCCTGGGCAACCTGCTCACGGCGTTGGTAGTTGTTGACGGCCTGCCCGCCCCGGGTACCGGGGCGCGGGAATATACCCTGGACGCACTTGCCCTGCTGCGGGAAATGGGCGTGCCCTGCCTGGCGGTCCTGAATGAAACGCCCCGGCCGGTACATCCGGACCGGAAAGCGAAGCCGGCAAAAGACTTGCCCGGACCGCCGGCAGGCATGCACAAAGACTGTGCCGCCGCCATTGACCAGGGCAGGACTCTAGAAACGGGTACGGTTCACGCGCCGTTGGAACAGACGCGGCTCACCGGGACTGAAGAACTGCTGGCCGGCCGGCAGCCGGCCACCAACCTGGCGGCTGTTTTCAGCCGGTGCACTCTTTTCGGCTATTCACCCCTGGAGGTGCGCTACGGGCCGGCGCCCCTGATTGAGCTGTGGCCGGCGGCGGAAAGAATGATTGATGTCATCCCGGCCGCACAATGGCGCCCGGAGCTGGCCGGGGAGCCGGAGGAAGCGGCCCGCCGCCAGATTAAAATACCACTCACCCGCTACCTGGACAGTCCGCACGAGTTCACCGTGGTGGATGGCCCGGCGGAAAAGTATGTGATCTGGGAAAAGTTGTGACAAACACCGGCACCTCCGGCACGGGCACCGGCACCAGGATGGCAACCGGCCCTTCGCAGGCAATGTTTTGATTACATCAGCACTGGTAATAGAAAACGCCCGGTTGTTTTTCCAGGCGTTTTCCATTCGAACCGTCCCGGGCCATACATGACGCCCGGCAGTAAAACGGAAACACACTTTGAACCGGATTCGGGTGCCCGCTTACCCGCGGCGCCAGGCGATCGGCATGCGCCGGCCGGTGCCGAAGGCCTTGGAAGTAACCCGCAGGCCCGGCGCCGCCTGCCGGCGCTTGTATTCGGCCCGGTCAATCCAGCCGGTGATTTTCGTCACCAGCCCCGGATCAATACCCCGGGCGGCGATTTCCTCCACCGGCTTGTTTTCTTCGATATAGTCGTGCAGGATGGCGTCCAGCACTTCGTAGGGCGGCAGGGAATCCTGGTCCTTCTGATCCGGCCTCAGCTCCGCCGAGGGCGGCTTGCTCAGCACATCCGGCGGGATCACCGGCCGCTCCCGGTTGATGTAGCGGGCCAGTTCATAAACCATCACCTTGGGCACGTCGGCCAGCACCGCCAGGCCGCCGGACATGTCGCCGTAAAGCGTACAGTAGCCCACCGCCATTTCCGACTTGTTGCCGGTGGTCAGGGTCAGGTAACCCTCCCGGTTGGAAATAAACATTAAAATATTGCCCCGGATGCGCGCCTGCACGTTTTCCTCGGCCAGATCCCCCACCGGCTGGTCCGCCGGGTTCAAGGCGGACAGGTAGGCGGCGAACATGCCCTCGATGGGCAGCTCCCGGTAGGCGATGCCCAGGTTTGCGGCCAGTTCCCGGGCGTCGTTCCGGCTGCCCGGCGAGGAATAGCGGGAAGGCATGGACACCCCGAGCACATTTTCCGTCCCCAGCGCCTCCGCCGCCAGCGCCGCGGTCACCGAGGAATCGATGCCGCCGCTCAAGCCCACCAATGCCTTTTGAAAACCCGTCTTGTGCAGGTAGTCCCGGATGCCCAGCACCAGCGCCCGGTGGACATAGCTGATGTCCTCCCCGGACAGATGCGCCCGGCCGGCCTTGTGTACACCGCATCCACCGGCGTCAGCCCCTGCCGCGCGGCTTTCCCCCCCACTGGTTTTCCCGCTGTCATATTCTTCTTCGCAAACCGCCGGCCAATCCCCCGCCCCCCGGGTCCCGCCCCGGACATCATCCGTTCTCCTTTTTGTCACCGGGCCTTCCGCCGCGGGAACAGGTTCGCGGGCCGGAAACACGCGCGCCGGCCCGGTTTCCGCCCCGGCAGCGGCTGCTGCACCCGGCAGGCTGGCAAGTGCCCGCGCCGCCTCTTCCGGTTTTGTTTCCACTGATTTTAATTCCGGCACGGAGGCGGACGGACTTTTTCCCGCCAGCAGACTATCCGTATCCACCAGCACCAGATCCTCCACAAAACTGCCGGCCAGGGCCGCCAGCCCGCCCCGGGCGTCCACCGCCAGGCTGGTGCCGTCAAAGATCAGTTCGTCATTGCCGCCTGCCTGGTTGACATAAATAATGCCCACCCGATGTTTGGCCGCAACGCGGCACAGCATGTCCACCCGCTGCCCGATCTTACCGTAGTGGTAGGGCGAAGCGGAAATATTGATGATCAACTCCGCCCCCCGGGCGGCCAGTTCCTCCACCGGGTCGATTTCATACAGCTGCCGGTTCCAATAATCCTTGTCGTTCCAAATGTCCTCGCAGATGGTCACGCCCAGCCGCCGGCCGGCAAACCACACCGGCTCCCTGACCGCGGCCGGTTTAAAGTAGCGGCTTTCGTCAAAAACGTCATAATCGGGCAAAAGGCTCTTGTCCTGCCGCCCAACCAGCCGGCCGCCGGCATACAACAGGGCGGCGTTATAAAGGAAGCCGGCCGGGCCGGCCGGGATCACGCCCCGGCCGGCCCGGTCCCTTGTTTCCGGGCACGCATGATCGGCATCCGCATTTCCGGCATCCGCACCGGGATTGGTAGCGGAAAAACCATGCGGCGCCTCCCCTGCTTTTTGGATACAGGGCGGAGCCGCACCGGCGTTGGGGCCGGATAAACCCGCGCCCACCGGGGCGCCGGCCACCGGCGCGCCGAGCAGCAAAGGGATTTCCCGGCTGGCCGGAGCGATGGTTTCCTCCAGCACCCGGGCCACCCGGCGCAGGAAATCCGGCCGGCATAGCAGATCCCGGGGCGGGTAGCCGGTCACCGCCAGTTCGGGGAAAACCGCCAGCGCGGCCCCGGCCCGGCGGGCCTGCTCGGCCGCTTTGACAATCTTCCCCGTATTCCCGGCCAGATCCCCAATAGTCGGATTGAGCTGTGCCATGGCAATGATCATCGTACAACCCCTCTCTCCCCTTATTTTACCCCGGCCGGCACCCCTGTCAAGGCGGCAAAATTTTTGCAAATTTTTTTGTGAATTTTTTATTTCCTCAGCAGGAATTTCATACTATGTGACGAAAATGATGGATCAAACGAGAAAAGGGAAGGTATTTGCCTGATTTTGACATATCTTCGCTTATCTGGATTTTTGAGCACATGTTAGTATGGCCGGGCGGCCTGTTCGGGCGGGGGAATGTTTTGGCATAGGTAAACACAACCGGCAATGAAAGATGCTCAAGGAAAGACATGTGGGAGCCTGGTTTGGTTTCGGCGGGAAAAGTGTCACCGCACCGGTTTAAGTAACTTTTCATCAAAGGAGACAAGCCCCGGGGGCGCGGCAAACCGTCACCCGCTCACTGTCTGCGTTGCACCGGGCGGACTATGCTCAAAGAATCGGTACACAACTTCTTCCTGCTCATGGTGCTCCAGGGCTTTCCCGAAAGCCTGGCCATGACTATGTTCGTGTTCAGTTTCGTTGGCCTGCGTCTGGAACCGGGCAAAATCTTATTGGTCGCCCTTTTGCAGACGGCCACCAACCTGGTGCTCCTGCTGCCCATCGCCTTCGGCGTACATACGATTCTCTTGATTTTCGCCCTGGCATTCTATGTTCGGTTGGCCACCGACGCCAGATTGAGCAAGGTAATGGTGGCTGTGGTCGGGTGTTTCGTGATCGTTGGAGTTACGGAATTTTTATATATAAGTCCCCTGCTGCATTTAACCGGTTTAAGTTATGTAACTGTAACAGCCAGCCCGGGATTAAGCGCCCTGTTCAGTTTGCCGTATGATGTTTTACTGGTGGTAATGGCCCTGGTCAAAAACCAGCGCAACAAGAAAGCCGGCGGTTTTTCCGCTTAATCGCCACAGGAGGGTGCTGCGATGTTCTCCGCGCCACACCGGTTCACCGGCCGCCTGGGGGAAAAGCTTTCCCGGTCCGCCGACGAAATGGAAATCGCCTCTTATGGCTTGCAAATGCTCGCCCTGACTGCGGCCGACCTAATCGCTGTATTGCTGGTGGGCTGGCTGCTGGGTTGTCTGACTGAAACACTGGCCGTTTTATTAGTGGCTGGCCTGCTGCGTTCCTTTTCCGGCGGCGCGCACAGCAATTCGCCGTTGCGTTGCCTTATTTTCGGTGCACTGGCCGTACCAGCCCTGGGCAAAATTGCCGCCACCGGCGCTCCGCTGCTGCCGTCGGCCGTATTAATGGCTGTTATTACCGTCGGCCTGCTGGTTTCTTTGCCCGTGGTCTGGCGCCTGGCGCCGGTGGATTCCCCGGCCAAGCCGATCACCTCTCCGCACCACCGCCGCAACCTGCATCACCTGTCCGTGGCGGGAGTTGTGGCAGTGGCCCTGTTGCAAAGTATAATGTTGCTTAATCAGCGACCGGATCTGATTCTGGCCATGGAGTTCGGCCTGCTCTGGCAGGTGTTCTCACTGACTACCACCGGCCACCGGCTGCTTGCCCGGCTGGACCGGCTGCTTAGTTTAAATTTAATAAGAGGAGGTGAAAGTATATGAAGCGCTTATACATAGGACTATTAAGCACTCTGTTCGGTTCACTTTTACTGGTGGCCAACCTGACTGTTCACCCGGCCTGTGCTTGGTTTTTTTATCAACCAGAATTGCCCCAGACATTGAAAAAGTAAGTTTTTTTCGAGGGAGGAGTTCATTGAACCCTCCCCCAATATTTCCTAGCGGGGAGAGGACATGAGAGACTGGAAGGAAAAGCGGAAAAAAGATTTTTTTGAACATGTCAATGTATTGCACAGTGCCGGCATACTTATTTTTATTCTCGCTTTAATCTCTGCTTACAACATCAAGCTGTTGGATTTTAATAATGCGCTAAGCCAGGTTGGTTTTGTCAGTATCATTATCCTCGCCGGCATGCTAATTTACCTCGGCTACAAAATCTACTACAACCTGGACATCGATCGCCTGCCCAATGCCGCCGAAGTACTGCTGGTCATCGCCCTGATCCCGGCCAGCATCACCCTGGCCTATCTGGCCAACGGCCAGTTCGGCGTGAAGATGGTGCTCCTCATTCCGGTGCTCATCGCCTCCTCCGCCTGGGGCAAGGAGTTCGGCCTCGGTGTGGCCACGCTCGCCTGCATGGCGCTTTTTTACGTCGACCTCTCCAATCCGGTGATTAAAAACTTTCAGTTCGTTTTTGAACAGGATCTGGTCAATACCGGGGTAATTATGCTCACCGCCTGGTATGTCGGCGGCATGACCAATGTAGAGAGGGATACGCGCGAGGCGCTGATTGAAATGGCCAATGTGGACGGCCTGACCGATCTGTACAATCACCGTTGCTTCCAGGACAAACTGCTGCTCAGCCTTTCGGAGGCCAAGGGAAACCACTCCCGCCTTTCCCTGATCATGATGGACATCGACTACTTCAAGCATTACAACGACCTGTTCGGACACCAGGCCGGCGACCAGGTATTGATCACCATCGGCGGCATCCTGAAAAACCTGGTTAAACCGCCCTTTTACGCCGCCCGCTACGGCGGGGAGGAGTTCGTGGTGGTCATGCCCGGCGCGGATCTGGAAGCAGCCGCCGCTCTGGACGCCGAGATCAAAAAAGCCGTTGCCGAAACCCCACTCAAAGGCATGGAATTTCAGCCCGGCGGCAGATTGACCATTTCTTCGGGCATCGCCGGCTACCCCTGGCACGACCACACCCCCTGGGGGCTGATCAAGGCGGCCGACGACGCCCTTTACCAGGCCAAGTACGGACGGCGTAACAAGCTGCATTTTTATTTTTCCGTGGTGGACGAACTGCGTTCCTTGAGCTCGTCCGAAACGGAGCTGATCAATTTCCTCAAGCCCTTGCTGGCCATCATCAATGTGCGCGACCGGTATACCTACGGTCATTCGGAACGGGTGACCGTCTACGCGACCGCCCTGGCCGGCAAGCTCAACCTGCCGCCGGACGAGGTGGAGTTAATCCGCCACAGCGCCCAGCTGCACGACATCGGCAAAATCGAAATTGATACGGAAATCCTGAACAAACCGGGCAAGCTGACCGGCGAGGAATGGGAAATAATCAAAAAGCATCCGGTCTGGGGCAGTGAAATTTTGCGCCCGCTTACCTCCCTGACCGGAGTGATGCCGGTGATCCGCCACCACCATGAAAACCTGGACGGCACCGGCTACCCGGACGGCCTGGCCGGCGAAGACATCCCCCGCGGGGCGCGCATCCTGCGCATAGTGGACAGTTTCGACGCTATCACCACCAACCGGCCTTATAAAAAGCGCCTCAACGAGGAAGAAGCCTGCCGGGAAATGCAAAGAGGCGCCGGCAGGCTGTATGACCAGGACATGCTGGACACCTTCATCCAAATGGTACGGAAAAAAGAACTGCCGGCGGTGATCCGCCAGCCGGATATCGTTCCCGAATCATAATTTTTGTGAAACGAAGAACATCCGGTTCATTCCCCCACCCCCGCTTCCCTGGTGGGGATACGAGACAACTCTGCCCTGCTTTCATTTTTATACATAATCATCTAAGTAACCCGGATGATTTCAACCGCCCGTGGCGTAAGTTCCAGCCGGTTTTCCCGGCTGACGGACAACCCCCTGGTCCGTTACCTGCAGATATTTCCCGCTGTTGCACTGTCACCACCCCGCCGGAAGAACCCTCCACCGCTTTTACCGGACCCCGGCAGCGGCCGCCCGGCGGCCCGGGCCACATAACGGGTCAGGCGGGGGAGCAGGGCGGTTTGCAGCCCCGTCCTGACGCCATACAACCCCTGCAACGCCCGCAGCAATTCCTCCAGGGAAGCGTTCCCCGCCCTCTCCCCCAGCCCGCCGACAGTGGCGTCCACACAGGCGGCGCCCGCCTTCAATGCGGCCACGGTGTTGGCCAGCGCCAGACCGAAGTCGTTGTGGCCGTGGAATTCGATCTCCATGTCCCCCAGTGCCGCTTTGAGACGGCTGATGCGCTCAAAGGTGGTCAGCGGATCCAAAACGCCCACCGTATCGGCATAGCGCAGGCGGCGCACACCCATCTGCCGGGCCAGCCGGGCGTACTCCAAAAGAAAGTTGTAGTCCGCCCGGGAAGCATCCTCGGCGCCCACCGCCACCCGGCAGCCGTACGCCGCCGCGAAGCGCAGCGCGCCTTCCAGGCGCGCCAGCACCCAGCGGCGGTTTTTACCCAGCTTGCTGCGGATCTGCAAATCGGACACCGGGCCGGAGATGTGGATGTCCCTCACCCCGCAGGCCAGGGAGGCCTGTATATCCGTCACCAGCAGGCGGTTCCAGGTGCTCACCCGGCAGCGCAGGCCGAGGCCGGCTATGGCGCGGACGGCCTGCTGTTCCAGTTCGCCCATCGCCGGCGTGCCGGCTTCGATCTGGTCCACCCCCAGCCGGTCCAGCAGGCGGGCGATGGCCACTTTTTCCCGGCCGGTGAAGGCCACCCCCGGCGCCTGCTCGCCATCCCGCAGGGTGGTGTCCAAAATGCTAAAATGCCGCATCGGTCCCGCCCTCCAGTAGCATGCCGGCCGCGTCGGCGCGGCAGCGCCGGCAATGGGTCATCTGCGCGATCACGGGTGCCAGCTTTTGCCGGATGCGGGCCACCTGACCGGGCGGCGGGGGCTGCAGGGCGGCAAAGGCGCCCCGGGGGATCAGCGGAATCACATTCATCAAATGCGCGCCGGCCGCCCGCACCGACCGGGCCACCTGAAGCAGGTGGCCGTCGTTGACGCCGGGGATGAGCACGCTGTTCACCTTCACCGCCAGACCCATTGCAGCAGCCAGGCGGATGCCGGCGTACTGCGCCCGCCAGAGCAGTTCCGCCCCGGCGGCGCCCCGGTACACCCGGCCCCGGTAAAAGACATGCCCGTAAATGCGGGCGCCCACCGCCGGCGACACGGCGTTCACAGTCACCGTCACCGCCCGCACGCCGGCACTCTTCAATGCCGGCAGGTTTTCCGGCAGCAGCAGGCCGTTGGTGCTCAGGCATTTGATCAAATCCGGAAAATGCGCGTGCACCAGGCGCAGGGTGACCAGCGTGGCCCGGTTGGCCAGGGGATCGCCGGGACCGGCGATCCCGATTACCCTGATGCGCGGCTCCTTCGCCAGCGAGCGGCGCACATGCTGCAGCGCCTCTTTGGGCGACATCAGCCGGCTGGTCACACCGGGGCGGTTCTCATTGGCGCAGTCGTACAGCCTGGTGCAGTAGTGGCACTTGATATTGCAGTCCGGGGCCACCGGCAGGTGCAGCCGGCCGAACCAGTGCGCAGCCGCTTTATGAAAGCAGGGATGCTCCCCCACCAGTTGATTAATTTCATTCATTTTCGGCAACCTCCTCGCTCGCCAGCATTCTCACGCAATCATCCAGCGCACCGGGCACGGCGGCGTCCGTTTCCATAATCAACAAACCTTTCCCTGCCGCCAGTTCCCGGGCGCAATGCCCGGCGGCCAGGCAGACCACCGCCCGGCAGTCCGCCAGTAAGGCCATTTTTTGCTCCATGGAGGCTTTGGCCGTCTTTTCCCGGCAATCCGCAGCGCCTCCGTTGCTCTCCCGGACCTCAATCTGCCTCACTTTGCGGCCGTTCAGAGTGAAGATCAGAAACTTTCCGGCACGGCCGAAATGCTGATCAACATACATACCCTCCCGGGAGGCCACGGCCACCTTGATCTCTTCCGGCCACACCGGCCGTACCGCCGGGCTTTCCCCGGACGGACGTGCCAGCCGCCATACCGGTGCGTCGAGCAGGGCGGCCATTTCCCGGGCCAGGTGGACAAGGCCGTCGAACCCGGCATAGGGGCTGGTCTCCTGCGGAAAAACCAGAAAAGGCACGCCCAGCTTGTGCGCCATGAATTTTTCGCGCGTGCCGCCCACCAGCAGGTGCGGCCGGCGGCGGCGCAGAAATTCAGCCAGCTCAAGCTCATGCGCGTCGTCCACCAGCAGGGCGCCGCGCTTCAGGCGCCGTCCGGCCTCCCGGTAATCCTCCCGGCAGCCGAACTGCGAGCCGTTCATAATCAACTCCATCCCCAGTTCCTGAAAGACCCGGGCCATCGAGCCCATGCGCGAAGCGCCGAAAAACAGGGCCACCCGCTTGCCGGCCAGGCTTTTCAGGTAGGGGGCCGCCTTTTGCCGCGCCGCCGTCGCCTCCTCCCGCACCCATTTTTCCACCCCGTCCCGGTGAAAGAAGCGGCCCAGTGCCTGCAGGGCTGCCGCCGTTTCGGCCAGCCCGAAAAAAGAAACCTTCAATTGCGGGATGCCGTAGCGCTTTTCCATGGCCTCCGCCATCATCCGGCCGGTGCGCCGGCAGTGAACGATGTTCAGCGCGGCCCGGCGGGCGCGGGACAGATTTTCCACTGACGCCCGGCCGGACACGGCGCAGATGATTTTTAAGCCCAGCCGGCCGAGCAGTTTTTCAATTTCTTGCAGATCACCCCGGATGTCGAACTCGCCCAGGATGTTGACGCTGTTTGCCAGCACCGGACCGGGTTCGCCCCGGTCGATAAAATATTCCAGCAGGGCGGCGGCGGCCGCGTCATGCCCGTCACCCTGGCCGACGCCGCAGAAACCGGGGCAGAGCACCGGCGCCACGGGCAGCTTCAGCTCAGCCGAGGCCTCCCCGCAGACCGCTTCCACATCCTCGCCGATCAAACCGGCGGCGCAGGTAACGTAAACCAGCACCCCTTTGGCCCCCGGGTGCAACCGGACGGCCTCGCCGATGCACCGGCGCAGCTTCTCCCCGCCGCCGAAAATAATGTCCTGTTCCTCCAGACAGGTGGCGGCGACGGGGTAGCTCTTGCGCCGCACTGTGACGGCGTTCCAGGCACAGCCAACCGGTCCGTGCATCAGGTGGAGCACGTCCTTGACGGCGGCCAGCATCCAGCGCGCTCCGTAAAGGGCGCAGGCGCGCTGCGAAACCACCCCCGGCAGGGTGGCCTGTTCGCACCGGGGCAGCCCGTCGCCGCCGCAGCCGGCTCCTTTCACCATTAGATGTCCGGCGCGTTCCGGCATCACTTCAACCGGCATTTCCACAGCGGATCACCCCCTTGTTAATGGTGGCGCGGGCCGGCGGCACACACCGGCCGGTCTTCCGGCCCTCGTCCGTCCCGCCCGCCCTGCCGGCGCAATTTTATAAAAATGGAGCCGGGCCGGCCGGGCGCCGCGGGAACCGGATTTCCCACCGGCCGGCCCGTCCCCAAAGAAGAACCTGTGTACACACAACGGCTCCCTACAGCTGGTGTGTCCGGTCGTCCGGATACTGGTAGCCGAGAATGCTGTTCACAATTTCCGTCAACAAGATTTCCCCACCCCGGTAGCCTACGACGGCGCGCTTCTGGTAGCCGAAACGGTCGTAAACGGGAAAGCCCGTCCGGACCAGCGGCACCTGCAGCTCTTTGGCGATGTCCACGGCTTTGGAGTTGCCGATAATCAAATCCAGCCGGGGCAGTTTTTTCAGATATTCCTCAAATTCAAACAGGTCGCCGCCGTTCAAGAGCAGCGGATCGCCGGTGAACCCGGCTTCTTTCAAGATGACAGACATATCGCGGGTGAAAGTTTTGCTGGCCGTGCCGCCGGCCAGGGCCACCGGCTCCAGGCCCATTTCCAGGGCAAACCGGGTCACGCCCAGCACCACGTCCGGATCGCCCATGACGGCCACTTTCTTCATCATGGTGTGGTGAAAGGTGTCGGCCAGGGAATCAATCAGCCGGCCCCGTTCGTCCAGCAGGCTTTCCGGCACCGGTTGCCCGGTCACTGCGCTCAATGTGCGCAGGAACTGATCCGTTCCCTGCACACCCACCGGCGGCGGACCAACCACGGCACGCACGCCGTATTTGCGCTCCAGGTAGCGCGCCCCGGCCTGGCCGGCGTGCGGCAGCAGGGCGAAAGTGGCCAGCGAGTTGGCCATGTCCCGGATCTGTTCCGCCGGCGTCCCCCCCGGCGGTTCATAGGGAAACTTCTGCGGCGGCCGCAAGGGCGCGTCCAGCGGGTCCGAGATGTCGAAAAGCACAATCCCCTCCACGCCCATGTGCCGCAGCAGGTGCTTGATCTCCCGGATATCGCCCGGATAGAGCAAACCGGGAATGATGTTCACCTTGCCGTTCGGTTTGTCTCTCACCGTGGCCATGTTCTCCACAAAGGCGCGCGAGGCCCGGTCGTAGCCCTCCAGGTGGGAACCGGCGAAGCTGGGCGTGTTCACCAGCACAATCTCAATACGGTCCGCCTGTTCCGGGCCGATCTCCTGACGTAACTGCGCCCGGGCCAGCTTGATGAAACTGACCATGTCGTCTCCGATAATCTCGCTCGAACAGGTGGTCACCACCCCGATCACTTCCGGATGGTAGCGCACCACCAGGTTGCGCAGCCCTTCCACCAGGTTGCGCCGGCCGCCGAAAACAGCCGCGTCCTCATGGAACGAGGCGGTGGCGATGGTGGCCGGCTCCTTGAACACCCGGCAAAAGGTATAGCGCACATAGGTGGCGCAGCCCTGGGCGCCCTGCACGAAAGGGATCGCCCCGTGCACCCCCAGCACGGCCCACATGGCCCCCAGGGGCATGCAGGTGCGGTTAGGGTTGACCACTACTGTGCGCGAGCCGGCCGACACCAGTTCCGGCGCCCGCTCCGCATAAGCCGGGGCGCAGGGAATCTTTTCGATTTTCAGCTGATCGTAGGGAATGCCTTCCACCGGAATTTCATTCAACCGCATTTTCTTCCCCCCTCACCGTGTTGATGCCCCACTGGAACCGCCAGACCGGGGCGTAGATGCCCTGGTAAAGATCCCGGGCGAAGTTGATCATGCCGGCAAACCCGGCATAGGGTCCTTTTTCGTAAGAATGGGAGTTGACCGTGGGTATGCCCATCTTGCGCCCGAGATATTTTTCCTTCAAACCGGTCAGGAAAAGATCAGGCTTTGTCTCGAGCAGCATTTCCTCAATTTCGAATTCGTTGGGCGCGTCAATGACCAGCATGCCGGCCTGCGCGCGGGCGTTGATCTTTGCATAGTCGTCTGCATGGGCGAAGGTGCAGGCGCCGGCCACCACCGTCATGCCTAATTCCTCCATCAGCTTGATCCAGTGCCAGACCCGGGGGCCGCCGACGTAAATGGCCACCCGTTTGCCCTGCAGCTTCTCCCGGTAGAAAGCCAGGCTTTTTTCCACCCGGGCCAGTTCTTCAGCAATCACCTGTTCCGCCCGCTCCTGCAGGCCGAAGAAGGCCGCCGTTTCACGCAGCGCTTTGCTGGTCTGGTGAATGCCGTACAGGGAGCAGCGGATGAAGGGTATTGCATAGCCGTCCTGCTCCATTTCCGCGATGTATTCGGCCGAGCGCTGGCAGTGCACCACATTCAGCCTGACATCGGGCATTTTGACCAGGTTTTCGATGCGCTCGTTGCCGCTGAAAACAGCCACAATGCGCACGCCGATCTTTTCAAAGAGCGGTTTGACCACTTTCAAATCCCAGTCCATATTGTAGTCGCCAATCAAGCAGACATCGTAAGGGGTCTTTTCCTCCCCGCGCATCTTCAACTCCGGCCGGCGCTCCCGCAGGGCATGCACCTGGCGGTAAAACTGGGTGTTGAAGTCATGGTGCCCCTTGGACTGGCTGACCCCGGAACAGCCCGGCGATTCGGCGGTGAAGGTCAAAAGGCCGGTTTTCTGCTCGATCTGCCGCGCCACCGCCTGCACATCGTCGCCAATCAGACCGGTGGTGCAGGTGGTGAAGATAATCAGGCCTTTAGCTTCCGGAAAAAGCCGGATCGCCTCCAAACAGGATTTTTCTAGCTTTTTCATCCCACCGAAGACCACGTCCTTTTCCTGCATGTCCGTAACCACGCAATAACGGCGGTTGAAAGCCGCATTGGCCAGCCGGCCGGGCAGCGCCCAGGGGTACAGATCGGACAGGTGACGCCGGGTGCCCCAGGTGTACCAGGCGCAGCCCACGGGGGCGTGCACCATGGCGATGATATCGGAGATGGGGCCGCCGATCACCCCCCGCGCGCCGGCAAAGGCGCAGCCGCGCTCGGTCATATCCCCGGGCAGGGTGGCGATGTTGCAGCTGGGGATGATCGATTTGTCCGCTTCGGTTTGGTAAATATGTTTATCCCGCTCGGGGATAGACTCGTCGCATTTCATTTTGACCATCGGCATGGCGGCATTCCCCCTTTGTCAAGTCGAATTATCCCGTACGAACCGGCTTTTGGGCCGCGTCCGGACTGATCACGGTGCCGCCGGTGACGCCGGTCCTGAGCGAACGACTTGCGCAGCGCCGGTAACAGCGCCCGGCGCTGCTCCGGGTAACCGGACGGCGGCGCGAAACCAGCGGCATACAAATAAATCACTATACGGTAATCAAGCAGCAATAGAAGCCCTAAAAGCAACCGTTTTAAAAAAATATTACGCCGCCTTTGCAGCGCCGCCTGTCCGGTCCGGAGCGAGCCGCGGCGCTGTCGGCGCGAAGCAATGGAGTGAGCGGGGACCGTCGTCACCAGTCGGTGGAAGGCGACCGGCGTCACCGGCTTCCGGAAGAGGACCGGCTTCCGGAAGGTATTCTCAAATCGCCTCTTTGCCCCGTTCGCCGGTACGCACCCGGATCACTTCCTCCACCGGGCAGACGAAGATGCGTCCGTCGCCGATTCGGCCGGTGCGGTTGATCTTGATCAGCGCCGCCGTCACCAGGGGTACGTCGGCGTCGTCCACCACCAGGTAGAGCAGTCGCTTGGGCACATATTTCATACGGCCTTCCTGCCGGAGCAGGCCCGGATCAAAGGAAAAGGAAACCTCCCCCAGGATGCCCTTTTGCTTGCCCCGGCCAACCACCTTGACTGCGGTCAGGCCGGGGAAACCGAGCACGGCCAGGGCTTCTTTGGTGGCGCTGATCTTGTTGGGACGGATGATGGCGTATATTTCCTTCACCGGCACGCACCTCCTAGAGCCCGGCGCTGTCTGTGCGCACGGTGTATGCTTCATCCACCGGGGTGACGAAAATCTTGCCGTCCCCGAAATTGCCGGTATTGGCCGCTTTGGTCACAATCTCCACCGCCTTCGCCACTTTGTCATCGTCAGTCACCAGCAGGAACATCACCTTGGGCAGTTCATCATAGTAAACCGTGCCCAGTTGAATGCCCTTCTGCTTGCCCCGGCCGGCCACATCCAGCTTGGTCAGGGCGACGAACCCGGCCTCCGCCAGGGCGTCGGCCACTTCCTCGCTTTTTTCGGGGCGCACGATGGCCCGGATCATTTTCATGGGCGAAACCTCCTTCAACCTGAAAATATAACCTGAAAAAAGCCGTTAAGATGGTTTCGGTGCATGGCCGATCCAACGCACCGGTATACATCCACCGCCTTTTTCGATTGACGTGCTGCTTTCATTTGCCTGCAAACAGCCGCATGAGGTACCGGATCAGATGTGCTGACAATCAGTCCAGCAGGCCGTATTTGACCACCAGGTTTTCCAGTTCGTCCATACTCATCGGCTGCGGGATGGCCAGTTCGTCAGCCGTGGTCTCCATCAGTCTTTTGGCCAACTCCTTGTAGGCGCCGGCCTGGGTGGAAGCGGGATCAAACTCGGTCACCGTCTGCCGGTTGAACTCGGCCTTCTGCACAATGTTGTCCCGCGGAATGAACATAAGTAGCCGGGTGCCCAACCGGGCGCAGAATTCCTCCAGCAGTTCCCGTTCCCCGTCCACGTTGCGGCTGTTACAGATGATGCCGCCCATACGCACGCCGCTCTGTTCGGCGTATTTGACCATGCCCCGGCTGATGTTGTTGGCCGCATAAAGAGCCATCATCTCGCCCGAGGCGACGATGTATATTTCCTGCGCCTTGCCTTCCCGCACCGGCATGGCGAATCCGCCGCAGACCACGTCACCCAGCACGTCAAAGAAAATCATGTCCAGTTCGGGGGTGTAGCCGCCCAGTTCCTCCATCAGATTGATGGCCGTGATCACTCCCCGGCCGGCGCAGCCCACGCCCGGCTCGGGACCGCCCGACTCCACGCAGCGGATGCCGCCGAAACCGGTCTGGCAGACCCGGTCCAGGGTAACGGCGGACTCCCCGTGCTCCCGCAGGGTGTCCAGCACGGTCACCTGCATCTTGCCCCCCAGGATGAGCCGGGTGGCGTCCGCTTTCGGGTCGCAGCCGTGAATCATTACTTTCTGTCCATAAAAGTGGCTCAACGCCGCCGCCGTATTCTGGGTGGTGGTGGACTTGCCGATACCGCCTTTGCCGTAAATGGCAATTTTCCTGGTCATTAGCACGCACCTCCATTTAAATTTGCTCCTGCCGCCCCCGCCGCTCCAATGCCGCGGTCCGGCGATAAAAGCTTATTAAAACCATGCCGCCGTCCGCAGTGGCATGTGCAGAGCTTGCATTTGCCATGCCCGGCTATGTCTTCCCCATCCGGCTGCGACCTTGTTACACCGGCCGGCGGGCCGGGGGCAAAAGCATTCACCGTTTTGCAATACGGCAATAAAAAACCCCGCACCGGAAAGGTGTTTTTCCCTTCCGGACGGGGCGGCATCGCCCTGTTTGCAACAACAACGTGACCAATCAAAGAAATGGCGTCAATGCCGTATTCAATTAAAAAGGAAAGGCGCCCCGGGGTTAAGGAGGGAGAGAGCTTCCTTGACCGAGGCGCCGATGCCTGCTTTTTAACCACAGTGTCGGTTTTTTAAAATTATCATGGCGGGCCGCTCCAGCCGCCTGGCGCCGGCGGGAGCAGAGCACACCGGAATGGCGCTGAACAGTGCCCAACCCGGCCGCCGGTGAATTATTACGCCGCTTTCATCAGTACGCTGCACTTTCCGTTGCCGCTGCACCGGCGGCCATGCCAGGCAACCATTAAGTCAAAGATGTTTTTAAATCGCACTTTCGCCAGTCTCGCCGGTGCGGATGCGCACGGCGTTTTCCACCGGGCAGATAAAGATCTTGCCGTCGCCGATTTCGCCCGTGCGGGCGGCGGTGGTGATCAGTTTGACCACTTCATCCACCAGCCGGTCCGCGATCACGATTTCCACTTTGATTTTGGGCAGCAGGTTGATGCTGTATTCCGTGCCCCGGTAAACCTCGGTGCGCCCTTTTTGCAACCCGCAGCCGATTACCTGGGACACGGTCATGCCGTGCACGCCGAATTTGCCCAAAGCGTCCTTGACGTCCTCCAGCTTGCCCGGACGCAGGATACATTCAATCTTGGTCATCACAGCACCTGGTTCCAGAAGCTCACAATACCTAACAATGCTGGTTTTTGTGCAGCCGGCCACCCCCATGACCAGGCTTTTGCTCCTTTCGGATTTGATTTGTCCGCGTCTTGCGAAAGCGGACATACGACAGGGCGGCCTCGGCCCCGGGAGTCCCACCCGGACGGGAGAACGGCGCTTGACCGGCGCATGATGCGGTCTTTCGGGAAACCACAGCAGTTTCCGCCGCACGTCGACTTTCAAGCAAAAGCGCTTTAAGGCTTTGCCTCCCGCGATCTGTTGGATGCGGCCTACCGGTTGTTCCGTACTCCGGCTAAACGGAATCTTTAGGCGTTGGCGCCCTTCGCGCTCACTTTCACCGCCGGCGCGGCGGCCGTCATGCCGCTCATGGTGCCCAGCGGGGCGCCCAGAACCATGTCGGAGTAGGCTTCCTCACCGTGCTGGGTGAAGTCCAGACCCTGCACTTCCTCGTCTTCGTCTGCACGCAGCTTGAAGAACAGGCCGACCACTTTCAGGATGACAAAGGTGGCCGCGGCGGCAAAGACCCAGCTGGAAAGCACGCCAATCAACTGAATCAAGAATTGATGCGGGTTGCCGAAAAACAAACCGTCCGCGCCGGCCGGGTTGACCAGCCTGGAGGCGAACAGGCCGGTGGCCAGCGCGCCCAGTGTGCCGCCAATACCGTGCACGCCGAAAGCGTCCAGGGAATCGTCATAACCCAGCCGGGATTTGACCACGCTCACCGCCAGGTAGCAGACCACGCCGGCCGCCAGGCCGATGAGCACCGCCGGCATCGGTCCGACGAAACCGGAAGCGGGGGTGATCGCCACCAGGCCGGCCACCAGGCCGCTGGCGCCGCCCAGCACGGTGGGCTTGCCGTGATGCAGCCACTCGGCGCACACCCAGGAGAGGGCGGCTGCCGCGGCGGCGGTGTTGGTCGCTACAAAGGCGCTCGCCGCCAGGCCGTTGGCCGCCAGAGCGCTGCCGGCGTTGAAGCCGAACCAGCCGAACCAGAGCAGCGCCGCACCAAGCACGGTAAAGGGCAGGTTGTGCGGCACCATCGGTTCGGTGCCGTATCCTTTGCGCCGTCCGAGCATCAGCGCCGCCACCAGGCCGGAAATACCGGACGAAATATGCACCACCGTACCGCCGGCGAAGTCCAGCGCGCCCAGGTTGCGCAACCAGCCGCCCATACCCCACACCCAGTGGGCCAGCGGGTCGTAAACGAAGGTCGCCCAGAGCAGGGTGAAAGCCACGAAAGCGGGGAAGCGCATGCGCTCGGCAATGGAGCCGGTAATCAAAGCCGGTGTAATCACCGCGAACATCATCTGGAAGGCCATGAACGCCTGGGCTGGAATGGTGGCCGCATAATCCGCGTTGGGCGTCTGGCCCACCCCGTTCAGTCCCAGCCAGGCCAGGCTGCCGAACAGGTGCGCCTTGTCCGGGCCGAAGGCGATGCTGTAACCCCAGAGCACCCACTGAACCGAGATCAGAGCCATGATAAACAGGCTTTGCATGATGGTGGAAAGAGTGTTCTTGCGCCGCACCATGCCGCCGTAAAACAAGGCCACGCCGGGCAGGGTCATGATCATGACCAGCGCCGTGGAAATCAGGACGAAAGATGTGTCGCCGGAGTCCACTTTGGCCTCACCGGCCCAGGCCAGGCCCGGTGCGGCCAGCAGGACCAGCGGCAGCAGGTAGAGGGAGAATGCCAGCCGTCTCTTCATTTTCTTTACCTCCTCATACTGAATTCACTTGACACAAATGAATGATGCCTCTTTTTTCCCCGGCCGCTTTCCGGGCGCCGGTCACGGCAGTCGCGTCAAAGCGCTTGTTAACCGCACACTGGTGTGTATGTTCTGCTGCTGTTGACCGTGGTGCTGAAAGCAAACTTCGACGCAATCCTGTCGCCGGTCCCGGCCGGAATTACGGCCCGGGCGGTTTATCTCATCGTCCGGTCTGAATGGCGCCAATTCATGTCCGGACGCCGCCGCAAAAAACAATAAAAGGGCGTTCCATTGTGGAGCGCCTTTGCTCCGGTGGAAGCACCCTTGCTTGTTCTTTCTATACATACATCCCGCCGCCGCGGCAGCCCCTTCCCCGGCCCACCCGCCATACGGCGGATGTTTTCCGGTAAGCGCCACGCCGCCTGCAAAATCAAAAAGGCGCCTTCCGGAAAAGGGTGAACCCTTCCCGGAAAGCGCCTTTGCCCGCGGTCCGCCTTTGGATTGCCGGTTGAAAAACAAAAACGCCTTTTGCCGTTAAACCACCGTCAAAAGGCGTCATCGCCAATTCCGATACAACCTTGTATCGCCGATAACAATAATATACGCCGGAACAGTGCCGCTGTCAATACCTATTTTTAAAATGCAGCCGCATTTTTTACAGCCGGATCGCTACCGCCCCGCCGCCCGGGGCAGCACTTCCGGAACGTAGCTGTCGGAGAACTCCTCCACATCTATTTCACCCAGCGGACCGGCTACCAGGCCGGCATAGGCCGGAATGCCGTGCTCGTTGATGTCCAGCCCTTCCAGTTCTTCATGGGCGGAAACCCGGATGCCGACGGTCTTTTTCAGCACGTAGAAAATGCCCCCGGTGGCGGCGAAGGCCAGCAGGGAGACGGACAGCACGCCCAGCGCCTGTACGCCCAGCAGGTGCCAGCCGCCCCCGTAAAACAGGCCGCCTTTTTCGGCAAACAGCCCCACCGCCAGCGCGCCCCAGGTGCCGTTCACGCCGTGCACGGCAATGGCGCCCACCGGGTCGTCGGCGTGAATGCGGTCGAAAAAGCCCACCGCCAGCACCACCAGCACACCGGCCACCGCGCCGGTGATTACGGCGGCCGGCGGGGAGACATAGGCGCAACCGGCGGTGATCGCCACCAGGCCGGCCAGAGCGCCGTTCATGGCCATACTGGGGTCGACCTTGCCGTATTTGAGCTTGGTGCAAAGCATGCCCATCGTGCCGCCGGTGGCCGCGGCCAGGTTGGTGGTCAGGGCGATGCGGGCGATGTTCAGGTCAAGCCCGGACAGTGAACTGCCGGGATTGAAACCGAACCAGCCGAACCAGAGGATGAATGTGCCCAAAAAGGCCAGGTGCATGTTGTGGGCGGGCAGCACGTTCACCGAGCCGTCCCGGTTGTATTTACCCTCCCGGGCGCCCAGCACCAGCACGGCCGCCAGGGCGCTCCAGCCCCCTACGGCGTGCACCACCGCCGAACCGGCGAAGTCCAGCATGCCCAGTTTGCCCAGCCAGCCGCCGCCCCAGACCCAGTGCCCGGCCAGGGGGTAGATCAGCCCGGCGGCCAGAGCGGTGAAAACCAGGTAGGGGGCGAACTTCATACGCTCGGCCACTGCGCCGGAAACAATGGAAGCCATGGCCACGGCAAAGGCGGCCTGAAACAGCCAGTAGGCGTATAGAGGAATGCCCAGATGCAGGTGGGCGAAGCTGCCGTTCAGGAAAAAGCCGCTGCCCCCGAACAGGCCGGCCCGGTCCAGGCCGTACATGACGGCAAAGCCCAGCGCCCAGTAACTGAGCATGCCCACCGTGCAGTCGGTGAAAACCTTCATCACAATGTTCATGGAGTTCTTGGCCCGGATGAAACCGGCTTCCAGAAAAGCAAAACCGGCCTCCATGAAAAACACCAGCGCGGCACACAGGAGCACCCACACCGTGTTGATGCCCGCGGCCAGTTCCGCTGCATTGATACCCATATCCCAATCCCCCTTAACTTTTAATAAAAATTATTAAAAAAGGCAAAGACGTCCCGGGGGATGGCAGACCATCTCCCAAGGCGTCTTTGCCTTTTATTTTCCGGCACCGGAAAACTATTTTTTTATCCCACGCGGATGATGCCGCCGCCGGCCTTCCGCCGGTCCGGGCCATTTTACCCTTGTTACGGCCGGTTCACCCGGCGCTGCCGGTTGTCGACATGCTCAATGGTACTCCGTCGCGCCGCATCAGTTGCAGGCCCGTTGCTCCCGCCCGGATGGCGCCGTCGCCTGCACAAACCGGCCATGCTCATCCGGCTTAAATGGCGTCGTCGCCCGCCTCGCCGGTACGGATGCGGTGGGCGCTTTCCACCGGGTAGATGAAAATCTTGCCGTCCCCGATTTCGCCGGTACGGGCGGTTTCGGCAATAATCCGCACCACGTCGTCCACCCAGGCGTCCTTGATTACAATCTCCACTTTTACTTTCGGTAGCAGGTTGATGCTGTATTCATGCCCCCGGTAAACACTGACCCGTCCGCGCTGCAAACCGCAGCCCAAAACCTGGCTCACCGTCATGCCGTGAATGCCGAAACGGCCCAGGGCTTCCTTTACCTCTTCCAGTTTTGCCGGCCGGATGACGGCTTCGATTTTTTTCACCGGCACAATCCTCCCTGGCTGCGCTGCTTCCCGGCAAAGAAAAACCCAAAGCCGTGCCGCGGCTTCGGGACTTCATCGGCCCGGTTGATACAGCCCTTGTATCACAAGCTTCAACGCTTAATTTATTATAATCAGTTTATTCATCCCTGACAATATGTTTTTCAGCGGACAGGTCGCCGGTTTCCTCTTGCCCGGCCTGCACCCGGGCGATGGCCGCCGGCAGTTGCTCCACGATGTCACCGGCCAGCAGGCCGTACATTCCCTTTTTGCGCGCCGCCAGATCACCGGCCAGGCCGTGCAGGAAGGCTCCGGCCGCAGCCGCCCGGGCGGCGTCCAGCCCCTGGGCCAGCAGGGCGGCAATCACCCCGGTGAGCACGTCCCCGCTGCCCCCGGTGGCCATACCCGGGTTGCCGGTCGGATTGATGTAGGTAAAGCCGCCGGGGGAAGCGATCAAAGTAGCCGCGCCCTTTAACAGGACCACCTTCCCAAAGGCGGCGGCCGCCTCCTCGGCCGCTTTCAACCGGCCGGCCTGGATTTCGGCCGTTGTCCGGCCGGTCAGACGGGCCATTTCCCCGGGATGCGGGGTGAGCACCAGCGGCGCGCGCACCCGGCCGAGCAGGCCGGTATCGCCGACCAGGGCGTTCAGGCCGTCGGCATCGATTACCGCGGGCAGACGCAGCGCCGGCAGCAGTTCCCGCACCAGGGCCACCGTCTCCAGGTGCCGGGAAAGGCCCGGTCCCAGGGCCAGCGCGCCGGCATTTTCCAGGCGGGTCATAATTTCGCGCCGGGAATCCCGGGCCAGCGTACCCTCGCCGGTCTGGGGCAGTCCGGCGGTGAGCATTTCCGTCAGTTTTCCTGCCACCACATCCTGAATCCCGGCCGGCACGGCCAGAGTGGTCAGTCCGGCGCCGGCCCGGGCCGCACCCAGTGCGGTCAGGCAGGCCGCTCCGGCCATCCCGCGGGAACCGGCCACCACCAGCACCCGGCCGCAGTCGCCCTTGTGCGCCCAGGCCGGGCGGGCGGGCAGCCAACCGCGCACCATGCCGGCGGTGATCAGGTACCTCCCCGGCACACCTGTTTCCAATAAGAAAGAAGGAATGGAAATGTCCGCCACATGCAGCACGCCGGCGTGGCTGCGTCCGGGTTCCTGCACCAGGCCCAGTTTGGGCAGGGCGAAAGTGACCGTGTGGGCAGCACGCACGCACGGGCCGTGTACCTGGCCGGTATCGGCCTCCAGTCCGGACGGGATGTCCACCGCCACCACCGGACGGCCGCCGCCGTTGATTGTTTCGATCACCCCGGCCGCCGGTTCCCGTGCCGCGCCCCGGAAGCCGGTGCCGAAAATGGCGTCCACCACCGCGTCGGCGCCCACCAGAAACAGGCGTACGGCGTTCAAGTCCTCCCCGCTGCCCACTGTGTACACCGGCTGGTCCATTTTCTGCCAGATGGCCAGGTTCACCCCGGCATCACCGCTTATTTCCTCCGGCCGGGCCAGCAACAGCAATTTGACCTCCGCCCCGGCGTTGAACAGGTGCCTGGCCACCACCAGTCCGTCGCCGCCGTTGTTCCCCTTGCCGGCAAATACGGCCACACGCCGGTCGGCAAAACCCCCCAGCATTTCCCGGAGCACCCGCACCACTGCCAGGCCGGCGTTTTCCATCAGGACCAGTCCGGGCACGCCGTACTCATCCATGGCCGCCCGGTCCAGTTCACGCATCTGGACCGCTGTAACCACCCGCATAATTTTCCCTCCCCGCTGCCAATTCCACGCAAAAAATCCCATCCGGTTAGCATTCTTCATTACACCATAAAAAACCTGCCTGTGCGCCCCCGGACCCCCAAACCGTCCCGGCGGCGCTCCAACCGGACATCCGCCGTCCGCCCGCTTTGCCGCCATGCGTTTATTACTGGCCGGATCCGGAACGGCTCCGGCGTGCGCTTCACCCGCCGGGAAGGGAGGTATGTAAACACGGCCGGATATTTCAATCAATACCTGGCGCTCAACTGCAAACGCAGTTATTGCAAATGCCAGCATATCCCTTTTATAGTCTAAACCGGAATAGAAAAATATTATACCGCCGGCAGCTTTATCCCGGACGGTTAAGATTTCCTTAAAAATGCCGATTTAATGTTAAATGAGACAGAAAATTTTTTAAGTTCTTGAGCGGGGGTATGTGAACGTGAAGTCATCGAAGGAGAACTGCTGGTATAATCTGAAATGCCCGCCGGATAGAAAGGAATCATGCCCGGCCTATACGGAGGGACGGGGCCGGGAGTGCTGGCTGGTCACCGGTACCCGCTGCCGGGGAGAAAACCAGGGTTCATACACGGATAAAATCAACCACTGCCGCCAATGCCCGCATTATCAGAAGATTAATAAAACAGGCCTGAGCATCCGGACCAAAATGCTGGGCGGCTTCGGCCTGGTGCTGCTGTTGTTGACGGCCGTGGGGCTGCTCGCCCTGACCCAACTTTACGCCATCAACCGTTCTTACACCGGGCTGGTGCAACATAAAGCGGCCATGATCAGCGACACCAAAGGAGCCATGATCACCTGCTCGCGGGCGGCGCTGGACCTGCGCGGCTATGTGCTCACCGGCAACCAAACCTACCTGGACCGCTACCGGCAGGAAGAGTCCGGCACCCAAAAAGCCCTGGCGGATATCGGCCAGCATATCAACACTGATGCCGAACGCCAGCTGCTGACCCTCTGGCAGAATTCCTTCGGCAATTTTGAAACTTACGCCAAAAATGCGGTTTCTTTGAAGAATCATAATCAAACCGGGCTGCTCCTGCAATATATCAACGCCAGCCGGGGCACCGTTACCGATGTGCTGGTTAAAGGCCAGTCGCTGGTTGACTTCGAACAGGAACTGCTTAATGAAGGAATCGCGGAAAACAACCGGCAGGTGCAGACCGCCATTACCATTGTGCTCATTTTAATCGGCCTGGCACTGGTGGCCGGCATTGCCATTGCACTCTACGCCTCCCGTGTGATTGCCGGCCCGCTGGTCCGGCTCGAGCAGGCTGTTTCGCGCATTGCCGCCGGCGACCTGAGCGGACGGGAAATTGTCGTCCGCACCCGGGATGAAGTGGGCCGCCTGGCCATTTCATTCAACCAGATGACGGCCAGTCTGAAATACCTGGTCCGGGAACTGGCCGGGAAAGCGCAAACCGTCTCCTCGGCGTCTGAACAGCTCACCTCCACCGCCCAGGAAACGGCCGCCGGAGCCGGTGAAACAGCGGCCACGATGAGCCAGGTGGCCGCCTCGGTGGAACAGGTGACCGACAGCGTCAACCGGGTGGCCACCCTGGCGGAAACCGCCACCGGCCATGCGGACAAGGGGGCGGAAGCGGTGAACATGGTCAACGGACAGATGCAGCAGATTACCGCGGCAGCCCGGAACAGCGCCCGGATCATCGCCAGTCTGAACGCCAAATCGCAAGAAGTCACCCGCATGGTGGAGCTGATTACCGGCATCGCCGATCAGACCAACCTGCTGGCTTTGAACGCGGCTATTGAGGCCGCCCGGGCCGGGGAACACGGACGGGGCTTCGCCGTGGTGGCCGAGGAAGTACGCAATCTGGCCGAGCAATCGGCCCGGGCGGCACGGGAAATTCAAGGACTGCTGGGAAGCATGCAGCAGGAAACCGGCCAGGCCGTGGAAGCAATGGCCGCGGGCGACCGGGTGGTAGCCGAGGGCAACCGGGTGGTGCAGGAAGCGGGGCGTTCCTTTGAACAAATCATCGCCTTGATTCGCGATCTTGACCGGCAGATCCGGGAGGTGGCCACGGCGGCCGCGGAAATCACCACCGGGGTGGAAAATGTCAGCGCGGCGGCCGAAGAGCAGTCCGCCGCCATGGAAGAAGTATCGGCGGCCGCCGAATCATTGTCCGGAGTGGCCGCCGCTTTGAACACGCTGGCAGGCAAATTCAAACTGTAACTAGCCGGTCAGAATCCCAAAATCTTGCGCAGCTTTTTCGCCTGTGCCCGGCTGACGGGCACTTCGCTGTTTTCCTTGTCCTCCACCACCAGATTGTAAGTGCCGTTGAAAAAGGGCACGATTTCCCGCACCTTGTGCAGGTTGACCAGATAACAGCGGTGGGTGCGGAAAAAGACGGCCGGGTTGAGCCTGGCCTCCAGCTCTTTCAGTGTGAAACGGGTAAACAGCTTGTCGGCGAAGGTTTTCACATAAATATAATCCTGCTCCGTGAAAGCATAAATAATATCGGATTCGGCCACCAGTACGGTCTTGCCCTGCTTCTCGGCCGGAATGCGGTCGATTTTGATCTGCCCGGCCGGCTGCGCGCCCTGGGAGCCGTTGTGCGGCGCATCCGCCTCACCGGCGGCGGCGGCTTCCGACGCGGCCATTGATTCCTGGGTAATACGCACCACCTTGTCAATCGCTTTTTTTAAACGGGTATGCTCCACCGGCTTGAGCAGGTAGTCAACGGCATTTACTTCAAAAGCACGCACGGCGTATTCGTCGTAAGCGGTGACAAAAATCACCTGGGGCTGACGGGGCAGGTCCTGTATGGCCGCGCCCAACTCCAGACCGTTCATGCCCGGCATCGAGATATCCAAAAAAATCACCTGGTAATCCAGCGCCTTGATCAGAGCCAGCGCCTCCTGGGCGTTGGCCGCTTCACCGACAATCTCCACATTGTCAAACTCACTCAAAGCGTAACGCAGTTCCTGGCGCGCCGGATATTCGTCATCCACGATCAGTGCCTTCAGTTTCACCCGTTCTCCCCTCTCTTTCTGTCAACTTGCACATCAACGGCACGCGCACATAAATGGACGTCCCGGCATTGGGCGCACTGACGATGCGCAGTCCGTACTCCTCTCCAAACAAGCTTTTCAAACGTTCGTGCACATTGCTCATCCCGACACCGTTGCCGGAGCCGATGCCCGGCTTGAGCACTTCGGGCAGCCGTTCCGGGCTGATCCCCACCCCGTCGTCCCGGATTACAATCAACATGTCTTCCTCCAGCCGCTGAACGGTTATTTGCACCGTACCCGGCCCGGGCTTGGGCAAAATGCCGTGTTTGATGGCGTTTTCCACCAGCGGCTGAATGGTCAGCACCGGCACCTGATAGTCGAGCAGATGCTCGTCTATTTCACGCACAATGCGCAGCTTTTCGCGGAAGCGGGCTTTCTCCAAAATAAGGTAGGTATTCAGGTATTCAATCTCTTCCTTTAAAGTATTGAAATGACCGTGCCGCTTCAATGTCAGGCGGAAAAAACTGGCCAGACGGATTAACAACCGCCGCGCTGTTTCCGGATTGGTACGGCTGAACATGATAATCGTGTTCAGCGTATTAAACAAAAAGTGCGGGTTGATCTGGGCGTGCAGGGCGTCCAGTTCGGCCTTGGTCACCAACTGCGCCTGCCGGTCCAGTTCCGCCAGTTCCATCTGCATCCCCAGCAACTGGGCGACGCCCACCGCCAGCCTGACCACATCCGGCGGAATCTGGCCGGGCTCGACGCGGTACAGTTTGACCGTACCCACCACTTCGCCCTTGCAGCGCAAGGGGGCGATCACCGCCGATTCCAGCGGACAGCCGGGCACGGGGCAGTGCAGGTGGTAGCTGTTCTCCACAATATTCAACTTGCCGCTGCTGATTGCCTCCCGGGTTGCTTCCGTCATAATCGGCCGGCCCGGCAGGTGGTGGTCGGAACCGGCTCCGATGTAGGCCAGCACTTTTTCCCGGTCGGTGACAGCCACCGCCGCCACATCGGCCAGCCGCTGAATGATTTCAGCCGTTTTGGCCGCCGTCGTCTCATTCAAGCCCCGGCGCAGGTAAGGCAGTGTCTGACTGGCAATCTGCAGGGTGGAGTCCAGGGGATGTTTTTCTGTTTTTAAAAAAAACATTTTCTGCTTGTAAAGATAGTCGCTGACCAGGTAAGCGGCCACCGCATTGACGCCAAGCATGGCCACCGCGAGCATCCAGGCGGCCGGATCCCGCAACAGGACAAAGACGGCCGCCAGCAGGTTGATGGGCAGCCAGCGGGCGATTACGCCGGCAACAAGCTTTTTCCGCATTTGAACCACCCCCGGTACGGGCCTGAAAATTCTAAATTTTATTCCACATTCAATATAGCTATTCGACAAGCGGTCAGTTATTCCTTCACTGTCCAAAAAAAAGACACCACCAAAAGGTGGTGCCGTATAAAGACACAGGCATTGCCGCCTGTCATTCACCAGTGTACAGCGGCCAAGCGGCGGTAATTATGGCGCCGTCTTGCCGGCACACGGGACCGTCCGGACCCGCCGGAAGGCGGCACGGGAACGTGGGAAAAACGGCGGGCCGTTCCCGCTGCGCTAGATCCCGTGCCGGGCGGCCGCAACAGGGCCGTCCAGGTCCGCTTCCACCCGGCCTTCAGCCATTTCCCACAACAGGCGCCGCATGATTTTGCCGCTGCGTGTGCGGGGCATTTCCGGAGTGAAGAAAATATCCTCCGGCCGGGCCAGGGCGCCGATCTTCCTGGTCACATGGGTTTTCAGTTCAGCGGCCAGCTCGGGTGAACCTGTAAATCCTTCTTTCAAAGTGACGAACGCGCTGACCGCCTGCCCCTTCAGCTTGTGGGACTTGCCGATCACGGCGGCCTCGGCCACCGTCCGGTGTTCCGCCAGAGCGCTTTCAATTTCCACCGTGCTCAACCGGTGTCCGCCGACGTTGATGATGTCGTCCACCCGTCCCATCACCTGGAAGTATCCGTCTTCATCCCACCGGGCCCCGTCGCCGGTAAAGTAGGCATTTTCGAAGCGGCTCCAGTACTGGGCCACGTAGCGGTCCGGATCTCCGTAAATGGTGCTCAGCATGGCCGGCCAGGGTGTTTTTAACACCAGATAGCCGCCGCCGCACGGCGGAACGGGATTGCCGGCATTATCCACCACGGCCGCTTCCACGCCGGGAACGGGCACAGTGACGGACCCCGGTTTCAGGGGCGTGACGCCGGGCAGGGGAGCGATTAAAATCATACCGGTTTCCGTCTGCCACCAGGTATCCACCACCGGACAGCGACCCCCGCCCACATGTTGATGATACCAGAGCCAGGTTTCCGGGTTGATCGGCTCACCTACGCTGCCGAGCAGGCGCAGGGAGGACAGATCATAATTTTCCAGCCAGGCGGTTCCCCACTTCATAAATGAACGGATGGCCGTGGGAACGGTGTACAGTATATTCACACCGTATTTTTCAATCAGCGCCCAGAACCGGTCCGGCTGCGGCCAGTCGGGACCGCCTTCATAAAGCACACTGGTGCAGCCGTTGGCCAGCGGTCCGTAAACGGCATAGGAGTGTCCGGTGATCCAGCCGATATCCGCCGTGCACCAGAAAACATCATCGTCCCTTAAGTCAAAGACCATCCGGTGGGTGGCCGCGACCCCCGTCAGATAGCCGCCGGTGGAATGCACGATGCCTTTTGGCTTGCCGGCCGGCCCGCTGGTATAAAGGATGAACAAATCATCCCCCGCATCCATCTGCTCGCAGGGGCAAGCGGCGGGCGCCCCGTCCATCAAATCATGATACCAGTAATCCCGGCCGGCCGTAAAGTTGACCTCCTTCCCGGTGCGTCTGACCAGCAGCACCTTTTCCACCGAAGGACAGCCGGCCAGGGCTTCATCACAGTTGTCCTTCAGGGGAGTGATCCGGCCCCGCCGCCAGCCGCCGTCGGCGGTAACCACCAGTTTGGCCCGGCAATCATTGATCCGGTCGCACAGGGAACCGGGACCGAAACCGCTGAAAACCACACTGTGGGGGGCGCCGATCCGGGCGCAGGCCAGCATGACCACAGGCAACTCGGGAATCATGGGCAGATAGACGGCCACCCGGTCCCCCCGCCGCACACCCATGCTCTTCAATACATTGGCGCATTTGGTCACTTCCCGGTACAGCTCCTGGTAAGTGAGCACCCGCTGATCACCCGGCTCACCCTCAAAGATTAAAGCCGCTTTTGTTTTGCGCTCCGTTTTCAGATGGCGGTCGAGACAATTGTAGGCAGCATTCAACTTGCCGCCGGCGAACCAGCGGTAAAAGGGGGCGTTGCTTTCATCCAGCACCTGCTCCCACGGCTTGAACCAGTCCAGTTGTCCGGCCTGCCCGGCCCAAAAAGTTTCCCGGTCCGCCGCGGCTTCCCGGTAAATTGCTTTGTCATTCACCCCGGCGCCGGAGCAGGTTTCCGGTGACGGCTGAAATGTCTGTCTTTCGTTCAACGACTTTCCCTGAGCATGGTTTGTTTTCACCAAACAGAACCTCCCCGTCCCCGGTTCCCGGTCGGTAACGCAGCCGGAAAACCCGGTTTGCCCGCGTTTGATTCAAACATTCTTCTCACCGGCATTATACAACACCGCCCGGCGAAAGGTTAAGAATTTTCAGTCCAGCGGTTCCATAAACGCCTCAACTGTCTAAAGATTAAGGTGAATGGTTCCGGAACATAAAAGGGGCAGGCGTCGTCGCCTGCCCGCTGCATTATACAATTGATGGACCGGCCGGCCGGCGGGCGGAGGTAATGCCCGGAACTCCCATCTGGCCGGGACGTTCAAAGCGCTGGCATCACCGCCGGCCGGCCGGTCCAATGCTATACAGTCAGCTAGCCGCCCTGCACCTGCACACGAATTGATTCAACAATATCGGGATTGGCCAGGGTGGTTACATCGCCCACATCCCCCTTGTTGGAGATGGCAGACAGAATGCGGCGCATGATCTTCCCGGAACGGGTCTTGGGCATGTCGGGCACGATATGCACCCGCTTCGGCCGGGCGATCTTGCCCAGCACCGCCGAGACGGCCCCGGAAATTTTTTCCTCCAACTCCTT
This sequence comes from Desulfotomaculum copahuensis, assembly GCF_001655685.1. Classification (GTDB taxonomy): domain Bacteria; phylum Bacillota; class Desulfotomaculia; order Desulfotomaculales; family Desulfovirgulaceae; genus Desulfotomaculum_G; species Desulfotomaculum_G copahuensis. The sequence goes on from NZ_LYVF01000002.1 coordinate 65,427, forward strand.
GCTGGCTTCAAAGCCCGGCTTGAGGGAGACGTACAGGTCGGGCACGGTGCCCTTCAATTCATCCTTGACCGGAATAACCGCTGCTTCAGCCACTGCATCAACGGTCAGGGCGGCGGACTCGATCTCCTTGGTGCCGAGACGGTGACCGGCCACATTAATCACGTCGTCCACCCGTCCCAGGATGCGCACATAGCCGTCCTTGGACATAACCGCCGCATCGCCGGCCATGTAGGGCCAGTCACGCCAGTCCTTGCTGTCCGGATTCTTGCAGTATTTTCCGAAGTAGGTGGAAACAAAGCGGTCACGATCCTTCCAGATCGTCTGCATCAGACCGGGCCACGGATTGCGGATGCAGATGTTGCCCGCCCTGCCTTCACCCGGCGGCACCTCGTTCCCCTCATCATCGAAGATCACCGGATGAATGCCCGGGACGCCCGGACCGGCGCTACCGGGCTTCATCGAACAGAGGGCCGGGACGGTGCTGCACAGGAAGCCGCCAGTTTCCGTCTGCCACCAGGTGTCCACGATGGCGGCCTGCCCGCGGCCGACCACATTGTAGTACCATCTCCACACCTCGGGCTCAATCGGTTCACCCACGGTGGTCATATGCTTGAACTTGTAGTTGTATTTCGCCGGTTCGTCCGGACCAGCCTTCCGCAGCATGCGGATGGTGGTGGGGGCGGTATGGAAAATGTTCACATCGAGTTCCTCGGCAATCCGCCAGGGACGCCCGGCGTCCGGATAAGTGGGCACCCCTTCGTAAATCACCGTGCTGGCGGCCAGGGCCAGGGGGCCGTACACGATAAACGAATGGCCGGTGATCCACCCGATGTCCGCCATGCACCAGTAGACATCCTCGGGATGAATATCCTGGATCCACTTGGACATGGCCGTCACATAAGCCAGATAGCCGCCGATGCTGTGCTGCGCGCCCTTGGGCTTGCCGGTGGAACCACTGGTATACATGAGGAAAAGAATGCCTTCCGCCGGCATGGACACGGGTTCCACGATTGCACCCTTATAATCCTTGAGCACCTCGTTCATGAAATAATCCCGGCCTTCGACCATGGGCGCTGCAGAGGCGTTTTGTCCGGGATGGCGCTGCCAGACGAGCACTTTGTCCACCGTCTGTCCCTGCGCTCCGGCCGTTTCCACGGCCACGTCGGCGTTGGCTTTGTGGTCCAGCAACTTGCCGCCGCGGTAGTAACCGTCAATGGTGATCAGCACCCGGCTTCCCGAATCCCAGATCCGGTCGCCGCAAGCCTGACCGCTGAACCCGGCGAACACCTGGGAGTGGATCACGCCCAGGCGGGCGCAGGCCAGCATGGTGATCGGCAGTTCCGGGGTCATGGGCAGGTGCAGGGTAACCCGGTCGCCGGCCTTCAACCCGCAGAAATCTCTTAATACAGCGGCCACTTCATTGACCCGCTTGTAAAGATCCTGGTAAGTGATGTGGACAATCGGATCTTCCTCAAGTTCCGGCACGAAGTGAATGGCTGTCTTGTTTTTATATTTGGCCAGATGTCTGTCCACGCAGTTATAGCTGGCATTCAGCTTGCCGCCGACAAACCATTTCCAGCAGGGGGCGTCGCTGGTGTCCAGGGTGGTGTGCCAGTACTGGTCCCAGTCCAGCATTTCGGCAAACTCCTTGAAACAATCGGGGAAGTTTTCCAGGCTGAACCGTCTGAAAACATCCGGATCAGTCATATTAGCCTGGCCAATGAATTCGGGCTTGGGATGAATATACTCCTCTTCCTGCCAGTGTGCGGCATACGCCGCCCCGGTACTCGCCTCGCTGACCTCGGTGAGTTCTTTTTCTTCCATCAGCCGATCTCCTTTCGTATTGTACTTTAAGCCCCAATACCCCGCCGTGGAAAATTAAAAATGAAAAGCAATCGAACCCTTCAGTTGGCGATTATAATATGGAAGAAACAAAAAAGGCCCGAAATTTTTCATACTAAAGCCCTATTTTTAGTTGAACACCCCCTCATCCGTCATTTTCAGACACATTGCGTTCCTCCGTTCGCCAGCGCTGTTTAAAGGCTATTTGGACGTTACCTCGAAAAGCATTGTACCGTATTGTTCGCAGAAAGTTAAGAATTTTCAGTCCAGAGGTTTAAATCACGGCCTCACTGTCCTTTTGGACAATCTGAACGGTTCCCTTGCAACCGGGCAATACCGCCCGGTTCAAAACGGCCGCTGTAAAAAAATTATACTGCAAAAATATGCGGTGGAACAGTCAATTTTGGCCGGTTAACGGAAGAATTTAAAAAACCTTTCCACACGGGCGTATTATTCAACCATTGAACACTCATTCATCATTTAAAACCAGCTTACCGGTCAAAGAGCGGGTCAAACAGCGATCCGTGGACAATAGGTCTTTGGGCTCTTCGATGCCCGGCAAAAATCCCATCCGCGGACAACCGGCCGCCGCCAATGGCCGGCTGTAGAGAATTGCTCCATTCACCGTGCCGTGGCGGCGACAGGCGGCTCCGCACAAACAGGCCGCCGGTTATAAAGGCCATAACAAGCGGCCGTCCCGCGGAAACCGGAGTGACGGCCACCGGAAGGGAATCGGCAACCGCTGCCTGTCAAGCGGGCATACTTAGTCGAAACCGCCCGGTTTGCTTACATTTTTACCGGACACGTGTTATATTAATAGACAGCCATGCCGTGGCACCGGCAGGGAATGAAAACCGCCCGGTTGATTTCGAGAGGCGCAAAGGGGAGAGTCCCGGTTGATGCTCAGAGTACAGGGAATCAAGCTGCCTATTGACCATGATCAAGCCCAACTGAAAAAAGCGCTGCTGATAAAGCTCGGTCTGAAGGAAAAGGATTTGCTCGGTTATGCCGTTCACCGCCGCTCCATTGACGCCCGCGACAAGGAAAGGATTTTTTTCGTCTATACCGTGGACGCCGAGGTAAAAAACGAGGATAAAGCAACCGGCCGTCACAACCGGGACGTTTCCCCCGCCGTTTCGCCGGTGTACCATTACGTGCCGGCCGGCAACCGGCGGATGTCCCACCGCCCCCTGATCGCCGGCACCGGACCGGCCGGCCTGTTTGCCGGGCTGCTGCTCGCCCGGATGGGCTACCGCCCCGTCCTGCTGGAAAGGGGGGCGGACGTGGACACACGCACCGGTCTGGTCAAGGAGTTCTGGGCCACGGGCAACCTGAACCCGGAATGCAACGTACAGTTCGGGGAAGGCGGGGCGGGCACCTTTTCCGACGGCAAGCTGACCACCCTGATCAAAGACAAAAGGTGCCGCAAGGTGCTGGAGGAGCTGGTTTGCGCCGGGGCGCCGGAGGAAATCCTCTACGTGCACAAACCCCACGTGGGCACGGACATATTAAAGGAAGTGATCAAAAACCTCCGCCGCAGCATTATTGCCGCCGGCGGCGAGGTGCGCTTCAACAGCAAACTGACCGATATCGTGACGGAAGGAAACAGCCTGTCCGGCGTAGTAATCAACGGCACGGCGCAGCTGCCCGCCGAAATCCTGGTGCTGGCCACCGGACACAGCGCCCGGGACACCTTTGCCATGCTCCACGCCCGGGGGCTGGCCATCGTACCCAAGGCCTTCTCCATCGGCCTGCGCGTCGAGCACCCGCAAAGTTTAATCGACGCGGCCCAGTACGGCAAATTCGCCGGCCATCCCGCGCTCGGGCCGGCCGAATACAAGCTGGTGCACCACGCCTCCACCGGCCGGCCGGCCTACACCTTCTGTATGTGCCCGGGCGGTACGGTCATCGCCGCCGCCTCGGAGCCGGGCGGCGTGGTCACCAACGGCATGAGCGAACACGCCCGTAACGCTCCCAATGCCAACAGCGCCCTTTTGGTGGGCGTGACCCCGGATGATTTCGGCAGCGGCCACCCTCTGGCCGGGGTGGAATTCCAACGGCTGTGGGAGCAAAAGGCTTTTGTCCTGGGCGGGGGGGAATTCCGCGCCCCAGCGCAGCTGGTGGGCGACTTCCTGGCGGACAGGCCCTCCACCGGCTTCGGGAGCGTTATACCTTCCTATCCGCGCCTGGTGACACCGGCCGATTTAAAGGGATGCCTGCCGCCCTATGTCATTGCCACCCTGCGGGAAGCCATCCCGGCCTTTGATCGCAAACTGCACGGTTTTGCCCGCTCCGATGCGGTGCTCACCGGGGTGGAGACCAGAAGCTCCTCCCCCATCCGCATGCTCCGGGATGAAAACTGCGGGGCCGGGATCAAAGGCGTTTACCCGGCCGGGGAAGGGGCTGGCTATGCCGGCGGGATTGTCTCGGCCGCAGTGGACGGGATCCGGGTGGCGGAGGCCATCGCCGCCAGGTACAAACCGTGGGAATGACCGGCGCGGGCGAACCCGCACCGCTATCTTCCTCCGGCACACGGGGATGGTTACACCGCCTTGCCGCCGGTTCTTTACCGCCTGCAAGGGTTTTTGAGCCGCCGGCACGGCTCCGCAAACACTTGACTGGAGAGTGAACGGGGTATGGCAACAAAATCAAGCCGGGTTGAAAACCAGCGGCCGGAACGGACCGTCAGCGGCAACTCCCGCCTGGGAAAGCACACCGGCCGGCGGATTATTGTGGTGGGCGGCGGCGCCGCCGGCATGATGGCCGCCCTGGCGGCGCGGGAACAGGGGGCTGCCGTGACCATCCTGGAAAAAAACCAGCGGGTGGGCAAAAAACTGCTGGTCACCGGCAACGGCCGCTGCAACCTGACCAATATGGACCTGGATATCGCCCACTACCACGGCCGGGAGCCGCGCTTCGCCCGCGGCGCATTAAGCCGCTTTGACAACCGGCGGACGATCGCCTACTTCGCGGAACTGGGCATCGTCCACAAGGTGGAAGACGGCGGCAAGGTTTTCCCCGTTTCCAACCAGGCTTCCAGTGTGCTGGACGTGCTGCGCTACGAACTGGAGCGGACCGGCGTGGAAGTGATTTGCGAAGCGGAAGTGAAGGATATCAAAAGAACCGGGGACGGGTTCACTGTTTATCCGGCCGGCGGCGGGATGTTCGGTGCCGGCCGGGTGATCATCGCCGCCGGCGGCCGGGCGGCCCCCCAGTTGGGCGCCGGCGACGGCGGCCATGTTCTGGCCCGGAAGCTGGGACACACCATTGTGGAACCGTTTCCGGCACTGGTACAGCTGAAACTGGCGGCCGGCTTCCTGCCCCGGCTGAAAGGGATTAAATTCGACGGTGACGTGGAAATCATCCTGCACGGGCAGTCACTGCGCCGGGCCACCGGGGAAATTCTGTTCACCGAATACGGTATTTCCGGCCCGCCCGTTTTCGATCTCAGCCGGCTGGCGGGCGAACTGTTAAAACAAAATGAAAGACCGTTGTTGAAAATTGTTCTGATCAACAACCTCAGCCGGCCGGAACTGGATCAATTGCTGGCCGGCCGTTTTCAGTCCCGGCCGCAAAAGCCCCTGGACTTCAGTTTCGTGGGTTTTTTGAATAAAAGACTGGCCCCGGTGCTCCTTACGGCTGCCGGCGTCGGCGGCAACAAGCCGGCCGGCCTGGCGACGGCCGCCGAGCGCAAAAAAATAGCCGCCATCTTGCAGGACTGGCGGTTTGAGATCAGCGGCACGCGGGGATGGCAATCAGCACAGGTCACCGCCGGAGGCGTGGACGTGGCGGAAGTCGACCCCCGCACCATGGAGTCCAAAATCGTGCCCGGCCTGTATTTCGCCGGCGAGGTGCTGGACATCGACGGCGACTGCGGCGGTTACAACCTGCAGTGGGCCTGGTCCTCCGGCCGGGTGGCCGGGGAAAACGCGGCCGGGCAGAGTTCACCGTGAAAACCCGCCGGGTGCATGTCTTGCTTGCAGGAACGTTGCCGGCGTCCTCAAGGAATAATGGCAGGCAGTGCCGGACATGTCCTGCTTACAATAGACAATGGAACCCGGTCCATCTCAATAGGACCCGCCGGGCATTTAACGGTGTCCGGGCACGGCATCGCTTTGCGCTTCAACGGCAGGACGGCGGTAGCGTTGCGGATGGTTGACAATCCACAGACCCAGCATGATTACGACCAGACCAACGCCGTACTGCCAGAGCACGCGCTCATGTGCCCACCAGGCGCCCAGGATGGTGGCGATGACCGGTGTAATCAGGGAGTAAAGCGAGAGCCGGGAAACTTCCATGCGTTCCAGCAACCAGAAATATAGCAAAAAAGCGGCCACCGAACCAACCAGTGTCAGGTAAAGAAAGGCCAGCACACCGTCCATGGTAAAGTGCAAGGCATGCCTCCATTCCAGTAGCACCGCCGGCAGGGCAATCACCAGCGTGGTGATCCCCATCTGCACTGTCACCCCTTCCAGCAACCCCAGACCGTTCCCGTAACGCTTGGCCAGAACGGCGCCGAAGGCGTAGGCCGCCGCCGCCAGCAAAATGGCCACCTGGCCGGCCAGATTGCCCCGGCCCAGATGGAGCACATCGCCGCTGAACACCAGCAGCAGGCCGCAAAAACCGGTGATCAGGCCGAAGCTTTTGGCCGCGGTCAATTTCTCACCGGCCAGAAAACAGGCAAAGATCAGGCTGAAAAAAGGCAGGGCGGCATTGATGATGGCCGTGAGCCCGGAAGAGATAAATTGTTCACCAAAGAACACCAGGGCATAGGAAATGCCATTAAAGACGCCGAACCAGAAAGTTCCCTTCAAATCGCTCCAGCGGCGGCTGATGGTCAGATGCTTCCACCGGACCAGGCCGTACACCACCAGCGTGGCCAGGGCAAACCGTACGGCGGCAAAGGTGAAGGGGGGAAAATCGTCCAGGCCGATTTTTATGGCCAGCCAGGTGGAACCCCAGATCAGGCAGAGCAGGGCGAAATTTATCTTTTTGATCATGCTGGTGTCGTCTCCTGAAAGCAAATTGACGGGCCAAAAGCCGTTCTTATATTCCGATTACCGCCGGCCGGAACGGGGTCTTCCCGGCGAAGCATGTAAAACCCCGCGCTTACGCTCAAACGCCGCTGAAAATAGATTCCGGAAAAAACAACACCGCGGCCGGTAAAGAGTTAATTCTGTGAACAGTCCCGTTTTTGTTCCTCTGTTGGTGCCGCCGCAGGCGGCGCGGGGGTCTGCCTTGAAACACATTTTGCATATAATAAAAGATATGCCCGGCCACCCGGTGCATTTCAATAAAACCGCAACCGGAAGTAAAAAAGACCCGTCCTTCCGGACAGGTCCTGCGGACCTTTAAATAAGGTTTTCTGCATATTTTCCGTTTTTCCTTCTTATCCCGAAATGTTTATACACATAAAAAACAGCGTGCGGGGTCACGGCCCCGGCCGTCAATCCGTCCGGCTTTGTTTAAAGACGACCAGTGAATAAATAAAGAGCAGCACCACCACTGCAATAATCGCCGTGAAAAGGATGAGCGCCGCAATCTTCCCACCCCAGAAGACGGAAACCACGGTCAAAAGACCGGCAATCACGAACAGCGGCCCGCCCAGCCGGTGGGTTTTACGCCACACCTCTTCGCTGGCCAGCGTCCAGGGGGTGCGGATGCCGACGAAATAATTATGCCGCACCCGGGGCAGGTAGTTGCCGATGATGATAAACAGCAGGCCCACCAGGACGGGCATTGCCCGGTCCACCCGCACCGGGAAGCCCATGGCGCTGCCCAGGGTAATCATGTAGATGGCGGCGAAAAAAAGCACCAGGCCCAGGCGGAAGATCCGGTAGACGCCCAGGAACTTGACGTAGTTCTCCCGCCGCGGATCAATCATGGGCAGTAACAGCATCAGGATATAGACGCCGGTGGCGATCAGGGGAGGCATGAAAGCGCCGGAGGCGCGCGAGGAATATCCGTTCACCTGCCCGGCGATGTTCCAGTGCGTGGGCACTTGCGGGGGCAGGTGCGGGTAAAGCAACACCCCGGCGGCGAACATGGCCAGCAGGACCAGAATGGCCGGCCAGTCATGTACCAAAAGCTCCTTTTTCAAACGGTAATCATCCATCACAATCCCCTCCACAAGCATTTATAGATCCCGCCCCATTGCGTGACGGGCTGAACGGGGCATCGCCCGCAGGCGGTAAATACTGCGCCATAAGCACCGTTGCTCCGTGATGCAATAATGAGATGCCGCTCTTCTTTGCCCATTCACTTAATTTCAACTGCTTGAGACCCCATCAATACTTTGATAAGCTTATTGGCCGCCCGGCTCATTTTTCCGCGCCCGGCCGGAGCCCGGTCCGGAACAGGTCAACTCCAGCAGCCAGCCCGCCAGATCCTGAAATACAGTGGTGTTCAGAGAATAGACGACATACTGCGCCCGGCGTTCGTCCTGCACCAGTCCGGCCTGCTTGAGTACCGCCAGGTGGTGGGAAATGGTCGGTTTGGTCAGGTTGAAGCGGTCCGCGATCTCACCGGCCGTCAGATCCCCCCGGGTCAGCAGGCGTAATATTTCCCGCCGGGTTTCATCCCCCAGCGCTCTAAACAGATCGCTCAACCCCATGCACTCACCCCCATAATTAGACCACCATCTAATTAGACAACATTCTAAGCCAGTCGCTCCGCTTTGTCAAGATGATACAGGCGGGAAATCTTTTCTGTCAATCATTGCCTGCCTTTTCTTCGCCGGGGAAGTTTTTCCCGCTTCTTTTTTCAACCCGTCTACTGGTTCAACGGCCTTTCGGACATACAGGGCGTCCCGGCGGCCGTACCCCGGCCGGGAGAAAAACGCTCTACCGCCCGGAGTACCAGTCAATTTTTCAACGTCTTCAACCGGGCGGCCAGTTCCCCGGAATCGGTCACCGGCGCCTGGCAGGCAAAGTTCCGGCACAGGTAGGCGGCCGCTTTGCCGTCCACCGGGGCATGGCCGGCAACATGAGGGATCAGTTCCACCACCCGCTCTCCTTCTTCCCCGGCCGGGCGCAGCGCCAGCACGGCCTCCGGCAGGTAGGCGGACCGCAGCACCTGCAGCAGCGCCTGTGTGTCCGCCGCCCCCCGCTCCCCGGCCAGCACGATCTCCGTGGCCGGCCCCAGAGCGAAGTCCAGAGCGCACAGGAAGAAGGTATGGCCGGCCGGATAGCCGGCCACCGCGCCGGCAAAGGCGCGCATTTGTTCCGTGGCCGCCTCCTCCAGCCCGGCGTCCCCGGTGAGGCGGGCCAGGCGCAACAGGTTCAGCGCGGCCACCGAGTTCCCCGAGGGAGTGGCCCCGTCATAGATTTCTTTTGGCCGGGCGGGCAGTTCCTCCGCGTCGCGGCCGGTGAAGAAAAAGCCGCCCTTTTCGTCCCGGAACAGTTCCTGCATTTGCCGGGTCAGCTCCAGTGCCTGTTTCAGATAATCCGGCTCAAAAGTAGCCTGGTAGAGCTCTATCAACCCCCAGGTGTAAAAAGCGTAGTCGTCCAGATAGGCCGGGAAGGCCGCCTGCCCGTCCCGGTAGCGGGCCAGCAACCGCCCCCCGGCATCGCGCAACCGCTCCCGGATGAAGGCGGCCGCCCGGCCGGCCGCCGCGGCGTAGTCCGGCTCACCCAACACGCGTGCGCCCACGGCCAGTGCGGCGATGCAAAGTCCGTTCCAGGCGGTGAGAATCTTGTCGTCCCGGTGCGGGTGCACCCGTTTCTCCCGGGCGGCATACAGCTTTTCACGGGCACTTTCCAGCCGGCCGGCCGTTTCCGGATCCAGCATGCCGGCGAAAACCTCCCCCTCCCGGCCGGTGCGGTTGGGAATACTGCCGCCATCAAAATTACCGGCCGCGGTAATGTCGAAATGGCGGCAAAAAAGCTCCCCTTCCGACTCCCCGAGCACCGCTTTCACCTCTCCGGGCGTCCAGAGGTAGAACTTACCCTCCACCCCTTCCGAGTCGGCGTCCCGGGCCGAGTAAAAGCCGCCTTCCGGAGCGGTCATCTCCCGCCACACATAGGTGAAAATCTCCCGGGCCACGCGCCCGTAGGCGCCGTTGCCGGTGGCCTGCCGGGCCTCCAGAAAGGCCAGGGCCAAAAGGGCGTTGTCATAAAGCATCTTTTCAAAATGCGGCACCAGCCAGCGGCGGTCCGTTGAATACCGGGCGAAGCCGAACCCGGTATGGTCGTAAATGCCGCCGCAATACATGGCCTGCAGGGTCTTCTCCACCATCTCCAGCGCCGCCGGCTCGCCGCGCCGCTTCCAGTAGCGCAGCAGGAACAAGAGCTGGTGCGGAGAAGGAAATTTGGGGGCTTCGCCGAAGCCGCCGTAAACCGGATCGTAGCGGGATTTGAGCTGGTCGAAACCACGCTCCAGGATCCGCGCTTCCGGTTCCCCCGTCTGATCGACGGCAACTTCGGAGGCGATGGCCTTCAATATCTCCGCACCCGACCGCTCCAATTCCGGCCGGCCGGCAGGCCACTTTTCCCGGATCAGTTTCAATACCTGCATCAAGCCGGGACGGCCGTAGCGCCCGTGTTTGGGGAAATAGGTGCCGGCAAAAAAGGGCTTTTTGTCCGGGGTCAGAAAGACGGTCAGCGGCCAGCCCCCCTGGCCGGTCAACGCCTGACAGACGGCCATGTAGACGTGGTCGATGTCCGGCCGTTCCTCCCGGTCCACCTTGACGGCCACAAAGCCTTCATTGAGCAGCGCCGCCACCTCCGCATCCTCAAAGGACTCCCGCTCCATGACATGGCACCAGTGACAGGTGGAGTAGCCGATGGAAAGAAACACCGGCTTGTTTTCCTCTTTCGCCCGGTTAAAAGCTTCCTCCCCCCAGGGATACCAGTCGACGGGGTTTTGGGCATGCTGCAGCAGGTAGGGGCTTTTTTCACTGGCCAGCCGGTTGGACATTTTGCGCCACTCCTTTTGGAAAAAGATATTAAGGTAATAATAATTATACTTGTTGTGAATAAATGTGTAAATCGTGTTCAATGCAACAACCTGCGCTTATTTTGTTCAAACGGCACAAATCCAACCGGCGCCTTGATCATTTTTCGGGCAGTCAGACCGGCAAACCGAAATAAATAAGGAAGCCCGGACTGCTCCGGGCTTCCTTAATATCATCACTGCTCTGACTAATCCCCCACCGTGGCCATCTGCCCCTCCGGGTACCAGTTGACTGGTTTTCCGAATGCCTGACTGATGAACCGCAAAGGCACCATCACCCGGTTGTTGTACATTTGCGCCGGCACATCGATATTCTGCGCCCGGCCGTTGACTGTCACCGTCGGGCTGTTTACCGGCAGGTTGATGATTGTATTGTGGTTGTTTATAGTTACCGTATTATTGTGCTGATTCCATGAAATTGCGCTGTTGCCAACTCCAATGGCATTGGCCACCGCCCGCAGGGGAATCAGTGTACGGCCGTTTCTGACTACCGGATTGACGTCCGACTGCACTTCCTGGCCGTTGGCAAAAATACGCGGCCGGTTATCCTGATTCAATTTATGGTAAAGCATGCCCAGGTACCGGTAGGCCCAGGCGGGATGCTCGATGCGCAGAATCTGCTTGATTACAGCCAGCGCCGCACCATATTTGCCGTTTTGCACATCGTTGATCAACGCCTGCTTCAAACTGTCGAGCCGGGAGTCGTAGCTGCCCCGTCTTTTCAACTGCTGCAGCTTTTGCAAAATCTGGGCCGCTTTAAGCATTTGGTTGTTGTTCACCGCGTTGGCGAATTCCTGTTGCAACTGGGCGATCTGCGCCTGAACGTCCGGCGGTTGACCGTAAGTGTCTTCCGTTACGCTCTGATCAGCGGAGGATTGTCCATAAACATCTCCGGTAATCCCCTGATCGGCCGGCACCGGCGGCAGGGGATTGATCTGTGCGGCACCGCCGTCCGGCGTCCCCCCGCTGTCATCAGCGTATGCCGCCAGAGGCAAAACCAGCAGCGACAGAGCCAGCAGCAGGACAAACATCTTCCTGGCCATAAGCCTCCCTTCCGCCCACCCGGAATTTATATTGCGCCCCGGTGAAAATGGCGGGCGGCGCTTTTGGGGCCTTCCCGCTGTTCATTACACAGTGGACCGGCCTTTTCTATAGGTTTTATATCATTTTTTTGTAGAAAATCTGTGAAGTTTTCATGGTAATAGAATGGAAATTACCATCAAAGGCGGGTTGCAGGCGGTGCCGGGGAAAAAATTAAAACGTGCCCGATCATTCGCGCACGTTTGATGATCACCACAGAAATAACCCTTTAACGGCGCGGCGGTGTCAAAACCGCCGGTGTTTTCACAGCACCGGGAAACCGCCCGTAAACCAGTTCCGACAGATAAACCAGCTCTATACCCCGGGCTTCCAGTTCCGGGATCATTTCCGCGATCGCCCGCGCGGTGGCCTGGTGACCCACGTGCCCGATGCCGACGGCGCCACCCTGTTTTTGCGCTATGGCCGCCAGCAGGTTGAGCTGTTTTTTGATGTAAGGCACCGTCCTGATGTCATCCAGAAAAACGTCCCTTTGTATGCAGGGTACACCCATTTTTCCCGCCAGCGGGTACAGGCGCGATTCTTCCGTGGTGCGGCTGTCGAGGATGAAAAAACCCCTGGCTGCGGCCTCCTCGATCACCGGACGGAGCAATTCCTCCCGGGAGGTAATCAGGGAACCCATATGGTTGTTAAAACCCACCGCGTAAGGAATATCGTCCAGGTCGGCCGCCGCCACGGCCTTGATTTCCCGCGCCGGCATGGCGGCCATGATCGCCCCCGGCCCCAGCCAGCTTTTTTTGCCCTGGAAGGGCTGCATGGGCAGGTGCACGATCACCTGATAGCCGGCCGCCGCCGCCCGGCGCGCCAGTTGCCGGGAAGCGGGCTGGCGGGGCATGACGGCGAAAGTGAGCGGCCGTTTGATGCTGAACATCTCTTCCACCCCGGGCCGGCCGTTGATGCCAAAATCGTCGATGACCAGGGCGATGCGCGGCTTGGCAACAACGCCGGCGCATGCCCCGCCGCCCCCGGCGGCGGCCGCAGGCGGCAACTGCCGGCAGCCGGTTGCGGTCAACACCGCCCCGCCGGCTGCATGGCTCAAAAAGGAAGCTTCGATAAACACGGCCGCCAGTAAAAAGAGCACCGGCCAAACAACAGCTTTTAGTTTCATCACCCCAACCCCCGCAGCTAATGTGAAAGCAGCCGGATCGTGCGCAATATGCGGCGCCGCCTGGTTCGCCCCGAAGCCGGATGACGGCGTTGGTTATAACAAGAATAATCCAAAGTTGTTCACACCCCGCTTCTGACAGCAGCCCGGTTCCGGGAAAAAACTTTATTCGCCGGAACACAGCATAAGAGCAGCGAAGAGCGGCCGCCGCTTTCATTAATCATGGCCGTTAAGGTGATCTTATTATTTACCGGAAAAAGGACCGGCTCACCTGGTAAAGTTTACTCATACCCGCTTTACGGGCCGGCCGGGCGCTACGGCAATAATGCGGGGCGGACCGGCGGCAACCGGTTCCGGCCGCCACCGGGCAACAAAAATCCCGGGTCCCAAGGGTGGCCCGGGGTTTGCTTGAGTTGGCCGGACTGAATCCGGATGGGAAGTTCAACTTCACCTTTTCGCTCCGGCGTTTGGCAGCCGGACATTTTTCGCCGTCAGCGCACCCACCGGGCAGGCCGCGGCACAGGCGCCGCAGCCGCTGCACCCGGCTGCGGCCAGGGACGCCCCGCCGAAAGTGGTCACCCGGCGCTCAAAGCCCCGCCCGGCGAAACCGAGCACGCCGCCGCCCTGCCGCCGGCAGGCCCGCACGCAATGGCCGCACAACACACACTTGTTAGGGTCGTAGGTCACCACCGGACTGCTGTCGTCCACCGGCAGGTTCCTGTCCAAAGTGCGCAGGCGGGTCACTTTTAGTTTGAATTTTCGCTCGCGGGCGATTTTCTGCAGCGCGCAGGAGCGGTTGGCGGCGCATTTGCCACAATCAAGCCGGTGGCTGGACAACAGCAGCTCAAAAGCCGTGCCCGCCAACCGGTCAACCCGCTCACTGCGGGTGTTTACGACCATACCGGCAGCCACCGGCTCGCTGCATGCCGTAACCGGCTGAGGACGCCCTTCTATTTCCACAAAACAAAGGCGGCAGGCGGCGTCCGGCTTCTCCTCCTTCCTGTCCGCACACAGGTGCGGAATATAGATGCCGTTGTCCAGCGCCGCCCAGAGCAGCTTTTCCCCTTCCCGGACGGTGATCTCACGGCCGTCAATGGTCAAAGTTACTTCCCCGCTCATTTATTCTCCTTCTCCCTTTCGGCCACCAGTTCCGGCGGCGACAGCTTGATCACCGCCCGGTACTGGGGCGGGCAGGCGTCCACGCAGCTGTTGCATTTAACGCATTTTTGCTGGTCGATGACCTTGATGCGATCCGCATTGTTATAGATGGCTTCCACCGGACAGCTGCCCACGCAGGCGTCGCAGGAGCGCTCGCACTTCTCCGGCAAAATGTAAAAAGCAATCAGTTCCTGGCACATCAGGGACGGACAGCGCTTTTCATTGATGTGCGCCTCGTATTCATCCCGGAAATAGCGGATCGTGCTGAGCACCGGGTTGGGCGCAGTCTTGCCCAGGCCGCACAAAGAACCCGCCTTGATGTCTTCGGCCAGTGACAGGAGCAGGTCGATGTCTTCCGGGCGGCCGCGCCCCCTGGTGATGTCCTCCAGGATGTCCAGCATCTGTCGGGTGCCCAGGCGGCACATGGTGCACTTGCCGCAGGATTCCTTCTGCGTGAAATCCAGGAAAAAGCGGGCGATTTCCACCATACAGTCGTCCTCGTCCAGGACGACCATCCCCCCGGAACCCATCATCGCCCCGGCTCCGCTCAAAGAATCGAAGTCGATCGGCATGTCCAGGGCGGATTCAGGCAGGCAGCCGCCCGAAGGGCCGCCGATCTGCACCGCTTTGAATTTCTTGCCTTTCGGAATGCCGCTGCCGACATCGTAAACCACCTGGTTGAGTGTGGTGCCCATGGGCACCTCCGTCAGGCCGGTGTTCACCAGCTTGCCGGCCAGGGCAAACACCGCCGTGCCCGGGCTGCCGGGCGTTCCCGTGCTTTTGAACCAGTCCGCGCCGCGGTTGATGATCGAAGGAATAAAAGACAGTGTCTTTACGTTATCAATCACCGTTGGCCGGCCGTACAGGCCGGCCGCGGCCGGGAAGGGCGGCCGGTGGCGGGGTATGCCCGGCTCGCCTTCAATTGATGCGATCAGGGCGGTCTCCTCGCCGCAGACGAAGGCGCCGGAGCCCTGGAACACTTCCACCTCGAAGCCGAAACCGCCGCCCAGGATGTTTTCGCCCAGCAGGCCGCATTGCCGGGCCTGTTCGACGGCCAGGGCGAGGCGTTTCACCGCCAGGGGATATTCAGCCCGCACATAAACGTATCCGCGGTCCGCCCCCACGGCGCGGGCGGCAATGATCAACCCCTCCAGCACCAGGTGGGGGTTGGATTCCATGATCGTGCGGTCCATAAAGGCCCCCGGGTCACCCTCGTCGGCATTGCAGATCACATATTTTTCATCCGCCGGCGTGCCCAGACAGGTCTCCCACTTGCGCCCGGTGGGAAAACCGGCGCCGCCCCGTCCGCGCAGGCCGGAGGCTTTAATTTCCGCCACCACCGCCGCCGGCTCCAGCTGCAGCGCTCTGGCCAGGCCGGCGTAACCGTCATGGGCGATATAGTCCATAATATTTTCCGGATCGATCAGGCCGCAGTTTTCCAGGATGATCTTTTGTTCCACCCCAAAACGGGGAAAGTCGGACAGGGCCGGTAAAAATTCGTTTTCCTCCAGCGCGCCGAGAGCAAACTCCAGACAGGGATCGTCCCCGGCCAGAAAATCAATCACCAGCCGGCTGGCAATGCCCTCCGTGACATAGCCGTACAAAATGGGCGGGAAACCGGGCTTGTACACAATCACCAGCGGCTCGGCGTAACAGTGGCCCATGCAGCCCGCTTCCAGCACCGTGGCCTCCACCTTTTGCCGCGCCAGTTCTTCCTTGATCGTCTTGAGCACAGCCGCCGCCCCGGCCGCCAGGCCGCAGGTGGCCGTCCCCACCAGGAGCAGCGGCTTTTCATGCCGGGACTGCCGGACAAGCGCGGCTTTTTGTTGCAGACCGGCGTAGGCCGCGGACACGGCCTGATTTTCCTTGCTCAATGCTTCCCGCCTTCTTTCTCTATTTTCATGCCGAAGGAAAAGAGCAGGCCGTCCACCCGGGTGGGCGTGACCTTGGGATGCACCTCCCCGTCAATCACGGTCACCGGGGCCATGGTGCAGCAGCCCACACAGGCCACCCTTTCCAGGCTGAATTCCCGGTCCGGGGTGACCTGGCCGACATCAATCTTCAGCCGCCGCTTCCAGCTGTCCAGAATGATATTGCCGCCCCGCATGTGGCAGGCCGTACCCATGCACACATTGATCTGCCGCTTGCCGGGCGGGCTCAGGCGGAACTGGTTGTAAAAAGTGACCACGCTGTAAACGTCCATGGGTGTGATGCCCAGATAAGCGGCCACTTCCTCCATAGCCGGCGCTGGTACGTAGCCCAGCTTTTCCTGCACTTTTTGCAGGATGGGAATCAGGTCGCCGCGCCGGCCGGGGTACTGCGGCAAGATCTTTTTTGTTTCTTCCCGGGACGTTGTTATCTCCTGGTCGGTTAGTTCCATCGATCCACCTCTCCCGAATAAAAATTATATATATTTAAATAATAATAACCTGTTAGCCGATTAACGGTCAAGCAATGGAAAAATGTTCAAAACACCGGCGGGAAGGGCTCAATCCCGCCGGCGCACGGCATGAGGATCGTTTAGGGGGGAAAAATGACGCAGCAGGTAAAACGCGGCCACGTAAAGAACCAGCAGCACCAGGCCGCTGATCAACCCGGCCAGTTGCCCGCGGCTCAGGGCCGCCGTGCCCAGCACCACCAGCAGCAGCACGATGGCCGTCCAGGTGGTGTAGGGAAAACCGGCGTACCTCAGTCTTCTGGCATCTTTTTGCCGTTGCGGGTGGCTGCGGAAACGCAGGTGGGTGAAACCGGTGATCACCCAGTTGAAAAGGGACGTCACCCCGCCGGCGCTGGCCACATAGACAAAGATTTGTTCCGGCAGCAGGTAGGCCAGCCCGGCGATGAGCAGCAAGAACACCGCCGAAACCAGCACGGCATAAACCGGCACCCCGCGCCGGTCCGGCCGGCCGAGGAAGGCCGGCGCGTCGCGGCGTTGGGACAGGGAGTTGAGCATGCGCGGCACACCGTACATATTGGAATTCATGGCTGAAATGACCGCGCTCAGGATCACCGCATTGATCAAACCGGCCGCACCGGGAATACCCAGGCTTTGAATCACCGGTATAAAGGGGATGCCGTCGGTTTTGACGGCTGACCAGTCCGTCAGGCCGGTCAGCACGAGCATGGCGCCCACGTACAGCACCGGCAGCACGGTATTGATCACCGGAATCGAGCGGGGCACGGTCTGCTCCGGGTTGTTCGTATCCGCCATAGCCAGGCCGATCACCTGCACACCGGCATAGGCGAACATGACCAGCAGCAGGGAGGCCAGCGGGCCGTGCGGACCGGTGGGAAAGAAACCGCCGTGGCCAAAGTAATTGGACAATCCGGGGGAAGGATGGCCCGGCCAGAAGCCCAGCAAAACAGCCGCCCCGGCGATAATAAACAGGGCCAGCATACCGGCCTTGACAAAGGCCAGCCATTCCTCCACCCGGCTCAAAGAGCGCACATCCAGCAGGTTCAGCCCGGTGACCAGGGTGGCAAAAATCAGGCTGAACAGCCATACGGGCCAGTGCGGCAGCCAGAACCGGGCCAGCAGGGCGGCGGCCACCATTTCGGTGGCCATGGTCAATATACCCGACGTCCAGTACATCCAGCCGGAAACAAAACCCGCCGGCCGGCCCAGGTATTTGTCCGCATAGGCGCTGAAGGAGCCCCGTTCCGGATCGGCCACTCCCATCTCGGCCAGCATCATGGTCACCAGGGCGGTAATCAGTCCGCCGGCCAGGAAAACCAGCGCCACTCCCGGCCCGGCCAGATGGATCGGTATGCCGCTGGCCACAAAAATGCCCGAGCCGATCGCGCCGCCCAGGCCCATCATGATCAATTCCAGCAGCCCGAGCTGTTTTTTCCCGTCCCGCCGGCCGTGCAGCGTCTTGCGGCCGGTCATGGCCTGCCAGGACGGCGTTTTCATCTTTTGCCCGCCGGCTTTTAATTCAGCCATCGGTTCACCCCATAACGCAAAAATGTTTATTTATTATATGCACTGCCACATCTATTAACCGCCAACGCCGCACGGACACGCTCCGGCAGGCCCGCCGCCGCCCCCCGGCGCGGGGAAGCGGCAAAGCCACGCCCCGGGCGCGGAATTTAACGTCAGGCGGCTATTTTCTTGACATGGAGGCGGTTACTTATCCGGCCGTTGGACCGGGAAGGCGGACTGGAAAAAGGATTGCGGACAGGTGACGGAAACCGGCTCCGCCGGGGCGGACGGGGCACAAATTCATAAAGGGCGCGATCGCCGACCGCACCCTTCTTCAAGCACCGGCAACGCTCAGATGAGCATTGTTTCACCGGCCGTTCCGTTAATCTCATACCGGTAGCTGATTGGGAAGGACTTTTTCAAGGTATTGATGGCGCTGCAATATTTCTCGTGCGAAAGCTTTATCGCCCGGCTTATTTTTTCCGGTTCCGGGTTATCCAGACTGAAACGGTAAATCAGTGTGGCCGCTGTAAAAACTTGCGGGTATTCTTCCGCCCGGACGGCATCCACGGATATTTCAAAAGTATTCAGTTTTATACGCATCTTCTTTAAAATCGAAATTACGTCCAAACCGGTGCAACCGGCCATGCCCATCAGCAGCAACTCCATTGGACGGACCCCTTCGTCTTTTCCGCCGTGCTCGAAAGAAGTATCCATCACCACCGCGTGTTGCGAATCTCCCCGGGCGACGAATTTCATACCGTTTTCCCATTTCAAGTTTACTTTCATGTTTGAACACCTTTCCTTTCTTTTAAAGCGTTGATTCGACGGACGGACCCATTTTCGTTCCCCCGGTGGCGCCCGCGCAGGAAGCGGCTGCGTAATGATGCGCCGGCCTTCTTTCCGGCACTGGTTTTATGCCATCCGGTCCCGCTACATCAACACAGATCGCACAGCTCGCCCCCGGTAATCTCCAGCAACTGCTCCACCGTCACCGGCGCCGCCGAATGAGGGCTGCCGGCGGCGATATAAACCACCGGAAAGCGTTTCATGCTCACGTCAATCAATATGGGCACGGGATGCTCCAGGGCAAAGGGGCAGACCCCGCCGGGCGGGAAACCGGTCAACTCCCTGGTGGTTTGTGCATCGGGCAGCTTCACTTTGCCCGCCACCCCCAGGTGCTTTTTCAGTTTGCTTTGACTCACCTTGACATCGCCGCTGGTGACCACCATCACCGTCAGATCGTTAATGGTAAACAAAATTGACTTGGCGATCTGGCCCACCGCCACCCCCACCGCCCGGGCGGCCAACTCGGCCGTATGAGTGCTGGCGTCGAACTCGAAAACTTCCACCGGGTAGGGGAACCGGGCCAGATATGTACGCACGCGTTCAACCGGATTGATCATCTCACGCCTGGTTTGAAAGCCGCCCGCCCCCGTGACCAGGCTGTCCACTCCTTTTGATTTATTTGTCCGCTCCTGAAAGCAGACATGCCATTAGGGGGCGCGACCCTTGAAATGCCGCCGGCCGGCGAAACCACAATGAGCCGGATTCCCCGCGAATCAAGGGATTTACAAGGCTCCAATCACACATGTATGATTACGCGTTTACAGTGAAAAAAGGTTATCCGGCCGCCTGTACCGCTCCCAGCGGGCAGGTGAATGTACACCGGGCGCAACCCAGGCAGCGTTTCAGATCCACCGCCGGCGGGACGTAAGGCTTTTCCTGCTCCAGTACTTTCCAGGTGCAGGAATACGTAGCCACACAAATACCGTTTTCACAATGTTCCGGCCGGCATTTAGATTTATCGATCGCCATAACCTGCATTACAAAAACATTCCTTTCCAGCTTGAAAGTTAAACAAACTATCCTTCTGATGGTGCCGCTTGTGTCATACGAGACTGCCATGAAAATACATTTTCGTTCCTCACCGGGTTTCCCCGTTCCCGCCGGCGGAATCCCTGCCAAGCCTTGCTTATTATAACTACTGCATAACCGCCGGGCAATGAAGTCCACCGGCTGCCTGGCGCCCCGTACCCTTATTATAGCCACTATATAACCGCCGGGCACAACCGTCAAGATTACAGCGGCCACCCGGCAAAAATCAACAGGCCGGGCACAGCCGCTCCTTCCGCCACCTTTACGTTGCTGAATGGTGTCCGGTTTGGAAAAAATTATTGCCTCATTACAGGCGCCGTGCTACAATGTTACCAGGTAAACTATTTCAGTGTATCCAGTTTACCAGGAGGGATGCAAATGCAAAAACGCCGCTGCTTTATTTTTCCCGTCCTGCTCACGGCTGTTGCGCTGCTGCTGGCCGGCTGCCAGTCCCGCGGGCAGGCCGGGCCATTGACGGCCAACGGCACCATTGAAGCCACCGAGGTCAATGTGACCGCCCGGGTCGGCGGTACGCTGCAAAAACTGGGCGTCCGGGAGGGGGACCGGGTCAAAGCCGGCCAGTCAATCGGTCAGCTTGATACCGGAAGCTACCGTATTCAGGAGAATCAGGCGCAGGCCGGCGTGGCGGCGGCGCAAGCGGGCCTGGACGAGGCCGAATCCGGCGCGCGCAGCCAGGAAATCGAGGCCGCCCGGCAGGATGTGGATGCCCTGGCGGCCCAGGTGGCGGCGGCACAGGATCAACTCACCCTGCAAGAAGATAACCTCAAGCGGGCACAGTCACTCTTTCAGGCCGGGGCGATCCCGGAGCAGGCACTGCAGGAACAGCAAACCGCCTGTGACACCGCCCGGCACAAGCTGGCGGGGATCCAAGCCCAACAGGAGGCCGCCCGGGCCAAACTGGAGCTTTTACAGGCCGGCAGCACGCCGCAGGCACTGGACCGGCTGTCCGCCGGGGTCACACAAAGCGAGGACAGTCTGAAACTGGCCCGGCTGAATCTGGACTGGACCAGGCTGGTGGCGCCGATCAGCGGCACGGTGATCAGCCGCAATTTTGAACCAGGTGAATTGATCCACCCCGGCGCGCAGGTGGTCACCCTGCTGGACGACCGCGACCTGTGGCTGAATGTGTACGTGCCGGAAAACCAGCTGAATCAGGTTAATGTGGGGCAACCGGTGCAGATCCGGGTGGATGCCTACCCGGGCAAAGCCTTCCCCGGCCGGGTGGAGTACATTTCCCCGCAGGCCGAATTCACCCCCCGCAACGTACAGACCAAACAGGACCGGGTGAACCTGGTTTTCCGGGTGAAGGTACGGGTCACCGGCGGGTGGGAGCAGCTCAAACCGGGCCTGCCGGCCGATGTTACCTTCACCCCGCCGGAAACCGCAAAATAATAACCGGGACTTTTAGCTTAAAAGTTAAACACCAGGCTAATTTCAACAAAAATCGCGCGCAATATGGAAGCGCTACCCGGTACACGCCAGAGCCGGATGGCAGCGGCACTGGTTATCATGGAATCATTCAAAGTTATGAACCTGCCGCTGCGGGCGGAACCTTAGTTTTAGGAGAAAGCTTTCTTTCGCCGGACCGGAGCATTGGAACGACGAGGTGCGACTATCCCTTTTTCATTTGTGGGTTGTGTTCAACAAATCATGGCTGTCAGGGGGAAAAAGGATGCCCGAACCGGTAAACCCGGGTGATCACATTGCTACCGCACCGGATACGGAAACGGTATACACCATCGCAGTGCACAATCTGGCCAAAAATTTCGGCTCCCTGCAGGCGGTGCGGGGAATCAGCTTCCAGGTGCCGGCAGGCAGCATCTTCGGCCTTTTGGGTCCCAACGGCAGCGGCAAAAGCACCACCATCCGCATGCTCTGCGGGCTGATGCGGCCCAGCGCCGGCGGCGGGCAGGTACTCGGCCTGGACATCCTCACCCGGGCCGAGGAGATCAAAAACAACATCGGCTACATGTCCCAGAAATTCAGCCTGTACGAGGACCTGACCATTGCTGAAAACCTGCATTTTTTCGGCAATATTTACGGCCTGACCGGACACCAGGTAACCGCCCGGTGCGCGGAACTCTACACCAGAATGAAAATTACGGGACGGGAGAACCAGCTGGTGGGCACCCTGTCCGGAGGGTGGAAACAACGGACGGCGCTGGCCTGCGCCTTCATCCACCAACCCCGCCTGCTGGTGCTGGACGAACCCACCGCCGGCGTGGACCCGGTGTCCCGCCGGCTGTTCTGGGAACTGCTGGACGGCCTGGCCGCGGACGGCATCACCATCCTGGTGACCACCCACTACATGGACGAGGCGGAGCGCTGCCACCTGGTGGCCCTGATGGAGGACGGCAACCTGCACGCCTTCGGTACGCCGCGCCAGTTGATGGCGGAAGCCGGCATGGACAGCCTGGAGGATGTGTTCATCGACATGGCCACCGGCGGGGATGTGTACCGTCAAGAAAGCAGGTGAAAACAGATGCGCGGCATCAGAATGCTGGCCATTATCCGCAAGGAGTTCATCCAGATCCGCCGGGACCCGCCCAGCCTGGTAATCTCACTGGCCATGCCGGTGATCATGCTGCTATTGTTCGGCTACGCCGTGACCACCGATGTCAACCACATTCCCATGGCCGTGCTGGACCAGGACCACAGCCAGCAGAGTGAGATGCTGGCCGAAAACCTGGCCGGCACCGGCTATTTGGACCTGGTTTACCGGGTGCAAAGCACACACGAAATCAGGGCATTGCTGGACGGCGGCCAGGTCCGGGCGGCGCTGATCATCCCGCCCGGTTACGCCCGCAGACTGCACCGGGGCGAGACAGCCAGTGTGCAGTTCCTGGTGGACGGTTCCGACCCGTTGTTCGCCCGCACCGCCATCTCCACGGCTGAAATGGTGGCCCGGGTCAAGTCCCAGCAACTGAGCCTGGAAGCGATGACCGCACAGGGACAGACCCCGCCGGCCGGTCCGGGCATCGACCTGCGCACCCGGGCCTGGTACAACCCCGGTCTGGAGAGCCTGAAATTCAATATACCGGGCCTGATCGGCCTGGTCATGCAAAACGTGACCATCATGCTCACCGCCTTCGCCCTGGTGCGGGAAAGGGAGCGGGGCACACTGGAGCAGTTGATGGTCACCCCGGTGCGGGGGGCGGAGCTGATGACCGGCAAGCTGATCCCTTATATCCTGATCTCCTTTGTGGACGTGGCCCTGGCCCTGGGCATCGGCACATTGTGGTTTAAAGTGCCGGTGGCGGGAAGCGTCCCGCTGCTGCTCGGCCTGACCCTGCTTTTCCTGGTCTTCGCCCTCGGGCTGGGCATGTTTTTCTCCACCATCGCCCGCACCCAGCTGCAGGCCATGCAGATGACCATGCTCTTCATCCTGCCCAGCGTGCTGTTAAGCGGCTTTGTTTTCCCCCGGGCTTCCATGCCCCTGCCCATCCAGTACCTGGGTGATATGATCCCGCTCACCTACTTTTTAGAAATCTTGCGGGGCATCATGTTGAAAGGCGTGGGGATCAACTACCTGTGGGGCGACGTCTGGCCGCTGGCCGGATTCGGCGCGGGCATCATCGCCCTGGCCGCCTGGCGTTTCAAAAAACGGGTGGAGTAAAGAGCGGGTTGCCTGTACTCCTGACACCAAGCCTTTAACCTTGATATGTGTTCCGGCCGCAATTTATAGAATTTCCATTCCGGGGAATGTCTCATCAATTTGGGAAGAATACAATCACTTGAACATCGACGGAGTAAGTCTGTCTGCATACCGGTCTCCAACCTTTCAAACGGGGAAGATGAACAAACATGGACTTAAAAGAAAAAATCCTTTCCACCATGAAAGACCTGGCCCGGCAAAAAGGCTTTCACGCCGTGACCACCGACGAACTGGCCGCGGCCTGCGGGATCAGCAAGCGCACCCTCTACCGTTATTTCACCGGCAAGGATGAAATCGTGGCCCGGGTGCTGGATGAGATGATGAACCGTGTGGATCAACGGGTTCAGGAAATCATGGCCGGACCGGCCGCCCCGCCGGAAAAACTGCGCGCCCTCGTCCAGGCCGTCCTGGAAAATATACGTTTTCTGGACCCCAATATTTTAAGCGATCTGCAGCGCCATTACCCGCACCGGTGGGAACAGATCGAGCAATTCCGCACCGGCCGCATTGAACGGTTGGGAGAAATCTTCAGCGAGGGCGCCCGGCGGGGGTTCTTCCGGGAAATCAACCCGGATGTGCTGATGGCGGCCTTGACGGCCTCCATCCGGGCGGTGATCAACCCGGAGTTCATCCTTGCCCGGGCCATCTCACTGCCCCAGGCTTTCGACACCTTGATGGAAATATTTCTTTATGGCATCAGCCGTGTCGAAGGGCGGGACAAGTGATCCGGATTTTTCATTTCTTTGCTTCTTGCTTCTTTTCCTCATGCACAAGGTATGCCGTCACCTGGCGGGCGAATTCTGCAAAATCTGGAAGATCGTTGGCGACGGCACGGTGGATTGCTGCGTAATCCAGGCGCCAGTATACATGAACGATGGCATTGCGCATTCCGGCCATGCCCTTGATCCGGTGCGCGAAATGACGGTCCAGAAGGCCCTTCTCCCCGGCCAGTTCAATTAGAGCAGTGGTGTCAAATTCATTCAGCGCCACCCCTTTCACAGCCAGAAAATGGCGGCATATGTCCAGCACACTTTCCAGGGCGATGCGCAGGTGATGTACGCACAGTTCCCGCGTATCCAGGTCAAGGGTGAATTCTTCAAAGGATGAAAAC
Organism: Desulfotomaculum copahuensis; assembly: GCF_001655685.1. Taxonomy (GTDB): domain Bacteria; phylum Bacillota; class Desulfotomaculia; order Desulfotomaculales; family Desulfovirgulaceae; genus Desulfotomaculum_G; species Desulfotomaculum_G copahuensis. The sequence goes on from NZ_LYVF01000002.1 coordinate 90,169, forward strand.
CGCTTCGACAGATCTTTTAAGCGCTGAACCGCCTGGTCCAGTTGGGACAAACAGGTTTCCACCCGCTCCCGGTGAAGTTGCCTTGTAGCCACCAGCAAACCCTCCCGTGTCCGTTTCCGCCATCGAATTTGATATTCCCGTTTGAAATAAAGGTACTCCTCATAATCGAAAAAAGTATCGACAGCAAAACGGGCAAAGGTTTCATCATCTTTGCTGTAGTGCAAAAACCCCCCGGTCAGAACGTCCATTTTCAGTGCCGGGCTGCAAAGGTTCAGGACAACCAGATCCAAATCCCGGCGATTTAATTGCCGGCCAAGATCTTCACCGGCCTGCAGATAGCTTTGAAAATCATATTGGGAAAACAGCACGGCTACATCAAGATCCGCCGGCGGCAATGCAGATTTTTCAATTGTGGAGCCGAAAATAAACGACAGGACAATCCCGTAATGATGATAATAATTGGTAGGTATTTGTAACTTTTGCAAAAGCCTTTTGGTAACGGTTTGCATAATCTGCTCACCTGCCCTGACTAAAACCAGGCGGTTCAGTGGAATCTGTAAGATTAATGCAGCACCTGTGCCTTAACCACTTATTGGTAACACTATTTTACCATCATACCGGCCCGGCGGCAAGGAATTCTTAAAGCCAGAACCGTTCGACAAGCAGCTTGCACAGGTAGAGCAACACCCCCACCGACCCGCCCACCAGGGCGCCGTTGATGCGGATGTATTGCAGGTCCTTGCCCACCCTTCTTTCCACCATCCGGATCACCGTCCTGTTGTCCAGCCGGTTCAGGTTTTCTTTGACCAGCGTACCCAGGCGCGGATGCACTTCCTCGTCCACCACCCGGAGCAGGTGTGATTTAATCCAGCCTTCCACCTGCTCCTTTTTCCCGTCATTCTTTTCCAGCAGGGCCACCTGTTCGTCCAGGAAGCCGGCGGTCAATTTGATGGCCACGGAAGTACCGCTGTGCTTTGTGGAGCCGAATTTTTTCTTGAAATTGCAAAGCAGGCTGTATACCGTCTTTTCCACGGGCAGCCGGTTGATCACATCGGCCTTCCATGTTTCCAGTGATTCCTGCAGGCTACCGTTGTTTTCCAGATTGGCCTTCAAAGCGTCAAACAACGCTGCTTTTACTTTCAGCCTGTAACCGTGCTCCCGGTCGGCACGAATTTCCCGCAAAAAGTCAAGCGCCCTGGTCTGGACATTTGACACGGCCTCCCCGTAATTCAAGATGTCCAGCTTCAGGGAGAGATCAATGCCCAGCTTGCGCCACGGACCGCCCCCCTGCTTGTAATTCTCCACCGCCTTGACCAGGATCGTTTCCATCCACTGCCTGGCCTGCTCGCTTTTCATGACCGCGATCAGCTCATCCAGCAAATAGTCCATTATTTCATCGTCATACTTGTTTTCCTGCAGCCAGTCCAGGAAAACCAGCAGGAGATGATTGACGTCCACCCGCTTCAAATACCGTCTGATGCGCCTGGCCGCCAGCCCGGAGATGTTCTCCATATCCAGGGAGTTTATAATATCGTCCAGGGCGTTGACCAGCAGTTTCCGGATATATTCCCGGGCGGCCGGAGTGTGATAATAGAGGAGCAGTTTTTCCGTCACATTGAAGTTGTTCACCTGTTCGTGAATAACGTCCAGGGTGAGCCACTCGTTCTGCACCACGTCGGCAATATTATTGATCAGTGTATCCCGGTTTTTTTCAATGATCGCCGTGTGCGGTATCTTCAAACCCAGGGGATGCCTGAACAGGGCGGTGACGGCGAACCAGTCCGCCATGCCGCCCACCAGCGCAGCCTCACAGGCGGCCTGGATCAGCCCGCCGGCAATAGTATGCCGGAATGGATAGGAGGCCACCGTGCCGGTAAAGGCCAGGGCCAGGGAGATGTTGGCCAGCCGGTATACGCTGTTCAAACGAAAACCTCCAGCTAGAAACGATTTTTCGTGAGAAATTTCGCCTCCAAGCTGATCATTTCCTGCTTGACGGGATGTTAAAACGGCATTCCGGCAAGTAACTTTCACCATCACGTCATCGTGTATACCGCTGTAGACGTAAAAACGGGAGTGGGAATGATCATGAGTCACTTCCGGATTAGCTGCAACCGCCGGCACTGTTCCACCCTAACTTCCCCCCGTCAGCGAACGGGCTACCAGCGCCGCTCCCAGGGCCGCCGTCACTTCCGGGTCGGCGGGTACCAGCAGCGGGCGGCCCAACTCCGTTTCCAGGGCATGAACCACGCCCCGGTTGCGGGCCACCCCGCCGGTAAAGGCTACCTCGGGTTCCGGTCCGACCCGTCCCGCCAGGGAAGTCACCCGGGAGGCCACGGCGGCGCATACCCCGGCCACAATGTCCTCCCTGGGGGTATCTTGCGCCAGATGGGAGATTACTTCCGATTCAGCGAAAACAGTGCAGACCGAAGAAATGGGGCAGCGTCCTTTCGCCCCGGCCGCCAGCGCGCCCAGTTCAGCCACTGTCACTTCCAGCGCCTGAGCCATCACTTCCAAAAAGCGCCCCGTGCCGGCGGCGCACTTGTCATTCATGGCAAAGTCGGCCACCCGGCCGCCGGGCAACACCCGGATGGCCTTGCTGTCCTGTCCGCCGATGTCAATCACCGTTCGTGCGCCGGGAAAAAGATGGACCATGCCCCGGGCCTGGCAGGATATTTCCGACACTTCCCGGTCGGCCGGAAAAGTCACGCGGCCGTAGCCGGTGGCCACAGTACCGGCGATTTGACCGGCCATTAATCCTTTTTCCCGTAACAGCTCATCCACCAGTTGCAGCGCCGTCTCCCGGCCATGGTAACCGGAGCGGCGCACGGCCCGGGCCAGCAGCATACCTCCCTGATCGATCAGCGCCACCTTCGTGGTCAGCGAACCGATGTCCACGCCCAGGTAATAAGCCAATAAAAATCCCTCCACACATCAATTCCACCCGCCGCAGTACCGGCGCATGAACTGTAGACATGGTACTACATAAGAAGTTGCGGAGATGTCGCTGGTAATTTCTTACTTAGCCGCCGGCAAACTGCATGGATACGGGGAATACTGCCATCATCCGGCCCGGTCCAAATCATGCGTTCAACCGTTTAAAAGGCCGGAAACAGCCGGCTTGAAATTCCTGCCCGGCCTGTGCCGTACCGCCGGAGTCAAACCGTCATCTCCAGCGTCTCCAGAAACGCCTGCACCCGGTTCCGGACCGGTTCTTCGGCGTAAACACGGGCATCAGTCATATCCGCCTCCACCAGCAGACCGGGAACGCCGGTTTCATTCATCACCCGGCGGCGGATTTCCTCCTGCACCAGGGAGTAGGGCTTGCAGGAGCGGTTGGAGTGCATGACGAAGCCATCCACTTCATAATCGCGGATCAGGTCCACCATTTGCCGCACCCGGAAATCCACCGACCGGTTGAGAAAAATGGCCGTATAGGTGCGGGCCAGGCTTTCCAGGGGATCTCCCGGAGCCAGTCCGGCCGCCCATCCCCCGGTATAGGTGTCGGTGACAAAACAGGCCCCGCGTTCTGAAAAGAGGTGATAAAAGCGGAACAGTTGATACCAGATGGCGATATTATCCCATAGCAGCCGGTACCTCTCCCCGGCCACCGCCGCCTGCCCGGCACGCACCCGTTCTTTGACCTCATCGTACAGCCGGCGGTAATAGGCCACCGCGCCGGCCGTACCGCGCAGAACCACGATTGGCGCCATGTGTACAAACAGGTCGGGGGTATTTAAGGGCGAGGGGCGGTGGCGGCATAAATTTCTGATTTCCCCCCATAACCTCACCGCTTCGTTGCTGAGGGAGATGCACTTTTGCAGGTCCGCCGGTTTGAGACGGCGGCCGGTGAGCCGTTCCAGCCCGCCAACCAAACCGCGCAATTGTTCCAGTACATAGTCGACGGTATGTTGCTTCAGTTCCCCGGTTACAAAAGGCGTATCAAGAATAAACAGCGGCACATTGAACCGGCGCGCCAGCGCCTCGTACCATTTGAGCACCGTGCCGCAGATATTGTTGCACGTGACGAGCAAATCCGGCCGGGGCAGCCCGCCCATGGGGGCCAGGTCCGGACGTAAAATGGCGCCGATGCCGGCCCGGGCGTAAGAACACAGATCCGGGGAGTAACCCGCCGCCTCGGCCGCCCGGCACAGTTCCGGAGCCACCCGCCGGGCGCCGCAAATGGCGCCGTAATTTTCCGGGTAAACGGGATCGATGCGCAGTGCGCGCAGGATCTCCACCGGGGCGCCGCTGGTCACCCAGGCCAGCGGCCGTTTCAGGGGACGGCCCCACAGGCGCTGATAACGGGTGAGCAGATAGTACCTTTGCATGGTCCGCCCCAGGTAACGGGTACTGCGCAGGGGAAGATAACGGCGCTCCTTCGCCAATGTGACCAGGACCTCCTTAAAATTATAGACACCTTTGTAAAATCCAAGAGCCGGATGGGTTAAACAACTGCTATTCCATTATGAATTCAAGTAAGCCAGTTATCAATAAAACAGAGGTATACCAGCTTGCTCAGATAGACGGCGCAGCCGGCTGGAGCAAATAAAGCCCGGTTGACACCCGACCCGGGGCAAAAGTGCATGACAACATCCCGGTTGTTTTAAGGCAATTCTAAAGACACTCCAGAAACGCCTGCAGTCTGGTGCGCTCCTGCCCGCCGGGCGTGGACGTTTCCATTTCCAGCACCAGCACCGGAACACCCGCTTCGCGCAGCCTGTCACCGGCCGCCGCGGCATCCCAGGCATGGGGGTCGCAGTACTTGCGCACCACCAGCACCACCCCTTCCGCACTACGGCGGCGGGCCAGGGCCAACAGGTAGTCCAGCCTTGCTTCCAGGTACTGGTGCCGGCAGGGGCAGGGCGGACGTGCGGCGTAGCGGGCGGCTATCCCGGCCAGGGGCTCCGCCCGTTCATTCACCAGGCCGGCGAAATGCCGGTAGCCAGTGCAGGTGTCGTCGGCCACCACCCGGGCGCCCAGTTCTTCCAGCATGACATACAGGCCGTCGTTCTCCAGGATGGAACCGCTGATCAACAACCGGCGCCGCTCCCCCACCCCGTCCGCCTTTACAGCCAGTGCCGGCAGGGCCGCTTCCAGCGACGCGGCATAGGCCGCCCGGGGCATCAACTGTCCGGCACGCATCAGTGCCGCAACCAGCGGCGAAGGCAACTGCGGCCGCAATTCATCCAGTTGGCCGGCCAGGGACCGGATGCGGTTCATCAAAACAACGGCCCGCTGCAACTGATGCGCATCCGATTGCACGCCGGCCGTTTCCGCCAGGCGGCGCCAGAGCCGCTCCAGTTCGGCTTTAAAATAGGTCCCTGCCTCCGGCGAATCCATGGTGACGGGCGGAACGAACATGAACGTATGCCGGTGGGGCCAGATGCCGGCCAGGCATTGGATGGTATCGCAGGTATGGGCAAATCCGGCTCCGGCCAGGAAATCATACTCTTTCGCTTCCCCGGCGGCCAGACAAGCCCGGGCCGGCAAACAGCAGTAGGCGGGCAAACGGGCGGGGACGCCGGCCGCAGCCGGCGGCAGTAAACGCAAGGGCTCCCGGCCCAGGCTGAGAATTAATTCTTCCGGCCAGTAACTGCAAAAATAACCGAAGGGACGGCTGCCGGGATAAAGCTGCGGCCACCCGGCGCCACCGGAAGCGGCGGCCTCAAGTAAAATCATTACCGGATCCCTGTCTGCAGAAGCCGTCGTCATTTGTAATCACCCGCCTTTTCTCTCAAAACCCGCCGCAGCACCTTGCCGATGGCGCTTTTGGGCAGCTCCGGGCAAAATTCCACCCGGCGGGGCACTTTATAGGGGAGCAGGTTCTGCCGGCAAAAGGCGATCAGTTCATCGGCACCGGCAGCCGCATTTTCCCGCAACACTATAAACGCTACGACCGTTTCCCCCCGGTAACCGTCCGGCACACCGATTACACAGGCCTCTTTTACTGCCGGGTGCATGTATAAAACATCCTCCACTTCCCGCGGGTAGACGTTGAAACCGCCGGTGATAATCAAATCCTTCTTACGTTCCACCAGGTAAAAGTAGCCGTCCGCATCCATGTAGCCAAGATCGCCGGTGTAAAGCCAGCCGTCGCGGACGACCGCCGCCGTTTCCTCCGGACGGCCGTAATAGCCGAGCATTATGTCCGGGCTTTTTAATACTATTTCCCCCACCTCCCCCGGCGGCAGTTCCCTGGCACCCGTTTCCGCATCGACAATGCGCATTACCGTATCGGGAAAGGGAACGCCGATGCTGCCCGTTTTATTCACCCCACGGTAAGGGTTGGCGCATTTGGCCGTTACCGCTTCCGTCAACCCGTAACCTTCCATCAAACGGCCGCCCGTCAGCTCCTCGAACCGGCGCTTGATTTCCGGCGGCAGGGACGCCGCACCGGAAAAACAACCCCTCAACGAAGACAAATCATAGCGGCTTAAATCCGGCTGATTAATCAGTCCGGTGAACATGGTGGGCACCCCGGCAAAAAGGGTCGGGCGGTGGCGGTGAACGGCCTTCAAAATCTCCCCGGGCTGATAGCGCGGCAGCAGGATGGCGGCACCGCCGGACAGCAGGATGGAATTCATACAGACACTCATCCCGAAGCCGTGAAAAATGGGCAAAACGGCCAGCAACCGGTCTGCCGGCGCGGTATTCACCCAGGCCCGGCACTGCCAGGCGTTGACCACCAGGGCGTAGTGGGAAAGCATGACCCCTTTCGGTTTGCCCGTGGTACCGCCGGTGTAAATAAGCACCGCCGGCGCACGGCGCACATCCGCTGAGGCGGCGCAGGCAAGCGCCGGTGACCCGTTTAGAAGCGGCCGGAAGCGCAGGCCGTGGCGGCAGGCCGGCGGAGATTTTTGTTTCAGAAGATAAAGTAAATTCAGCGGAAACGGGAGAAACTCCGGCATTGATGCATAGATAACTTGCTCCAGCAAAGGTGATCCGGCGTCCCGCAAAGCAGTCCGCACATTTTCCATCCGGCCGGCCAGTAAATTCAGTGCTATTGCCAGGCGCACACCGGCGTCCCGCACAATATGCGTCAACTCCCGCTCCGTGCTCAGGGGGTTGACCGGCACCACGACGGCGCCCAGCTGCAAAACGGCATAGTAGGCAATCACATACTGCGGGCAGTTGGGCAGAATCAGCGCCACCCGGTCCCCCGGCCCGGTCCCCAGTTGCTTTAATGCGCCGGCCAGGCGATCGACATAGCCGCCCAGTTGCCCGTAGGAAATTTTTTTGCCGTAAAAGATCAGCGCCGTGCGTTCCGCGTGCCGGCGTACATTTTCCTTGAGCAGGGCGAAAACGGGCTTGTCCGGATAGTCGAGGCGGGCGGGTACATCCGGGTCGTAAGCTGAAAGCCAGGGCAGGGCGCCGGGCGGGGAATCCATTTCTTTTTCTCACCTGCCTGCTAAAGCTATCGGGAAAATTTAAAATATTCGGACGGTTAAAGCCGGACCGGTGCGCCGCGAAAAAGGTAAGCCGGTATTTAACAGTTAAAAACAACTAAAACAAATTTCCAGTTAAAAGTCAATACTCAAATTGCGTCATTATAGTCTGAATATTTCTTATTGACTAAATTATCTTGCCGATCTAAAATAAACCTAACATATTCGGACGGACGTCCGACCGACGGATCGGACAATGACACAAAACCCCCACCAAAAACCAGTACGCGTCCGCCACAAGATGAGAAATATACCAATATTTATGAGGAGCTTAAATGTCCAAAGAGCAAAGCAACAAAGACAAAATCCTTGCCGCCGCCGGCGACCTCTTCTCCCAAAAGGGGATCAACAATACCAGCATCGGCGACCTTGCAGAGGCTCTCGGCATCAGCAAGGGCACCATTTATTATTACTACAAAAGCAAAGATGACATCATCTATGACATTGTGGACCGGAATTTCCAGCAACTCACCGGTGCCCTGATCGAACGTTTGCACCAACTCGACCGGGGCATTCCGCCCGCGGAAGTAGTCAGGTTGACGCTGGAAGCCGTGGTATCCGCGGAGGAACTGGGACGGCTCACCTTCCACCTGATTCAGGAGGCCATCACGGGTAACGGGGAGATCCGGCGCAAGATTGCCGCCAAATACCGCGAGTGGCGCCGCTTGATCGCCGATCAGTTGATCGATCTCCTGAAGTTTCAGACCGGTCCGGAAGAGTTGGACGCCGCCGCGGCGGTGGTGCTGGCTTTTATCGAAGGCATAACGCTGCAGTGTCTGATCGCGCCGGAAGACATTCAAACGGCACTGGTGGCGGAAATATTCAGCAAAGTATTATTAAAATAATGGGGGGCTGCAAACATGACTTTTTTCGTCAATTCCGAAGAGCTGTACAGGGTATTGGGAACATTTTTCCGTGCGCAAACCGGCTCGGATATAGCGCAGCAAATCGGTAAAACCGGAATCACGGTACAGTTCAAGTACTTGAACCCGGACGCACTGATCACGCTGGTATCCACCGGGAACGATATAGAGGTTCAGGAAGGAGAGACCGCGCACAAGGCCGACGTGGTATTTGAAATGAAGGCCGATACGGCGCACCGCTTCTGGCTGGGAAAAGTCAACCTGCCCCAGGCGCTCGCCCGCCAGCAGATTATCGCCCGGGGACCGGTGCAAAAAGCGCTGAAACTGCTGCCCATTATCCAACCCCTGTACGCCCGCTACCAGGCCTACCTGCAAGAAGCGGGGCGGGAAGATTTATTGACCGTTTAACCGGTTAAAGAGGGGGAATCGAGCATGGATTATGGTTTCATCATTGGCGGGGAAAAGCTTTTCAGTGCGGCCGGGGAGTTTTTCCCGGTCGTCGACCCGGCCACCGGCGAACCGTTCGCCCGGGTGGCCAAAGCAGGGCCGGCGGACGTAGACCGGGCCGTAAAGACGGCCCGGGAGGCGCTGGAGGACCGGCGCTGGTCAATCATTTCCCCGCTGGAAAGGGGACGCATTTTAAACCGCACCGGCGAGCTGATCCGGAACAACGCGGATGAACTGGCCGGCTTGATGAGCAAGGAAAACGGCATGACCCTGAACACGGCCCTTTATGTAGAAATCCCCCTGGCGGTGGATACTTTCAGCTATTACAGCGGACTGGCCGCCCGGACCGGTGGCGAAACCGTGCCTTTCGCGGTGGACGGCGCCCCGCCCGACTATCTGGCCCTGACCATCAAGGAGCCGGTGGGCGTGGCGGCACAGATTACCCCCTGGAACTTTCCTCTTTTAATGCCGGCCTGGAAAATAGCGCCGGCCCTGGCCGCCGGCTGCCCGGTGGTGCTCAAACCGTCGTCGGAAACACCTTTAACCGCCCTGCGCCTGGCGGAAATCTGTCTGGAAGCGGGCGTACCGGAGGGAATGGTCAACGTGCTCACCGGACCCGGCGGCACCGTGGGACGCGCCCTGGTTACCCATCCCGGCGTAAGCAAAATCACCTTTACCGGGGAAACCGAAACCGGGCGCTCCATCTTGAGAGACGCCGCCGGTGACATCAAGCGGGTCACCCTGGAACTGGGCGGCAAATCACCAAACATTATCTTTGAGGACGCCGATCTGGAAGCCGCCGTATCCGGGGCGCTGTTCGGCATTTTTTTGAACCAGGGACAGGTCTGCCAGGCCGGCAGCCGGATTTTCGTGCAGGAATCCATCTACGATGCTTTTATCGAGGCTTTTATCGCCCGCGCCGGCGCCCTGACGGTGGGTCCGGGCAGCGACATGATGTCCGACCTGGGGCCGCTGATCAACCAGTCCCAGCTAACCAAAGTGCAAAATTACATTGCCGCCGGCAAAACCCAGGGCGCCAGATTGCTCACCGGGGGCGGCCGGCCGGCACTGACGGCACCGTATGAAAAAGGCTTTTTTATCGAACCAACCGTTTTCGGCGCGGTCGACCCGGAAATGAGCATCGCCCGGGAGGAGATATTCGGACCGGTGGCGGCCGTCCTGCCCTTCAGCAGCGAGGAAGAACTGATCCGCATGGCCAACGGCACCATTTACGGCCTGGCCGGGGCCGTCTGGACACGGGACATCAAGCGGGCCTTCCGGGTGGCCCGGGCCGTCCGGTCCGGCACCATCTGGATCAACACCTACCAGTTGCTTTCCCCCACGGCGCCCTTCGGCGGCTATAAACAAAGCGGCCTCGGCCGGGAACTGGGGAGCCAGGGACTGGAGGCCTACCTGGAAACGAAAACGGTGATCGTTGATTTAAATGAGTCGCCCGTATCCTATTTCTAAAAAGGGGGTGAAAGCATGTTTCCGTTTCCGAATTTTTTGGAATTCAACCTTTTTACCCGCATCATCGGCGGCAATGACGTGCTGGAAAGCCTGGGGGACGAACTGACGGCCCTGGGCATAACCCGGCTGTTCGTGGTTACCGACACCCGCTTAAAGGAAGCGGGCATTGTGGAAGGCGTGCTGCGGCACCTGGAAGGGAAAAACATACAGGTGGCGGAAATCTTTGATCGCTGCCGCCCCAACTCGGACATCGCCCTGGTGGAAGAAGGCGCCCGGCGGATCGCCGCCTGCGGCGCCGACGGCCTGCTGGCCATCGGCGGCGGCAGCAACATTGATACCGCCAAGGGCATGAACCTGGTCTATACCCTGGGCGGTCAACTGCTGGACCACCAGGGAGCTTTCAACATTTCCCGGCCGATGAAGCTGCCGCTGGCGGCCATTCCCACCACCGCCGGAACGGGCAGCGAGGTTTCCCTGGGTGCGGTGATCCGGGACAGCGGCCAGCAGGCCAAAATCACCTTTGCCAGCCCCCATCTGGCCCCCCGCCTGGCCCTTCTCGTCCCTTCCCTGACGGCAGGCATGCCGCCGGCACTTACCGCCGCCACCGGTTTCGACGTACTTTCCCACGCCGTGGAGGCTTATGTCTCAGTCAACCACAACCCCTTTACCGACGCTCTGGCCCTGGAGTCGATACGCTACGTCAAACGCTACCTGGTGCGGGCCGTCGCCAACGGCGGGAAGGACCCGGAAGCCCGCTACGGCATGCAGGTGGCGGCCACCATGGCGGCCATGTCTTTCAACGTGGCCCTGCTGGGCGCCGCCCACGCCGTCGCCCACGCCACCGGCGGCCTGTACGGGGTCCCGCACGGGGCGGCCAACGCCCTGGTCCTGCCGGCCGTATGCGCCTACAACCTGGACGCCTGTCCGGAAAGGTACCGGACCATAGCGGAATGCCTGGGCGTAAACACCTGCGGGTTGGACTCAAAGACGGCCGGAGAAGCGGGAATCGCGGAAATGCGGGCCATGCGCGAATTGTGCGGACTACCCGCCACCCTGTCCGCGGTAAACATCCCGGCCTCCGCAATCCCCGCGCTGGCTGAACTGGCCGAAGGGGACGCCACCATCGTCACCAACCCCAAACCGATCGGCCGCGCGGAAATCGAGGCCATGCTGAAAACCATTGCCGGAGATTAAGGGAAAGCCGGCCTCCCGGGGAGCGTAAGCTGCTTTTGTTAAGAAACATACGACAGGCAAAATCACCCCGGTGAGGGGAAGAGGCAATCATTTGCCGGGTAACCGGACCGGGACGCCGCCTCGCGCTGTTGTCCGGAGGAGATATTGTCCCCGGCACCGCCGTGCCGCCCGGCGCCCCACCGCCGCCCCTTGCCAGGCGTGAAGCAATACAACCAGCTCTGTTCGCCGCCTAATACCGCGCCAACCAGGCAAACACCGGCAGGGTGAACAGGCTGAGCAGGGTGGTGAACACCACCACCCGGGACAGAAAACCATAGCCGGCGTTGTATTTACGCGCCACGGTGGGCGCCAGGGCGGCCGCCGGCATGGCCATTTCCAGCAACAACACCGTTTTCCCGGTGGGGGAAAAGAATGGTGCCAAGTGCAGCAGGGCCAGGGTCAGGGCGGGCAGCATCAGCAGTTTGATCACAGTGGACTGGTAAACCAGTTTACTGGTCAGCAGCGATTTAAAGTCTTTTTCGGCCAGCATGGAACCAATTAAGAGCAGGGCCAGGGGAATGGTGGCCTCACCCAGTCCGTTGAGCGGCTCGAAGAGCAGCCGCGGCAGCTGCACGTGCCCCAGGGCCAGCAAAAAACCGGTCACAATGGAGATCACATTGATATTCAGCGCTTCCCGCCACCTGAACCCGCCGCCCTGCCGCCGGCAGATCATCCATACTCCCAGCGTCCAGAACAGCAGGTTGTGTCCCAGGGAGTAAAGGGCGGCGTAAAATATGCCGATTTTGCCGAACAGGATGTAACAGACCGGAAACCCGACATAAGTGACATTGCCAAAGATGGTGCCGAACCGGAAGGAGTCCTCCGCCGGGCCGTCCACGCGCAACAGGCGGGAAACAGGAAGAATGAACAGGTAGGAAAGGGTGACCAGCACCAGCGAACCGGCCAGGATGAGCAGTCCTTCATACAACTGGCCGGTGGATATTTTCAGGCTCATGGAAGTGACGGTAAGGGCGGGCATGGTGAAGTAAAAGACCAGGCTGGAAACGGCCCTGTCCGTTCCGGCGTCCAGAATCCCCGCCCGCCGCCCCAGCCAGCCGAAAAAAACATAAATAAAAAGAACGCCGATTTCCCGGCCCAGGGATAACAGTTCGATCATCGCTCGCGTTTAATCCTCTACTTCCACCGCACAGGGCAGATTGACATTTATGGAAACCACCGCGTCCCGTTCGGACTTGTTCTCCAGGCGCAGGCGGAATTGGGCGTTTTTCAAGGTGTGGTGCCACACCGTATCCCCTTCCAGCACTTCCATCGAATCCGCCACCTGCCACTGTTCCCCGTCGAACTCCTCAATGGCCGCATCAACCGTTCCCGTAGAACGGATGCTGAACGCGGTATCCATAATATCGGCCTCCAATGGATCTGACGTGGCGATTGCCCCGGCAGCCAGAGTCATCCTCTCGATCAGGGCAAACACCTGCGGACGGAAACATTCCACTTTTTTCTTCACATACTCATCCATTATTTTCACCTTCCCGGTTAATTGTACATTTATTGCTTCGTCAAATATAAGCCTGTTCCTGCAATAAAATTTTTATCCCTTGACAGCCGGGGAAAAGTGTTATATGATACCAGAGAAAGTTCACCCAAGCAGTATACTTTAGGAATGAGGAGAACTGGATGAGGCTTAATCAGGCCACGGACTACGCTTTCCGGGCGGTGCTCCATCTGGCCCAGTTGCCGCCGGGGGAGGTGGTGGAAGCCCAGGTTATTGCCGGGCGGGAATGCATTCCGATCCGGTTTTTATTGAAAATCTTACGGCTGCTGACCAAAGCCGGTATTGTCAATTCGCACCGCGGCGTGGGCGGCGGATACGCCCTGGCCCGCTCCCCGGAAAAAATCACCTTGCTGGACGTGCTGACGGCCGTGGAAGGACCGGTACGCATCAACCGCTGCCTGGTGGATCCGGAATTTTGCAGCCGGCAGGGTCCGCCCCATTGTGCCGTGCACAATGCGCTGAGAGCAATCCAAACCACGTTGATCCAACAATTTCAGTCATACAATTTCGCCCAACTGGCCGGCAGGACTTCGTCCCGGCCGGCCGGGGAAAAACTTAAGTCCGGGGAACCGGCGACCGGTAGCGCTATTACCGGACCGGAACCGGTCAACGCATGAATGACTGCCGTCAAAGTTGAAGCCACCGGACCGGACCCGGACATCCCGCCGGAACCGGCAAACGGCACGAAACAGAAGTGTTACGCCATATCTGCCACCTGCCTCCGGCCGCTTCAACCGGTTGATCATCGGTGCTAAAGCGCCGCTATCACGGCCGGCCGCTTCGAACATTGAAACCGCTGGTACGTGATTGCCTTTTGCTTTTCCCCGGTGACCGGCATCTGCCAAAAAGTCCGCCTTCGGGCGGGCTTATCAAAGCCTTAATAGTGTACTAAATTAGTATTCAATTGGAGGTGCCCTGATGAAAAAAGTCTGTCCTTCCGCCGATGAGATCCTGTCCCGTTTTATTGTCTCCAAAGATGACGTGGAAACAGCCTTTCACCGTCTGTCCACCCAGCAGCCCAAGTGCGGCTTCGGCCTGCAGGGGGTTTGCTGTCGCCTGTGCTCCAACGGCCCCTGCCGGGTTACCCCCAAATCACCCCGCGGGGTATGCGGCGCAGACGCCGACACCATGGTGGCGCGCAATTTCCTGCGTGCGGTGGCCGCCGGTGCGGCCTGCTACCTGCATGTGGTGGAAAACGCGGCCGGCAGCCTGCAGGCGGCGGCTGCATCCGGAAAAGAGATCCAGGGGGCGGCAGTGCTGGCCGAACTGGCCGGCGCGCTGGACCTGCCCGGAAGCGACGCGCGTGAGCGGGCCGGCCACCTGGCCGGGCAGGTTATGGATGACCTGTACCGGCCGCGGCAAAAGCAAATGGCTCTGACGGAAAAGCTGGCCTACGCCCCCCGTCTGGCCCGCTGGCGGGAACTGGGCATCATACCGGGCGGCGCCAAGTCCGAAGTCTTCGACGCCCTGGTCAAAACCAGCACCAACCAGTCCAGCGATCCGGTGGATATGATGTTACACGCCCTGCGCCTGGGCATCGCCACCGGCATTTACGGTCTCGAACTGACCAATTTGTTAAATGACGTTTTGCTCGGCGAACCAAAAATTGCCGCCGGCCCGGTGGGTTTCAGCGTGGTTGACCCGGACTACATCAACATTATGGTCACCGGCCACCAGCATGCCTTAATCGGTCCGGTGCAGGAAGGGCTGGCCGCCCCCCGGGCTATTGATCTGGCCCGGCAGGCGGGCGCCAGGGGCTTTAAAATCATCGGCTGCACCTGCGTCGGCCAGGATCTGCAGTCCCGCGGCGACCAAAACGGTGTTTTTGCCGGTCATGCCGGGAACAACTTCACCAGTGAGGCGCTTCTGGCCACCGGCGGCGTCGACCTGGTGTTGAGCGAGTTCAACTGCACCCTGCCGGGCATTGAGGAAGTCTGCCGCCAATACATGGTGGCCCAGATCTGTCTGGACGACGTGGCCAAAAAACAAAACGCGGGTTACCTGCCCTTCGATCCGGGCGCCGGCGAAGAAACCGCCCGCCGGGTGGTTGAAGCGGCTGTGGAAAGCTACCGGCAGCGCCGCGGCCGGATCGGCATAAACGTACCGGAACACGGATATGAGAACTCCCTGGCCGGTTTAAGTGAAAGAAACCTGCGTGCCTTTTTGGGCGGCAACTATAAACCGCTGATCGAACTGATCGCTTCCGGCCGGGTAAAAGGCCTGGCTGCCATTGTGGGCTGCTCCAACCTGACGGCCGGCGGCCACGACGTTTTCACCGCCGGACTGACCCGGGAACTGATTGCCCGGGACATCCTGGTGCTCTCCGCCGGCTGCACCAGCGGCGGCCTGGAAAACCTGGGCTTCATGTCCCCGGAAGCAGCCGGCTGGGCCGGGGAAAAGCTGCGCCAGGTATGCCGGGAACTGAACATCCCGCCGGTGCTCAACTTCGGCCCCTGCCTGGGCATCGGCCGGCTGGAAATGGTGGCCGCCGGCATCGCGGCGGCGCTGCAGGTGGATCTGCCCCAACTGCCCCTGGTGCTGTCGGCGCCCCAATGGCTGGAGGAACAGGCGCTGGCCGACGGCGCTTTCGGCCTGGCCCTGGGACTGCCCCTGCACCTGGCCCTGCCTCCCTTCATCACTGGCAGCAAGCTGGTCACCCGGGTGCTCACGGAGGACATGGAGAAGCTCACCGGCGGCCGGGTGATTGTGGAGGGAGAGATCGTACCGGCGGCGGAGCAACTGGAAGCGGTGATCATGCAGAGAAGGGCGGCGCTGGGGATTTAACCCGGACCGAACGACCGGGAAGGGCATGCTTTTCAGCCGTTCCTGCCCCACTCTTCCGGTAATTTTACCCGGTGTCCCCACCAGCGGCTTCTTTACGGTGCACAATTTTCCTGCGGGGAGTACCGGGCCCTGCCGCTGATGGCTCCGGGGAGCTTATCCAGACCGGTTTTCAGTTGCTTGCAACAAAATCAAAACCGTATACATCATACCTGCTCTTAACCAAATGAGGCCTAAAAGGACACCGGATACCGGTCACCATTTCATAACTGCCAAAGAGGTGACTATCAACCATGAAAAGGATTTTCATCCGCCCCGAATTATGTGCCGGGTGCAAAACCTGCGAACTCTCCTGCCTGGTGGAACATTGCGCGGGAAGTTCCCTTTGGACCATAGACCTGGGCGATGCAGGAAACCAGCCGCGAAACACGGTATTGGCCGGGCCAAAGGGGGTCCCCCTGCCCCTGACCTGCCGGCATTGCCCGGAACCGGCCTGCGTGGACGCCTGCCCGGCCGGGGCGATGGTACGCAACGAAGCCACCGGCCTGGTCGAACACCGGAATGAGCGCTGCGTGGGGTGCTGGATGTGCGTAATGGCCTGCCCCTTCGGTCTGGTCTGGCCATCCGCCCGGGAACAAAAATCAATTAAATGCGACTTCTGCGGGGAAAGGGACAATCCTGCCTGCGTAGAGTCCTGCCCCACCGGCGCCCTTTCCCTGGTGGAAACAGACCCGGCGGGAGGGGTCAAGGAAATAACGATTGATTAGCTCCCGGCCGGCATATACGGACTTCCGGCATAAAACCCGGATTGCCGGCGGAATTGGAGCGCGAGCCCCGGCCCGGAGCCGGGCAAACTGCCAAGGTACGGAACATGATATGAATGAACTGGAAGGAGTGAAACGATGCGTTACGTCATACTGGGCGCCAGCGCCGCCGCCGTGAGCGCCGCCCGGGCCATCCGGCGCCGCGATCCCGGCGGGGAAATCACTATGGCGGCCGCCGACCGGCAGATTTACTCCCGCTGCCTCTTGCCGCGGTTGATCTGCGGGGAAAAGACGCCGGAACAGATCAATTTTATTGATGACGATTTTTTCGAACGCTTGCAGATCAACTTCCTGCCCGGCCGGACGGCCGTGAAAGTAGACCCGGCAGAAAAGAAAGTGCACCTGCAGGACGGCCGGGCTTTAACATACGACCGGCTGCTGGTGGCCACCGGGGCCTCGCCCGCCCTGCCGCCGGTGGAAAACCTGGCGGCGGGAAAACCGGTCTTCACCTTACGCCACCTGGAAGACGCCCTGGCCATCCGGGAGGCGGCCGGTCCGGGCACCCGGGTGGCCGTACTGGGCGGCGGTCTGGTGGGCCTGGAAGCCGCTGAGGCGCTGCTCGCCCGGGGAGCGCAGGTGACAGTGGTTGAACTGGCCCCGCGGCTTCTGCCCCTGCAGCTGGATGAAACCGCCGCCGCGCTTTATGCAAAGCTGTTCCGGGAACGCGGTGTGCAAGTGATCACCGGCCGGGCCGCGGCGCGGGTCGAACTGGCGGACGGACGGGTGCGGACACTGGTGCTCAATGACGGTAGCACCGTGCCCTGCGATGTGATCCTGGTGGCCGCCGGAGTGCGCCCGAACATTGATTTCCTGGAAGATACCGGAATAGAAACAAACCGGGGTATTGTGGTAGACCGGCACATGCGCACATCATTGCCGGACATCTACGCCGCCGGGGACGTCTGCGTCTCCCGGGAAACCTTCACCGGGGAAATCTCCCCCACCCCGATCTGGCCGGCGGCGGTGGCCCAGGGCCGGGTGGCCGGCATGAACATGGCCGGTATGGAGGCGAAACTGCCGGGCACCTTCGCCTACCAAAACGCGCTCACTCTTTTCCACCTGCCTGCGATCACCTACGGCCGGCCGGAAGCGCCGGCTGCGGACTGCCGGGTGGATGCGGTCCAATGGCCCGGCGGCTACCGTAAGGTAATCCGCCGGGGCAGCCGCCTCTACGGAGCCATCTTGCTGGGCGACATCGCCGGGGCCGGGGTGTTCGGCGCCCTGACCGGCCGGCAGGTGGACGTCTCCCGCCTTCCGGAAGACTCCCTGGACATCAATTACGCCCCCTTTTTCCGGGAGGAAGCGAACGGCAATTTCTCATATTGACCGCTCAGACAGCGGACGAAACCAATATATTGTAACCCTGCCCCTTCCTATATCCCCGCTCTTGACTGGAGCGGTCTTTTTTTGACGCAAAACAAGCGCCGGCTGATCCGGCAAAACATCCCGCATCATCTTGAGCTCACCGCCGGAACAGAAGGCCCGTCCCGCGCGGTGATGATCACTACCTTTGTGTCAAGATCCCCGCCGCAATACTCCAGGGTGTCCACCAGTTCGCGGTCCATGGCATCATCCAGGGCGTTGAAAGCCTCCGGACTGCTCAGAGTCGGGACGGTAACACCTTCCCCCGTCACCTTGAGCACGTTCCGTGCGTTCAATTAAGAGGAACAACTGGCAATCCCGGGCTTGAGGCAATGATGTATGTACCAGTACAGGTTACGAATTTCCAACTTACCGATATTCTTCTTGATTCTTTTTTCTAAAAGATCTATAATACCCCTGATAATTTATATTCGAAGTTAAAATCTTTTATCGATACACTGTGCTTATCGATATATCCGGGATTATAAATACGTTTCCAGAGGATGAGAGTAGATGCGTATTATAAATTACGATAACTACATCGAGCATTTGCGAAAAAAGTCATTGCATGTTTATACTCGTTGGGCGGCGCAAACAAAGGCCGTGCGATCCCGTAAACCACGCGATCCTGAAGAAGACATAGCTTTGTTTTTACTGGACCGGAAGCGCTGGCAACAGGCATTGGCCAGCGGCCGCCTGGAAAAGGTAGGCCCCCGGAGGTATCGCTGGTATGAATGAGAAATTTAAAAATATAATTCTTACTTTAATACAGGAAAAAGACTCTCTAAAAAAATCCCTGGGAGTACTGGCCGTTCTAACCGAAGCCCTAAAGCCCGTGGGCGTCAAGCCTATCTTGGTGGGTGGCCGGGCTCTGGAATTTTATACTTTGGGCGGATACGCAACAAAAGATATGGACCTTGTTATCAATGGAAGAGAGCAGGCTAAAACTGTTCTTGCCACAATGGGTTTTTTACGTCGCCCCGGCGAACGGCACTGGTATCATGAAGAACTTGATCTGGCCCTGGAAATACCTGACGGGACTTTAGCCGGATCGCCGGACAAACTTTCTATTGTAGAAATTAACGGCATGGAGGCTTTCATAATCGGTATCGAGGATCTGATCATTGACCGTCTGGCAGCAGCTAAATTTTGGAACAGTCCGGCTGATGCTCAGTGGGCGGCAAAGTTACTCGCCCTTCATGCCCGGGAAATTGACATGAACTACCTTCAAAATGCCGCTTATAAAGAACAGGTTGAAGATATTTTAAAAAAAGTTATTAAACACAGCAAAATATATCTTGACGTTGACCGCTTCAACCCGGGCGAAAGCTGATCGAATCATCGTCCTGCCGGATTCCACGATGCGCTGCACAGTGCTGCTACCGTTTCAGGGGAACGGCCTTTATAAGGCCGTTCCCCTGAAGTTCGCGCTCAACTGGAAGGAACGGCCTGGTTCCCGCTTTCTAATGCCAACTGCCACACCCGTATTCCGGCAATATGGGATAGGCAAAAACAGATGCGGGTAATGTTTGTTGATCTGTTAATTTCCCTTCATGGTAAACCATCAACCGGTGGCTTTTCTGATCAAAATACAGCTCACCCACACATTGATCCCCCTGCACCGCCCAGACCCACATTTCATCCGCGCCGGTGGCCGAGACCAGCAGTACATCGCGGTAATCATGCAGTACCGGTCTCAATGGTTGCGGAAGATAGGTAAACTTATCCTTTACGGTGTTCATCAGGCTGTCTATGGGCTGGTATTTTTCCAATTTTAAGGGATCCCTGGTCAAATCGAGCACCCGATCATCAATGAATATACGCTCCCCGCATTTGACCACTGTGGCCCCGGCGCCGGCAATAAAGCTGCCATGTTCGCCCGCCACTGTTTTCCAGCGCACATCGTCCCCTTTTACCTCGACCAAAAGTAAGCTGCCTTTGTCCTCTGCGCCGGAAAAACTTTCACAATCCGCCAGGACGCTGAAATCATCCGGACTGCCGTAGACGAACACGGGATAAGGCCCGGAGGCGTTGCCGGGCAGCGGCGGGGTCAATACCTTTTCCGTCACCTGAGCGCCCCGGTGTATTTCCACCACAATTTTACCGGTTTCGCGTCCTGCTCCCTGTCCGGCTTCATCCCGTTCAAACCGGACGGTCATGGCCGTTTGACTGCCGGAAGGACAATAAACGATTGGCATGGTATATCCCGTCCAACTAAATGTACTTACCTTGTATCCCGGGTGTACGCCGGTAACGGTCAAGTTTTCCTTTGGTTCATGGCTGAAACAAATCCTTTCGCCACCGTCCCAAATTGTACGGTAAAGGGCGCTGTAGTCCGTTTGCAGGTTGAACAAGGGAGTGCTGTCAAGGGTGACTTTTCCGGCGTTCAAGTCCCAGTAGCCGGCAGTAGCCGTAACTTTATCTATTTTGTCTTGAAAGTCATGTTCAACTGCGGCCGGGAGTATCAGCGGCACCTGCACCCGGCCGTAAACCTTGCCCGTTACGGTTTCTCCGGTTGGCACAGTAAAAATGTGCACAGTCTGCGTTTGCCCGTCCCAGACCACTTTGGCGCCGAAAGTCCGGGCGATGAACCCCAGCGGTACCATGACCCGGTTTTGCACCATCATGGCCGGCACGTCCAGTTTGACCGGCAAACCGTTTACACCGGCATTCCGGTCGCCCAATTTTAGTGTAATCACAGCGCCACGGCCGGCCACTTCAACCGTTTGGGCGGCGTTGTCCCAGTCAACCCGGGCTTGCAGCGCCTCACCGGTATCCCGGACGGGCACCAGCACTCGATCGTCATGCATGACCGGCGGCACGGCAAGCTTCAGCGCCTGTCCGTCAACATTAACGGAGGTTCCTGCAGGTAAGGCGAAGGCCGGCACTGAAAAAACGCCGAGCAAAACAATCAAACACATCAGCAAGGAAAAGCGCCCCGTTTTCAAATAACTTTACCTCCTCGGTTTTTCATCCCGGCAAGTTAATCTGCCCGTGCGCAAAGTTTCATTTCAGACACACCACCCCCTTTGTTAAATTAGACGATTGGAAATACCGTTTGGTTCCCGGCAACAAAAAAAACCGGCGGATTTGATCAATTCCGCCGCCAAATCATCATGACAGGCACTTTTTGCCGGTTTCTAAAAATTTCGTCATACCCGGATGCGCGCAACCGGAACCCCTTGCCCTATTTGCAGCTTACGCTCAACCACAAAGGGATCAACCACCAGGCTCCCTTCTTTCGATTATTTTTTTTAGGTATTCTTCAGTCGCCCGGTAAAAAACCCGGGCGTCATTATGCTCGCGTAAAGCACGGGAACAAAAAGCGGCAAAGAGGCCGGGGGTTTTTTGATAAACCGGCCTGCCGTTTCTGGCCACCTGAAATTTGAGCAATGAGAAAGCACGGTTGAGAATAACCAAATCGACCTTTCCGGTTTCCAGGTGATTGATTAAATCCCGCAGCAACCGCCTTCTGGCGCGTGCGGTTGCCGGTGCATCCGGCGGCAAATCCGCCTGCTCAAGCCAGAAAGCCAGATCGATATCGCTTCCCTTGGTCGCCCGGCCGGTGGCCTGGGAGCCAAAAAGAACGGCCAGGGAAATACCATGCCTGTTGCAGAATTTATGAAACTCCGGTCTATAAAGTGCGGATACCCCCGCCATAACAACATCACCCGCCGTTCCAAGCGGTCTATATATCATTCCGTACATTGGATTGTTACTAAATAATATAACGAATAGCGAACCATGTTGCAAGAAGCGGTTTGCATTTTATTCCAGCAGAGCAAGTGGATCCCGCGGAAAAAAACTCTTGCGCGCCACTGGCCGAAGGTGGGAATAAAAACAAAACAGGTGGTACATAATGGTAACATGAAAGGGTGTGATACTATGCCTGCCGGCAAAATGCGGCAGTTATCGCGCTACCTGGTGATACCGGTCCTGGGTTTGTTTTTATCCGGATGCCTGTCCCCGGTCCGGGAAGGAAACCCCCTGCCCGGCCTGGGAATAGCCGCAGCACAGCAAACGACTGCCGGAATCAAGGTCGACAGCGGCTCCGTCCCGGGAAAAGAAACCGGGATTCACCGGAAAACCGTTCCGGTAACCCTTTATTTCGGCGAAGATCAGGGCTACCTGGTGCCGGTGAAGAAGGAAACAACCGGCGCACCGGCCGTCGCCCGGGCCGCCATGCAGGAACTCTGCCGGGGTCCGGCTCCCGGGAGCGGACTTAATCCCACCATCCCGCCGGGCACAACTCTCAGGAACATCAATATAAAAGACGGCCTGGCCACGGTTGATTTCAGCCGGGAGTTGAAAACCAGACACGGGGGTGGTTCGACGGAAGAGTTGCTTACCGTCTATTCCATCGTGGACACCTTGACCCGGTTCCCCAGCGTACGGCGGGTACAAATCCTGGTGGATGGAAAACGGCTGGAAACGCTGACCGGACACATGGACATCAGTATGCCCCTGGAGCGGGACAACTGCATGATCCGGGAAAGCGGGCATTAATCCCCGCCCGGTCTTATCCAGCCGGGGCCGCGGGTAATCACCGGCCTCCGGCGGCAAGGCGTTCTTCGATGTATTCCTTCAAGACCACCGCGCTGTTGCGCTTCTCATCCCGGGCGGCAAAAAGGAAGGTGACGGTGCCCTCCCCGGCCAGCTGCGCCAATTCCGCCACCAACTCCTCCTTTGCCGCCAGTTCCGCCCGGTAGCGCGCTTTGAATTCCGGCCAGCGGTCCGGCTCGTGGCCGAACCAGCGGCGCAATCCGGGACTGGGGGCCACGTCTTTCAGCCACAGGCCGACGGCCGCCCTTTCCTTGCTCAACCCCCGGGGCCAGAGCCGCTCCACCAGAATCCGGCGCCCGTCCGCTTCCCCGGGAGGCTCGTAAATGCGCTTTAATTTGATCATCTGACAAATCACCTGCCGGTTGGGAAATTCCTGATCCACATGGCCGCCTTTTCGCCGTCCAAAAATTCCTCCACCGCATCAATGCCCAGTTGTTTCAACAGTTCCATAACATACCGGTTGTCCACCGGGGTCGGGGAAGCGGCCTGTTCCCCGTACCTTTCCACAAACTCCCGGCCGGCCGCCGGATCGATGAGCACTTTCGGGCCGCCCACACAGCCTCCGTTACAGCCCATGCCTTCCAGGAAATTTCCCTTTAACCGGCCCGCCAGCACGTCTTCCAGCATCTTTTTACAATTTTGCACTCCGTCGGCCTGGATGGCCCGGATTTTTATTTTCCGGTCCGGCCGCAGCCTGTCCAGCGTTTCGGAGATCGCCCGGCTCACTCCTCCGGTGCGGGCATAGATCCGGCCGGCGGTGGAGGAGTGCTCGCTTTCATCTTCCTCCATTTTGGCCGGATCAACGCCCACGGCCTCAAATATTTGCTGCAGCTCCCGGAAAGTAAGCACGGCGTCCACGGCGTCCTTGATGTCGGGTTCTTTAGCTTCCGCTTTTTTGGCGATACAAGGCCCGATAAAAACCACTTTGGAACCGGGATGCAGATGTTTGATGCCCCTGCCGCAGGCCACCATGGGAGATACGGAGGGTGATATATGGGGCGCCAGGTCACGGTAAACGCGCTTGACCATGGAAACCCAGACCGGACAGCACATGCTGGTCAGCATAAAGTCGTCTTCTTTGGTCACCTGCCGTTCAAATTCCAGCGCCTCTTTCAATGTCAGGATATCGGCAAAGAGCGCCACTTCCACCATGCCGTAGAAACCAAGCCGCTTCAACGCCGCCCGCATTTTACCGGGGGTGACACCGGGTCCGAACTGACCGGCAAAAGCAGGGGCGACTGCGGCAAAAACCGGCACGCGGCGATCCCGCAACAGTTCAATCAAAGGCACGAACTCTTTTTTATCCACCAGGGAATAATGACGGCAAACCTCCACGCATTTGCCGCAGCCGGTGCAATCATTCCGTTTGATCACCACATTGCCCTGCCTATCGCGGACTATAGCGCCAAAAAGGCACGATGCCCGGCAGTGCTCATCCCCGGCACAGCACTGACCGCCGCACTCCCTGACCTTAAAGACCACCGTGTCCGGGTCGCCGCCGCCCGCAGCGTAAAGTATGTACTGATCTGTAAGTTCATCACCGGTACGGCGGATTTGCTCTTTTTCCGCCGCCAAATCACCGTGGTAGGCGCTTTTGACCAGCCTTTTAAAAATTTCATCATATCTGGATGCACTCAAAACCGCATCATCCTTGCTGAATATCGCTCTGTCTACTATTTACCGTTTATTGGCGGTTTATGAGTCACGGTATTTCCGTTCCAGGTTCATCTGACGTAATTTCTCACCACCAGTTCCGTGATCAAGCCCCGTCCGTCCGCCCGGCAGTTTATGGCCCGCCTGGCCATAACTGTTGTTATATTGTATGCCGGGTAAAGCTCCCGGACAAACTCCGTATCCGAATTGCTGAGCATAACCCGGCAACCGCGGCGGTCCAGTTCCCGGAATACCTCCGCCAGCCGGCGCTGGTCCTTTTCACCAAAGCAGTCCGCCGTATAGCTGGTAAATCTCGCCGTTCCGGACAGCGGATGATAAGGCGGATCCAGATAGACGAACGCTTCCGGTCCGGCCACCTCCAGCACCCGGGAAAAGTCGCCGTGTTTGATCTCGGCTCTTTTCAAGGCGGCGCTAACTGTCCGGAGGTTTTCCTCATCTACGATTTTAGGGTTCTTGTAACGGCCGAACGGCACGTTGTGCCGCCCCTCGCGGTTTACCCGCCACAAACCGTTATAACCGGTTTTATTCAGGTACAGGAAACGGGACGCCCGCTGCACATCAGTAAGAGCGGCCGGCTCCTGAGCCCGCACCTGGTAATAGTATTCCGCCGTGTTTTTATGGCGGCGCAGGTCGGCCAGCAAAAAGTCAAGCTTATCCCGCACCACTTGATAAAAATTGATCAGTTCCTCATTGCAATCAAGAAGGATCGCCTGCGCCGGCCGGAGGTAAAAAAATACGGCCCCGCCGCCGACAAAAGGCTCGATCAGGCATTTGAACTGATCCGGGAAGAGCGGTATGAATTGCCATATGAGTTGTCCTTTGCCGCCGGCCCACTTGACAGGCGGACGAACAGGGTATAGCAGTGGATTATTGCAGACAGTTTGAGACATGCACATCACCAAATGACATATTCGACAGCGGTAAAAGTTTCCCCTGCCGGACAAGTCAGCAACCCGGAATGAAAACCGGCAAAGTCCGGTTCGGCATGACTCATGAAAAAACCGGCTATAACCGGTGAAGTGGGGAAAAAACTATACGGATAAACAAGGTTTCGGGATGCTTCCTTTCATTCAAGCCGCAGCTCCGATAATTTGCAGCAGCCTGTCCCCGAACTCACCGGTGAAACCGACCAGTTCCAGGAAAAGCAGGAAAAAACCCGCCGTAGACTGCTGGGCCAGCGGAAGCAGGCAATTCGTCGCCAGATGGTAATTGCCCGCGTCCGGCGGACCGCCGACCAGCCCAAACAGCTCACGCCCCTGGCAAGCGGCGGCCTTCACCCAGTCCGCGGCGTCGCCGAACCCCCAGTACAACCCTTTGCACCCGGCCAGGTAGCGCCGGCGGTTTTGCTGCACCCAGCGCTCGTAGCTGCTGTGCCCCGCACCCACCCGGCAACTGGCGTGGTGCGGTTCCCAGGCGTCCTGCACCAGATGTCCTGCGGCACCCAAAAAAAACATGGCCCGCCGGTAATGGCCGGCCCGCCAGTGGATAAGGGCGCGTTGAAAGTAGCGCCGGCAGAGCACGGTGGACGGAGCACGTCCCAATAAACCCGCATCCCTGCCGGGATCATAATAATGATGCACGCAACTCCAGCCGCTGTCGGCCCAGCAGGCGCCAAAATCCAACTGCCGGGCGAACCTTTCCAGCAGGGCCGCTTCGGCCCGGTAACCGTCCCGGTTCAAAATAATCCGGGCCTGACGGTTGCACTGCACATGCGTGGAGCAAAAACCAAGCTCCAGACTGTATGACATCTTTCCCGTGGCCAGCAGGTACTTGCCAACGAAACTCAATGCAGGCGGGACACATTTCAGACTTAAATGCAATTTGCCTTCCCTCCTGTTGCTCATTTAAAAGCCTCTGCAAATTGTTCCCGGTCTTGCCGGAACCTGACCGGCAAGTATACTCCAACCCGGTCACGGGTGCATTATATAAGACTGATGTCAAGCCAGCGCTAAGATTTGATTAAGATTTGCCTTCAGACGCTCATGCTGCTATGAAAATTAGCATTGCGGCAAAAGAAAATTCCCCCGGCAGTTGAAGTCCTTGATAAGACTCCAACTGCCGGGGGAATGGACTGTCGCCGCCGGAACAGGCAGGCATTATCTTTAGCTCTCTGGATCGGCCGGTGAGTAGCAGGCTGATTTTCGCTTATACCACAACCGGGCAATGCTGAACATTGAACTGATTCCGGGTGTCATGCATTTTTTATATGCATGACTCACAAAAGGGACGCTCCTTAAAGCGCCTGGCAGAAACAGGTGTCCCGGCAGCTCTGGCAAGCGTGCCGCATCCGGTCAGTCGAAATACTTTTTTTTGCGTTTGGGCCTGGGGATATAAGTCACCTCGATGGCACAGTCGGGACACACCAGGGCACAGGACTGGCACAAGATGCACTTGTCCCCCTCCACCGTCACCGTCGGCGTACCGTAAATGCCGAGCGCCTCCGACCAGGTGATGCATTGCCGGGGACACTTGACGATGCAATACCCGCAGCCCTTGCACAGCCCCGGGAAAACCGTCATCGCCCCCCTGGCCAGATCATAGTGCAAGATTTTCAAAACCCGTATCCCCCCTGGTTTAAATTTAAGAAAAACCCCGGCCGCCGGGGCTTTACCGGACTTCCCGGGGCGGCACCAGCCAATTATAAAATGAAACAGCGCTTATCCCGGAAAGCATTAAGCGTGGAAAACCTGTTGCTCATGAAATAACATCTGAAAGGGGGCTGAAATTGTTCTGAAATTGTACAGCCGGAATTGGTGCAGAATATAGATCAGGGTAACAGATTCACCCTTAAATATCAACAAATAAACCCCGAATGGTTAATTAATCATCCCCAAATGATCAGCCAGGCTGTGAAAATGGACAACTACCACGACCGTTACCGTTAAATACAGAAATATTATTTTAAACATTAAAAAACCACCTCTTACCCTAAAAGTATGGTTTTTAGAAAACGCGAAATCTATAATATACCGTAAAAATTATCTCTTTTAAAGTAAATTCACTCTTCAGGCCGGGGTTTCCTGGCCTGATTCATTCGGCGGGATTTTGTATACAGTTCTTTCATAAACGGGGTGTTTTTGATGGAAACCCGAATTGATGCCGTAGTGGTGGCGGGAGGCGGTATTGCCGGCATCCAGGCTTCACTGGATTTGGCCGCCCTGGGTTATCATCATGTCTACCTGGTGGAACGGTCAGCGGCCATCGGCGGCACCATGCCCATGCTCGGGCGGACGTTCCCGACCAACGACTGCGCTATGTGTATTCTTTCCCCCAAGCTGGCGGAATGTGGCCGGCACCCCTTGATCACAGTGCTCACCAACGCGGAAGTGCTCGATGTGACCGGGGAACCGGGGCATTTCACGGTCACGGTGGAGCAGCAATCCCGGGGGGTGGATATGGAGCGCTGCACGGGATGCGGGGAATGCGCCGCACAATGCCCCGTTTATGTCGACGATCCCTTCAACCAGGAACTGAATGGACGGAAGGCCATCTACAAGCTTTAT
Organism: Desulfotomaculum copahuensis; assembly: GCF_001655685.1. GTDB lineage: Bacteria > Bacillota > Desulfotomaculia > Desulfotomaculales > Desulfovirgulaceae > Desulfotomaculum_G > Desulfotomaculum_G copahuensis. The sequence goes on from NZ_LYVF01000002.1 coordinate 117,850, forward strand.
CCCCAGGCCTTTCCCAACTGTTATGCCATCGACCGGGAAAATTGCATCAACTGCCGGACCTGTGTGGATGCCTGCCCCGGCGGCGCGGTCTCGCTGGACACAAAAACGGTGCAAATGCAGCTGATGGCCGGGGCGGTCATTCTTTGTCCGGGCTTCGGCCTTTTGGACCCGGCCCGGCTGGAACCATACCGTTACCGGCAGCTCTATCCGTCGGTGCTGACCAGCCTGGAATTTGAACGTCTGCTCAGCTCTTCCGGGCCGTACCAGGGCCGGTTGATCCACCCCTCAGACGAAAAGGCGGTACACCGGGTGGCCTGGATTCAGTGCGCCGGTTCACGGGAAACCACCATCAACCGGGAATTGTGTTCTGGTGTCTGCTGCATGTACGCCCTCAAGCAGGCCATGGTGGTGCTGGAGCAGGGACGGAACATGCAGGCCACCATCTTTTACCAGGATATGCGCACCTACGGCAAGGGATTTGAAAATTATTACCACCGGGCGAAGGAGATGGGCGTCCGCCTGATCAGAAACCGGCCGGCGGAAATAAAACAGGCCGGGGATGGCAGCCGGAACCTGCGGGTGAACTATCTCGCAGATGACAGTACGCTCAAGCAGGAAGAATTCGACCTGGTGGTGCTCTCCACGGGCATGGTGGCGCCGGTAATGCCGCTGGCCGAAAAACTGGGCCTGTCCCTGAACAGCTTCGGGTTTTGCGCCATGCAACCCCTTTCCGGGATTGAAACCTCCCGGCCGGGCATCTTTGCCGCCGGCGCCTTCACCGGCCCCCGGGACATACCGGACACCGTCACGCAGGCCAGCGCGGCCGCCGGGGCGGCCGCCGCCCTGCTCGGAAGCGCTTCCCGCCGGGAACGGCCGCCGCTGGAAGAACGGGATGTGAAAGGGGATGCCCCCCGCACGGGAGTGTTCGTCTGCCGCTGCGGCGGCAATATCAGCCGGGTGGTGGATGTGGCCCGGGTGGCCCGCTTCGCCCGGCAATTACCCGGCGTAGCTTACGCGGCCGAATTTTCCTACTGCTGCGCCCAGGACAGCCTGAAAACCATGGCCGCGGTGATTGACGAACACCGCTTGAACCGGGTGGTGGTGGCCGCCTGCACCGTGCACACACATGAGCCGCTGTTTCAAAATTTACTGCGCGAAAGCGGCCTGAACCCCCATTTATTTGAAATGGCCAACATCCGCGAGCACTGCTCCTGGGTGCACATGCACCAGCCGGAAATGGCCACGGCCAAGGCCAAAGACCTGATCAAAATGGCCGTGGCCAAAGCCGCCCTGCTGCAGCCGGTGCAGGGCGTCAGCCTGGGGATGACCCGGCAGGCGGTGGTGGTGGGCGGCGGTGCGGCCGGCATGACGGCGGCGCTCAATCTGGCCGGCCGGGGCCACCGGGTGCATCTGGTGGAAAAGAACGAACACCTGGGCGGAATGGCCGGACGACTGCATATTGGCGCCAACGGCGAGGATGTACAGGGCTTCCTGTCCGGTTTAATCACCCAGGTGCATGAACAGGAGTTGATCACCATCCACACCGGGGCGGAAATAACCGCCGCCGGCGGATTCGTGGGCAACTTCGTATCCACCTTGTCCAGCGGGGAGGAAATCGCCCACGGCGTGACGATTATCGCCACCGGCGCCGGGGAATACCGTCCGGAGGAATACCTTTACGGCGCGAACGGGCGGGTGATGACCCTGTTGGATCTGGAGGGCGCCCTGGCCGCCGGCGACAGCCGGGTGAACGGCGCCGGACGCTTTGTTTTCATCCAGTGCGTGGGCTCCCGGGACGACCGGCGGCCGTACTGCAGCCGCACCTGCTGCACGCAGTCCGTGCGGCTGGCCCTGCAGATTAAAGAAATAAACCCGGAGGCAATGATCTACGTGCTTTACCGGGATATGCGCACCTACGGCTTTTTCGAGGAACTCTACCAGGAAGCGCGGCGCCGGGGAGTGCTTTTCATCCGGTACAATGAAGGGAATAAACCCACGGTGACCGCGGAAGGTGATCATTTGCGGGTGGATGTGCTCGACGACGTTCTGGGCGCACCTGTAACGATCGAAGCGGACCTGGCCGGGCTGGCCGCGGCCATGGCGGCGCCGGCAGACAATGCCCGTTTGTCCCGGCTCTACAAAGTGCCTCTGAACCAGGACGGTTTCTTCCTCGAAGCGCATCTGAAGCTGCGCCCGGTGGATTTCAGTACGGACGGGGTGTTCATGTGCGGCCTGGCCCACGGCCCGAAAAACCTGGAAGAAAGCATCGTCCAGGCCGGCGCGGCCGCCACCCGCGCCGCCGCTTTGCTGGCCGGGGACACGATCACCGTGGAGGGCGGCAGCGCCTTTGTCAGCAAAATAAAATGCACGGGCTGCGGTACATGTGCTTCGGTCTGCCCGGCCAGGGCGGTGACCGTGGACGATACTGAAAAGGTGGCTGTGGTAAACGCCGCCCTGTGCAAGGGCTGCGGGGTGTGCGCCGCCTCCTGCCTGCGCGGGGCCGTTGACGTTGAAGGGTTCACCAATGAACAGGTTATGGCTGCAATCCGGGCACTGTAAACGGGCCTATTTCCAAATGACTGGAGGAGTAAAACATGTCTAACCACACCGCCCTGGCCTTGAACGGTCAAGATTCGTTCACCGGAGTACTGGCCCAAAAGAGCGGTCAGCCGGTGCAACTATGCTACCAGTGCGGCAAGTGTTCGGCCGGCTGCCCAATGAGCGCCGCCATGGACATCAAACCGAATCAAATCATGGAACTGCTGCGCCTGGGCCGGCCGGAGCCCGTCTGGGAAAGCCTGGCCATCTGGCTGTGCGTCGGCTGCGAAACCTGCGCCGCCCGCTGTCCGAACGGCATCAGCATCGGCCGGGTGATGGACTGCCTGCGGGAAATGGGCAACGGCCGGGAAGCAAACGGCCGGGGCCGGAAAATCAAGCTCTTCCACCGGGAATTTCTGGACTCGCTGCGCGCCAACGGCCGGGTGCACGAGCCGGTCATGCTCGCCCGTTACAAGCTGAAAACCGGGGACATTTTCAGCGACCTGAACATCGGTGTACGCATGTTCAGAAAAGGCAAATTCAGCCTGTTACCGGAGCGGATCAAGGACCGGGCGGGCATCCGGGAACTGTTCAACCAGACCGGCCCGCTCACTGGCGGAAGCAATTAGCAAACAGTATTATCCTACCCGTAAAGGAGCCGGACGACATGAAACTCTCTTACTTTCCCGGATGTTCCCTGCAGACCAGCGCCAGGGAATTCGACCTCTCCGCCCGGGCCGTCTGCGGCGAACTGGACCTGGAACTGGTGGAACTGCCCGATTGGAACTGCTGCGGGGCCACTTCGGCGCACAGTCTGAACCATGAACTGGGTCTGACTCTCCCGGCACGCAATCTCGGCCTGGCGCAAGAGACCGGGCTGGACCTGGTGGCTTCCTGCTCGGCCTGCTACAACCGGCTGAAAAGCGCCGATTACGCACTCAAGACCAACCCGGCGCAGGCCGGCGCAATGCGGCAAAAAACCGGCCTGGATTTTGATCAAAACCTGCACGTGCTCTCACTTTTGGAGGCGGTGACGACGCGGATCGGCATTGAACGGATCAAGCAAAGGGTAAGCCGGCCCTTAAAAAATCTGAAAGTGGTCTGTTACTACGGCTGCCTGCTGGTCCGCCCGCCCCGGGTGACCGCCTTTGATTCCCCGGAATTCCCTGTCAGCATGGACCGCCTGATGGCCGCCCTGGGTGCCGAACCCCTGCAGTGGTCCTATAAAACCGATTGCTGCGGCGCCAGCCTGTCCATCTGCGACAGCCGGACGGTACGGAACATGGTGAACAATTTGCTGCAAATGGCCGCCGAGACCGGCGCAAACGCCGTGGTCACCGCCTGCACCCTCTGCCACGCCAACCTGGAAATGCGCCGCGATCCGTCCCGCACCATGCCGGTGTTCTACTTCACCGAACTGATGGGCCTGGCCTTCGGCCTGTCCGCATGCGCCGGCTGGCTGCACCGGCACCTGGTGGACCCATTTCCGGTCCTGGCGCCGGTGCTGGCAGTGTAAAAGAGCTGCTGTTATTTCCGGGCCGCCATAACCCAACAACGAAGGAATTTTATTCTCTCTGTGGAAATTAATCATTGCTTGGTAAAATAATTTTTCCAGGAGGGATAGCAATGGCGGATAAAAAGATTCTGATGCTGGCAGGGGATTATGTCGAGGATTACGAAGTTATGGTCCCTTTTCAAATGCTGACCATGCTGGGCTACACTGTAGATGCCGTCTGCCCCGGCAAAAAAGCCGGCGAAACGGTGCGCACGGCCATCCACGACTTTGAAGGAGATCAAACCTACAGCGAGAAGCCGGGGCACAATTTCATGCTCACCGCCACCTTTGATGAAGTCAGGCCGGAAGATTACACCGGGCTGGTCATCCCCGGCGGCCGGGCACCCGAATATTTGCGTCTGAATGAGCGGTTGCTGGAAATGGTACGCCACTTCTTTGAGACCGGCAAACCGGTGGCTTCCATCTGCCACGGCCAACAAATCCTGGTGGCGGCCGGCGTGCTGGAAGGCCGGCTCTGTACGGCCTATCCCGCTGTCAAGCCCGACTGCGTTCGCGCCGGAGCCAAATGGGGCGAAGTAAACGAAACCTTTACCAACGCCTGGGTGGACGGAAACCTGGTCACCGCCGCCGCCTGGCCCGGACATCCGGAGTGGATACGCAAGTTCGCTGAACTGCTGGGGGCAAAAATTGAAATTTAAACAACTACGTGGAAAAACCCGGACCCGGCCCCTTTAGGGGGTACCGGGTCCGGTATCTTTTTCGGAGCAACCGGCAGCTACGTGCACCAGCTTATTTTCCCGCGGCGGAAGACGGGGTTTCCGCCGGAGCCGGAGCCGGTGCCGGCGGGGCAAGCTGACTCATATCCCTGGCCTTGCTTACATCCGGTGCTTTAAAGGGTTGGCCCAGGCCGGAAATGCTTATGTTGCCCTGCATGGTCATCTCCATATGCACATTTTGCGGTACATTCTCCGGCGGCTGGGCCGGGGTGCCGCCAGTCATTTCCCGGGGGTTGATATTAAAGTCCAGCTGTTCGTTAATTTTGGTCAAATCATTGATCAGTGTTTTCTTATTGATGTAGGCGGTGTAGAAGATATTGACATTGGCTTTATCCAAAAGCTTCTGCATGGCCTGCGTAAAATCCCGGGACGACTGACCGGTCATGCCCGGCATGCCCTGCATGGCCTGCTGCAACAGCTGCGCATAGCCCTGACGGAATTTATCCTGGTCTATGGTGGCATTAATCACATAGTAGTCATTCCCGTTTATAGTTGCATCGTCACTGTAATTCAACAGTATGCCCAGTTCTTTCATCTGCTGGACCGCCTTGATCGGATCGGACTGCACTTGTTGCTGCTGCCTGATAAAATCCGGCGCAATGCCGGCCGGGGAAACCAGCCAGTCCGGTTGTCCGGGGGGCTTGATATACATTTTGTCCTGGTTCATGTACATTTCCATCACCATGGCCGGAACTGCGGCCGGGCTGTCCGGCACAATATTTTCCTTGATGTACATCTGCAGGGGATTGTTTTCCACGCTGCCGGTCAAGTTGATTTTAATGTTCTTGGGCACACCGGGAACCGGTTTGCCATCGGCAGCCATGTTCATATTCATGTTCATGTCCCCGGTCATGGAATAAGTATTCACCGCCTGGCAGGCCTGGTTCGATTTGGCCAGCAACTCTTCCGGGGTCATGCCGTCACGTAACTGGTTCCGGCTGAGCAGGGCCGTTTCCCTTGCCCCGTCCCAACCGACCTGAAAGCCAAACACACCGGAAACAAAGCGCAGGGGAATGCTCACTTCATTCCCCGACTGCTCCGGGGCAACGGGCAGGGTTACCGGCTTGCCGTTTAACAACGCCTGGCGGCTGCCGGGGGTCAACACCAGGGAATCCTTCCCCTGGGTCAGCTTAATGCCGCCATTTGTGTCCTGGTCCAGGGCAACGCCGGAAAAGCGGGCAAACTGACCGGCCTGAACCATACTAACACCGTTTTCCTGGTACGTATCGCCAAAGGTGACCTGATTTCCATTAACAGTCAGGTTAATCTTTCCCGCGGCCAGTGCCGGCACTGCCGGCAGGCATGCCGTAAGCGCCAGGGTCAAAATCATTAAAAACAGCCTCTTTTTCATGCGCAACATCACCCGCCTCTCATAAATATTTTGATCAAGTATTTTCATCCCTGGCCGGCCGGTCCGGCCGGCATTAAATTTTCACCGCCGTGCCACAGGCGGTGACCATAAGCATCCCCTCCCTCACCACTTCGTAATCAATATCGATGCCGATAATGGCATTGGCCCCCAAACGCTGCGCCTCTTCCGACATTTCTTTAAAGGCAACTTCACGGGCGTGGGAAAGCTTTTCTTCATAAGCACCCGAGCGCCCGCCCACAATATCCGTCACCGTAGCGAAAAAATCACGCACGATGTTGGCGCCCATGATCGCCTCGCCGGTAACAATGCCCAGGTATTCACGCACCGGTTTTCCTTCAATGTCCGGAGTGGTGGTCAGGATCAAAGGCCGTGCACCTCCAGGTTTTATTTTTTATGACAATTCTTCACTGGCAGCCCAATTCCTTTTATTTTTCTTTTTTTCCGGCAAACCGGCGAAAATTTAATAAAATAGTATCAGGTTTTGGGGGAAACGTCCCGCCGCCAATTTTAACCGGAAATAAACAGCCTTTTAACCAGCCCCTGCTATGATTTAGCGGGGGTGATCAGGTGAGAATTGCTGTAATTGGTGCGGGTTATGTGGGTTTGGTCGCGGCGGCCTGCCTGAGCCGCTCCGGTCACGAAGTGGTTTGTATCGAAAAGGACGAAGGCAAACTGGCCGAATTGCAGGACGGGCGGCTGCCCTTTTACGAAGCCGGGCTGGCGGAAATTTTCACCGCCGGTGTGGGAAAAGGTTCCCTGCATTTCAGCAGCGAGGTTGCCGCCTGTCTGGACGCGGAAGTAGTCATGATCGCCGTGGGTACACCGGCACGGCCGGACGGTAGAATCGATCTGTCACAAATTTATGGTGCAGTCTCCCGGATCGTGGAACAGGCCCGGTTTCCCCAGCTCATTGTCATGAAAAGCACCGTACCGCCCGGTTTTGGCGAAAACCTGAAAGCTCGTTTGCTTTCCCGGGCCGGGGTGCCCCTGACCTACCTGGCCAATCCGGAATTTTTACGGGAAGGATCCGCCGTCCGGGACTGGTATTACCCGGACCGCATTGTGATTGGCGGCGATCAGGAGCTGGCCGTGGCCAAACTGGCCCGGCTATACGCCGATATTGACGCCCCGGTGGTGACCATGGACGTCGGCAGCGCGGAAATGGTCAAATATGCGGCCAATGCCTTTCTGGCCACCAAAATCTCTTTTATCAACGAAATCGCCAACCTGTGCGAACTGGTCGGAGCGGACATCTTGCCGGTGGCCCGCGCGGTGGGCATGGACCGGCGCATTGGCGGCGAATTCCTGCAGGCCGGCCTGGGATACGGGGGATCCTGCTTTCCCAAGGACACCTGCGGCCTGGACTTTGTTTCCACCTGCAACGGCTACGCCTTCAACCTGCTCAAGGCGGTGATTGAGGTGAACAACCGCCAGCGGGTGCTGGCCCTGCGCAAACTGCGCGGGATGCTGGGCACATTACACGATAAAACCGTCTGTGTGCTCGGGCTGGCGTTCAAACCGGGGACCGACGACATCCGGGAATCACCGGCATTGGATATAATCAATCTGCTATTGGACGAAGGGGTGAAGATCAGGGTCTATGACCCCCTGGCAATGAAAAATGCGCAGCGGCTTCTACCCCCGGAAGTTTATTCCGCATCCGGCACTATGGCGGCGCTGGAGGGCTGCCACGCCCTGCTGGTGGCCACCGCCTGGCCGGAATTCACCGGTCTGGACTGGACGGCGGTCAAGGAACTGATGCGTCCGCCCCGCCTGGTGCTGGACGGGCGCAATTGCCTGCCGGCGGAAGAAATCATCAAAAACGGCCTAGTTTATCAAGGTGTCGGCCGGCCGGCAAAGCCGGAAAACCAGCCCGGGAATATCATTTTACCCAAAAGCGACCGGACGCCGTTCCGCTGCCAGGTCACCCGGTGCTGAGCAACGGCCTGTTTGAGTTCCACCAGCGTAAAACGGCCTTCAAAGGGCAGCAGATTGTAGACCCGCCCCATCTGCAGCCAGTGATGGGCGTCGCTGCCGGCCAGAACCGGGCGGTTCAGTTCCGCGGACTTTCTCAGTACATGGCCGGCCAGCGACAATTCCGTGGCGTTTACTTCCAGAGCGTCCAGTCGCTTCAGCAGCGGTCCCATTTTCCACAACTCCTTGCTGCTGCGGCAGGGATGCGCCCCGGTGCGCAAAAAGCCCAGGTCCTCGCTGGCGTCCATCAGGGTTTGAAAGGCGGGGAAACGCCCCGGCCGCAGCCGGCCCAGCCTTTTTTCCAGTTCTTTCAGGGCGGCCGGGGAACCGATCATGATAATATCCCCTCCTTCGGCCACACTTACTTCCGCCCCGGCCAGCACAATCAGCCCCCGCCACTCAAACATGCCGGATGCGTGACCACACCAGGATTCCAGGCAGTGGTATATTTCCCAAAAGTCGGAGACATCGATGTGCTCGGTCACCGCCAGCACATCCAGCCCGGTGCGCCGCGCCCACTCCAACCGGCGCCGCAGTTGCCCCGGACGGAACGGCCGGCGGCTGAACAACTTGACGTGACAGTGAAATTCCGCCTTTAGATAATGCATATTGACCTCCCGCGTTTTAGAAAACAGCTGTTCAAAAGCCGGCGGCCGCACCGGCGGATCGCTTTTTGCCCGGCTGGAATCCCTTGCGCAAAAGCAGCTTTACCCGCCGGAAGAAGCAGTAAGGCCCGGCCCGGCAAGTGGGCCGCCGGCAAAACGCCGCCTGACAAAAGCCGCCGGATGCAGTGCTGACGCATGTGCAATAGACGTGTCGACTATATACATCAACATTGCTCCAGATAATCCAGCAGCGGCCAATGGACCTTCCTGGGCAACGGCTTTTCACCAAAGTTCCCGGTAGATGGTGGTCAGGTAAACCTCCCCGGCGGCCAGCTTTTTCAAATGCTCCGGCGGTGGGGAATTGAACAGGTACCGGTACTTGCTCAGCTTCACCTGATCGTAAAATTCCCAGCCCAGCCTTTTGAACAGGGATTGGGAACGCCTGGCGCCGAATGTTTCCATCTGCCCCCAAACCACTTTGATGCCGGGGTGTTCACGCCGCAACAGTTCCAAATAGCTTTCGACCAGCAGGCGGGTAACCGCCGCATCGCGCCAACGTTTCAAGATGTTGAAATGAAAGTGGGCGCCACCGGCCGGCACCCCGGGCATTTCCCGCCAGCCCCGCCAGAACAGCCAGCGGAAAAACCGGAATGCCGGCGGACCGTATATACCCCGGCAAAACCCGTGGCACACGGGAAGTAAGGCCCTGGCCAAAAGACGCAGTTGATAACGCCGGTGCAGGGCGGCATCGGTACAGCCGAGCAGGTAGCCGGCCACCTTTCCCTCCGCTTCGACCACCAGCGCCGCCTCCGGCTCAACATCAGTATAATAGCCGGTGAAAAAGTCCACAAAGAAATCATATTTCGGAAAAATACCGGCTATGCTTTCACCCAGAAGACCGGTGGCCGCACAAACTTCCCTTACGCCCCGGCGATCTTCCGGCCGGTAGCGCCGGACGGTGCTTCCGCCAACGGTTGCCGGCGGAATCCGAGCAGTTCCCGGTAAAAGGCGAACAGCTTGCGAAAAGTCTTCTCCCATCCGTAGTTGACCTCCACATACCGCCGGGCCTGCCGGCCCAGGGAGCGCAGATTTTGCGTCGGCAGACCGGCAATCGCCGCCGCCAGGCCGGCCGGGTCGTCCGGCCGGATCAAAACTCCGGCGCCGGGGGCCACCGTCTCGGCGGCCGCCCCGGACGCCGCCGCCACCACCGGCAGACCGGACGCTTGGGCCTCCAAAACAGTCAGCCCGAAGGTTTCCGCCCGGCCGGCGGTGACAAAGAGATCCGCCGAGGCATAGACCGCGGCCACCTGATCCGCCGGTAAATAACCGCCCACGGTAACGGCACGCCCGGCCGCCCATTCCCGCAACTCCCCTTCCAGCGCCCCGCCGCCGATGAGCAGCAGGTGGTAACGGCCGGGGTGTTGCGCGGACAACAGCTCAAAGGCCGGCATCAGGACATCGAGCCCCTTTTCGCGCGCAAAGCGGCCCACATACAACAAAAGCACCTGCTCCGGGGCAATACCCAGGCGCAGGCGCAGCCACCGGCTGCGCAGCCCGGGATGAAAATTTTTCATATCCACTCCCAGTGACAAAACCTGCACATTCCCGACCCCGTGCCGAACCAGTGCCGACGCCACCGCCAGGGAAGGGGCCAGAGTAAGATCCATCCGCCGGTACATGGCACGCACATAGGCAAAGGCCGCTTTTTCCAGCATGGCGGCCGGAATCCGGCCGATGAGCCGGGCGGTTGTCCGCACGTAGGCGCGGGGGAAATCACTGTGGTAAAACCCGGCCAGACGGCAGTGATATTTACGCCGGGCGGCAATAGCCAGGGGAAGAAAATAGGGACAGCCCACTTCGATAATATCGGGGCTGAACTGACCGAGCAGTTCATCAACGCGTCCGGCATCCATAATCAGCCGGTAGGGCCGCGCAAAAGGCAGTTCCGGTGCTTTCAGCCGCTGAATGGTGCTGTTGCCACGCCTTTTTTCCAGGTTTGCCGCCCCGGGGACAATGACCAGGTGCTCCACACCGCGGCAATCGGCGATGTAATCCATCTTTTGATGCAGATAAGTTTTCACCCCGCCGCTTTGTTCGTGATAGAAATTGGTAAGATCACAAATCTTCATATTTCAAACCTCCCGGCCGGTTTTTGCCCGCTCCAGATACTCCCCGATAGTCACCTGGCGGCGGCAAGCCAGCATTCCCCGTAAAAGCCGCGCGGCTAAATTCAAAATGGCGGATTGACGGGCATCGGCCGGATGCAGGACCAGGCGCACCATCAACCGCCGGGACCAAAAAGCGGCCAGCACCGGCACCACCTGCCGCGAAAGGGCGGCGCGCCAGGACGAGCGACTGCTGAAACAAAGCGCCGGTGCAGCATGATAAACGCCTGACTTCAAGTCATGGATACCGGTCAAAGTGGTGGTAAATGAAAAATTGAATTCATCGAGCACAGCCCGTGCCCGCCCGCCCAGCAGCCAGGCCGGGGCGACAAAGCCGGCCGGCGCCAGACGGCAGGCGGTCAACACAGCCAGCCCGGACTCGATCCGGGTACGGGCGGCCAGCCCGGACAAACGGTAAAATTCACCTTCACCATTTGTATAGTACCGGGAGATCAGCTTTTGTCCGCACGTGCCTCGATCAATACAGTCCGGCGCTTCGGTGTGGGTTAATCCATGCAACACCACTTCCCAGCCATCCGCGGCCCGTGCCCGTAACCAGCCGGCAAAAGCGGCATCCGCTTCCAAAGGCGCACGGCCGTGAAAATCGGGCACCACCAGCATACTTCCCCTGGTCACACCCGCCCCCCGGATCAAATCAAACAGGCATTTTATTTCGGCTTCATAGGCAGGTGTCACGTCATGCAGGGATACGTTTACAAACATAACGTCTTACCTCCCGGCAGGCAAGCCTTATACCGTCCCAGTAAAATAATAACAAATAAAAGCTAAAATTGGGTTAAAGGTATATGCAGTTTTAGTTAAATTAGCGTTATTATCTTTAACTAAATCTTAGCACGCCAATAATACTATTTTAATACTAAAAAGCTATATTTTAATTAGAAGTTGTGATTTCTTTCAGCACAATCACAAAGAAAGGCCCAGGCGGAAAATTAAAATAAGAAGTAGCTTTTTTGCGAACAAAGCAACTGCTTATAAAAAGGAGGGTGGCTTTTCTTGAAGGTGGCTATTTTTACTGACACCTACCCGCCGCAAGTAAATGGCGTGGCCCGCACCGTCAACCGGATAGCATTGTTCCTACGCCGGCGGAATGTACCACATTTGATTTTTGCCCCCGACTGCGGTCCTTCGCAGGAACACAGTGAAAATGTACATACCTTTCCCGGTATTGATCTTCCCTTCTATCCGGAATGTAAAATCACCCTCCCACCCTATCCCAACCTGCGCGAAAAACTGAATCAATTCAAACCGGATTTGATTCACCTGGTCACGGAGTCTTCCATGGGACTTTGCGGTTTGAAATATGCCCGCGATCACCGCCTGCCGGTGGTGGCCTCATATACCACCAATTTTCCCCAATACCTGGCCTACTACAAGGCGGGTTTTCTGGAAAGGTGGGCCTGGCTGTATTTGCGCTGGTTTCATAATCAATGCCATCTGAATTACTGTCCATCCCCGGCCGTCAAAAACATGCTCGCCCAAAAGGGATTCCGCAATTTAACCATCTGGGGACGCGGCATCGATACCGGTCTTTTTGCCCCGGAAAAAAGAAGCAATCTGCTTGACAAGCTGGCGCCGGGCAAAGAGCTGTTCTTCCTTTATGTCGGCCGCCTGGCCCCGGAAAAGGATCTGGACGTCCTCTTCAACGCCTGGCGGATAGTGCGCCGCCGCTTGCCCGGCGCGCAACTGGTCGTCACCGGGGACGGACCACTGGCGGGGGAACTGAGACAAAATCACGGTCACGAGGTTGTCTTCACCGGCTACCGGCATGGCGAGGAACTGGCCGCCATCTATGCCTCCAGCGACATTTTCGTCTTTCCCTCCACCACCGAGACTTTTGGCAACGTGGTCCTGGAGGCCATGTCCTCCGGCCTGCCAGTGGCGGCGGCCGCAGCCGGCGGGGTTAAGAACCTGCTCCTTGACGGTTACAACGGCCTCGCCTGCCGTCCGCGCAATTACCACGAACTGGCCGCCGCCATGCTCAAACTGGCCCAAAACAAGGAATTACGTGACGCGCTCGGCCGGCAGGCCCGGCAGTATGCCCTCAAACAATCGTGGGAAGGACTGCTGGACAATTTGCTGGACAGCTACCGGACGGTACTGGCCTCACCGCGGCATCCTGTAAAAGCCGGCTCGCTCAGCGCCTGACCCGGCGGACATGTCTACCCGCCGTGAAAACACCGCCAACCGGCATTTTCAAGCGGCGACAATTATTCTTTTCCCCTCCTTCAACCCTTCTAGTTGGGGGTTTTTGACAACTTTGTCGCCATTCCGAAGGCCCTGTTCGATGACTAGCAACTCATCTGTTTCCATGCCCTTTTTCACTTTCTGGATTACAGCCCGGCCATCCCTCACCACCCACAAAGCGTCCCCGCCTGCGTAGGGAAAGACGCACGTTTTGGGCACCGCCAGTCTGTTTTGCTGCTTCAGCACCGTAAACTGCACATCCAGTGCGTACCCCGGCCGCAATTCGGGAGGTTTCCCTTTGGGCTGAATGGTGACTTTCACCCTGCGCTCCACAAGCCCAAGTGCCGACACCTTTTCAACCGCGGCCGGAGCGATTGCCTGCACGATCCCTTGGAACCGGTAATCGCCGTCCTTCCTTTTTTGTGTAATGGTAACAGGCATTCCTTCTTTGACCGGGAGCACATCTTCCGTTAGCACATAGGCATTGATCTCGCAGCCGCCGGTGCCGGCAAGCTTCATCAGCGGAACCTGCGGGGAAACCACCATTCCCTGCCTGGCATCCAGTTCCAGCACCACGCCGTCAACAGGGGCGGTGATCCGGCAGTTGGCAATCTGCTCTTCCACTTGTTTTATTTGTGCCTCCACCGCATCGATCATCCCCTGATAGTATTGCCTGTCGGCAGTGCTCCCGCCGGCAACGGCCCCCCCGGATCCGGCCTCTTCCTGCAAGTACCCCAACTTCGACTCCTGCCGGGCCAGATTGTTTTGCCACTGCTTCACCGTATTTTCAGCGGCTTCCAGTTCTGTTCCGGCCACAGCGCCGGAGTCATAAAGAAATTTAACCCGGTGATAATCGTTTTCACTCTTCGCCAATTGCCGCTTTGCTTCTTCTACAGCAAGCTGCTGCTGGTCAACCTGCTGACCCGTTTCCCGGTTTGATTTTAATTCCTGTCCGGCCAGACTGTTACGCTGAGCTGTTAATTGAGCCAGTTGATATTCCAGATCCCTGGAATCCAACCGGGCCAGCAGGTCGCCCGCTGATACATGCCGGCCCTCTTTGACGGGAAGGCTTATGATTTCGCCGCTAACCATACTATAAACAGAGCGATCCAGGGCCGCTTCAACAATGCCTTCCTCCTTAAAACCATGGGCTACTGTCTGCGGTTTTACTTCCACAATCTCCGCCTTGAGAGGTTTTTGGGTGTTATAGACCGCATATGCCGCCGCCATAGCAAGGAGCATGATAACCGGTACCATCTTAAATGACTTTTTTATGTTTATTCACCCCTTGACCTTATTCCCGTTCTTTTAACACTCCCACCAGATCAAGCCTCGCTATTTTGCGGAAAACCCAAAACTGCGCCACCCATATTGCCAGCACCGTCCCCAGCAAAGCCAGAAACAGGGCGGCCGGGCTGGTCCTTCCGGGCAGGGTGTAAAGATCACTGCTCATACCGCCGGCAATGCCTTGATTCATGGCCAGGGCAAAAGGCACACCCGCCAGTACGCCAAAGGCGCCAATAAACCATTGTTCCACTGAAACAACCTCCATCACCTCTTTCGGACGCATGCCCAGGACACGCAGGGAAGCCAGTTCCCTTTCCCTTTCCGCCAGCGTAATGATGCTGGAGTTATACACTATGGCGAAACCGGCGACCACTGCCATCAGGACCATAAGCAATAGAGTTGTTTTGTTGTTGTCCATCAATTTTTTATATAAATCAATACTCTGCTGTCTTTCCTCCAGGTTGTCCACATATTTTGAAGTGCCGTACCTTTCCTTCAATCCCGGAATCTGCCCGGGATCCATGGAAATCAGCGCCCCCGTGGCCATATCCCCCTGCCCGAGCAGCGCAAGCAGCGCCTTTTGGTCCATATAGACATTGGAACCTATGTACTGGGGGACGATTCCCGCCACCTGCACATAAACCGGAGATTCCCTGGCCCATATGCTTTCCAGCCTGATCCGGTCGCCGAGCCCCGTTTTCAGTTTCCGGGCCGTCTGTTCGGACAGCAGTATACCGCCGGCAGGTATTTTTATTTGACTGCCCAGTTTGTCAACGGGAGTAAAAAGCTCCGCATCCGGCAATAACCCCAAAGCTGTCACATCCTTTTTCCGGTAATCTTTTTGCAGGGTCACCGGCACTTCCACCAAAGGCTCAATACGCCTGACACCGCCAGTGTTTTGCAATTCCTCCACCACATCAGGCAAAGGAAGCGGTTTGGTAAAGCTTATTTTAACATCACTTTTCTGCACCTTGTAAAATTGATCCAGAACCATTGTGTCCACCATGCTATACATGGACCACAAGGCCGCCATCATGCTGTAAGTAAATACTATCCCGATCAGGGTAAAGAAGCTGCGCTCCTTATTCCGGATCATATTTCTGACAGCCATGCGCCCCTGAACTGTAAAAGCGGCCCAAACCACGGGGAGTTTTTCCAGCCGGGTTTTGCTTTTAAATGAAGGCGCCGGTGGACGCATAGCGTCAACCGGTTTTAATTTTAAGATAGCTTTTGCTCCCTGGTAAGATGCAATCAGGCTGAACCCCAGCGCAAATAATATTCCGGAAAAAAAATACTGCAGTGGAAATTTCCCGGTAAGACCGGGCAGACTGAAGTATTGTTGATACAATTTTGTCATTGAATTTGAGAGTACCGCGCCGGAGACTCCGCCCAGTATGCCACCCGCCAGACCGACTATCAATCCATAGGATAAATAGTGCCAGATGATCTCATGATTTCTGTAACCGTATGCCTTTAATGTCCCGATCTGCCCCCGTTGGGATTCCACCATCCTCTTAAGCATAATATACAGGATGATGGCTGCAATCGCCAGAAACAAGACCGGCACACTGCGGGCGGATTTTTCCAGCCCCTTTAATTCTTCGGTAAGCATGACATTGCTGGCCTGATCGGCCCTGGAAACAAGACTTTCCAGGCCGTATTTTTTCAGTTCCGTCTTCAGCGGTTGCTCTACGTCTTCGAACTTGAAACCCGGTTTCAAGGCAAATGAAAGGTCATTGACCGCGCCCTGCCGGTTGAACAAACCATCCATCACCTCGTAGGGTAAATATGCCACATCGAAGGCCTGCGGGTCGGGGAGAATATTTTGTGCATTCCTTATGGCGTAAACAAAATCAGGGCTCTGGCCGGTTCCGGCAATTTTCAACTGAACCTTTTTCCCGTCTATGATCACAGTCAGCGGTTCACCCAGGGCAAGCCGGTGGGCTGTAAAGAATTTGTCACCGAGCAGTAACGCCTTGCTGTTTTCTTCAGGCATGGCCCCTTTCAACACCTTAACCCCGTTTAAAATATACGGTTTTTGATCCTGCAGCGAAATCAGCCTTAAATATATATTCCTGCGTTCGTCCAGTCCGGTGACCCTGACATCCTCCACCAGTCGTCCCTGAACCTGATCAATACCACGGATGTCACTCAGTTTTTCAACTTGTGAAGACGGCATCGGGTTTTTTATTTTTGCAAAACCGTCGCCGAAATGATATTGTCTGTAAAAACTGTCCCCGGCCCTAAAAAGGTTGTCTTTGGCCATCTGCATTGAGGTGTAAGCCGTCAAACCAATAATTACGACAACGGCGCAGGCAATGAAAGCCATTTTATTTTCGCCGATATCCCGCCACATTTTTCTTGTCAGCATCACCATGACACCTCTTTAGGGGGTACCGGATTGGCAACATTGTCAATGTGTTCCAGTCTCCCGTCTTTCAAATAAAAAACCCGGTTCGCCATCTGCGCGATCGATGCGTTATGAGTAATGACGATCACTGTCTTTTTATATCTTTCATTAAAATCTTTAAGCACTTTCAGTACCTGGATTCCGGTGGCTGAATCCAGCGCCCCCGTAGGCTCATCGCACAAAAGCAGTTCAGGGTTTTTGGCAACAGCCCTGGCGATGGCCACCCTCTGCTGCTCGCCGCCCGACAACTGCGCCGGAAAATGCCCGGCTCGATCGCCAAGCCCCACCTGCTCCAAAACATCCTCCGCTTTCAAAGGATTTTGAGCGATTTCCACCGAAAGCATCACATTTTCATAGGCAGTCAAATTGGGCATGAGGTTATAAAATTGAAACACAAACCCGACCGCATTCCTTCTGTACTCTGTCAATACTTTTTCCGAAGCGCCGTGCAGGGGCTTGCCCTTGAAATAGATTTCACCGGAACTGGGAGTATCCATGCCTCCGATAATGTTCAACATGGTACTTTTTCCAGAACCGCTTGGTCCGAGCATAACGATGAATTCAGCGGCATAAATATCAAAATCCACCCCTTTTAACGCCTCCACCTTCACTTCGCCCATTTGGTAATATTTGGTTAGGTTCCGGGCCTTGAGAACTGTGTCCACGACTCACCTTCTTCCCGTGCCATCATTATGATTTAATTCACAGGGGAACTGAAGTCCGTCTGCTAACCTCCCGCAAAATTCATTTAAAGGGAAATTCCACAAAGGGAGGGATACATTCCTTCTTTTATATGGCTGGCGGTTTCGTTTTTATTGCATTTGTCACTGGCATGCCTCCCGTTTTTGGGTGGCAGTGGTATATACAACGTCCGCTGGCGGGAACATACAACCTTAACCCTGGTTATTCCTGGACAAATTTTGCCTGAATGAATATAATTGTCATTATTAACGCAGCAGGAGGCCGGCTTATGGACAAACCAGCCCGTTCGCAGTTATTTCAAGTCATCCGCATTCCGGCCTTAAGACAAAACCCGGTCACACATCATAGTGACCGGATAGTTATCGGGAAGCTGCCCGGGAATTATTATATAAAAGCGATCAATCTGGCGACAAATGTCTTCACAGTTGAGCAGGATATTCCCGGTGAGCTGGTGCCGTTGAAAAAAGAACTAAACCCGCAGTGGTGGTGTGCCCGGATAGATGAGGACATCTATGGCGTGGCGGCCAGTTGGACGGAAGAAACTATCAGGAGATTTCCTATCTTATTATATGCGCACACCGGTAGGCGGCAGATATGGCCCCGGGTACACCGCCGATCTGATTAGCCCAGCAAGAACCGATCAGAAGATTTTTCACCGGGGTCTTTACCTCTATGCCCATGGTATTTTTATAAAACCTCTTTTTAGGATTCCAGCTGAAGGCGGATGTGGCCCCAGCGGTATTATGGGTAAACTTCTCATAAGTTAACGGGGTGGCCGCATCCTTATAATCGATCGCGCCTTTGAGCCCGGGAATGATAGCTTCAGCCCTGTCTATCATCGTTTCCATGGCTTTGTATTTTAGCTGCCTGTAAAGTTCCCTATTGCCGCCACCCCAATTTTGCATCCATTGAAAAGGGACGGTTGTTTGGAGCATAAGTGAGGATTTTCCCAGTGGAGCGAGGTCCTGGTTTACCATTGATGGTGAGTACAAATTAAAAGACGTTTTTTCAAAAAATCGTTCATCGGCGGAATCAGTAATATCATAATTCGAATTCAAATCAAGGAAGATAACGTGAGGGACGAGCATCTGCCCACGCATTTCCTCAGCGGGCATATTTAAGCCGAGATATACTGTAAACACCCCTTCCGATACCGGAGCAGTTTTTATTTTTTCACGCATTGGTTCTGAAATCAGGTTTTTTTGATCAAGCAGATTCAACATTGTCTTTTTATAATCGCATGCCGCAATAATGTAGTCCGCATTTATTTTTTCGCCATTGCATAAAACCCCTGCGGCAGCACCGTCTTTGGTGATTATGCGCTCAACCCGGGAGGCCGGCAAAAGCCTGCCGCCCTGTTTTTGAAAATTATCCGCCAGAATATCGGCCCAGGATTGCATACCCCCCTTGACCGTCCAGTAATCATAGATTATCCCCGAGATGGCGCCTGCAATGAGAAATGCCGCCATATCGGCATAATAGCCCGTCCTGGAAAACATCCTGTATAACTTGGAGTCTTTTTCAAAAAAAATGCCGGCAAATCCCGACGTAGTCATGTTCCCGTATTTTTTCATCACGCCCGTGTTTTTTATGGCACCGGTCAGGTATGAAAATATGGACACCAGGTAGGGAACCCCGCTGTAAAGATAAGGTATCGGCTTATCCATATCGCCCATGGCGGCCACCATACGGTCGGTTTCCTTGAAGAAGCCGTCAAGTCCCTGTTTTTCCCGCGGATACGCGGAATAGAGCATCTCCTTGAATTCACTGTAGGAACCGGGGACGCCATCAAAATCTGCGGCAACCCAGCGCGTTTGATGCCGCACAAACTCGATTCTATTATATACGCCAATGTCCTTCATAGCCTTGAACACCGTAGCCGAAGCCTCAAGGCCGAAAGTGCCGCTCTCGAAATAAAAACCGTTTCTGCAAAAACCGGCGGTATAACCGCCGGGCGTCCGGTGGGATTCGAATATAGTAACGTCATGCCCTTTTTGGGCAAGCAAATTACCTGCCGTGAGGCCCCCGATACCGGAACCAATGATGATAATCTTTTTCACTGAACAAATCTCCTTTCGCCGGGCATGGCCCGCGCTCCAGCAACCGGGGTTGATTCCCCTTTCCACCCGGGCAGCCGTTCCGTCTTTTAGCAGGCCGGCGGCTTGCCGTTCCAACGGCCCAAGCGGTTCAAGCGGTTCAAAGGCAGGTTGAAGAGAGTCACCAGCAGGGAAACGGCCAGGGCCGGCCAGAACCCCGGAACCGCAAATCCCGCGACTATCCAGTTCGTCAACATCACCATCCAGGTATTGATGACCAGTGTAAACAGGCCGAGGGTGATGAGATTAACGGGCAGGGCAACCAGCAACAGAAATGGACGGATTAGCACATGCAGCACTGTAAGCACCGTCCCGGCCAACAGCCCCGCCCATATATCGTTCAAGACCACTGCCGGCACAACCAGCGCGGCCGCATACAAGGCAAGCGAATTGGCGGCGATCCTGAGAACCAGCCTGCTCATCCGGTCCACCTCAACTTAATAAAGTTCAACGGATACCCTGTTTTTGCCGGCTCTCACTTCCACCAGGCGAAATCTGCCGTACTTGCGCATTTCCCGGAACAGCTGCAGACAGACCGTCAGCATCGATTCCACGGATATCCGGCCCGCGCCGGATTCGCCCCGGTCATTGCGCATGCCGCGCAGTCGCCGCGTGGCAAGCAGATCGAACAGGCGGGCGAGATCGGAGAAAGCGGCCAAGGTCAGATCAAGGACGAACAACGGGACGGGAATGACCAGCCGGTGAAACCCGCCCCGGGACACCCCGATCAGCATGAAAAGGCTCTGCCGTCTACTCCACATATATCTCCACCCTGATCCTTCCCTTCACAGGATCTTCGATGTCCACATCAACCAGCTTACCATCCTCCAGACCCTGGTTAATCAGGTTCATCAGTTCTTCGAAGTCAATCTTTGACAAGTCCAGCCCTCTCCCCGCCATTTCCCGGCGCGCTTCGCCGGGTATAAGGCCGGCAATCATGTTTCCAAGGCGGGAAGCCACCTTCAGCAGGCTGAGCGGAATGTTGACATTGACTTTCGCCTCGGCGCTGTCCACGTGCACCCGCAGAAAACGGTCTTTGAGCTCTTTCTCCGCTCCTGAAGGCTTTGTCCCTGGTTCGTCCATCGCATCCAGAAGTTCCGCTCCTTCTTCAACGGAAATTTTTCCGTCCCGCACCATCTGCAGGAGTTTACTCTTCTCATCACTCATCTTTTTACCTCATTTCCAATTTATTTGACTGCTGCTTTTTCAGCAGCCTGGCGGCCTCCTGGACGGAGATCTCACCCTTTTCCAATGCGCTAAGAATATCTTGTTTCAAAACCCTTTTTTCGCCGTCCTCATGCTTTTGCACTTTATAGCCCAAAGACTGAATCACACCGTCGAGACGGTTGCGAACCGTGGGATAGGAAATACCCAGTTCTTTTTCCACATCCTTGATGTTGCCGCGGCACTTGAGAAAGACTTCGATGAACTCCCGCTGCTCGACCGGCAGCTTGCAGAACTTGCAGGGAGTGAAGCTGCCCTCAATCCGCGTTTGGCAATAGCTGCAGGAGAGGCTGCTGATCATCATCTCGTGTCCGCAAACCGGACAGCAATTTGGCGCCTTGAATTTCACCCATTCACCCTCTTCATTGACCGCGGCTTTTTTGAATTAAACCCATTCTAGTATGATCAGTTAAATTTGTCAATACTAACTTTAATATTTTTAAGCCACTTATTAATTATATTAATACCGGATTGTCCGGCCATTGAACCGGGCACCTTTTGGGGCCGGAACTGTCCGGCGCGGAGGTTATCCCATTGACCACGGCGTTAATATTTGTTACACTTTTCACGATGGCCGGGGAGGGATCACTGTGAACATCGACCGTTTTCAAAAACTGGCGGATAAGCTGGTGGAAAAGATACCGGCAAAATTTCTGCGCGGTTTAAACGGCGGGATCGTTGTCGTTGAGGATGCCGTGCCCGATCCAGAAATCGACGGTGTCTACACCCTGGGCGAGTACGTTGATGATCCGTACGGCCTGGGCTGTTTTGTAGTTATTTACCACGGTTCCTTTGCCGCCCTCTTTAAAGGGGAACCCGGGCACGTATGGGAAAAGGAATTATGGGCAACCATTCTGCACGAAATCCAGCACCACCTGGAGGGTCTGGCCGGAGTTGATGATCTCGGCCAAGAGGACATCAGGATGTGGCAAGAACTTAAAAGGCAGGCCGGGAAGGCTTAATGAACCGATCCCGGGTGCCTGATTATTGAAAGGTAATCCGTCTTTTTCTTTCACCAACAAAGTTAATATATTGACATGCGCTCACAACCATAAGAAGGGGCATCTGAAGATTTTAACCACGCTTCAAGTATTCCGCCGCATCAGCCAGATCCGACGCGATGAGTTTAAGCAGGTTGGGCCGGCGCCGGGCGGCAAGGGGATGATAAGTTGCCAGCGCCGGCAGGTTTTCGTATGCCAACCGGCGGCCGCGCAGGTCCTTCACCTCATGGCCGGAAAATAGTGTCCCTGTAACCACGTTGCCCATGCAAACAAGCAGGCGGGGCCTCATATCCATAATTTGTTCTTTCAGGTACGGCAGGCAGGCGGAACGCGAACTCTCCCGGTCGTAGGAGCGGATAGGCCGGCATTTGAGCAAAAACGTCAGAAAAACGTCTTCCGGTCTGAGCCCGCCCCTTTCCATCGCCTCCCGCAGGGCGAGCCGCGTGCCGCAGACAAAAGGGCGCCCTTCTTTGTCTTCCCTGGCCCCCGGATTGTCCAGAATAATCATGACCGGCGCCCCGGGGGTCCCTTCCCCCCAGATTACCCGCTTCCGCTGGCCGGCCAGGCCGCACCTGGCGCATTCCCGGGCTTCAACCGGGGCAGTGAGCTCCGGCCACGGCGAAATTACGGCCAATTTCATACCTCCGGGTAAACATTATTTGTTAAGCATTTTTGCCTGTAAACGCAGTGCCTATACCAGTATAATTTCCATGTTCTGCAGACAGTGCCAATTCCGGCTCCCTGCGATTGCCACCGTGACTTTTGAACCGTGTCTTCTGTAACGCTTCATACGATACCGGTCCTTTACACGCATTGCAAATGATGAATTGACATTTTTCCAGCCATGGTATATAAATTCGTGCCGGAAAAGCCCTTTAACAGCCGCATGGACCTGTATTCCCGGACTGACACTACGAATCTTTACTGCCGGAGAAATATCCCGTCTTATTTTTTGCGCACACTGACAGACCGCCATTAGAGCTCCAGGTATACCGGGAAGGCTGTTCACGGAGTCACTGCCGGAATGCTGATTTTGACGCAGGCCCCGCCGGCAGGGGCATTAAATGCTGCAATCGTACCCCCGTGTTTTTCCACCAGGGTTTTAGCGATATACAGCCCCAAGCCGGAGTGGCCTTTTGAGCGCGAACTTTCGCCGGCCCCGCGGTAGAACTTTTTAAAGACGTTGGGCAGGTCTTCCGGGGCAAAACCGGGACCGGAATCGCAAAAAGTCATGGTCAGCTCAGTTTCCGTCAAATTAACCTCCCAGCTGATGTTTCCTCCCCGGGGCGTAAAACGCAGGCTGTTGCTGAAAAGGTTGTCCAGGACTTCCGCCAGACGATCCGGATCCAGCGCCAGGGGCCGGTTATTGGCCCTTTGGTCGTCAAGCCTGGCCGTAAAGCCGGTTCCCTCCGCCATCGCCATTTCCCGGTAAGAAGCAGCCTTCTCCGCTACATAAGCCGGTATATCCACCGGACGGCGGTTCACGGTAAACTCCGGCGCGTCTATTTCCGCCACCGCCCGCATTTCATTCACCAACCGGATTACCCGCCCGGTGTTGCGGTTGATCGTTTGCAGGTATTTTTCCAGGCGCTCCGGATGTTCCCCGCCCCTTTCCAAAAGCCCCTCGACGTGACCCCGGATGATGGTCAATGGCGTCCGCAGATCATGGGTGAGCGCCGCGATCATCTCCCGCCTTTCTTCCTCCACCCGCCACTGACGGACCAGGGATTGCCGCAGGGCGTCCCGCATGGTTTCAAAGGCCCGGGATAATTGTCCGATTTCGTTATTGGCTTCGTAACTGATGGTGAAATCCAAGTCCTGCCGCCGGATGCGCTGCGCAGCAGTAATCAGTTCCCGCACCGGCCGGTTTAAACGCCGGGAAAAGCTCCGGGCAACCCAGTAAGTGAAAAAAACAAAGGAGGCAAAAGGGGCCAGCCCCATCCCCAGTATCAGCAACCCCGGCCAGTATTTCTGACCGGGATTGGCTGCCGTTGCCTGCAACCGGTAGCGCAGGGCCACGGCGCCGGCCAGGTGCCCGTTGGCAAGTAAAGGTACGAATCTGGTCACTGTTGCCGCGAAAGGATCACCGGTAACTTTATTTGTATTCAATACCCGGATTAATTCCGCCCCGCTCCCCACTACCGGACCGGCAATAGTACCATAGCGAATATTCCCGTCCCTGTCCAGTACCTGGTACTG
This sequence comes from Desulfotomaculum copahuensis, assembly GCF_001655685.1. GTDB lineage: Bacteria > Bacillota > Desulfotomaculia > Desulfotomaculales > Desulfovirgulaceae > Desulfotomaculum_G > Desulfotomaculum_G copahuensis. The sequence continues at coordinate 141,920 of NZ_LYVF01000002.1, forward strand.
CATCCCTTCCCCCGGGACAACCTGTTCCAGGGCGGTCCGGCGCGCGGGGTCCAGAAGAAACACCCCCTGCTCTTGAATGTATTTTTCAACGGCAGGCAGCTTCTTTTCGTAATAGTTGGCGGGTAAAACCGGAAGCTGACGCCAAACCAGCAGGGCGGCGCCCCAAATGCCCAGGGTGGTGATAAAGCTGAGCAGCAGCACCAAAACAAAGCTGATCATGAATTGGTGTTTGAGGGGAAGTTTGGCTATGCTCACCGCTGCCGCCTCCATTTGTAGCCGGCTCCCCAAACGGTGGCCAGATAGCCGTCCGGGGCCGGGCATCCTGCCGCCGCCAGTTTGGCCCGTATTTTTTTCACGTGTTCGGTTACCGTGCTGGAATCACCGGCCGCTTCCAGCCCCCATACTCTTTCGTAAATTTGCTCTCTGGAAAACACCTGCTCCGGGTGCAGGGCCAAAAACTCCATGATGGCAAATTCGCGGTTCGTCACGGGAATATTCTTCTCCTGCCAGCAAACGGTATGACCCTTTAAATCCAGGGTGAGTCCGTCAAAACGCAATACACTGCGGCTGCGGCGGTCCATAGAACGCCTCTCCCGGCGCAGGTGGGCGCTGATCCGCGCCTTCAGTTCCCGGAGGCTGAAAGGCTTGACCATGTAGTCGTCACCACCGGTGGCCAACCCCCGCACACGATCGTCCTCGCCCTGCCGGGCGCTTAAAAAAATAACCGGGCAGGAAACTTCGTCGCGAATGGCCCGGCAGACCGCATACCCGTCACACCCCGGCAGCATGATATCCAAAATAATCAAATCCGGTTGTTTTTTTGCGGCAGCAATTGCGTTTTCCCCATTGCCGGCCGTCCAGACCTGGTAGCCCTCATCGGTCAGGGCGTCGCGAATGAAAGCCACTATTTCCTCCTCATCATCCACCACCAGGATTTTTTCTGACATAATGGCACACCTGCCGATCATCTCAAGTGGGATCAACAGCTCCCGATCCTGCTTATATCTTATCCCATCCAGTATAAACCATCAAGGAATGTCATGTCATGACTAACGGATTAATAGGAGTTATGCTGCAAATCCCCGGAAGTGAATTTTATAGCTTTCGCCCCGGTCTTTATGAATTCTTTATAATTATTTGCTAAGCTATTTCTCGTTCAAGAAATTTGTAGGGAGGAAGGAAAAAATGACGGCATACCTGCTTGAAACCAGAAACTTAAAGAAGTATTTTGGCCGGCAGCCGGCTGTAAACGGTGTTTCCCTGCAGATCCCGGCAGGCTCGATATACGGGTTGCTGGGCCCGAACGGGGCGGGGAAAACGACCACTTTAAAGATGCTCACCGGGCTTTTGCGCCCCAGCAATGGAGAAATTACCGTTTTCGGCGAACCATGGCAAAGAAAGCATCTGGAACGCATCGGAGCGCTGATTGAGTCCCCTGCTTTATACGGAAATTTAACCGCCCAGGAAAATCTACTGGTGCATACAAAGTTGATGGGGCTGCCCAATGACAGAATTGATGCGGTGCTGGAAACGGTCGACTTAAAGAATACGGGCTCAAAAACAGCCGCCCAGTTTTCCACCGGCATGAAGCAAAGGCTGGGCATCGCCATCGCCCTTTTAGGCAGCCCGGAATTACTCATTCTTGATGAGCCGGCGAATGGTCTTGATCCCTTCGGCATTCAGGAACTGCGTGAACTAATCCGCTCTTTCCCGGCAAAAGGAATGACCGTTATTCTATCCAGCCACATACTGACAGAAGTTGCCCAACTCGTGGACCACATTGGTATCATCAGTGACGGCAAACTGAAATACCAGGGCGCAATCAGCCATGACGAGGATCTGGAAGCACTGTTTATGCAGGCGGTAAGGGGGGCGAAAAAATGATCAATATAATCCAGGCGGAATACATGAAATATAAACGTACGTTTACCAGAAAACTGATCGTCCTGGCCCCGTTGTTTTTTACCATTATTGCCTTGCCGCAGAAATTTCTCATGCTCGCTAATCATTTATTTTTAAGACCGTGGCAGCTGCTCCTTGATCAGATTTATAACATTTGGCCGGTAATTTTTATCCCCCTTGGCACAGCCCTGTTTGCCGCCCTGGTGCAGGCACAGGAAAAAAGGGCCGGCAATTACCGGGGCCTGCGTATGCATAATGTTTCGCCGGTTGCCCTCTGGACGGGCAAAATCATTGTCATGGCCGGACATACTTTGCTGGCCACACTGGTTTTGATGATCAGCATCATCATTTCCGGGCTGATTACAGCCGGCGGCGCTGTTCCCTGGCTGAAGATATTTGCCGGTGGTTTTACCATCTGGTTTGTATCGCTGGCCATCATACCATTGCAATTGTGGGCGGCGACCTGGCCAGGCATCGTCGCCAGCATGACCCTGGGGATTTTGGGTTTGATAGCGGGGGTTGCGGCTGCACCCAGGGCATACTGGATCTATATACCCTGGAGTTGGCCGGCCAGACTAATGTGCCCGATCATCGGTGTACACCCCAACGGGACGCTCCTGGAACCAGGGAGCAGACTGCTCGATCCCGCGGTAATCCTCCCGGGATTCGCAGTATCCCTGGCTGCTTTGCTCATCTTTACCGCCATAACAGCCTGGTGGTTTAACAAAAGGGAGGTGCTTTGATGCTCCCAATTCTGTCTGCCGAATGGTTGAAAACAAAACGTACATCTGTGCGCTGGCTGACCTTGTTAACACCCGTTGTTACAGCGGCAGTAATTATCTGGTATTTTTCGTTAAAACCAGCCGTATCTGATTCGTCAACAGGTGTATTTCAATGGTTCTTTGGCTTATGGGCGACAATAGTCATTCCCCTGGGCGCCGGCTTATTGCCGGGGATAATAATTCACCAGGAGGAACTGGCGGGCAGTTTCAATGGTTTTCTCGGCAGTAAATTGCCGCGCACCAGCCTGTACCTGGGCAAACTGCTCCTGCTCATAATGCTGTCAACGGCAAGTACTTTGCTCGGGACATTGTTACTGGTGGCCGGAACAGATTGCCTCTTAAACATACCCGCCCCCTGGCCCATTTTTATCGCAGCGGCAATAATGGCTGCACTGGGTACTTTACCGCTGCTGGCCATGCAACTGTGGGCAAGTTTGGCCTGGGGAATGGGGGCATCAATCGGCATTGGCGGCGGCGGTCTGCTCATAGCGGCTCTTGCGAGTACAAGCCTGGGTAACCGGATCTGGCAGTTTTTGCCGTGGGCATGGCCGGCGAGATTATCCATACTCCCCGGCATCTATTTACTATATCAACCCGGCATGCAGGTTCCACCGCCAAGCATCGCTTCAGGTTATCCCATTCATGAAACCATTAAAGGGATTATTCCCGCTGCCGTTTTTTTCATCGTTGTGCTGGTTGGCGGCATAACCTGGTTTAAGAAATGGGAAGGCCGGAAGATCTATGAATAAAACAAAGCTCTCCGGTCATTACCCTTCCCCCATTCCATAAAAAACCAGAAAAACATTATTGGGGTAATTGAACAAACCCGGCAGTAGTGAAATGAACATCAAAAGCGAAGGCGTCTGTAATTTTCATTTTCTTCATCAAAGCAAAAGAAACTGCGTCGGTTAGGGAAAAGGGTTGATCGTCATATTTACGTAAGATTATTATTGCCTCCCCGGTAAGTTCAGGATCAGTATAAATGATTTTAACCTTTAGTGAAGAGGCAATTCTTTCCCACCAACCCAGGGCTGCCTTCGGGCCACAATCCAGCCTTAATAAAATGTATGTTTCGGCTACCACCAGATTAGTGGTCAGAAGTTCATGATATTCTTTAAAAATCCCTTTATAAAAGGTGCCGGCTGTTTCATGATACTGATCGCGGCGGTTGGTTACCGCTACCCAGGCGGAAGTATCCACAAATATTCGCTTCAAGCTTTCCAGTTTTCCTTTTCCCGCAAAACAAGATATTGGTCGTGCCGTTCGGAGAGATCCGGCGTTTTGCCGGAACCCAGGCCGATAATGTCGAGGGCGGGATCATGTAAGCCGGGCTCCTTTTGCAGACCCTGGTAGAGGTACTTTCTAATTAGTTCCGCCTGGGATACCTTTTTTCTTTTTGCAATCAAGCACAATTGTTGATGCAAAGCCTGGTCCACGTACACCTGCAAGGGGATTTTTTTCATGAATTGATTCACCACCACTTTTGATTCATGTAATTATTTTACATGAAAAGGCGGAAAATAGCAATGCCTCCGCTTGCAAACATACGCCAATACATTTTTACATGTTCTGTTCCATCAGCACATTTAAATCCGGCATTATTTATCAGCCACCCGGTACGGCCCCGCGGATAATTTTAAAAAGTATATTGACTCTCACGTTACGTCATGGTTTATGCTTAATCCGGAGGCGAGGAAAATGGCATACACCGTAAAGGCGGTGGCAAACATGACAGGGGTAAGTATTCGCACCCTGCACCATTATGATCAAATTGGCCTCTTGAAACCCGCTTCACTTACTCCGGCCGGCTACCGGCTTTATAGTGACGCCGACATTGATAAGCTCCAGCAGGTACTTTTTTTCAAGGAACTGGAGTTTAGCCTGGAGGAAATCAAGGTAATTTTGGACCGGCCGGATTTTGACCGGAAGAAGGCACTGGCGGCACACCGGGAGCTTTTGCTGGAGAAAAAGAAGCGGCTGGAGGAATTGATCGGGTTGGTGGATACCACGCTGGAAAATCTGGAAAGGGGTAAGAGCATGACCGGAAAAGAATTTTTCGCGCCTTTCGATATGAAGAAAATCGAGGAGGCCAAAGAAAAGTACCGGGACGAGGCCCGGCAGAAGTATGATCCGAAACTGGTTGCAGAATCCGGAGAGAAGACCTCGCGTTACACGGAAGCGGACTGGCGGGCCATTCATGAGCAGGAAATGAGCATTTACCGGCGGGTGGCAGCCGCCATGGATGCGGGTAAGGACCCGGCGGACACTGAGGTGCAGGAAGCCATCGGGGAACGCTACCGGGAGATCAACGAGCGGTACTACACCTGCACACCGCAGATCTTCCGGGGTCTGGGGGAAATGTATGTGGCGGACAGTCGCTTCACTGCATTTTACGAACGGTTGCGCCCGGGGATGGCGGAGTTCATGCGGCAGGCTATGGCCGTCTACAGTGACAGCCTGGAAAAGCGGGGAGTGTAAATTATTTTATGCAAATAGCTCTTGCCTGCCAGGGTTTTCCGGGGATAGCGTGGGTGGTCCAAAGGCCACCCCTCTATCATTTTCTAGCTATAGCCGGCTTCATCCCCTGAATAGATTAAATCAAGTGCTCCTAATCCCGCCTGCCATATGGCTTTTTGGCCCGGATGAAGGCGCTGACCACTGCCCCGTTTAATTCATTGCGTTCGGATTCGGATAAACCGGAAAGGATTGACTCCGCCAATGGATCGGTAAGATCGTAGACCCTGGTGATCTCCACCTCTATACCGGCAAATCCGGCGGCGGCCAGTTTATCGCGGTATTCCTTCTCCTGCAGGGCACCGGCCACGCAGCCCGCCCAGGCCATAAGGTCTTGCTGCACCTTCAGAGGAAGGGACCTGGTCAGCAATATGTCCGACACGGCGAACCGGCCGCCGGGTTT
>NZ_LYVF01000003.1 GCF_001655685.1 Desulfotomaculum copahuensis
TTAACGGAGCGCCCTTCGCCGTGGAGCTAATCAGGGATAATGACGGCCGTTACCGGGCGCACATTACCTTTACCGTCACGGCGCCCAAAACGCTGACCAACCTCAACCGGGGCTATCTGGGTATGGACACCAACCCGGACGGAGTGGCACTGGCCAATGTCGGCTACACCGGCCAACCGGAACCCTGGCCGCAAGGATTTACCGTGCACTACCCGAAATCTCTGCACAAATTTGCCGGGGAGTTTCAGGTAACTGTACATCCGGACGGATTCCTCTACATCAAAATACCCGAACTGGCCTACAGCCGGGGCTACCGGCGCACCTACCTGATTGG
>NZ_LYVF01000004.1 GCF_001655685.1 Desulfotomaculum copahuensis
ATGCGTTCTTTGCATCCAATCGCCCGCCGGGCAATGGTTAATGCCGCGGCGTGATGAATGATTATCCCGTACCGCCGCATGTACTTCCAGTAGCCGATAGTGGATGTGTGCGCCGGCCAGACCGTTTTTACAACCACGCCTTCTTTGAACGCTTTACGCATGACGGCTTCAATCATTTTTTTAAACGGGAAGTTGGCCGCCATGCGGTTGAATCTTTTATTCGTGTCCAGCCGGTCTTTGCCAAAGTCCAGTTTTTCTACCGCCAGCGGTTTGCCCAGGGTTTTGGCGATGTCCACTACTACTTTGGCCAGTACGCCAATCAGGTAGGTGCGCCGGTAGCCCCGGCTGTGGGCCAGTTCTGGATTTTTGATGTACAGAAACCCGTCCGGATGTACTGTTACCTGAAATTCTCCGGCGAATTTGTGCAGGGCTTTCGGGTAGGGTACAGTAAACCCTGCCGGCCAGGCTGCCGGTTGGCCGGTGTAGCTGACACTGGCCAGGGCCACTCCATCCGGGTTGGTGTCCATACCCAGGTAACCCCGGTTGGGGTTGGTCAGCGTTTTGGGCACGGCGGCGGTAAAGGTGATATGTGCCCGGTAACGGCCATCATTATTATCCCTGATTAGCTCCACGGTGCAGGGTGCTCCGTTAAGCAGCAGTTCCCACACCCTTACCCGGTGCTTTTCCGGCAGCCACAGTTTCCCT
>NZ_LYVF01000005.1 GCF_001655685.1 Desulfotomaculum copahuensis
GCCCAAAGATGTCCAATTCGCGATGTTAGCCTACCTATGAGGAATTGAAACATGATGATGTACCGACCGGGTACCAGGTGCTCATAGGATGTTAGCCTACCTATGAGGAATTGAAACCTGTAGCGACTGAAGAACCGGTTGCTGGCTTGGTACTGATGTTAGCCTACCTATGAGGAATTGAAACACGGGATTCCCTTTCCGGTGCTCCCAGTGCAATCGGGATGTTAGCCTACCT
>NZ_LYVF01000006.1 GCF_001655685.1 Desulfotomaculum copahuensis
GAAAAGTTTCAAACTCGAGTTTAAGATAAACTTGTCCGCCTTTCATCTCCTGAATAAATTAAGAAGCATTCCCGATGGGAATCGAAATAGTTTAACCGACACTGGTGCACGGAACCTACGTTCCAGCGTTTCTTGCCCACACGCCGGGTTTAAGTTTTCCAGTCGGATAGAATCGATTTAACGTGTGATTAAGTGGGCTATTAAAATTATTCTACCGTTGCATTATTACGATTCCATGAAACCTTTGTTAATTTCCGGCAAACCATCTTGCTTTCATCGTCCTGTCTATGCAACACTTTAACCGTGGCAGGTTGAACGCCCATACGCGACGGACGGCAGACACCCCCAAGGGGAGACGCGATTGTCCGGTCAGGCGTGGTAATTGCCACGAGGGAGCCGCCTCAAGGGACGGTTTTTGGTTTTAACCAATCAAATCATCGGCCTGCTTTTTCAGTTCCGCCGCCACAGTCTCCAGTGCGTTAACGGAAGCGCTGATTTCCTGGGCCGATGCCGCCTGTTGCTGGGTGGCCGCCGCCATTTGTTCGATCGATTGGGTCAGCTCCATAATGGACTGCTGCATTTCCCGCAGGGTCTGCAAAATATCTTTTACCGAACGCTGGGTGTCCTGGGACAGTTTGCGTATCTCCCCGGCCACCACGTTGAAACCCCGCCCGGCGTCGCTCACCCGGGCCGCCTCGATGGCCGCGTTAAGTTTCCCAACATGTGGGTCTGTTCGGCGATTTCCTGGATCAGGGCTATATATAGTCCTATTTTGGGGAGATTTTAAAAACCCCGTTTCTTTCGCCTCCACAAAATAAATTTAAAATCCAAGGGGATACCCCCTGCCGTCACACCTTTTCACAGGTCGTGGCCGGGGCTAAAGTTCTGTTCTTTACCTCCCCCCAGGAAACGCTTCTTGTTCCTCCTGTACATCCGCAGGCAAAAATAAATTATTTCTTCCCTCATGCCGCCCGGC
>NZ_LYVF01000007.1 GCF_001655685.1 Desulfotomaculum copahuensis
GAAAGTTGAGGTGTGCCGTGCAAAGACTTTGCACAACCAGCAGGTTGAAAAGTACCTGCCGCGGAAATTTCTCGTTCACCGCGAAGTCATCGGGCAATCGTCCGGGGTGACCCAAAGCGATAAGCTGCCCGAAAAGGCCGTAAGGGCGAGACAGGATGCGGGCCGTAGCGCAAGCGAACCCGTGGTGGCCCCGAAAACGCAGTTATCGACTGGCGACCCTGCCTCAACATGGGGAAGCCTGCCACCTACCGTGAAGAAACGAGAACATGCAACGGTAGGAGCGGTCGTGGTGATTAGGGGCGGCACGTATCCAAGGTTGTCAAAGGAACACGGGAGACCTTGCCGGGCTGGAAGTGGCACTTCCAAAGTCGGGATATAAGGCCGACGGCCGAAAATCCCGGACTGTTCGGCAAGGAGTCGGAGGTGCCCATAGTATCCATGAAGGCGGAACAGCACAACCCGCCGGAGAAAAGGGGCACTGCTTCACCAACGTTTGCATGAAAGGAGGACCACTGATTGCCTCGGCTAACACAGGGATTTGAAAAAGTCCGCAACTTTCAGCGCAAACTCTACGTCAAGGCCAAGCAGGAAAAGAATTTCAAGTTTTACAGCCTCTTCGACAAAATATACCGGAAAGACGTGCTCCAGTATGCCTGGCGGCAATGCCGGGCCAACAAAGGCGCCCCCGGAGTAGACGGGCAAACATTCAAAACCATTGAAGACGCCATAGGCGTGGAAACCTTCCTCGCTGAAATTGCCGCCGAATTAAGCAATGGCACGTATCGCCCGCAACCCGTCAGACGGGTCTACATCCCTAAACCGGACGGCAGGCAGCGCCCACTGGGCATTCCGGTCATTAAAGACCGAGTCGTCCAAATGGCCTGTTTGATTATTATCCAGCCGGTATTTGAGGCGGATTTTCAGGACTGCTCGTACGGTTTCAGGCCCAAACGGAGTGCACACCAGGCCATCAATGCCATTATCAGTCACGTTAAACAAGGATTTACTGCCGTATATGACGCCGACCTGAGTCAATGTTTTGATAACATATCCCACCAGCTTATTATGGATACCCTATCCGAACGCATAGTAGACGGTAAGATTCTGCGGTTAATCAAAGGATGGCTTACCGCGCCGATCGTAGAAACCGGCGGACCCAGGCAGGGTAAAAAGAACCGGGTGGGCACACCTCAGGGTGGAGTAATATCCCCGCTATTGGCCAACATTGTTCTGAACAAACTGGACACAGCATGGTACCGTCCGGATGGACCGCGTGCGAAGTATAATGCCCGCCTTGTGAGGTATGCAGATGACTTCGTGGTTCTGGCCCGTTATATTGGTCAGCCCATCAGGGATGAAATTGAAAATATCATTTCGTCCCTCGGATTACAGCTGAACGGCAAGAAAACCAGAATCCTGAACTTATCAGCAAGTGATACTCTGAATTTTCTTGGCTATAACATCAAACTGGGATCCGGCAAGCGCACTTACCTCAAGCCTGGAGACAAAGCAATCAGTCGTCTACGCCAGCGGATTCGGGAAATCATTTCACGAAAACGGCTTTACCATGGCATAGATGGAATCATCAATGACATTAATCCGGTATTAAGAGGCTGGAAGCAGTATTTCCATTTGTCCAATGTCAACCGGATATACTGGAATTTGGACTTCTACATTACGGCCCGCTTTTACCGCGTGGGCCGGAAAACCAGCCAACGGCTAAGTAAGATCTTTAAGCCAGGGGTCTTTGCCACCCTTAAGAGAAAAGGGTTGTACAGCTTAGCTCTCGACTGACCTGCGAATGCCTGACGAGAATGGTGTCGGATAGCCGTATGAGGGAAAACCTCACGTACGGTTAGACGAGGGGCTTCTGGCACACCAGCCATGGCCTGGCTAGTGAGGCACTCCCAAAGGAAACGGGGAGCAAACTGATAGGCCTGCCTAAAGTTATGTGCCAGGGTCTACTCTAC
>NZ_LYVF01000008.1 GCF_001655685.1 Desulfotomaculum copahuensis
GGCTGCGAATCGCCCGCTAAAATAAGGCCGGTGGCGGGGGGATAAAAAGCTCCGCCTTAGCGGAGCTTCCTTTTGACTCAATCTTCCTCTTGCGACACTCTCCGGCTTTATGCCGGAGTGTGCCGCCCCCACCGGCCAGGCCCGGACGGTCGCGACCACAGATTCTTTCTTCAAAGGCTGCGACGGTCCGGGCCGCCGCCCACGTATAAAACAACCTGTCAGTATTTCCAGTTTGCTTTTAACGCCTTGATTTTTAACCCGGTTTCCCTGGCTGCCCTTAGAATTTGCTTTTGCCTGGTTTCGTCGAACACCAGGAAGTCAACCACTAGCTGATTCCTTACCCCCGGGGGCAGGCGGGAATAGAGCTTGATCCTTTCCGACAGGTATTTTAAGGAATACTGGTAGTCGATTATCAGTGTGTGCAATAACCCTCCATTTTCGTAAAACAAGTCATTACCGCGCACGCACTTGGCCAGTACATCGTAGCTGGCCGCCATTAACCGGTTTAAAACTTCCTGGTGTGGCAGGTATTCAATGCCCAGCGCCAGGGCGAAATCACAGGCCACCAGGTGCTTTAACACCACATCCCCGCCGGCGTCCCGGTATCGTTTCGCATACCAGGGGTCGTCAATGCCGATTATCTCCCCGCCCCGGGGCGCAAGGTAGTAATACAATTGACCGCTTTCTAACCGGCCCGCTTTAATTAAATTCACCTGGCGCAAAGCCAGCACCCGGTTATAGGCTTTTTTCCTGGCGGTCTTGAAGATGCCGGCTTTTTGCAGTTGTTCTGTGGTGACGAAGCGCCATTTGGCAATAAACTCAAGAGTTTTCCTGTCCCGTTCAGTAACGAAAATCAGATTGATCACCTCAATTCCCGCCTGCCCCCGGGTGGTAGGTCAAGAACTCCCCCTGGGCGCCGTACTTGGTCAGGGTGAATTCCCGGCCGGCGGGACAGACCCAAACGGTTTTCCTGCCCGCAAAACCGGATACCTTTTCTTTAATCTGCGTCGGCGTGTATTTGCCGCAGTCGGTTTCCACCAGAATTTCCTCCCCGGTCTCGCTTGTGTAAGAGGCGTCCGGGACTTCCATCCCGCTGCCGCCCTTAAAGACACCATGTTCGATTTCCAGCGCGTCGCCGATACGCCAGGTCGCCTTTTCACTTTCGGAAAGCCGGAAGTAAACCTGGTTGGTCCGGATCTGGTGGATCACTTCGTTGGATTTGCCCGGGTGAATGAAAACAATGCTCCTGTCCAGGCCCGGCCCTTCCGGGCTGGTAGCCCACCGCTTGCCTTTGGTGTCCAGGCAATAGATTTTCATGAATGTCCCCGGCTTTTCCGCACCGACGGTATGACCCTTAAGATAACCGGCCTTTTCAAGCTGCTCCAGCCGGTCAGTGCAAGTGCGCTCTTTCGCCGCCGGCCAGTATGCGTCTCTTATCTGATTGACGGAAAGGACCCGGCACCGGGCCAGGTCCGTGAGAATGTTTTTATCCCGAACCGTAAGCTGCTTGGCCCGGGCGTATGCCTTCCTGGGCACGGCGCCCATCTCCTTCCCGAAGTTTTCGCAGTGAAGCGATAATCTTACCCCCGTCCGGCGAAGGCTGAAGGGGGGACCGGGGGGATATTTCATCCCCCCGGCGGGGTTAGGGGTTATAGGGGAAGGGGCGGAGCCCCATCCCCTATGCGGCCCGGAGCGGAGTCCCCCAAGAGGCGGCAGGTTGCCGTTCAGGCAAACGCCGCCGCAGGGGACGAAGCGCAGGGCCGCTGAGCAGTCCGGGTGAGCGCGAAAGCGCGAACCCCGGAGGCCGAAGGCGGCAGGCTGAGCGTAGCGAAGCCCTTGCCCGCCGAAGGCGGGTGCCGCCGAAGGCCGGAGCCTGGTTACTGTTCCTTGCCGAGCGTCAGCGAGGCTTAGGAACAGTTGCCAGGGGACTGCTCTAATTCCGGCGCGACGCGCCGGAACACGCGCGGCTTGCCGCGCGCAAAGCCGCCGGCGACAAGGCCGGCGGGGCTACGGCGGCCGGGGTAACCCGGCGGTGCGCCTGGGCGGTGTAGACCGGGGGGAACCGGACACCGGCCGGACGCACCGGGAGATGGCAAACGCTACCAAATAGCGGCAGCTTGCTGCCGCCCTACAGGGCGATGTCCTCCGCCTCTGCATTGCCAGCGTTTGCCATTTCAGCCGCCGGATTTGCCGCCGGCGGTTTACCGCCGGTGGGACGTTGTCGGCCGCCGTCCGGCTGGTTAACTAAATCGCGTTTCATCCGCGCCACCAGGTCGGCCACCGTCGGCACAGCCGGCCCCGGCCCGGCCGGGACCGGGTCCGGAAGGGGCAGACGCTCCAATTCGTCCTTCTCCATTTTTGTAACCAGGTACGAGTGGTTGCTTAGCGTAGCAAGTTCATTCCGACGGATGATTATCGACTTACCCGGGGGAAGGCTTTTTATCACGTTCGGATGCAACAAGGGCACCTCGATTTCAGTAATGTTTTCCCCCACCGAATACCGGCGGTCGCTGAAACTTAACGGCGGCTGCGATCTACTTTCGCTGCGGTTGGTGACTGTTTGCAGGATGCTGCCGCTGTAATCAGCAAACAGCCTGGCGTCTGCCGGGTCATCGGCACTGAAAACAATTTTTGTCCTGGTGTTGATCCGGATTGTGTTTACGAAGTCATCACCCACTGCTTGAAGATCACCTGTCGCTTGATTAGCCAGGATCATGGCATAATTTGCAGTTCGGACTTTACTGATCACGTTCCGGAAAGCTTGACAGGCCATGTTTTGGAATTCGTCAATAGCAATTACCACTGGCTGGGACTGCGGCGTTCGGTAGGCGGCAATATACTGCAAGTCTTGGGAAATCATCTTGCCTATGCCGGAACTGGCCTCCGGAGCCAGTGCGGAACGCAGGTCGAAGTACACCACGTCACCGGCCTTCATGACGGCCGCCAGGTCAATGTCCGCCTTGGCGGCATTGATTTGCGGCATATCAGCATATGCGGTTAACGCCGCCGTCAGGCCCTTAATCTGCTCCGGGTTGACTTCCTCGCCGGTCATTTTTTCCAGCAGTTTTTTGTCCTTGAGCACGTATAACACATCACCAATGGCGTATTTAACACGTTGGGCGTCAAAGAACTTGAGCAACGGGATGAAAATAGCTTGCTGAACATAGGTGTAAAACTTTCCCGCTCCATCAAAGACAAGGTCCAAGGCCGTCATAATCCGCTCACTTTTCGCCAGCGCGGTCCCGCTCGCCAGGGGGTTGTACGTATTGCACTTTACGGGAGCCAGGGTGAAGAAATAGAATTTCTTCCCGGCCGCTTTAGCTTCCCGGGCTATCAACTGGACGGCCTGCCGGTCGCCCTTGAAGTCGATCACCACCGCGGCCATACCGCGCCTGATGGCTTGGATGCAAAGCGGCGTGACGGCAAAGGCCGTTTTGCCGGACCCGCTGCCGCCCAGAATATGAATGTGTTCCACCAGGTCGGATACCGGTATGGTTATTGGGCGCCGCCGGTCATCCAGGCCCAGAAAAACCTGATTTGCCGGCGTCCGTTCCAGATACCGGTGAATGTCATACTTCACCCTGACAAACCGGATTTTACGGATGTCCCGGTAATCCTGCTCCTGCTTCCAATTGCGTCTTTTGACAAGATATACAATTCCGCCAAGCGCCGCAAAAACTGGCACGTTCAGCATAAACCAGATCACCCGGATCTGGGGAGCGTTTAGTTTCGCCGCCGGCGTGGTCAGCCACGCCCAGGCCGTTTTAAACGGGTGGTGCCAGTACCAGCCTACGCTGTCGTATGCGTGGGCTGCAGCCCCCTTTTGGGCCGCCGTGGCGAAAAGGGAATAGTTGTTGAACCTCACGGCCGCGCCGTGCAGCCAGGCGGCCGCCGTGCCCAGGAGCCACACACTCAGGACTATATATGCGCCGGCCAAACCCAGGCCGGCGGCCAGGATGATCAGGGGAATTTTGAATTTGCCCAATTCCGGAACTTGTAGATTGCGCAGGTTAATCATGACTTTATCCCTCCCAGATTAGGTTAAGTACAGTGATTTGAGCAGTTCCCGTTTTTTCTGCAGTCTCTCAGCATCTCCCGGGTCACTTGGTGCCTGTCCACCTTTTTTCCCGGGAGCAGCCCGGGGCTGCACATGCCCGGGTACATGCCGGTAATCATTCCGTAGTGCGGCCGTAAGTAAGCCGGGGACATTCCGGATACCGATACCTGCACCCATTTCACCAAGCAGCTTGATTTTTTCTCTGATCGTCTTTACCGGAAATTCTGTCATGAGATCTTGCAAAAAGCTCACATCCACCCGGGCACCGGTGGCCTCCTGGACGGCCGACTGCAATTCGCTAATAACGGCCGGTGCGTTATCGGTCAGTGCATTATCCCCGTCAGCCGCCCGGGTTTGCCCCGGCTCTTCGTCTTGCTGGCAATTGCTGGCAGTGGGGGGATCAACAACATCAACAACAACATTATTATGGATCTTGTTAGTGTCGTCTTTTCCTGTGTCAGGATAAGGCGACATAGGTTTTTTGTCAGCAAATTCAAGGTTTTTTCCTATGTCGTGATCTGACGACATAGGTTTTTCCTCCGCATCGTGTTCTGTTGGGTCTCCAAAACCCAGGTTGCTCAGGGGTAAAACTGTGTATCGATTGTTTGCCCAGCGTTCCCCTTTTTTTCCAGTGCAAACATTTTTTCTTGTTTTGGCTACAGTCACTATTGGTCTTCCATGCCACCGATACCGCAACAAACTGCTAATGCGTTCATTGGCCGCCTGACGCCCCACCCCCAGGGCTTCGGCTATTTGAGATTGCGATGGATAACAGTTCCCATTTGTGTCCATGAATGTCGCCAAAACACAAAGCGTTTTCCAATCACGGTCTGAAATGTCCGCCAAAAATCCGGATGTCCTGGCAGCTACATAGAGCTTAACATAAACCTGCTCCTGCCAATTTTTATTTAAAACGTCAAACTCTTTTTTTACCTCGACAGAGATTAGTTTTTGGGTAGAGTAGACCCTGGCACA
>NZ_LYVF01000009.1 GCF_001655685.1 Desulfotomaculum copahuensis
ACAAATGGGTCCACCCCATTCGGGCATCGGCGGCGACGACGGAAAACACGGCCTGGAAGAGTTCCTGCAGACCCATGTGGTTTATTTACAGTACAACCAGCATGTGAAGTAAGAGCGTTCATTGACGCTGTTTTAAACGACAAAGAACCTCTTGTTAGCGGCATTGATGGCCTTCAGCCGGTTCTAACCGGACTGGCTGCTAAAAAGTCATTTGAGGAAGGCAGGCCTGTTTCGCTTGAGGAAGTCAATCAATGACCGGCATGGTTTACTGGAGGGGCTATTACAAAAGCACCGGGATTAAACTGCTCCCGGTGCTTTTGATTCAATCACGCCGGCGTTTTTAAGCGCCTGGCAATCCTGGGAGTGTAAAAACTTTCATGTAAATGGTTTATCCTCTAAAACATAAAACCATCTTAGTTAGAATCAAGCAGGCAGCCTTTTACATGGAGGAGGGCCAGTGTTAGCCTGTTTTGGCGGGAGACCAAAGCGCGTAGCGTGGAAAGGTAGTCCGGGTGTCAGATGATTTTTTGAGGTAGACCTGCTTCGTGTTTATCCGGAGCAGGTTTACCCTCCCGCCATACGCCGGCAGCGCCATTTATCGCCAGGCAAAGCCGTTTTTTCAACCGCCGGCTTTTCAACAAATACCAGTTCCCAGAGTTTGCGGGCGTTTTCCGGTAAAGACCGGAGCCCGTAATAATCCTCCAGGAATGTTTCGCGCACTCTTTTCTCACCGTAATGTTCAAACAGCCATAATATTTGCTCCCATGACCCGGTGGAAAGAGTAGTTTTTATGATAAACTTAAAATCCCTTTCGGGATCAATGGTGTCAAAAAGATAATTCCGGAAAAGTGGTGCAAGTAAAGATGGCAGTATCAAGAAAAGCGCCCCCGATCCAAAGTAACTTCAAATTATCGGCCGTAATATGTGGTAAGGAAATGGGACTTCAATATGATATTGGCCGCTAGTTACTTTGTTTTATTACATGTTTGTTTAAATAGTTTTCGACCATTGATTTAAAATAATTTTCAATCTCATTTGGCGATAGCGATGAAAAAAGTAAATTCGGAGCAACGTCTTTATCTTCCAAATCTTTCATATAAATGATTTGTTCCAGAAACAAACGGGTCGAGAAGACATTTTCGTGGTTAATTATATACTTTTTGTTTGCACTGGATATTATTTCCTCTAAAGTTATTATTCCTAACTTAAATAGATAGTAAATATCCAGGTAGTCCCTTATTGTTGCCCTCCGTCCTAAAAAAGTCAAGGTCAAATGACCTGCGGTGCTTCAATTGCAGGGCCAGTCCGGTGCCGCCGGCTAGATAGAAATCCTTCGCTAAAAAACTCTCCCCGATTTTTCTGCAAACTTGCCATCCATTCCGGTCAAGAACAGAATCCGGATTTTCCGTCAACATAAAAATCACCTGGTAATATTATAACCTGAAAACAACCGTCCGAAAAGAAAATTCTGCCAGATATGCAAAGAGCCGCGTCCGGTTTTCCGTTATAACAAGCTATGTGGCCGGTGTTATGTTCCCGGTTCCGCTCATGACCAGCAAGCGGATTCTTTTCTATAAAAATTTTGTTCTAATAAACACGAATTTAGCAGGAACTTGTTGGTATATGCAGAATATAATGTTTATATAAACACAAAATATGTTTAAATGTTCAATAATGGCTAATCTGAAGGAGTGTGACCATTTTAAAAGAGATGAGTTCACCTGATACAGGAGGAAGATGCATAAGCGCCGGGCGTCAAGAAAAAATTTGCTTTTTGCTCCAGGAACACGGGAACCTGACTGTTACGGAGTTGGCTCATCGTTTCGACGTGTCTGAAATGACCATTCGCCGTGACTTGAAAGCGCTGGCCAATCTGGGTCTGGTGCAGCGCGAACACGGACGGGCGCTCTACCCCCCGGCTTCTTCCGGTGCCCGTTTTCTCACCCGGTTGGGAGAAGCTGAACGGGAAAAAACCTTAATCGGCAGGCTGGCAGCGGATTTAGTGGCCGAAGGAGACTCGATTATCCTGGATGCCGGAACAACCACTTTGGCCGTTGCCCGGGCATTGAAAAAGCCCTGTGTAACCATTACCAACTCATTGCCAATTAGCACCGTTTTGCTGAACCGTCCGGAATTGACCCTGTTTGTTACTGGAGGTGAGGCGCGCGGGACCACTTATGCTTTGGTGGGACCAATGGCCAAAGCCGCCTTTGCAGATTTTAACGCCGATAAATTATTCCTTGCCGCTACCGGTGTGAGTATCGAGCGTGGCTTATCGACCGGCAACATGTTGGAATCCGAAGTCAAGCAGGCGATGATCGCCGCTGCCGGGCAGGTAATTCTTGTCTCCCACAGTGAAAAATTCGGCCGGGTATACTATCATACCTTTGCCCAGTGGGACAAAGTGGATATTCTGGTCACTGATTCCCGGTTGCCGGATCATACCCGGCAGGAGCTTGAAAACCTGGGAGTTGAAGTTCTTTTAGCCGGGCTGGAAGAAGATTAGCTAAAAAAAGTACTGGTTTTTATCAGTTGGTGTCCTGTCCGGGGCATTCTTTCAGTTAGCGAAAAACTATCCTTAGTTAAATAGTTTTTATACTGCCGGTGCCGCTGAAAAAAGGTATTCAATTACTACAGGGGGAATTTGGAATGGCTGCGAAAATCGCCATTAACGGTTTTGGACGGATTGGCAGGAATGTGCTCCGGGCTATGATTAAGAGAAACCTGATTGAGCAGGGAAGTCCCGTCGGGATTGTTGCCGTAAACGACCTGACCGGTCCGCAAACCCTGGCCCATTTGCTGAAATACGACTCGGTGCACGGCGAGTTGGCCGCCGAAGTGGCTTGCACCGAAAAAGCCATTTTAGTTAACGGTACTGAAATCAAAGTTTGTGCCGAAACGGACCCGGCTAAACTTCCCTGGGGCGAACTGGGCGTTGACATTGTCATTGAATCCACCGGCCGTTTCACCAGGGGACCTGATGCCTCCAGGCATATCCAGGCGGGCGCCGGGAAGGTGATTATCTCCGCCCCGGCCAAAGAGGTGGACGTCACCATTGTCATGGGTGTAAACGACCACACCTATGATCCGGCCAGCCATCATATTTTATCCAATGCTTCCTGCACCACCAACTGCCTGGCCCCCTTCGCCAAGGTGCTGCATGAAAAGTTCGGCATTGTCAAGGGCTTGATGACCACGGTGCACTCCTACACCAATGACCAGCGCATTTTGGATTTGCCGCACAAGGATCTGCGCCGCGCCCGGGCCGCGGGGCAGTCGATCATCCCTACCACCACCGGTGCCGCCAAAGCAGTGGCGCTGGTGCTGCCTGAGCTGAAGGGCAAGTTGAACGGTTTGGCCATGCGGGTGCCCACCCCCAACGTGTCGGTGGTGGACCTGGTTGCTGAGCTGGCTGTACATACCACTGTGGACGAGATTAACGCTGTTCTGAAAGAAGCTGCCGGGGGCGCTCTGAAGGGAATTCTGGCCTTCAGTTCCTTGCCGCTGGTTTCCCGTGATTTTAACGGCAACCCACATTCCTCCATTATTGACGGTCTCTCCACCATGGTGATGGCAGGCAATATGGTCAAGGTGGTGTCCTGGTATGATAACGAGTGGGGTTATTCCAACCGGGTGCTGGATTTGGCCTTGCTGGTAGCTGCACGACTGGGGTAGCGGTCACGGTCATTCCGGCCGGCGGGGGAAACGGTGACGCTGGTCAGCCAGAGTGCCTAAACTAAGGGAACGTTAGCATTGTAAGATTAAGCCCACTACCTCCTTCTTCAATATAAAGGGACTATGGCAACGCCATGGTCCCCCTTTTTTATGGCATATTGTAAACGCTAAGGTTTTAGAACGGAAAATCGATATGATGCAGGCTATTCCTTATGTTGGCATGACTAACCCGGGGCCGCCGGCGCAAAATATTGCTTAATGTAGCAAGTAGAGAGTATTTGGCACTTGCTTGTAACATTATTTAGCAAATCCATATCTTGTGATGAAAATGGATGGTGCTGCACCGGTAGCATGAGAAGACAAGAAAGCAAACACATGTAAATAATTTCGCCTTGTCCGGCAAGAAAATTTGCAATAAACTAAAGACGAGCAAAAAACCTTTAAGACAGGAGAGGAATAAATTATGGCAATTCTTGATGAAATCAAAGCGGCCCTGATGGTTGGCAACATGAACAAGGTCAAGGAGGACGTGGCATGCTGATTGTCGGCGAATTGATCAATTCCAGCCGCAAGGCCATCGCCGCGGCCATTGAGACAAAGGACAAACTGTACCTGCAGGAACTGGCGAAAAATCAAGCGGATGCCGGCGCCAATGTGATCGATGTCAATTGCGGTACCAACTTCGGTACGGAAGCGGCCATGATGACCTGGCTGGTGGACACCGTCCAGGAAGTGGTTGACGTTCCCCTGTGCATTGACAGCCCCAGTCCAGAGGTGCTGGAAGCGGGCCTGTCCCGTTGTAAGGGCAGGGCGCTGGTCAACTCCATTTCAGCTGAAAAGCAGCGCTGGGCAGAAGTGCTGCCGTTGTTGACAAAATATAAAGCCGCGGTGATCGCCCTTTGTATGGATGACTCCGGCATGCCCAAATCGGTGGCCGACCGGCTGCGTGTGGCGGAAAAGCTGGTGCCGGAACTGGTGGCGGCTGGTGTGCCGGAAGAGGATATTTACCTGGATCCGTTGATCAAGCCGCTGGCGGTGGATGTCGCCCATGGTCCGGAAGCGCTGGAGAGCACGCGGTGCTTGCGGGAAAAATATCCCCGGGTGCATGTGATCAGCGGCCTGTCCAACATTTCCTATGGATTGCCCCAGCGCCGGCTGATCAACCGGGCTTTTGCGGTCATGTGCATGGCCATGGGTATGGATGCCTTTATCCTGGACCCCCTGGACCGGCAGCTGATGTCCCTGCTGATCGCCGCCAACGCTCTGGCCGGCCGGGATGAATTCTGCCTGGAGTATATTGCGGCGGAGCGTTCCGGCAAACTGTTCGTTTAATCTCTCTCCCCGGGTTAATTATATAGGTCCGGCTGCGGCAGGGGCAATCCCCTGCCTGCGGCTTTTTCAAAACTGTAGGAGTGAGACGCCATGAGGTCTTTGATCAAGGCTTCGCTGGAGGAAATAATTGCCTCCAGTATCACCGGCAACGCGGTCAAAGTGAGGGAGGAAGTCCGCCGGGCACTGCAAAGTGGTGCGGAGCCGGCCCTGATTATTTCTGACGGCATTGTCAGGGCCATGGATGTAGTCAGTGAAAAATTTGAGCGCAGTGAAATTTATGTCGCGGATCTGATCACTACCGCCCGCGCCATCCATGCCGGCATGCAGGAACTCAAACCTTTCATGCTCAGCAGCCAGGTGCAGGCAACCGGGCGGGCTGTAATCGGGACGGTGCACGGGGACATACATGATATCGGCAAAAACCTGCTCGGTATTTTGCTGGAAGCCTCCGGTTTTGAAGTGACTGACCTGGGAGTGAATGTGGCGCCGGGCAGCTTTGTGGAAGCGGTGATCAAGCACCGTCCCCATGTCGTGTGCCTTTCCGCATTGATCACCACAACCTTGAGGACGATGGAAGAAACCATCAAGGCGCTGGAGGAGGCCGGACTGCGTCAAAAGGTGAAGATAGTCGTCGGCGGCGCCCCTTTGTCGGCCGCCAGGGCGAAAAAGATGGGCGCCGATGCCTACGCGCCGGACGCCACCGGCGCTATTCCGCTGATCAAAGAGCTTACCGGCGTCAACCGGAAGCGGGTGGCCGCCCTGTCGCCGGCCACTCTGGCCCATTTCCCGGGTGAGGGGTCACTGGAAGAACTGCAGCAATCTTTTGCTTCCCTGTCCGGTTTGCATCTGGTCATGCTAGATGCCGGCGGCAACCTTCTTTCCCCCCCGGGGCGGTTTTTTGACTGCTCCCGCTTTTGCCACGCCCTGGACGACCGGGGGGGTGCAGTTTGTTCCTCCGTTGAGGATTTGACCACATTTGTCGGCCGCTTTAAAAAAGCCTTTGTCTACCGTTGCCGGGCCGGACTGGTGGAGATCTCCTATCCCCTGGCCAACGAGGACGGCATGGTCGGCGCCATCCTCTGTGGCCATTGCCGGCTGGCCGGTGACAGTCCATCCGGGGAGGAAGAACCGGCGGACATACCGGTTCTTTCCCTGGAGGAACTGGAGGCCGTCTGCGGGCTGCTTTCCTTTATCGCCGCGCAGGTTGTGCAGCTGAATGCCGTGCTGGTGGCCAAGCAAGAGGTGGAAGAGGAGCGCAACAGCTTTATCCACTTCCTGCAGAATCAGCACAAGCTGGAACAGGCACTCGGGGAGGCGGAATTAAGAGCCCTGCAATCTCAGGTCGGTCCCCACTTTCTTTTCAATTCCCTGAATACTATTTCCCGTCTGGCCCTTTTTGAGGAGGCGCCGGAAACGGAAAAGATGGTTCGCGCTCTGGCCAGGCTGATGCGCTACACCCTTTACCAGGTGAAGAGCCTGGTTACTGTGCGGGAAGAACTGGCCATCGTGCAGGATTATTTGTTCATTCAGCAGACCCGTTTTAGTGACCGGCTGGCCAGCCAAATAGACGTGGAACCGGCGCTGCTGGAAGCCCGTTTGCCCTGTATGATACTGCAGCCGCTGGTGGAAAATGCCGTCATTCATGGCCTTGAGCCCTTGAAAGAGGGCGGCCGGGTTACGATCAAGGGCCGGGTTGTGGGCGGCCAGGTGCATATGGAAGTCTGCGATACCGGCATCGGAATGACGGAAGAATTGCAAAAGGAAATATTTGATCTGGAAGTAAGGTCCGGGGACCGGGGTCAGGTGAGCGGACTGGGTATAGTCAATGTTTTCCGCCGCCTGCAGCATTATTTTGGCAGCGACTGCGCCTTGAATGTGCAGAGCAGGCCCGGGGCCGGAACCAGTGTCCAGCTTACTTTTCCCTTTTCCAAAGCAGAAAGGGGGAGTTGAAAATGCTCAAGCTGCTCCTGGCCGACGATGAACCGCTGGAACGGCTGGCCATCCGCCGCGTGCTGGAAAAAGAACGCCCCGCCTACCAGATCGTTGCCGAATGCGGGGATGGCGCCGAAGCGGTGGCACTGGCGCGGGAACTGCAGCCAGACGTGATGCTGCTGGACGTAAAGATGCCGGAAATGGACGGCCTTGAGGCCGGCAGGGCCATCCGCGAATTGCTCCCCGGTGCGCGTCTGGTTTTTGTTACGGCCTACGATGAGTTCACCTACGCCCGGCAGGCGATTACCATGGGTGCCTCCCAGTATCTATTAAAGCCGGTGGCCGGGGAAGAAATGATCTCCATGCTGGACGATTTGGCCGGAGAGATTGCCCGTGAGCGTGCGGACCGGCAGGAAACCGAAAACCTGAAAGCCGCCCTGGAAGAGATGCTGCCCCAGATCCGCCTGGGGTTTGCCCTGGATCTGGTGGCCGGTAACATTAAACAGGAAGAAATCCGGGCGCGGGCGGAATTTTTAGGCCTTAACCCCCTGCCCCGCCTGGTCCTGCTGGCGGCAGTGGACAATTTTCATGCCGGAACGGAGAATATGCCGGAAATAGAACGGCAGTTCCTGAAAAAAAAGATCTTGCAGATTATTGAACGGGCTGTTTCCCAATGGCCGGGTGCACTGGTGGCTCCTGGTTTCAGGGATGAATTTCTCTTGCTTGTGCCCGTGGAGCACATATCAGGCCGGCAAACCGTCCGGGAAACTGCCATTCGCCTGGGGGAAAAGCTCTGCGATTTGATCCGCCGGCAAACGCTTCTGACGGTAACGGTTGGTGTGGGCCGGCCGGCGGATAGTCCGGCCGGGCTGACCCGTTCCTACGCCGAAGCGGCGGCGGCCGTCGAGTACCGCGTGCTGTACGGCGGGGATCAGGTTATTCACGCTGATGACGTTACTGTTCGGCCGGGTTATCGCCAGCATTTCGCTTCCCCGGCGGAACAGGAACTGGCCCATGCGGTGCGGCTGGGGGACAAGGACGCCGCCTGCCGCCAGCTGGCCCGTCTGATTGCGGAAATGATGCTTAAACAGGAAATGCGGCCGCCGGTTTTAAAGATGAAGCTGCTGGAGTTGGGCAGCCTGGTTACCCGTGCGGCGCTGGAAGGCGGTGCCGGTGCGGAGGAAACAGCCGGCATTTTCCTGGCCGGCAGCAGTGAGTTCATGAGCCTGGAATCACTGGACGAAGTGCGGGCCAAAATGATTGAAAAAGTCGGCCTGCTGGCGGACAAGGTGGCGGAGGCGCGGGAACACCGCAACAGCAATTTAATCCGCCGGGCCGTCAAGTTTATTGATGAAAACATGCACCGGGATCTTTCCCTGGAAGAAGTGGCCCGGCAGGTTGATTTGAGCCCCTGCTATTTCAGCCGCTTGTTTAAAAAAGCGCAGGGAGAGAATTTTTTGGATTACCTGACCCGTTTGCGGTTGAAGGCGGCCAGGGAACTTTTGTTGACTACCGGTTTGCCGGTGACGGAAATTGCCGCGCGGGTGGGTTACCGTGATTACCGCTATTTCGGGCAGGTCTTTAAAAAACTCGAAGGGTGTACGCCCACCATCTTCAGGGGAAGAGGAAAACACAGTTAATGGACCACCGGTGCGTGTGCACGGGAATCAGCTGATCCGTTTTGGATGATCCGGATAAAGCAAAGTAATGACAAATGCAATGAACAGGAAATAGGGGAGCTGGCCTATTGGGGGTTTTCCGGTCACGCGGGAAATTGACCGGGTCTGCTTATGAGTAGATCCGGCGGACACATCGCGGCAAACTGGCTTAAAGGAAGTGGCAGCAGTGAGCAAAAACAAAGTAACATTTCTGCCCGGCCGGGTTGAGGTGCATGTCGACTCCGGCGTCACCATCATGGAGGCCGCCATTGAGGCGGGGGTGGAACTGGAAGGACCCTGCGGCGGCCAGGGGACCTGCGGCAAATGCCGGGTACGGCTGCCGGAAAACGGGTCGGAGCGGTGGGTGCTGGCCTGCCGGACCGCTGTAACCAGTGATTTGGTGGTGGAGATTCCCCGGTCGGAGGTGTCCCTGTACCGCAAAAGTGAACTCAGCCGGACTGAAATAAATGTTATTCCGGAGCCGGGCGTACGGAAAATTCTCTGTCAAACCCGGCCCCCTTCCCTGGAAAACCAGGTGGCCGATGCCGAACGCCTGCTGGCGGCATTGGGCGACGATAATCTGGTTCTGCAACTGGCCGCCCTGCGCGTCCTGCCCACGGCCATCAGAGCAAAAAACGGCCTGGTCACCGCCGTGCTGGCCGGCGACCGGGTGCTGGCGGTGGAGGCGGGGGATACCAGCCGCCGTTTATTCGGCCTGGCGGTGGACATCGGTACCAATGGGGAGATCGTTCTTGCTGTCCAGGGCCGGTTGATGACCTGTTCCACCGCCGCCGGGCCGGCTTTCGAAGGGGCGCAGATCCGCCACGGCATGCGGGCGGCCGCCGGTGCCATTGAAGGCATGACCGTTGATCATGACGTGCACTTGAAGGTAATCGGGGACGTTCCCGCCCGGGGCATCTGTGGCTCCGGTCTGATGGACGCGGTGGCCGGACTGGTGCGGGCGGGCGTGATCGAAAGCGGGGGCAGAATGATTTCCCGGGATGAGGCGGGGCATCTGCCCGGCGCCCTGCAGCGCAGGCTGGAAAGCGAAGCGGGCGGGAATTGTTTTGTCCTGGCCTCGTGGGAAGAAACCGGGGCTGAGCCGGTGCTGTTGACACAAAAAGACGTACGGGAACTGCAGCTGGCCAAGGCTGCCATCCGTGCCGGCATTGAGATCCTGCTGGATCAGGCGGGACTGACCGCCGGCGACATCGACCGGGTGCTGCTGGCCGGGGCATTCGGCAGTTATATCAATAAGCACAGCGCGCTGTCCCTGGGGTTGTTGCCCCCCGTTTCCCCGGAGCGGATTTATCCGGTGGGCAATGCCGCCGGGGCGGGGGCCAGGCTGGCCCTGCTTTCGGCTGAAATACGGCAAAAGGCCGCCGCTCTGGCGCGGCGGGTCGAGCATGTGGAGCTCTCGGCACGGCCCGGTTTCCAGGACCGGTTTATCGATGCCTTGAGTTTTTAAAAAGCTTTTTGGAGGCATGAAAATGGTTAAAGGAATCATTAAAAGCGGAGTATGTGGTTTCACCATCAATGCGGAAGCGGAGTGTCAGGACGGCCGGCATGTGCAAATAAAGATCGCCAGCGACTGTCCCAACTACCGGAAAATCGCGGCCGAATTGTCGGAAGTGGACGCCTACCAGGAACTGTTTCAAAAGTTGCATCTCGGAACCGTCTACCAGACATTTGCCAAATACAGCCCGCACCCCGGTTGCCCCGGCCCGTCCGGCCTGCTCAAAGTGATCGAAGTAGCCGCCGGCCTGGCCCTGCCGCAGAAGGCTTCGATTGAAATATGGAAGGAAGATGCGTAAGGGCCGGGCATCTATACCACTGACGGCGGTAACATTTTGGAACAGTATGCTTATTGATGTAAAATCAGCATAGGCGGTATGCAAGTGATTCTAAATGGAATCACTTTTCTTTTTTAGCGCTCAATCAGGCTGAAAATTGGATATTGACTAAATGGCATATTAATTGCAACTTTTCTTATCTGAGACTTTTAAATAATTGTCTCCCGCCTGTTATGCAGCGGTAACTGGCGTCGGAAAAATGCTTCCCGAGATGGAAAGAATATTCCGCTAAAGCCAGTTAAAAACTATGGAGGTGTTTTATCATGACCATGACCCCACGCGAAAGGGTAATGACGGCCCTGGCCAAAGGAATACCGATCGGGTACCCTTTGTAGAGAATGATGTGGAGGAACCATTGCAAATCCAGATCATGGGCCGGGACGATTTTACCCCGGTGGAACTATGTGAGACCCTGGGATTGGACGGCTTTGGTTACCATTATCCCACCGGCGGCGCTGCCGGCACCGGTCAGTCCATGCAGGGCGGCGATGCCTTTCACGAAAAGTATTACCATCCCACTAAAGTGACTTTTGACTTTTTCCCGCCCTGGGTAGCTAAAATGGGTACGGATGCTGACGGTCGAAATTTTGTCGAAAAAGGCCTGCTGGTGGATGAAGCATCATTGAAACTTTTTGACCAGTATTTACCCGATCCGGATCATCCGGCCCGCTATGAACAGATTGCCGACTGGATAGCACGTTACAAAGGTAAATATGCAGTTTTTGCCCGGATCCGCCTGGGCGCCGCATCAACAATCAACAGCATGGGGCTGGAACAATTTTCCTATGCCATTTTTGACAACCCGAAATTGGTCCATGAGGTCCACCGGCGCTTTTCCGAGTGGTCGGCACGGGTGGTTGAACACTTAAATGAACTCGACTTTGATTTCTTCTGGGCCAACGACGATTTGGCCGATAACCGCGGCCCCTGGTTTTCACCGCAAATGTTCCGGGAATTCCTTCTGCCCCACATGAAAGTGGTCGCTCAGGCGATCAAAAAGCCCTGGATCTTTCACAGCGACGGCAATCTTTTCCCTATTATGGACGACCTGCTTACTTTGGGAATGAGCGCCGTTCATCCCATCCAGCCGGGGCTGATGGACATCGGCAGGATGAAGCGTGATTACGGCCACCGCGTCTGCCTGGTGGGCAATATCGACCTTGACTATACCTTGACTCTGGGTACTCCGGAAGAGGTGGATGCCGAGGTTAAGGAACGGATCCGGGTGGCCGCCCCGGGGGGTGGTTATATCTGCAGCAGCGCCAACAGCTTGCCGAGCTATGCGAAGCTGGAAAACGTCCTGGCTATGCGGGATGCCATCAAGAAATACGGCCGCTATCCAATTGAGCTGGACTAGATGGGGGTGCATGCGATGTCCACATCAAGGCAAACCGGTGCGGGGAGGGCCTGGGCGGTTACTTTCGCCGGGGTTGGCATAAACCTGTGTCTCGGGGTTGTTTATTCCTGGAGCGTTTTTGCCGCCGCTTTGATCAGCCAGCTTGGTTGGAGTAAGACAGCTTCGGTCATTCCCTATACCATCGCCTATGTTGTTTTTCCCATCATCATGGTGCCGGCCGGATGGCTTGTCGATAAAGCCGGGCCACGCCGGGTGGCCACCATCGGCGGTATCCTGGTCGGTCTGGGCATGATCCTGTCGGGCCTCCTCGGCAATTCCCTTCAGACTTTAACCATTACGTTTGGTGTAATCGTCGGGAGCGGCATAGCCTTTGGTTATGCCGCCGCCACTCCGGCGGCCGTCAAATGGTTTATGCCGCACAAGAAAGGGCAGATTTCCGGCCTGGTGGTGGCCGGTTTCGGTCTGGCCTCGGTGTATATCGCCCCGCTGACCAACTCATTGATCAAGTCTTTTGGTGTTATCCACACCTTTTATGTGGAAGGCATGATCTTCCTTGCCGTAAGCGTCATTTTGGCCCAGGTACTTGCTTTTCCGCCGTCCGGACATCAGCCTCTCGGCGGTCCTCCGCCGGCCACAAAGGCCGCAACAGATGCTGCCTCCGGGCGCAGTTTCGCACCCGTGGAAATGCTAGCTACACCTCAGTTTTATCTGATTTGGATTATGTATGCCTTTTCCGTATCCGCCGGCTTGATGATTATATGCCAACTGGCCGAGATCGCCAGGATTCAAGCCGGTTTGAACTGGGGGTTCGTTTTTGTGGCGGTGCTGGCCATAGCCAATGCCGGCGGCAGGGTTCTGGCCGGCTGGCTTTCCGATCGGCTGGGACGCAGCAGAACTATGCTGCTGGTTTTCCTGATCCAGGCAGCAAATATGTTCATGTTTGCCACTTACCGGTCTGCTCCCGCACTGCTTTTGGGCTCCGTTTTGACCGGTTTGGCCTACGGCTCCCTGCTATCCCTGTTCCCGTCAATCACCTACGACTATTACGGGTTGAAGCATGCCGGGATTAACTACGGACTGGTCTTCACCGCCGTGGCCGCTGGCTCTCTGATCGGACCGGTTGTCGGCGGCAGAATGGCCGACCTGTACAAGGTTTATAATAATGCCTACATCATTTCGGCTGTTCTGCTTTTGCTGGCCGCAGTGATGACCCTGCTGATCAGGCCGCCCAAACAGATGGCCGCGGATACCATTGCCAAAATGTAGCATTGCCGACTGATTAACCGGTCCTTTGCGATCACGCGATCTTTAGATGGTAAAGCCCCCGAAACTGCTGTGCAAAACATTTTCAGACTGACATTTTTAGACTATAATTATCTTTAGTGCAAGATTGATGCGCTGATTTCCGGCAAATGAGGTTCTAAAATGCTGTTGACTCATGAACTGACGCAGCCCATTGTGGACAAAACAATGGCCATTATTAAGAAAAACATTAATATCATGGATCACCGGGCGGTGATTATCGCCAGCGGGGATCGCGATCGCCTGGGCAGCTTTCATGAAGGGGCCGCACGGGTTATTGCCAATGGCCATTCGATGGAAATCTCCACCACAGATATGAATGTCTTACGGGGCGTACGGCCGGGGGTGAACCTGCCCATTGTCTTTGGCGGGAAAATTGCCGGAGTGGTTGGCATTAGCGGCGACCCGGAAGAAGTCCGCTCCAGCGGGGAACTGGTACGGGTTGCCGTAGAATTGATGCTGGAACAACTGGTGCTGAAAGAACAGCTCAACCTGGAAACAAGGGCCAGGGAAAGCTTCATGCAAGAGCTGCTGGCCGGTGAAAGCGGTCCGAATGAAGCCCTTTTTTTAGCCAGGGCGTCCATTTTGTCATATGATTTACAGATACCCAGATATGCCATTGTGATCGACGTGGACCGTTTCGGCCGGGTGGTGGAGGAAAAGCTTTCCTCCCGGGATGATATGCGGACCGGGGAACTGGCCTTGCAGCAATTAAAAGAGGGTATTTTTCACACCATTGAAAGGGCTTTCTCCATATCCGGCAAGGAGTTGATTGCCTTTGCCGGTGGAGATAAATTTGTGGTGCTGAAAGACAGCAAGAATTGGCGTATAAACAAACAGCAAAAGCAAGAAGTACAAATGGTAATCAAAAAAGTAATGGATGACATTTATCAAGATACCGGTTTGACTGTGACGGTGGGGGTGGGAAAGCTATACGGGGATTATCGTCAATATGCCCAATCATACAAAGAAGCTCTGGCGGCCATTGACACCGGTCAGCGCCTGTGGGGACGGGGTAAGGCCTACTGGGCGGAAGACATGCCGGTGGAAAATTTGCTCGCCATATTGCCCGGAAAGGTGTTGCGTGACTACATGCAAGAGGTGCTTGGACCGTTGTTGAAAGAAGGTGAGGCCAGGCACCTGGATGAAACGCTCAATACACTGGAAGCCCTTTTTGAGCACGGTCTCAATGTTACCCGGGCGGCGCGGGCCTTGTTTGTACACCGCAACACGGTCATATTCCGTCTGGAAAAACTGGAGGAGTTAACCGGGTATCGTCCGTCCCTCTCCTTTCAGGATGCACTGAAATTGAAACTGGCCATAGTGGCATGGAGATATTTGCAAGCGGAATAATGGAGCAATATAACGGATAGCAGGGTGCTCTGCCCGGGCACCTTGTTTTTTTATGCACTTTGCACAAAAAATAATTTGGAGAGCAAAGAAACATTGGATTTTATGTAAAAGGTGAATTTAATGAAAAGACAGAAAAACTAGGCATTAATCACTTGTGTTGGATGATATGTCTGGCGCTATACCTGGAGGGCAATGGAAAAATTATACCAAAAAGAAAATTAACCAGGGAGGTGGTATATGCCTTAACGCTCCAGATAAAGGGGGTTAACTATATGTTACAACGTGCTTGTCCAAAATGCAAAAAATCTGTTTTGGAGGAAACTGGATGCTGTTCATAGTGGCCCCGGACTCATTCAAGGGCAGTCTCAGTGCAGTTGAGGCGACGCATTATATGGAACGGGGGATTAAAGCTGTTTTTCCGCAGGCTGTAGTAAAGAAAGTTCCCCTCGCCGACGGGGGTGAGGGTACAGTCGAGGCAATAATAAACGCGGCCGGCGGCCGGCTGTTGGAGGCAGAGGTGACCGGACCGCTCGGCCGGCCGGTAAAGGCTGTTTACGGGGTGCTGTCAGACGGCATAACCGGGGTGCTGGAAGTGGCTTCGGTTTGCGGGTTGCCACAGGTACCGCCGGAGCGCCGTAATCCGGAATCAACCACCAGCTTGGGGGTGGGGGAATTGATTCTGGCGGCGGTGGCTGAAGGATGCCGGCGGGTGATTGTCGGCCTTGGTGGCAGCGCCACCAATGACGGCGGCATCGGGATGGCGGCGGCCCTGGGCATACGCTTTCCGGACGGAACCGGCCGCCCGCTGGAACCCCGCGTAAGCAACCTGGCGCAGGCGACCGGGATCGATTATTCCGGTCTTGATCAACGGCTCGCCGGTGTTGAAGTAACCGGTATATATGATGTATCTTCTCCTCTTTACGGACCCCGCGGCGCATCGGTTGTTTTCGGCCCGCAGAAGGGGGCCACGCCGGAGCAGGTTCAACGTTTGGATACATTACTCCGCCGCCTGGCGGAATTAATCCGGCAGACTTACGGAATTAAGGTGGATGACCTGCCCGGCGCCGGTGCGGCCGGCGGTCTGGGCGCCGGATTGGCGGCCTTTTTGGGCGGCCGGCTGGTGCCCGGCAGTGATATGTTGCTGGAATTATGTAAATTAGATGAGTTTATAACCGAAAATGAGGTTGATCTGGTCATTACCGGTGAGGGGGAAATTAACCACCAAACTGTTTTGGGTAAAGTTCCGGTAAGTGTGGCCCGCCTGGCGAAAAAACACAACCTGCCGGTGGTGGCGCTGGTTGGAAGCATCGGGCCGGGGTATACGGAAGTTTATCAGCACGGCATTAATGCCGTATACGGCATAATCCCCCGTCCCATGGAACTGTCGGAAGCGATGCAAAATGCGGCGGTGCTTCTGGAGGAGGCGACGGTGCGGTTGATGCGCTTATGGCGGCTAGGTTGCGATTGAAATATTTTAGGGAGGTAGTTTGATATGGTAGATAATATAAAAAGGACCGCCTACCGGTTTAGATATGTACTACTGGTTATTTTAACAATATGTTACTCCATACAATACCTGGACCGGGTTAAAACTAATATACTCATGCCATTTATCAGCAAATCAATTGGAATGAATACTGTAGAAATCGGGATCGGTGCAGCATTGATGTTATTATTTTACGGGCCATCGCAGATGATAACTGGATGGATTTGCGATAAAATAGGATCCCGCAAGGTGATGATATTTTCAATATTAAGTTGGAGTGTCTTAACTTATTTGATGGGCGATATGCATTTTGTCGGTGAATATTATTTACGAATGGCCCTGTTTGGTATCCTGGTTGGAACTGAATTTATTCCTTCAGTGAGGTTAATTGTTCGCTATTTCCCGCCTCTCCAGCGGGCGCGCGCGGAGAGCATTGTGTCTTGGGCCTGGATTATTACACCGGCATGGGCGCCTATTCTTTCAACATATATGTTTAAAAGCCTTAATAGCGATTGGCGTGCTGTTTTTCATGTCCTCGCTTTCTTTGGCATTATCCCATTAATACTTGTTTTAACTACAGTGTTTGATAGGCCAGAAAAGAACAAGTTTGTTGGTAAGGAAGAAGCAATAGAATCATATGAAGAAGAGATCGAACAAGGGCTAATTGCTAAAGCAGATATAGAATCTGGAAATGTTGATCTCATAGAAAACAAGGCAAAGGCTAGAGACATACCTCTCTCTAAAATTATTAAAACTCCCGGTTTTATACCCCTGACTTTTGTATATATAGCTGCACAATTGGCCTACTGGGGGGTAATGACCTGGTCAGCAATGTATCTCACCCAGGTATTTAATTTTAACGTGATGAAAATGGGGGTATGGGCGTCGATATACTTTATCGGCGGCGCTGTCGGCTCATTTGGTAGTGGTTGGGTAAGTGACCGCATATTAAATGGACGTCGCAGGCCGATGATTATTCTTTGTTTTCTTCTTATGATTCCTTTTATCATTATTCTGGCCACCTTACAAAAAGGCGTTTCGCCGTATGTGCTTCTTTTAACACTGACCGGAGCGGGGATATTCTCCAATATGGTTTGGGGACCGGCCATTTCCCTGCCTGCCGATATGTTTCCAGTAGAGGTTTATGGTAAAGCAATGGGTTTTGTCAACTGCTTTGCTTATATGTTTGCTGCAGCGTCTCCCTATGTTATGGGTTGGTTAATCATAACAAATCCTGTGACCAAAAATGTTAATTATTTCTGGGCTTGGATTTGGGTTGCCTTTACAGCCATTATCGGAGTTGTAGCTGCATTTAAACTGGTTGATCGGAAAAATGAAGAAACTCTGGTACAAAAGGAAACAATAGCATAATTAGTAATTGTATACTTTAGCATGGAGGTAATCTCATAATGAAACCTAAGGAAAGATTTATGGCTGCCCTTTTGGGGCAGCGACCGGACCGCATCCCGGTAGGAAACCCGGTATCTGTCGCCACTGTTGAATCGATGAAAGCATGTGGAGTATATTTCCCGGAAGCACACCTTGATCCATTAAAGATGGCTGCATTAGCTGCGACCGGGTATGAAATCCTGGGCTTTGATACAGTCGCACCTTATTTTAGCGTACAACAGGAATCAGCCGCATTTGGGTTAAAAATGAACTGGGGAAGCATTGACTCAATGCCAGATGTCCTGGAAAATCCTTATCATGATCCTGATGAAATTCTCATACCAGCAGATTTTTTTGACAGGCCATCAATTACAACTGTCCTGGGCGCTATTAAACACTTGAAGAGTGAGTACGGTAACCATGTTTGTATTGTCGGCAAGGTAATGGGGCCATGGACTTTATCATATCATCTTTACGGTGTCCAGAATTTTCTTTTGGATACGATTTTGGATCCGGATAAAGTCCGCGGTTTTTTGAATAAGCTTAAAGGTTTATCGGTTGATTTTGCCAATGCCCAGTTTGACGCAGGAGCAGATGTGGTTACTGTCGCCGATCATGCCACCGGTGATCTGGTGAGCGGAGAATGTTACCGTGATTTTCTACTTCCCATTCACCAGGAGATGAACGCCAAAAATTAACGGGCCGACTATTTTGCATATTTGCGGGAATACCACTGACCGGCTTGAATATATAGCCCGGGCAGGATTTAAATGTTTCCATTTCGATTCCAAAGTGTCGCCCAAAACGGCTCATGAAAAAGTAAAGGGGAGTATTACCCTGGCCGGCAGTATCAATAATCCCGAAACGTTGTTTAAGGGAACGCCGGATGATGTGCGCAAAGAGACTTTGTTAAACATCGAGGCCGGGGTTGAAATCATTGCTCCGGAATGTGCTGTTCCTTTGACCACCCCCAACCGTAATCTCAAGGCTATTGTGGAGACAGTTGAAGAATACTGCAAAAGCAGATAGCTTAAAAGATATTGAATGTAAAATGAACTAATCATCAAGGAGGATAAACTCGTGTCTTTACTTGCAGAAATCAAAGCGGCGACTATTGCCGGGAAGGCACCGGTAGTCGAGGATCTGACCCGTCAGGCTCTGGAAAACGGACTGACTCTTGACGACATCATAACTGATGGTTATATTGCCGCTATGACTGTGGTCGGTGAGAAATTCAAGAATAACGAGATATTTGTTCCGGAAATGCTGGTGGCGGCGCGGGCGATGAAAATGGGCCTGAAAGTGTTGGAACCGGCCATTACGGCCGCGGGTGAAAGGAAATACCTGGGCAAAATTATTCTTGGCACTGTGCAGGGCGATCTGCATGATATCGGCAAAAACCTGGTCGGGATGATGCTTCAGGGAGCGGGTTATGAGGTGATTGACCTGGGTACGGACGTCAAGGCGGAAAAGTTTATCACCGCCATAAAAGAACATCAGCCCCAGGTCGTCGGATTATCGGCACTGCTGACAACCACCATGCGCTTTATGGGTGAAACGGTAAAAGCAATCGGCGACGCTTACCAAGGTCAGGTCAAGGTGATTGTGGGTGGCGCGCCGGTAAGCGAACGTTTTGCCGGTGAAATTGGCGCCGACGGTTATGCGGCGGATGCCGGTTCGGCTGTGGACAGGGTGCGTGAACTGATCGGCAGGGACTAAAAAAAGCTATCCCGGGCGTATGATTCGTTAAATTACGGTTTATCAGGCAATCAAAGCTCCCCCGGCGTGAGAAAACCGGGGGAGCTTTGTGATTGGCGTTAAACTCCTCCGGGATAAACCCGGAGGCTTCTCCGCGAAGGTTTCTCCGCGAAGGTTTCTCATGTCATAGGAATATTACGGTGAAAAACGACTTTGATATTACCATCCATCAGTACCCGTCTTCCACTGGATACCAAAGTTCCGCCAATTCCCGCTTGCAGGGAATTGTTGTCCATCCACTGGAAAAATCCAGTGGACGTTTTATTTTCTCCTGTGGTAAAATATAGATGTACTGGGACGATCTAGTTTATACTTGCGGGTGGGGCCGGAAATGGTCGTCAAACAAGCCAAAGATCAGATAAAATTTGAGATTGCCGGTATCGCCCTGTTTTCCCTGGCCGTGCTGGGGTTGCTCAGTCTGCTCAATCCGTCGGCCGGAGTGATCAGTTGGGCGGTGGAACGGCTGCTGCGCGGGGTGGCCGGGGAGGGACGCTTCCTGTTCCCGGTTTTGCTTGCTTTGTGGAGCTGGCGGCTGGCCCGCGGGCACGGGAGGGGAAGAGCCCGCGCCGGGCGGCGTTTCGGCGGGCCGGCCCTGCTGTTTCTGGTGGCGCTCGCCCTTTTGCATCTGGCGTTTATTCCGGCCCCTTATACACTGAATGCCGGCTGGGCCGGTGAGGGGGGCGGGCTTTTGGGCGCCGGCTGCGTCTTTTTGCTTCAGGGGTCCTTCGGGCCGGTCGGTACTTATGTGGTGCTGGCCACGCTGACTTTGGTGGGCGTACTGTTAAGCGCCAACGCTCCGTTGGGCGCCTTGTGCCGGCAGCTGGCCGCCGGCACGGCGGGGTTTTACGCTGCCTGGCGGCAGCGTTTGGAAGGATTTCTTTTTACCGAAACAGAAGAGGAGATGCCCGAACCCGTTTCGCCGCCCCCGGCCATGCCGGTGATCATTGACCGGGGCGGCGCCGGTTGCGCGGAACCGGATCCGGCGGCGGCGGACGCCCCGCCGGTGGCGCCGGTGTCCGTGCCGGCCGCTCACCTCCGGGAGGGTAAACCGAAAAACGGCCTGCGTATTGTCTTTCCAACCGGACGCCAGCGCGAACCGGACCGTTTCACGGTTGTGCCGCCGCTGCCGGAGAGCGCCTGGCATTTGCCGCCCCTGACCATACTGGCCCGGCCGTCGCGTCCCAAAAGCGCCCGTGTGACCAAGGACATTACCGAAAATGTGCGCGTGCTGGAGGAAACCCTGGAAAGTTTCGGTGTACGGGCCAAGGTAACCCAGGTTTCCCGCGGGCCGACCATCACCCGCTATGAGATCCAGCCGCCGCCCGGGATCAAAGTGAGCCGCATCGTCGGTCTGGCTGACGACATCGCGCTGGCCATGGCCGCGCCGGACGTGCGCATCGAAGCGCCCATTCCGGGCAAGGCCGCGGTGGGGATCGAGGTGCCCAACCGGGAGATTGCCATGGTGCATTTGAGGGAGTTGCTGGAAACCCCGGAATTTATGGAGGCCCCTTCCCGTTTGACGGTGGCCCTGGGCAAGGATATCGCCGGCAACCCGGTGCTGGCCGACCTGGCCCGCATGCCCCACCTGCTCATTGCCGGGGCGACCGGTTCGGGGAAAAGCGTATGCCTGAACACATTGATTGCCAGTATTCTGTTCAAGGCCTCCCCGGATCAGGTGAAGTTTTTAATCATCGACCCCAAAATGGTGGAACTGGCCACTTATAACGGCATTCCCCATCTGACGGCGCCGGTGGTCACCGATCCCAAGCAGGCGGCCACCTCTTTGCGCTGGGCGGTCAGGGAGATGGAACGCCGCTATGCTCTTTTCGCCGCCGCCGGGGTGCGTGACATCACCCGCTACAACCGGAGCGTAGCGTCCGGAGGCGGGGTGTCCGGACAGCCGGTGTCCGCCGCCGGAACACACTGGCATGCTCCCGCCGCTCCGGCGGCGGACGAAGGTGTGGAACTGCCCCTGATGGTGATCATCATTGACGAACTGGCCGATTTAATGATGGTGGCCCCGGCCGACGTGGAGGATGCCGTCTGCCGCCTGGCCCAGATGGCCCGGGCGGCGGGCATGCACCTGGTGGTGGCCACCCAGCGGCCTTCGGTGGATGTAATCACCGGATTGATCAAGGCCAATATTCCCTCCCGCATCTCTTTTGCCGTGTCCTCCCAGATCGATTCGCGTACCATTTTGGATATGGCCGGGGCGGAAAAGTTGCTGGGCAAAGGGGACATGCTGTTTTACCCGGTCGGTGCGCCCAAACCGGTACGGGTGCAGGGGGCCTTCCTTTCCGACCGGGAAGTGGAAGAATTGGTGGCCTTCCTGAAGCAGCAGGGTGAGCCCCGGTACGAACAGCGTTTTACAGGCGAGGGCGGCCGGGAGGAAGGAAGTCCGGAACTGGAAGATGAACTGCTGCCCCAGGCGGTGCAGATATTCATCGAGTCGGGCCACGCCTCCATCTCACTGCTGCAGCGGCGCCTGCACGTGGGCTACGCCCGGGCGGCACGGTTGATTGATATTATGGAAAGAAAAGGAATAGTGGGTGGCTATGAAGGAAGTAAACCGCGGGCCGTGTTGATGACCCTGGATCAGTACGAGCACGCTTTTAGAAAACGCTAAATTTAATCTTTAGGCGAGAGGAAACCGGCGGTGAATGTAGAAAAAAGGACTTATTGACCGCTGGTTTTCCGCCGGTTTGTGCGGCGGGCGAACGGAAATGATATAATATAAAGAAGTTGGCGAAGCGGGCCGGTGCCGCCCGCAGCTAAGAACCGGGGACGGGGACGGCGGGCGGGAGAGAGGGTTATGCAAAGAAACATTACTGTGCCGGAGGCACTTGACCTTACCGGCGCCGTTCTGGTCGATGTACGTTCGGAAGCGGAATTTGCCGAAGCAACTATTCCCGGCGCAGTGAACATACCCCTGCTCGATAATGTACAACGAGCCCTGGTGGGCGTCGCTTACAAGGAGCGGGGGCCCCAGTATGCCCGGCGGTTGGGCCTGGACTTGACCGCGCCGCGGCTGCCCCGTTTTATAGCCAGTTTCGACCGGTTGGCCGCCGGCCGTCCGGTGGTGTTATTTTGCTGGCGGGGAGGATTGCGCAGCCAGTATAGCGCCGGTTTGCTGGAAGTGATGGGATTTCCGGTATACCGCATTCTGGGCGGGTACAAGGCCTACCGTCGTTATGTCAATGAATACCTGGGACGGGAGTCGTTGCCGCTGCGGGCGGTGGTGCTGCACGGGCTGACCGGCGTGGGCAAGACCCGCCTGCTCACGGCGCTGGCGCAAACAGGAGTGCCGGTGCTGGATTTGGAGGGCCTGGCCGCTCACCGCGGTTCGGTCTTCGGCAAGATCGGCATGCCGCCTTCGCCGTCCCAAAAGATGTTTGAAGGGTTGATCGTACAGGCGTTGCGTCAGGCGCAAACCAGAGGATTGTTCGTGGTGGAGTGTGAGAGCAGGCGGTTGGGCCGGTTGTTGGTGCCGCCGGTGGTGTTCAAATCCATCCAGGAGGGCTACAGGGTGCTGCTTTACGACAGTCTGGAAAACCGGGTGCGGCGCATCCGGGAGGACTACATCCGTGGGCCGGACGGCAATGTGGATGCCTTGCAAAAGGCCGTGGCGGCGCTGGAAAAGTACCTCGGCCGGCAGCGGGTGGCGGAGTTGAACCGGGAACTGGCCGGGGGGGATTTCAACCGGGTCTTTTCCGATCTGTTGACCGGGTATTATGATCCCCTGTACAAATATCCGGCCGGACCAAGCGACGATTATCATCTTTCGGTGGATATGTCCGATTTGCCGGGAGCGGTGGACAAGGTACGGCGGTTTGTGCTGTCCCTGCCCGGGCATGATCATCTCGAGGGAGGTGAAGGTTGTGGAAATCGGCAATATGCTCAGGGAGGCGCGCCTGGCTCGCGGTATTTCGCTGGCGGATGCCGAAGAGGCTACCAAGATCCGGGGCAGATACCTGGAAGCGTTGGAAAAGGAAGCTTTTGACGTTCTGCCGGGCCGGGTTTATGTAAAGGGTTTCTTACGTAACTATGCCCGTTTTTTGGGACTGGACGGCGAGTTGATGGCGGCCAGTTACGACGAACAATTTCCGGCCGTGGATGCGCGGCCGGTGGATATATCCCCGGTTGAAGCCCTGCCCGCAGCGGGGGAAAACAAACCGGCGCCGGTGCGCCGCACGGCCTACCGCATCGCCGGGGCGGCGCTGGTGGTGGCATTGGTGGGCGCAGCGGGCTGGCTGTCCGCCGGGTTGCCCTGGACGCGTGGACATGTGGCTGATCAGCCGCCCAAAAGCAAACCCTCACCGGTGGCGCCGGCCAACCCGGGGACATCCGGCCGGGGTTGGCAGACTGCACCACAGGACGCTTCCGGAACATCCGGTGCGAATACACAGGCCAAAGGCGTGAACCTGGTGCTCAATGTGACCCGGGACAGTTGCTGGATGCAGGTGGTGGTGGACGGCAAAACCCAGTTTACCGGCGAACTGGCCGCCAATCAGTCCCGTGCCTTTAAAGGGCAAAAGAACATATGGGTGAAACTAGGCAATGCCGGTGCGGTCAATGTGCAATATAACGGCCGGGATCTAGGGGCGTTGGGCGGTCCCTACCAGGTGGTGACTAAAAACTTCCCTCCCGCCAATCAGGGATAGCGTTTGATGAAAGGGGCCGGCTGCCATGGATAATTTGATCTGCGCCGCCTGCGGCCGGGAGATGAGCATATACGAGGGGGTGCTTTCCTGGCGCCGTGACGGGGGCGTTTTATCCGGTTTCACCATTACCCACCGTGATGATATTCCGGCCGGGCATAACGCCTTCCGGGAAGTTTTCCGGGTTGCTTCAGTGAACGGGTATATGGCTTTTGTCCAATATTTGTTGACCCGGTGGGGGGAAGGTTATGTTCTGGATCATTCCCTGCGTTGCACTATGGAACAGCTGAGCGAACACATCCATGAACGGCTGGTTCACCTGCTGGGCGAGTAAACGGCCGCATCCGGCGGCCGGGGGTGACATGGGTTGCAGTGCTTAAATTCAATGATACCGGTGTTCTGAAGATCATCTGCCGGGAAATGGCGATGTCCAAAGGCGGGGGTTGTGCCCGGGCCTCTTTTTTGTGTGTGCCGGGACGGCGCAGGCCGCCGGAGGGGGGCTTTATTTCGTCTTTTGACAGCCTCCTTTCTCCTGCGGTATACTGACATTGGACCGGTCCGGCCGGCGGGGAAGGAGACGGGTATGGAACAAACGGTGGGCGTGGTCAGTCTGGGCTGCGCGAAAAATTTGGTGGACAGCGAATTAATCCTGGGGCAGTTGCAGGCGGCCGGCTTTACCGTTACCCCCCGGGCGGAGGAAGCGGCGGTACTGATTGTAAATACCTGCGGTTTTATCACTCCAGCCAAGGAGGAATCGGTCAACACTATTTTGGAACTGGCCCGTTTTAAAACACGGGGCTGTTGCCGGGTGCTGCTGGTGGCCGGTTGCCTGGCCCAGCGTTACGGCCGGGAGCTGCTGGCCGAAATGCCCGAGATCGACGGTGTGCTAGGCACCGGGGCGGTGCCCCGGGTGGCGGATGCGGTTTGGCGCGCGCTGAGCGGGGAAAAAGTGACTTTTCTGGGCGCTCCGGGTTATGATTATGACACCGGCCTGCCGCGCTTGCAGGCTACGCCTGGCTACACCGCTTATGTGAAAATTGCCGAGGGCTGCAGTCACCGTTGCTCCTTTTGCGCCATTCCGGCCATCCGCGGTCCCTACCGCAGCCGCTCCATGGAAGCCGTGGAGGCCGAGGTGGCGGCGCTGGCTGCGGGCGGAGTGAAGGAAGTAATCCTGGTGGCCCAGGATACCACCAGTTACGGGCGGGATCTTTACGGGGATTACCGGTTGGCCTCCCTGTTGCGCCGTCTGGCCGCGGTGCCGGGGGTGGCCTGGCTGCGTCTATTATACTGCCATCCCGACGGCGTCACGGATGAACTGATCACGGCCATGGCCGAAGAGGAAAAGATTTGCTCTTATCTGGACCTGCCGCTGCAGCATATCAACCGGCGCATCCTGGGAGCCATGGGGCGCCGGGGTGACGGACGGTACATCCGCCGCCTGATCGAACGGCTCAGGAACCGCATTCCCGGACTGACCCTGCGCACCAGCCTGATTGTGGGCTTTCCCGGTGAAACGGAAGCAGAGTTCCAGGAACTGCTGGATTTTATGCAGGAAGTACGGTTTGAACGTGCCGGCATATTCAAGTTTTGTCCCGAGGAGGGCACCCACGCGGCCGTCCTGCCCGGCCAGTTGCCGGAGGAATTGAAAGAAGAACGCTATCACCGGGCTATGGCCGGTCAGCAAAAAATATCCCTGGAGCACAACCTTTCCCTGATCGGCCGGAAGGTGGAGGTGTTGGTGGAAGGCCGGCGGAAAGACCGCTACTACGGCCGCACCAGGGGCGACGCCCCGGAAGTGGATGGCCGGGTCGTCTTTACCGGACCGGACCGGGGCATGGCTTCCGGAAGTCTGGTTACCGTGCGCGTACACCGGGCCGGGGAATACGACCTGATAGGAGAGTTAATTCCATGAACTTGCCGAACCGGCTGACACTGGCGCGGATATTTTTGATCCCCATTTTTTTGACAGTGGTCTCCCTGCATGTGCCTTTCGGGGATTATGTCGCTGCGTCCGTGTTTATCCTGGCCGCCAGCACCGATGGTCTGGACGGCTATATCGCCCGCCGGCAGCAATTGATCACCCGGTTGGGCAAGTTGATGGATCCATTGGCGGACAAGCTGCTGGTTTCGGCGGCGCTTATTTCCCTGGTGGAATTGCACCGGCTGCCGGGATGGGTGGCCATGATCATTATCGGCCGGGAATTTGCCGTTACCGGGCTGCGGTCGCTGCTGGCGGCGGAGGGGACCGTGCTGGCCGCCAGTTGGCTGGGCAAGGTAAAAACAGTGACCCAGATTGTGGCTATTGTGGCCCTGTTTTTACAAGACGTTCCTTTTAACGCCACCCGCTTGAGCGTAGGCAATCTGGCCATGTTTGCCGCTGTTTTCTTTACCGTCTGGTCGGGTCTTGATTATTTCAGCCGGGGCTGGACGGTGCTGAAAAAGGGCGGCTTTTAGGCTTTTAAGGAGGGCATATTTCCATGCAGTGGCACGGTTGGCGCATCCCCGTGGTTTTGCTGGCCATGCTGGCCGGGTTGGGGGTATTTCTGGGCGCCCAGTGGCTTTACAACAAATACAGCTATCAGGAGCCCCTGGCCGGTGTGTTGAAACAGAATCCGGCCGTGGCCTCCTTTGCTGTTCACCGCCGGGAGCCCGTGCT
This sequence comes from Desulfotomaculum copahuensis, assembly GCF_001655685.1. Lineage (GTDB taxonomy): Bacteria > Bacillota > Desulfotomaculia > Desulfotomaculales > Desulfovirgulaceae > Desulfotomaculum_G > Desulfotomaculum_G copahuensis. The sequence goes on from NZ_LYVF01000009.1 coordinate 26,410, forward strand.
GCGGGTGGCGGTGCGCCTGAAACCGGTGAACAATCTGATGGACACCTATCAGGGATTGCAGAAAAGCATCCGGGGAGTGCTGGGCGACAAGGAATTCAAACTGGAAATAGAGGACGACCGGGACAGCCAGCTCAATGAAGCCTACTATTACAGCCAGTTTGCCGTATATGAGGCCGTCGCCCGGGGCAATTACCGCGAAATGGCGGATTATATTGCAGCGCACGCCGCAAAGGTGGGAGCGTCGGCCAGGATATTCCTGGATCAGGACAACATTTACCTGCAAATGAGCCATGGTCGGCATTACCTCTACCAGGTGATCCCGCGCACGGCCAAGATGCCGCCGGCCGTTCAGCAATCCTGAGTCCATGCCGGTGGCAGCGATTCCCTGGTCCATTTGCCGCGATTTATGATATAATTATGGTGTTTCGTTATGTCCTTTGTTGAAAAGGATGGATTAACTGGTTGTCTGGAAACTGGAAAGGAAGGTCGCCATGAAAGAAATAGGGCTGGGTTTGGGCCTGGCCGGTGTGATTTTCCTGGTTATGACCGGCCACGACATTTCCCCGCTGATTTTTCTGGCCGCCGCCGGCGGCGGCCTTTATTACATCGCCCGCTCCCGGGGACTGCTGGCTAAAAATTTTGCCGGCGCCGAGGTGGTTCCCCGGCATGAGATCACCTTTTCCGATATCGGCGGACAAGGGGCGGCCATCCAGGAACTGCGGGAAGCGCTGGATTTCATCAGAAACTATCAGGAAATCAAACGCCTGGGCATTCGTCCGTTAAAAGGAATATTACTCACCGGACCGCCCGGTACGGGCAAGACCCTGATGGCCAGGGCGGCGGCCGGCTATACCGATGCCGCCTTTGTGTCCTGCAGCGGGTCGGAGTTCATCGAGATGTACGCCGGTGTGGGCGCCCAGCGGGTGCGCCGCCTGTTCCAGACGGCGCGGGAAATGGCGGCCAAGCAGAACAAAAGCAACGCGCTGATCTTTATCGATGAAATCGATATTCTGGGCGGCAAGCGGGGTCAGACCACCAGCCATCATGAATACGACCAGACGTTGAACCAGTTGCTGGTGGAGATGGACGGGATGAAGGTGAACGACAAAGTGCGCGTGCTGGTGGTGGCCGCCACCAACCGGGTGGATATGCTGGACCCCGCACTGCTGCGACCGGGCCGCTTCGACCGCCAGGTGAAGGTGGATCTGCCGGACCGGCAGGGCCGGCTGGAGATCTTGAAACTGCACACGGCCAACAAGCCCTTGGCGGAGGATGTCTCCCTGGAGGAACTGGCCCGGGAAACCTTCGGTTTCAGCGGCGCCCACCTGGAAAGCCTGGCCAACGAGGCGGCCATCCTGGCCATGCGTGAAGATTGTCAGGCCATTTTTCACCGCCATTTTCACGAGGCGGTGGATAAGGTGATGATGGGCGACCGTCTGGATCGCCGTCCGGCGGTGGCCGAGTTGCGGCGGGTGGCCATTCATGAAACCGGTCACGCCCTGGTCAGTGAGATGGTCAGGCCGGGTTCGGTTTCCACCCTGACCATCACCCCGCGGGGGCAGGCCATGGGCTACATGCGTCAGACCCCGGAGGACGACACTTACCTTTATACTAGGGACCACCTGGAAAACCAGATTGCTGTCATGCTGGCCGGCGCGGCGGCGGAAGATCTGGTGCTGGGAAACCGGAGCACCGGGGCGGCAAACGACTTTCAGCAGGCCACCCGCACCGCCGGGCAGATTTTGAACACCGGCATGTCCCGCCTGGGAGTGGTGGACGGTGAAACGTTGCCCGTCGGGTTGCGCTACCGGGTGCTCACAGAGATCATCCACGCCCAGGAGGAAAGGGTGAAATCGTACCTGTCCGGGATGAAAGAAACCCTGCTTAAAATTGCCGGGCTTTTGCTGGATGAAGAGAAAATCACCGGTGAGCAACTGCGCCGGATCATCGGCCGGCCGGCGGCGTAAAACCGGCCGGAGGGGGAATAAATATATATAAACGGAAAGGCCTGATACAAGGCCTTTTATTTTTATCCGGGGCAGCGGGATATTTTTCCCGCCCGGCAGGGTTTTGTCTTTGTGCCGGCGAAAACTATCTTGAATTCATGATACCGCAAGGATGTGGAGTATTAATGCAGGCAGAATTGATTTTTACCGGTACCGAATTGTTGTTGGGAGAAGTTTTAAATACCCATGCCCAGTATTTGGGCCAACGGCTGTCCGCTTTGGGCATCGAAGTGGCCAGGCATACCACCATCGGCGACCAGTGGGACCGGTTGGCCGGCATATTGCGCCGGGCGTTGGACCGGTCGGCGCTGGTGATCACCACGGGCGGGCTGGGGCCCACCACGGACGATCTGACCAAGGAGACGGCCGCCGGGGTGCTCGGCCTGGGCATGGTGCTGGATCAACCTTCCCTGGAACAAATCAAGGAATTCATGGCCCGCCGGGGCATGGTCATGCCGGAAAGCATGGCCAGACAGGCCTGTTTCCCCGCCGGGGCGAAAATACTGCCCAACCCGCGGGGTACGGCTCCCGGAGCGCTGCTTGAGCATAACGGCAAAATACTGGCGCTTTTACCCGGCCCGCCCGGTGAACTGCGTGCCATGTTTGAACAATTCCTGGAGCCCTATCTGGCCGGGTTGAGCGATCGTGGTATCGTCGCCCGCTCCCGCTTGCTCAAGGTGACCGGCATTTCCGAGTCGGTGGTGCAGCAGCGCATTGGGGACCTGGGCGGGCAGACCAACCCCGGCATTGCTTATCTGGCCAAGCCGGGGGAAGTGCATGTGCGCATCAGCGCCCGGCATGCAGATCCGGCGCAGGCCGACCGGATGGTGGCCGGCCTGCTGGAAAAGGTGCGTCACCGTTTGAGCGGCTTTATTTTCGGCATGGATGACGAGGTGTTGGAGGAAGTGGTCGGCCGGTTGCTGACGGAGAGCGGTCTTACCCTGGCCCTGGCCGAATCCTGCACCGGCGGGCTGATTGCCGCCCGCCTGACGGCGGTGGCCGGCAGTTCGGAATATTTTCTGGGCGGAGTGGTGGCCTATCACAACCGGATTAAAGAGCAGGTGCTCGGTGTGCCGGCGGAGGTTCTGGCAGCCTACGGGGCGGTGAGCAGGGAAACGGCGGTGGCCATGTCTGAAGGGGTGCGCCGTTTAAGCGGCGCCGATTTCGGCCTGGGCGTGACCGGTATCGCCGGTCCGGGCGGCGGTTCGACCGGCAAGCCGGTGGGACTGGTTTATATCGCCCTGGCCGCAGCGGACGGGACCTGCTGCCGGGAATTCCATTTTCCCGGCCGGCGTCAGGCCATCCGCCAGGGCGCGGCCAACACCGGGCTGAATATGATCCGCCTGCGCCTGCTGGCACAGTAACCGGCGGCAACCAGTTGTCCAAGACGGGAATTTTTATTGACAGTTGAAGGCAGGCGGGGTAAAATATGTTCGAACATTTGTTTTGAGAGGGGGCGGAAATAATTGAGCGAACGGCAAAAAGCGCTGGAAACCGCATTGGCGAACATTGAAAAGCATTTCGGCAAGGGCTCCATTATGAAGCTGGGTGAGGCGTCGGCGCGGTTGAATGTAGAGGTTATCCCCACCGGGGCGCTTTCGTTAGATATCGCCCTGGGGGTGGGCGGTGTGCCCCGGGGACGGGTGGTGGAAATTTACGGCCCGGAATCTTCGGGCAAAACCACCGTGGCCCTGCATATTATCGCCGAAGCACAGAAAGCCGGCGGCACGGCCGCCTTTATCGACGCCGAGCACGCCCTGGATCCGGTTTATGCCGGCAATCTGGGGGTGGATATCAACAATCTGCTGGTGTCGCAGCCGGACACCGGCGAGCAGGCGCTGGAGATTTGTGAGATGCTGGTGCGCAGCGGGGCGGTGGATGTAGTGGTGATTGACTCGGTGGCCGCGCTGGTGCCCAAGGCGGAAATCGAGGGGGAAATGGGAGACGCGCATGTGGGACTGCAAGCCAGGCTGATGTCCCAGGCATTGCGCAAGTTGACCGGGGTGATCAGCAAATCCCGGACCACGGCCATATTTATCAATCAGTTGAGGGAAAAAGTGGGGGTCATGTTCGGCAATCCGGAAACCACGCCCGGCGGCCGGGCGCTGAAGTTTTACGCCTCCGTGCGTCTGGAGGTGCGCAAACAGGAGACGTTGAAGCAGGGCACCGATGTGATTGGTACCCGTACCCGGGTCAAGGTGGTTAAAAACAAAGTGGCCCCGCCGTTTAAAATCGCTGATTTTGACATTATGTACGGTACGGGCATTTCCCGGGAAGGGACCATCCTGGATGTGGCCACAGAACTAAAAATCATAAACAAAAGCGGTGCCTGGTTTTCTTACGGGGAAGAGCGTTTGGGCCAGGGCCGGGAAAATGTCAAGGAATACCTGCGCGAACACCCGGATTTGACCGGCCAGATTGAAAGCCGGATCCGTCAGACGTTGAATATGGGCGGCGTGAAGGCACCTTCGGCGGTGGAAGAGGAGAAACCGCCGGAACTGGCCGAAGAGCAATTGTAAGGCTGGTGAGCGTCATTGACGGAGCAGGGGGATTTTCAGCGGGCCAGGGAGCGTGCCTGCCGGTTGCTGGCCCGGCGTGCCCGCAGCCGGCAGGAACTCGCCCGGCGGTTGGCCATGGCCGGATTTGAGCCGCCGGTGATCGGGCAGGTGCTGGACAGGTTGCAGGAAGCCGGCCTGCTGGACGATCTGGCCTTTGCCCGCCAGTGGGTGAGCTGGCGCCTGGCGGAGCATCCGCTGGGCCGGACCGGACTGGATTACGAATTGCGGCAAAAAGGTGTCCCGGCGGAGATTATTGAACAGGCACTGGCCGGTTTGGACGAAGAAAAGCAGTTTCAGTCCGCACTGGAACTGGCCGGGCGCCGCCGGGAGCGGATGGGGGAACGTTATGCCTGGCCGAAAGTGGCGGCGTTTTTACAACGGCGGGGATATAAATATGATATCATATTCCGTGTATACCGTTGTCTGGAAGGGCAAACGGGGGATAAGCCTTGACATTCGGTGCAAAAGAAGATAAAATTAGCTTTGGGAGAAAATTGAATTGGCTGCTGCTGGAGCGGGCTTGAAATAGATGACAATCCAATATCCAATAATCCCGGGGCATGGGGCGGTTTTGGTTGGCTTTGCTCAAACCGTTTATTGGAACTAGTGGGGTTTGATCCTGCCTGTTTCCATAAAATAGCATACCGATTCTTTTTCTACCGAGGGTTACTCGGTCTTTTTTTTGATCATGCATAAGAGGAGGTGAATATTGTCATGCAAAGCTACACATCATGGATGGTTTTATTGATTATCGGCATAATAGTGGCTTTTTTGGCCGGATATCTTTTAAGGAAGTATCTGGCGGAAGCAAAAATCGCCTCGGCCGAAGCGGAATCCCGCAAAATTGTGGAAGAAGCACAAAAAGTGGCGGAAGCCAAAAAGCGGGAGGCCATTCTGGAGGCCAAGGAAGAAGTACTCAAGCTGCGCAATGAAATGGAGAGGGAGAACAAGGATCGCCGGTCCGAGCTGCAACGCCTGGAAAGACGGTTGGTTCAAAAAGAAGAGACTCTTGACCGCAAAATTGAAGGCATTGAGCGTAAAGAGGAAACTTTGAACCGCAAGGAAGCGGAAATTGATCAGATCAAGACCAGTTTGCAGGAAGTATATCAACAACAGGTCGGTGAACTGGAGCGGATTTCCGGTTTTACTTCCGAACAAGCCCGCCAGCAGTTGCTGTCCGACGTGGAAAAAGAAGTGCAGCATGAAGCGGCCCTGATGATCAAGGAAATTGAAAACAAGGCCCGGGAAGAAGGGGAAAAGAAAGCCCGCGAAATTATCTCCCTGGCCATACAGCGGTGTGCCGCCGATCACGTTACGGAAACCACGGTAGCGGTGATTCCGCTGCCCAGTGATGAGATGAAGGGGCGTATTATCGGCCGGGAGGGCCGGAATATCCGGGCGTTTGAAACATTGACCGGGATTGATCTAATTATTGATGATACTCCGGAAGCAGTGATTCTGTCCGGATTTGATCCGATCCGGCGTGAAATCGCCCGCATCGCCCTGGAAAAGCTGATTGTCGACGGCCGTATCCACCCGGCCCGGATTGAGGAAATGGTGGAGAAAGCACGCAAGGAAGTGGAAAACGAGATCCGGGAAGCCGGCGAACAGGCCACCTTTGAAACCGGTGTGCACGGCCTGCACCCGGAGTTGATCAACCTGCTGGGGCGGTTGAAGTTCCGCACCAGCTACGGGCAGAATGTGCTCAAGCATTCGATTGAAGTGGCCCACCTGGCCGGATTGATGGCGGCAGAACTGGGGGTGGACGTGCAGACCGCCAAGCGGGCGGGTCTTTTGCACGACATCGGCAAGGCAGTGGACCATGAAGTGGAAGGGCCGCACGTGACCATCGGCGTCGACCTGGCCCGCAAATACCGGGAGCATGGTGAGATTTTGCATGCCATTGCCGCCCACCACGGAGATGAGGAACCCAAAACAATCATTGCGGTGCTCATCCAGGCGGCGGACGCCATCTCAGCCGCCCGCCCGGGCGCCCGCCGGGAAACTCTGGAAGCCTATATTAAACGGCTGCAAAAGCTGGAGGATATTGCCAATTCATTCGAGGGCGTGGATAAATGCTATGCCATTCAGGCCGGACGGGAAATCCGCATCATGGTCAAGCCGGACAAGGTGGATGACCTGGCCGCGGTGCGCCTGGTGCGGGAAATCGCCAAACGCATTGAAACCGAACTGGATTATCCGGGACAGATCAAAGTGACCATCATCCGGGAAACCAGGGTTGTGGACTACGCCAAGTAATAAGGAAAAATGACCCCGCAGTGCGGGGTCATTTTTCCTGTACTGTCATAAATTTTTTTGCAGCGGTTTTCGCCTGCCGGCAGGATTATAGTAAATCAAACCGAATTCATAACATATTCGCCGGTGCGCGGAATTAAGGAAGGTGACGGTTTTGGGCGTCGCATACTCGGGTAAGGAAGACGTGACCGACAGCGTGGGGCTGCTGATTTCCATACTGGTACGCTATCCGGAAGTGGCCACGATCAATTTCGATCCGGACAGACAGGTGCTCAAGTTTACATTTATTTCATCCCAGGTGCTCGTGCCTGCGGATATGGGCGAAATCAAGGAAAAATTGCTGGACAGCATTGCTGTTTTTAATATACTGGAAAACAGGGAAACCCGGCTCAGCCGGATCGACTGCCAGGTTTGCGAACAGTTGACCATGATCGAGGTGCAGCGGGATGTGGAAACACTGGTCCAGGAAGAAATCGCCCTGATTGTGCAACTGCTGCGCCTGCAGCTGGACAGGCATCTGGTTACCGACGATAATGAGCCGCTATTCGAAGAGGACCTGCTTATACAGGAAGAAATAATCGAACATATGCTGGAGAGCATCAGGGACGCCAGCGGGGACAAGTACCTGTTTGCCTTCCGGGAAGAAGGCCGGGTGCTCGTCTTTAACAAATAGGATGGGGGAAACACGGTGCGTTTTTTGATGGTCGGGGATATTGTCGGGGCGCCCGGCCGGCGGGCAGTCCGGGAGAATGTCCCCGCATTGCGTTCCGGCATGAAAATCGATTTTGTGATCGCCAACGGCGAAAATGCAGCCGGCGGCAACGGCATCACCCGGGAGGTGGCGAAAGAGCTGCTGTCCTGCGGGGTGGATGTGTTGACCATGGGCAACCATGTCTGGAATCATAAAGAGGCTTTAAATTATATTGCCGGAGAAGAGCGCATGGTCCGGCCGCTGAATTATCCGCCCGGTGCACCCGGAGCCGGGGTGCGCATTTTTGAACTGGAAACAGTGAAAATTGCCGTGGTCAACTGTTCCGGACGGATTTTTATGGCCAGCCTGGACTGCCCCTTCCGGGCCATGGATCAGGTGCTGAACGCTCTTGAGGGCAAGGCGGGCATTATACTGGTGGATTTTCACGCCGAAGCCACGTCGGAGAAAGTGGCCATGGGCTGGCACCTGGCCGGGCGGGTAGCAGCAGTCTGCGGTACACACACCCATGTGCAGACGGCCGATGAACGCGTGCTGCCGGGAGGTACGGCTTACATTACCGATGTGGGCATGACTGGTCCGCGGGATTCGGTAATCGGAGTGAAAAGGGAACTGGTGCTGGAAAAGTTCATTTCCCAGCTGCCCCGCCGTTTCGAGGTGGCCGTCGGTCTTTACCAGTTTAACGCCGTTCTCATTGACATTGATGCAGAAACGGGTGAAGCGGTGGAAATCAGGCGCATACAAAATTATGAATAGTCAGAATACCGGGATAAATTTTTGGGCATGTAAAAAGGAATTTATCTTTCAATAGCGAATATAGATGAAAAAAAGGTGCTGAAAAGTATGCCTGGAACATTTTTGCCCACACTAGAAGGAGGTCGACGCATGGATGTATTAAAAGTTTCAGCAAAGTCCAGTCCAAATTCCGTAGCCGGCGCGCTGGCCGGAGTACTCAGGGAGCGCGGCTGTGCCGAGATTCAGGCCATTGGCGCAGGCGCACTGAACCAGGCGGTCAAAGCGGTAGCAATTGCCAGAGGATTCGTCGCACCAAGTGGAGTTGACCTGATCTGCATACCGGCCTTTACCGATATCATTATCGACGGTGAGGAAAGAACGGCCATCAAGTTGATTGTCGAACCGCGATAGCATCCAACCGACAAACTAACCGGCAAACCTGTTTGTTCATCGGAATAAACAGGTTTTTTAATGAGCACAGCACATTGGACGTCAGCTTCTACGGCAGGGTATCCGGCTGAAAGGCCGGTTGCCGGCCGGATGCTTGCGCTTTGTTTTTTTGGGGGCACAATCTATTATTTGCAGGTGAAGGGGGATATTATTTGATGATTGAACATACTGATTTGCACCGGCGCTTGACTGTGGTGGACGCTCACTGCGATTTCCTGTCGGCGGCGGAAAAGAACAGGCGCCGTCTGTCCGGCGGCTGCGGGGGGCATGTTGATTTGCCCCGGCTGAAAAAAGGCGGCGTTTCCCTGCAGTTTTTTGCCGCCTTTGTTCCGCCGGAGGAACGGGAACTGGCCTTGATCCGGGTAATGGAACAGATAGACTTCTTTTACCGGGAACTCGCGGAAAACGCGGACGCCATCATGTCCGTATACAATTATCCGGATATTGAGAAGGCCTGTGCGCAGGGGAAAATAGGAGCACTGTTGTCCCTGGAGGGGGGCGATGCGCTCACCGGACGGCTGACTGTGCTGCGTATGTTGTACCGTCTTGGACTGCGCAGCATCACCCTGACCTGGAACGGCCGCAATGAACTGGCCGACGGGGTGGGCGAGTCCGGCACACGCGGCGGGTTGACCCGCTTTGGCCGCGAAGCGGTAAAAGAAATGAACCGGCTGGGTATTTTGATTGACGTTTCCCATCTGGCGGAACCCGGTTTCTGGGACGTGCTGGCAGTGTCCGGCGGTCCGCTGATTGCCTCCCATGCCAACAGCCGCCGCCTGTGCTCCCACCCCCGTAACCTGAGTGACGACCAAATCCGGGCCTTGAGCGCCCGGGGTGGAGTGATCGGTTTATGCTTCTACCCGCCCTTTGTTGACGCGGACAACGCTACCCTGGAGCGCCTGCTGGACCACGCGGAGCATATCATTTCGGTGGGCGGCGTGGAGTGCCTGGGTCTGGGGTCGGATTTCGACGGCATTGAGTCCACGCTTGCCGGGCTGGAGGATGTGTCCTGCCTGCCCCGCCTCACGGAGGGGCTGGCCCGGCGGGGATATCCTGAAGAGGACATCAGCCGCATAATGGGCGGCAATTTCCTGCGGGTGCTGAAAACCGTTCTCAAGTAAAGCCCGCCCCCCGCCTTCGCTTTCGCCTGGAGGCGGGAACTTTCCGGTTCATTGACCACTGCGGCTGTGCGGGTTTTTCGCAATCCTTGCAGGTGTATGTCCGGCTGATCCCTTCTTTCTGCGCCTTATCTTAAAATCAAAGTTACTTTCGGGCCATAGCATATTGGCGTGTGTTGCCTATTGGTGAATAGGGAACATTAAACGTCATCTTGAAGGAAATCGGCATTTTTACGTCGAAGATAGCCAAATACGTATGAGGAGAAAAACTATGGCCGCTGATCTGCATGTACATACCACCGCCTCGGACGGTACCGGAACGCCGGCGCAGGTGGTGGCGATGGCGAAGGGGTTGGGTCTTGACGCCCTGGCAATTACCGATCACGATACAGTGGCCGGAGTCGTCCCGGCACTGGCCGCCGGGCGGGAGCTTGGACAGGTGGTTTTGCCGGGGGTGGAACTGGGCACCCGGTACGGCGGCCGGGAGATTCACATGCTCGGCTACCTGATCGATGTCAATGACGGACCGCTCCTGTCCACACTGGAGATGTTCCGGCATGACCGGGAGCAGCGGCTGGAAAAGATGCTCGCCCGTTTGGCCGGCCTGGGCTTCCCCCTGACCCGGGAGCAGGTTGCGGCGGAGGTGCGGGGCGGGGCGGTGGGGCGTCCGCATGTGGCCCGGGCGCTGGTGAAGACCGGGGCGGTGTCTTCCCTGGAGGAGGCTTTCGATCTTTACCTGGGTGACGGCCGGCCGGCCTACGTACCGCGCTTGAAATACACGCCTGAAGCGGCGATCGGGTTGATTCGCCATGCCGGCGGGGTGGCTGTGCTGGCTCATCCGGGCCTGAGCCGGTGCGATGAATTGATCCCCGGTTTAGTCCGGGCCGGCCTGCAGGGCCTGGAGGTTTATCACCCGGAGCATGATGCCGCGGCGACGGAGCGTTACCGGATGCTTTGCCGCCGCTGCCGGTTGGTGGGCACCGGGGGTTCCGACTTTCACGGACTGGATCACCGTAAACACGGTCGCCTGGCCGCAGCCACCGCCCCTGGTGAAGTGGTGCGGGAGTTGAAGGAACTGGCCGGGGGAAAAAGCCGGCGCACAAGTTAAAGCAGCCGGCGGGTGTTTTTTACAGCTTGCCTTGTGACCCGGGAACGGACAATCTGCCGGATATTCCATCCGGACACACTTTTGGCCGTTGTTGGACGGGAGCCCGTATGCAGGGAAACTTTCGCGTAATATTTATCTCTTAATCAGTTGAGGTGTTGACCAAAATGCAACTGGCACAGCGCATGCAAAAATTGAGTTCGGCCATTTTCAACGAAATGGAGCAATTTAAAAAAAAGGTGGAAGCCCGCGGCGTGCAGGTGATCAATCTGGGCGTGGGCAGCCCGGACCGGCCGCCGGCCCCTCACATCATTCAGGCGCTGCACCGGGCGGTGGACAATCCCTTGAACTACCGCTACCCGATGGAAGGACTGCCCGGGCTGCACCGGGCGGTGGCCGGCTGGTACCGGCGCCGTTTCGGCGTGGAACTGGATCCGGAAAAAGAAGTACTGGTGCTCATGGGTTCCCAGGACGGTCTGGCCCACCTCGCCCTGGCCTGCATCAACCCGGGTGATGTGGCCCTGGTACCGGATCCCGGTTACCCCATTTACGCCTGCAGTATCCTGTTGGCCGGCGGGGAACTCCACCCCATGCCGCTGCTGGCGGAAAACCGCTTTTTGCCCGATCTGTCCGCCATTCCGGTCGAAGTGTTGCAACGGGCGCGCTTGCTCTGGCTCAACTATCCCAACAACCCGGTGGCTGCTTCGGCGGACCGCTCCTTTTTTGAACAGGTGGTGGATTTCGCCCGCCGGCACGATATTCTGGTTTGCCATGATGTGGCCTATGCCGAACTGGCCTATGACGGTTTTAAACCGGCGAGTTTTCTGGAAGTGCCCGGGGCGCGGGAAGTGGGTATAGAATTTTATTCCCTGTCCAAGACATACAACATGGCCGGCTGCCGTGTCGGCTTCGCCCTGGGCAATGCCCGGGTGCTGGAGGCGCTGGGGCGGGTGAAATCGAACATTGATTTCGGGGTTTTCCGGGTGGTGCAGGAAGCTGGTATCGCCGCCCTGGAGGGTCCGCAGGACTGTGTACGGGAAATGGCCGCCACTTACCAACAGCGCCGGGATGTGCTGGTGGACGGCCTGGTTTCGCTGGGCTGGCGGATGCCCAAGCCCAATGCTTCCATGTTTGTCTGGGCGCCCCTGCCGTCCGGCTATGCCTCTTCCCGGCAGTTTGCCCTGGATCTGCTCGAAAAGGCCGGCGTGCTGGTCATCCCCGGACTGGCCTTCGGTGAAAAGGGAGAGGGATATGTGCGTATCGGCCTGGTGCAGGAGGAAGAGGTGCTGGCCGAAGCGGTGGAACGGATTGCCGTTATGTTCGGACGCGGAAATATTTCCTGCGCTGTCCGCGGGTAAACTGATCCGGATATGACCTTTCAAAACGGGAGTGCGATATTCCAGGTCGCCCGGATGCCCTTTGATGCCCGGTTGCGCTTGCACCGGCCCCTCAACCACGTCTATGGCCTGCCGGCCCGGCATATACTAGCGTTAGATGACCTGGTACGGGGTGATGGCGCCATGGACGGCTGTTCCGAAATGGAATACCTGCAGCAGCGGGTGCAGGAACTGGAAGCAAAGGTGGAGCAACTGCGCTTGAGCCGGCGGGTATTGATGAACCTGATTGAAAAGATGGAGAAGGAAAAAATTTATTTTCAAACCCGGCTGGAAAAGGAAAACCGCAAGTTGCACCGGGACAATTACCGTTATGCCCGCTGGCTGCTGAAAAAAAACCTGCGTATTATGGAACTGGAATCCAGACTGCAGGAGCATGATTCAGCAAATTAGCATTTATCCACATATTGTGCATATGTTTGTGGAAAATCTGGTTACTACTGACAGAGGAATCATAAAATGACAGGTTATATATTAATCCGACAAAAACGTGTTTTCAATCCACTGACAGCGTCTGGCGGGATAAGCATGGACGGACTGCGTTTTTGCTTACCCGGAGTGCTTTTTTGCCCGTTACCGCTTGGGAGAGGACCGGCAGCCGGTGCATTCCCGGTCTAAATTGAAATGGGGGTTGTTGATGCGTATTGCAGTAGTGGACGGGCAGGGCGGCGGTATCGGCAAGCACATCATGGAGAAACTGCGCCGGGAATTACCGGACGAGGTGGAATTTCTCGCCCTGGGCACCAATGCCCTGGCCACTTCGGTAATGCTGCGCGCTGGAGCCAATGAAGGGGCAACTGGCGAAAATGCGGTGATCTTCAACGCCCGCCGGGTGGATTTGATCACCGGTCCGGTAAGCATTCTTTTCCCCAACGCCATGCTGGGCGAACTCACTCCGGCCATGGCCGCGGCGCTTGGCGGCAGCCCGGCCCCCAAGGTGCTGCTGCCGATTGTCCGGGGCGATGTGGAACTGGTGGGGATGCGCGCCGAACCCCTGCCGCACTTGATTGACGAGCTGGTGCTCCGGGTCAAGGAGTACGTACGCCGCGGCGGTGGACATGCCGCCGGGTGATGCGTGCCGGAAAAGACAGCCGTCATGCGCGCCGGTTTTACAGTTTCCGGCGGGGAACGGTGCGGCGGTGAACGCACAGTAAACGGTGGCGGTGGAAACTGATCCGGCGCCGGGTTGTTTTGATGGTGAAATGTGCGATATGCATCCGGCATTACCGCCGGGTATCCGGAAACGGCCGGGACGTATCCGGTTGGTGCGTTACCGCGGGTGATTTCCGGTGTTGTTTCGGGGGGGATGGAGTTTTGCATTGTGGCATTGATCTGGTAGAGGTGCCGCGGATTGAACGGCTGGTGGAAAAATACGGCCGGCGTTTTACCGGGCGGGTTTTTACCCCGGCCGAGCAGGTTTACTGCAGCAGCCGCCGCAAGCAGGCGCCCCACTGGGCGGCCCGCCTGGCCGGCAAAGAGGCGGTGGCCAAGGCTCTGGGAACAGGTCTGGGCCGGGTGGCCTGGACGGATATCGAGATTATCAAACTCCCTTCCGGTGAACCGGCTGTCAACTTGTACGGTGAAGCCCGCAGCCGGTTGGAATTCCTGGGAGGCGGGGAAGTAAAAATATCACTCAGTCATACGGATAATCATGCTGTAGCCATCGCCCTGCTGGAATAGAACGTGATTTACCTTTCAGCCTTTCAGGGAGCGGTGTCCGGTCACAAACCGGATTTGTCCGCCGGGTTGTCCGTCCGGAACCGTCAAGGATGCAAGTATATACCGGCGGGCGTCCCGCACCGGCGGATCGCCGGGCGGGAAAATATTCGCTCCACCGGCAGGAATTTTAACAGCGGCGTAGAAATGTTTATCCGGATCAACAATGTCAAATGCATAACGGCCTTGTAGCCGTCAGGTGCCCCCGCAAGGGGATAATAGGGAATCAGGTGTGATACCTGAGCGGTCTCCGCCACTGTAACCGGTTAGCTGCCTTCATTTGCCACCGCCAGGGAAGGCGTAAGGCAAGCGATGAGCCGGGAGCCAGGATACCTGCCTGCCGGTGCCTTGGCGCCCCTTCGCGAGTAAAGGGGCATGGTTTCCAACGGGGCGAAGGATCGAACCTGGCAAAATCCTCAGTCTTTGCAGACTGGGGTTTTATTTTATGTTGAAAATCCAATGCAGGCTTCAGTTGATCCGGCGCCGGCGGTGCCAAAGCAGTTGCGGTAAACAAGCGGGACGGGGGTGTTTTCAAGTGGCTTTAATCCTTGTGCTGGGGGGGGCGCGCAGCGGCAAGAGCGGTTTTGCCGAGGAACTGGCCGGGCGGGCCGGTCCGCGGGTGGTTTATGTAGCCACGGCCACCGTGGGCGATCAAGAGATGGCCCGCCGGGTGGCCCATCACCGGGCGCGCCGGCCGGCGGCCTGGCAAACGGTGGAGGAGTCCTTCCGGCCGGAAGAAGTGGTGCGTGTTTTCAGCAGGGCGGCGGACGCGGTATTGGTGGACTGTCTGACCATGTGGATCACCAATTTGCTGTTGCATGATCCGGAACGGCCGGTGGAAGAAACGGAGGCACTGATCCTGGAACGTGTCCGGGCACTGGCCGACGCCGCCGGCCCGGCGCCGGCCCGGGTGATTCTGGTGTCCAATGAAGTGGGGCTGGGCCTGGTGCCGGACAATCCGCTCGGCCGGAATTACCGTGATATAGCCGGACGGGTAAACCAGTACCTGGCCCGGCGGGCGGATCAGGTTTACCTGGTGGTGGCCGGCCTGCCGGTGGAGATAAAGTCGCTTTCCCGGACGGTTGCCGGGGATTAGCCTCCGGAGGGCCGCCGCCCGGGTGCAGGCTTTAAAATAATGTGAGGCGGGCGGGATGGCACCGGAGGGCCGCCGCCCGGCAAAAACGGAGGGGTTGTATTATGCCGGCCAGAACCATTATGGTGCAAGGCACCGCTTCCCATGTGGGTAAAAGCGTGCTGGTGGCCGCCCTGTGCCGTATCTTTTACCAGGACGGGTACCGGGTGGCACCGTTCAAATCACAAAACATGGCCTTGAACTCATTTGTTACCGCGGACGGCGGCGAAATGGGCCGCGCCCAGGTGGTACAGGCGGAGGCGGCCGGGCTGGCGCCCCACGTGGATATGAACCCGGTGCTGCTTAAGCCCACCGGCCAGGCATCATCCCAGGTGATCGTGCTCGGCCGGCCGGTGGGCAACCTGACGGCCGGGGAATATCACAACGGCTACGCCCGGCGGGTATGGAGCATTATCTGCGAGGCGCTGGACCGCCTGCGAAAGGACTATGAGGTGGTGGCCATTGAAGGCGCCGGCAGTCCGGCGGAGGTTAATTTGCAGGCCACCGAAATCGTGAACATGCGCGTGGCCCGCCAGGCGCAGGCGCCGGTGCTGCTGGCGGTGGACATCGACAAGGGCGGCGCCCTGGCCTCGGTGGTGGGGACGCTGGAGTTGCTGTCGCCGGAAGACCGGGCGCGGGTGGCCGGGGTGATCATCAACAAATTCCGGGGCGACGTGCGCCTGTTCCAGCCGGCGGTGGATTTTCTGGAAGCCAAAACTGGCGTGCCGGTGGTGGGTATCGTTCCTTACTTCCAGGGCTTCCGTGTTCAGGAGGAAGACACCGTTTCCGAGGAAAGCCTGCGCCGCAGCACCGCGCCGGTGCACCGGGAAGTGGAGATCGCCGTCGTTCATCTGCCGCACATCTCCAATTTCACCGATTTCGATCCGTTGGAGGATGAAACCGATGTAAAGCTGCGCTATGTGGCCGAAGGGGAATCCCTCGGCCGGCCGGATTTGGTGCTGTTGCCGGGAAGTAAAAATACCATTGAAGACCTGGTCACGTTGCAAAAATGCGGCCTGGCGGACGAGATCCGCGGCCTGGCGGCAGAGGGCGTGCCGGTGGTCGGCATTTGCGGCGGCTTTCAAATGCTGGGCCGGGAACTGAACGACCCCGGGCACACCGAATCCGGCGTATCCCGGGTGGCCGGTCTGGGTTTGCTGGATGTGTCCACCACCTTTATCTGGGACAAAGTGACCACCCAGGTGGAAGCGGTGGTCTGCGGCGGCGGTCCGCTGTTGGAAGAAGCCGCCGGATTGCCGCTGACCGGTTATGAAATCCACATGGGACGCACCGACCGGGGTGCCGGTACACGCCCGGCCTGCCGGATCCGGCTGCGTTCGGGCTGCGCCGTTGACCTGCCCGACGGGGCGGTGAGCGGGGACGGCCTGGTTTTCGGCACCTATATTCACGGCATCTTTGACCGGGATGAGTTTCGCCGTCGTTTCATTGATACGCTGCGTGTGCGCAAGGGCCTTTCCCCGCTTAGACCCGGACAAGGAGCCTCCCTGTCCGCGCAGCGGGAAAGGGACTACAACCGGCTGGCGGCGGTGGTGCGGGAAAGCCTGGACATGGAGAAGATCTACGGCTTCATGGGCCTGCCCGGACGGAAGGGGAATTGAAGCGGCCCGGGGCGGGCAGACGGATGAGGCCTGCAAGCAGGAGGTTGGGAGGGAGATTTCTTGCTGCAAGTGCTGGCTGCTTTTTTGGTGGATCTGGCAGTGGGAGATCCTTCCTGGCTGCCCCACCCGGTAGTGTTGATCGGCAAACTGATCGACCGGTTGGAAAAGTTGCTGCGCCGCATTTTCCACCGTCCGGCCGGCCTGCGCCTGGCCGGCGTGCTGCTGGCCCTTACGGTCGTTAGCGCGGCCTGGGCGGCCACAGCGTTCCTGCTATGGCTGGCCGGGCTGGTTCATCCCTGGCTGGCTGTGGTCTTGAATGTCTGGCTCATTTCCACCACCATGGCCACCCGCTCGCTGGCGTCGGCCGCCCGGGCGGTGCTGCAGCCGCTGACGGCGGGCGATCTGTGCCTGGCCCGGCAGCGGGTGGGCTGGATTGTGGGCCGGGATACGGCGGCGATGGATGCCGCGGACGTGACCAGGGCCACGGTGGAAACAGTGGCCGAAAACATCGTGGATGGCTTTGTTTCCCCCCTTTTTTTCGCCCTTTTGGGCGGGGCGCCCCTGGCCATGGCCTACCGGGCGGTGAACACCCTGGATTCCATGGTCGGCTACCGCAATGAGCGATTCCGGGATCTGGGCTGGTTTTCCGCCCGCCTGGACGACGCGGCCAATTTTCTGTCCGCCCGCTGGACCGCGCTGTGCCTGCTGGCCGCCGCCTGGCTTTCCGGACGGCGGACCGGGGAAGCCTGGCGGGCCGTGCGCCGGGATGCGCCCGCCCACCCCAGTCCGAACAGCGGTTGGCCGGAGGCGGCCATGGCCGGTGCGCTGGGGGTGCGTCTGGGCGGATTGAACTACTATGGCGGCCGGGCGCAGATGCGTGCCTATATGGGCGAGCCGCACCTGCACCTGCAGCCCGACCATGTACGCCAGGCGGTGGACATGATGTATCTGGCCGCCGCGCTGGCGGTGCTCAGCGGCATGCTGGCCGCCCGGCTGGCGGGAGCGGTCTTTTAACGTGAAAAACAGCCGCTCTTTAAGGCGGTGGACGTACCGGAGGAGCGACTGGCGCAGTTTTCCGGGCAATATTTTTATGTTAACTTGAAGGAATGTGATCACATGCCCGATATTCCCCGCATACTCATTGCCGGCACGCATAGCGGTGTGGGCAAGACCACCCTGGCCACGGCGCTGATGGCCGCCTTCACCCGGGCCGGCTACCGGGTGCAGCCTTACAAGGTGGGGCCGGATTATATCGATCCCGGTTATCATACCGCCGCCACCGGCCGGGTTTCCCGCAATCTGGACGCCTGGTTTTTGGGGCCGGACGGCATACGGGAGGTTTTTTGCCGCGCCGCGTCCGGTGCCGGTATCTGCATCATTGAAGGCGTCATGGGGCTCTATGACGGCCGGGGAGCGACCAGTGAGGGCAGTTCCGCCGCCGTGGCCAAAATATTGCAGGCGCCGGTGGTGCTGGTGCTGGACGCCCGTTCCATGGCCCGCAGCGCGGCAGCGGTGGCGCTGGGTTTTCGCACCCTGGATCCGGCAGTGCCCCTGGCCGGGGTGATTTTGAACCGGGTGGGCAGTCCGCGCCATTTCGCCATCCTGAAAGAAGTGATTGAAGGGGAGGCCGGCCTGCCCGTGCTGGGTTGGGTCGGCCGCCATGCTGAAATCAGCCTGCCCGAACGGCATTTGGGCCTGTTGCCCACCGCCGAGAAAGGCGGGCTGAGGGCGCACCTGGAAAAAATGACTGCCGCCCTGGGGGAAGGGGTGGACTTGCACCGGTTGATGCGCGTGGCCCGCCAGGCGCCGTCCCTGCCGGAAATCGAGCCACGCATTTTTCCCGCCACCCCCCGGCCGCCCCGGGTGCGCCTGGGTCTGGCCAGGGACGCCGCCTTTAACTTTTACTACCAGGACGGACTGGATTTGCTGGTCGCCCTGGGCGCTGAACTGGTGCCGGTCAGTCCCCTTTCCGGCGGCGGGCTGCCCGCTGATTTGGACGGCTTCTACATCGGGGGCGGCTTTCCGGAGATGTTTTTGCCTCAGCTGGCGGAAAATGAAAACTTTAAGCAGGAGCTTGTCCGCGCCTTTTCCCGGGGCATGCCCGTCTACGCCGAGTGCGGCGGCCTGATGTACCTGACCCGTTCGATCAGTGACTTTGAGGGCCGGGAATATCCGATGGCCGGTCTTTTGCCCGGGCGCTGCCGGATGCAGCGCCGGCGGGCCGCCCTGGGTTATGTCCAGGCTACGGTGTTGACGGACAACATTCTGGCTACGGCCGGAGCCGGTCTTAAAGGGCATGAGTTTCATTATTCCATCCTGGAGGAAATGCCCTTTCCCCGGGCTTATACCCTGCGCAAGGCCGGGGAGGATACGGGGCGGCCGGACGGCTATGTGCTGGGCAACCTGCTGGCCGCTTACCTGCACCTGCACTTTGCCGCCTGCCCGGCGGCAGCCGCCGCCCTGGTGGAGCGTTGCGCCCGTTTCCGGGCCAAAAGGGAGGGGGCGCGGTGAAAACTTTTATTGTCTCCCTGCAGTTTCTGACCCGCTTTTCCATTTACCGGGGGGCGTATGACGAACGTGCCTACGGCCGGGCGCCCCTTTTTTACCCCGTGGTGGGGTTGATCCTGGGAATCTGCTGGCTTTTGCTTTATCTGGCGGTGTCTTTTTTATTCCCCCGTCCGGCCATTGCCGCCCTGCTGGTGGCCGGGCTGGTGGTGTTTTCCGGCGGCCTGCACCTGGACGGCTTTATGGATACCATGGACGGGGTGTTCAGCGGCCGTCCCCGCGAGCAGATGCTGGAAATTATGCGGGACAGCCGGGTGGGGGCCTTCGGAGTGATCGGCCTGGCCGTTTTGTTCCTGTTGAAATATTCCCTGCTGCTGTCCCTGCCGCCTTTGGTTGTGCCCCGGCTGCTGCCGGTGGTACCGGCCTTGAGCCGCTGGGGCATGGTTTACGCCATCGCCCGTTTTCCTTATGCCCGGCCGCAGGGCTTGGGCCGGCTGCAGGCCGATTACACCGGCGGCCGGGAACTGGCCCTGGCCACCCTGCAGGCCGTGGTGGCGGCCGCTCTGGCCGGGCCGGCGGGGATGCTGTTGTTTTTATCCGCCCTGGCGGCGGCGCACTGGCTTTGCCGCTGTTTTACGCACCAGTTGGGCGGTTTGACCGGCGATACATACGGGGCGGTGAATGAAATCCTGGAAGTGCTGCTGTTGCTGGTTGCCTGTGCTTTGGGGCAGGCGGCCGGCCAATATTTTGCCTGGCCGGGGGGGTTTTGATGATGCAAAAGATGGGAGATGGTGGTAAAATGGATGCAGGGATTCCGCCCCACGGCGGCAACCTGGTGCGGGCGGCCCGGGAATACGGCCTGTCCCCCCGGGATTTTCTGGACTTCAGCGCCAATATCAATCCCCTGGGGCCTTCGCCCGCGGCATTGCAGGCCATCCGGGACAATCTGTGGCAGATCCGCCATTATCCCGATCCCGACTGCCGGGAATTGAAAGCGGCACTGTCCCGTTATCTAAAGGTGGATCAGGACTGCCTGCTGACGGGCAATGGTGTGGCTGAGTTGATCTATTTGCTGGCCCGGGTGCTGGACATCCGGCGGGCGCTGGCCCCGGCTCCCACCTTCAGCGAATACGGCCTGGCGGTAAAATGCAACGGGGGGGTTATGCGTTACGCCGTGGCTGATCCGGCCGGCGGGTTCGTCCCGCCGGTGGCGGAGTTGCTGCGCCTGCTGCCGGAAAACGACGCCCTCTTTATCTGTACGCCCAACAATCCCACCGGCGCCCTGGTAGAGCGGCGGGAACTGGAGCAGTTGCTGGATGCGGCGGCCGGATGCGGGGCGATGGTGATTGTGGACGAGGCGTTTATGGATTTTGTACCGGAACGGGAACAATATTCCCTTTTGCCTCGGGCCGGGCAGCATCCGAATTTGATCCTGCTTTACTCCCTGACCAAGTTTTTTGCCCTCCCCGGCCTGCGCCTGGGGGCGCTGGCCGCCCCGCCGCCGCTCATCCGGCGGCTGAAAGAGGCGCGGGATCCCTGGAGCGTCAACGCGCTGGCCCAGGTGGCCGGCACGACCGGGCTGGCCGACAAGGAGTACATGGCCGCCACCCGGCGTCTGGTGGCGGAAGAGCAGGTCTGGCTGCGGGAACGGCTTAATGCCCTGCCCGGAATCAACGTCCGGCCCGGGGCGGCCAACTTCCTGCTCGTGGACGCCGGCGCCGCGGGCTGTTCCGCCACGGAACTGGTACACCTGCTCGGCCGCCGGGGGGTGCTGGTGCGGGACTGCAGCAATTTCCCCGGCCTGCGGGGCGCCTACATCCGGGTGGCCGTGCGCCGGCGGGAGGAAAACCGGGTGCTGGTGGAAGCCCTGGCCGCGGTGTTGAACGGTGACCGGACTTGACCGGCTGCCGGAAAAAATGGCAGCCTGCCGTGCGGTGACTGTTCTCATCTCCCGCCGGCGCGGCCGGCCGGTGTTTCGTCGGACCGGAGCATTGGAGCGACGGGGTGCGGCCATCGCCTTTTTCATTTGTCGGTGGTGTTCAAAAAATCATGGCCGTTAGGGAGGTAGTGTTTTTGCGCATATTTCTGGTCAGGCACGGCGAGACGGCTTGGAACGCCAAGTTGCGCTTCCAGGGACATGTGGATGTACCGCTTTCCGGACGGGGGCGGGAACAGGCCCGGGCGCTGGCCGTCCGTCTGGAAAAGGAAAACTTCGCCGCCGCCTATGCCAGCGATCTGGGGCGGGCGGTGGAAACAGCTGGGATTTTAACCGTCCCGCACAATCTGGCGGTGCAGCAACTGACCGGCTTGCGGGAAATAAATTTCGGAGCCTGGGAAGGACTGACGGCGGAACAGATCCGCGCCCGGTACGATAAAGAAATCCGTCAGTGGTGGGACAAGCCGCTGCAGACACGCATACCGGGCGGGGAAACGCTGTCCGAGGTGGCGGCCAGGGTGACGGCCGAGATCCGGCGGATTGTGGAAAACCGCCCCGGGGAGCAGGTGCTGGTGGTCTGCCACGGCGGTCCGATCCGCACCATTGTGGCATCGATACTGGGTATGGATCTGAATCAATACTGGCGCCTGCGCCTGGACAACGCCTGCCTTTCGATCATTGATTTTCCGGCCTGGGACCGGGGAATGCTGACGCTGTTCAACGACTGCAGTCACCTGGCCGGGGGGGAATAGAGAGGTGAGTTGCGGCCATGTCTGAACGCATAAATTTAATTCCCCGCCGGGTGACCATTGTCATGCTTGCCGGTACGGTTATTTTTGCCCTGCTCATCTTGCGCCTGTTCTGGGTGCAGCTGGTCTGGGGCGGCGAACTGCGCCGGGAAGCGGAGCAGGTCCAGACCAGGGAAATAACCCTGCAGCCCGAGCGGGGGAATATTTATGATCGCAACCATAATCTGCTGGTGACCAGTGTGCCCTGTTATTCCGTTTATGCCAACCCGGAATTGTTCAAGCACCCGGATGCGGCGGCGGACAAGATCGCTCCCCTGCTCGGGCTGAAACGGGACGAGGTATATAAAAAACTTAGCGGCAAGGAGCCTTTTGCCTGGTTGAAGTACGGAGTTGATTTTGCCACTGAGGAAAAACTGCGCCACCTGAATATAAGCGGCCTGGGTTTTGTTGAAACCAGCAAGCGTGCTTACAAACAGGGCAGCCTGGCGGCCAATGTGCTGGGTTTCGCCGGCAACGACAACCAGGGGCTGTACGGCCTGGAGAAGAGTTACGACCGGGAGCTCTCCGGTGCTCCCGGGCGCCTGGTGATGCAGGTTGATGCCGACGGACGCCAGATCCCGCAGACGGACGCCCTGATTTACCCTTCCCGGCCGGGAGACCAGCTGACGCTGACCATCGACCAGACCATCCAGTTTTTTGTAGAACGGGAGCTGGACCGGATTGTTGCGACTTATAAACCGGCCCGGGCGGTGATCCTGGTCATGGATCCGCAGACCGGCGAAGTGCTGGCCATGGGCAGCCGCCCCACATTCGATCCATCCCATTGGCAGGATTATCCTTCCCGGGTCTGGGGCCAGAACCCGGCCACCTATTATACCTATGAACCCGGTTCCACCTTTAAAATTATCGTCACAGCCGCCGGGCTGGAGGAGGGTGTAGTGCATCCGGGGGACTGGTTTGACGATCCCGGCTATGCAGTGGTGCAGGGGCGGCGGATTTACGATGCGGAAAGGAACAACCTGGGCAGCGTTTCCTTTGCCCGGGGGGTGGAGGATTCCCTCAACGCCGTTTTTGCCCAGGTCGGCCTGCGCCTGGGCCGGGACAGGCTCTATAAGTATATTCAAGGTTTCGGTTTCGGTTCACCAACCAATATCGACCTGCCCGGGGAGGAACCGGGCATTGTCATTCCGGAAAAAAATGCTTCCCCGTTGAATGTGGCCACCATGTCCATCGGACAATCCATTGCCGTTACACCGGTGCAACTGCTGACCGCTATCTGCGCGGTGGCCAACGGCGGGCAGTTGCTTCAGCCCCATCTGGTCAAAGAGATTGCCAACGGTACCGGCAAAGTGATCAAGGATGTACGGCCGCAATTGGTGCGCCGGGTGATTTCCGCGGAAACGGCAAGCCAGGAAACCGGTCTTTTAGAAAAGGTGGTGACAAAGGGCACCGGTCAAAAGGCGCTGGTGCCGGGCTACACGGTGGCCGGCAAGACGGGTACCGCCCAGGTGCCCGGCCCGGGAGGGTATCAGGCGGGTAAGTATGTCAGTTCCTTTGCCGGTTTCGCCCCGGCTGTCAACCCGCGGGTGGCCGTATTGGTGATGGTGGCCGAACCGCAGGGGCAGTATTACGGGGGCGATGTGGCGGCGCCGGCGTTCAGCGCGGTGGTCCGGGACACTCTGCGTTACTTCGGGGTACCCGAAGAGGCCGGCCAGGAACAGCCGGACGGCGCGTCCGGAGGGACAGTTGCGGCCGGCGGGAATAATGTGGCCGTGCCCAATCTGATCGGGCTGCCTGTGGACGACGCCCGCTGGTTGCTCGGTGAGCGGGGATTGAATTGCTGGACGCCGGGAAACAAGGGCGTGGTCAGCGGCCAACAGCCGGCCGCCGGACGGAATGTAAATCCCGGCGCTGTTGTCAGCCTGCAGGTTACCAGCGCTTCCGGCCAAATCACCATACCGGATCTAACCGGCCTGACCATGAAAAAAGCCGGGGCGGTGCTGGGGGATCTGGGACTGAACATCAAGCTGTCGGGCAGCGGGGTGGCGGTAAAACAGGAACCCTCACCCGGGGCGCATGTTTCCCGGGGGTCAACGGTGACGGTGGAATTTCAGCCGCCACCCGGCGGCTGACCAGGCGGTCGGTGTATTCCTGTCCGTTGGCACAATTTGTCGAAAGGTCGGACAACGGACAATCATTTGGTCGTCCGGCCGACAGCGAAAAGAGATATTATGTAGTAGTATAACTTCAGAATCACTGTCTGCGCTGCCGGCAGTGATCTCATCCGCCGGAGCGGATGATTTTCCGGATGGTTAAATAAATACCTCCTTCTTCCCAAACCCACAGGAGAGTGGGTTTTCTTTTCGGCAAAACAAGTCCCTGCGTGATGAACACGCAGGGACTTGAGATTCCAACCGGCGTGAAGACCGTTTTCAGGTAGCGTGCAATGACCGGAAAAACCTTCGCGGCAAAGTCTCCGGACTTCGCCCCGAAGAAACGCTAAAACTTGAACAGGTTTCCGGCCAGCAGTCCAAGGGCCACGGAAACCACGGCACTGACCACAACCCAGAGCATTTCCCGGGAAACGCGTCTGGTTAAATGTTCCACCGTTTCACCCAGGGATGTTTCAATCACCACCGGACCGGCGGTGATTTTTTCTTTGGCCAAGAAGTCCCCCCCTTTGTCAGAGCTGTTCACAGACCTTCCGTGACGGTTTGTCCCCTGATCTTCGACAGCTGAATTATCTTGAACAAAACCAGTATAGCACAGATTATGGTTCAAGGAAAGGTGCCGTACCGTCCTGGTTGTACAAGGCTGCTGGAAGTTCTGTCATGCCGGCCGGTTTTTGCTTGTTGCGCAAGCCCGGCTTAAGGCCATCTTACCGGTATGGTCACCTTGTTTTGCTCGCTGCCATCCCGGGGACTGAGCGAAAATACCTCCAGCGTTCCCTTGCCGGACGGGGGTGGAGTGAATTTCAATTGAATCTCAAAGTCCCCCCGGCCGGGAGCGGCACTGGAAGCGGTGGCCGTGCCCCTGGCTAGTTCCCGGCCCTGATCATCCAGCAGACGGGCGGTAACGGCACCTTCAAAAACGCGGGCGCTGCCCTTGATCAGCAGGGGTACGCCGGCAATCTGGTTTGTGGTCGGATGGGTGACCCAGATGGCCGGTTCATATACCCGGGATACGTCGCGATGAAAAGGCTGTTCGTATAAACCGACGTGGCCCCACCAGTCTTTTGTGCGCTGGTCCACTTTACCATTCACTTCAAAAGAGACCGCTTTTATTTCCGGAAACTCGGTTAAAGTGTCCACTATGCTTTGGATGCCCAGCGCCTCACCTTCCGCGCCTACGTTCGCCTTGAGCACTTCCGGCGAGAAATTCACCGTGGCCAGTCCGTTACTAATCTTGACACCCAGTATTTTGGTATCCGGCGGCAGTACGCGTGCGGCCCCGGGAGTAACCGGCCGGCCCGCGATCAGTTTCTCCAGGGCCGCGGTCACCGGATCCCCGGTGTTGGAAACGTAATGGATTTCCCGGACCAGGTACTCTTCTCCATCCGCCGACTTCAGGTAATAAACCGGCAGAGCAAGCGGTTGCTGTTGAGCCGTGTTTTGTCCGGCCGGTGATTGTCCTACCGGCGGTTTTTGACCGCCGGGGCGGGCCGTCTGGCCGCATCCGGCCAAAACCACCGACGCCACCAGCAGGAATAACAGCAGAAAAACGGGCGGGGGAAAAAGGGACCGTTTGCGGGAAAACAACTTCATCTTGCAAAACACCGTCCTTTCAGTGATTGTATACCATAGGCGGCAGGCGGCACAAGTATAGTAAAAGAATTCCCTTTGCCGGGGAATTCTTGTACACCGGTTTATTGATTAGTGAGCTGCCGTGCGGCCATTGGACCTTTCCTCCACCTGCGCAATTTCCTCATTGACCGGTTTGGCAAAAATGGCCGCCAGGACACCGACGCCAAGAATAATGACCATACCGGCATAGAAAACGGTCCAGTTATCCATGAACGAACCCATGACTGATCCCTCCTTTGCTAAAAATTTATCATTTTTGGGTGCGCAAGTCAACCGGTGCGCTCCTGCTTGAAGACCTGCCGGTATTGTTCCATGGTCATCAGTATGGCCCGGGGCTTGCTGCCTTCGAATCCACCCACGATGCCCCGTCTTTCCATCATATCGATCAAACGGGCCGCCCGGGCGTAACCGATGTGCAGGCGGCGCTGGAGCATGGAAATGGAGGCGTGACCGTTTTCAATCAGAATCCGTACGGCCTGGGGCAACAATTCATCATCGTCTTCCGGTCCGGCGGAGTCATCTTCCACCGGTTGCGCCTGCACCGCCTGTTCGTCAAATACCGGTTTGGCCTGTTGACGCAGGAATCCAGTCAGGCTTTCCACTTCACTGTCCGACAGAAAGGCGCCCTGCACCCGCAGGGGTTTCGGCGCACCGACCGGGTAAAACAGCATGTCCCCTTTGCCCAGCAACTTTTCCGCCCCGGCCATATCCAAAATGGTGCGGGAATCGGTCTGGGAGGAAACGGCGAAGGAGATACGGGACGGAATGTTGGCCTTGATCAGGCCGGTGATCACGTCAACAGAAGGACGCTGGGTGGCCACCACCAGATGCATGCCCGCCGCCCGGGCCATTTGCGCCAAACGGCAGATGGAATCTTCAACGTCGGCCGGGGCTACCATCATTAAATCGGCCAGTTCATCAATAATGATTACCACGAAGGGCAGGCGGCGGGGAATCTCCCCTTCCCGGTCCGGGTCAGCGCCGGCCGCAGTTGCCGTTTTTTCCACCTGGCTGTTGTAACGGCTTATTTCGCGCACCCCGGCGCCGGCAAAAAGCTCATAACGGCGTTCCATTTCTTTGACCGCCCAGCGCAATGTTCCGGCGGCCTTTTTGGCATCGGTGACCACCGGTGCGACCAGGTGCGGGATGCCGTTGTAGGTGGTCAGCTCGACCATTTTCGGATCGATCATGAGCAGCTTCACTTCGTCGGGTGTGGCCTTGAACAGTATGCTGGCGATTAGCGTGTTGATGCACACGCTTTTGCCCGAACCGGTGGCCCCGGCTACCAGCAGGTGGGGCATGCGGCCCAGATCCGCTAAAACGGGTGTGCCGGCGATATCACGGCCCAGTGCGACGGTCAGCCGGGAGGCGGCACCGGTAAATTCCCTGTATTCCAGCAATTCCCGCAGCTGTACGGTGGCAATCTCCCGGTTGGGTACCTCGATGCCCACCGCCGCCTTACCGGGGATGGGCGCCTCAATGCGTACATCCGGGGCGGCCATGGCCAGGGCGATGTCATCGGCCAGGCCGACGATACGGCTCACCTTGATCCCGGCCGGCGGCTGGATCTCATACCGGGTGATAGCCGGCCCCACCGCCACCTGGGCCACCCTGGCCTTGATGCCGAAATTGGTCAGGGTCTCTTCAAGCACGTGTATTTTTTCTTCTATTTCCTTGCTCAGACTGCTGCCATCCCGCGGTTGGGGGCGGGTAAGCAGGCTTGTGGGTGGCAG
The DNA here is from genome assembly GCF_001655685.1 of Desulfotomaculum copahuensis. Taxonomy (GTDB): domain Bacteria; phylum Bacillota; class Desulfotomaculia; order Desulfotomaculales; family Desulfovirgulaceae; genus Desulfotomaculum_G; species Desulfotomaculum_G copahuensis. The sequence goes on from NZ_LYVF01000009.1 coordinate 53,934, forward strand.
CCGGTAGGCGCGTCCATCGGCCAGGGCGCAGGGAAGCGTTGCCGCTTCGGCGGCAATCTGGGCCTGTGGCTCCCGCGGTTCCCGGGCGCAGCGGGCGCTGTTGCGCCGTTTGCCGGTTTCCGGCCCGGGGATGGTCTCCGGTTCCGTCCCGGAAGGCTCTCCACCCGCCGCCAGATTGGGCGGGATCGGCCGTTCTACGGGCAGGGAAACCACTTTACGGCCATTTTTGTTTTCTTCCGTGGTTTGAGAAAGCAGGTTCTCCAGTCGTTGCCGGATCCGCCGGGCAAGGCCGGCCGGGAGGGCCGCAACCATTTTGCCCAGTTGGACCAGTGATTTGCCGGTCAACAAAAGGATGCCGGTGAGTGTCACGGCACCAAGCACGATATAGCTGCCGATCTGGCCGAAAAATATACGGAACAACCAGCAGGCCGCCGCTCCGGCCAGGCCGCCGCCGTCACCATGCATGGCGGCCGGAAAAGAGCCGGCCGGGGGAACGGAAAGATGCAGGGCGGTTAAAAAAGCGATCAGGATCAAAGCTATGCCCCCCGTTCGGGGGGTAATCCGCGTGCGGCTGCCTTCACGCATTACTTTTACCCCCAGCGGGATCAACAAAACCGGCAGCAGGTACCGTCCCTTGCCGGCGGTAATGGACAGGCCCCGCGCCAGAAAATGGCCGGTTGCCCCCACCGCCGGCGTGAACAGACTGGCCAGACCGAGCAGGGCCAGACAAATTAAGGCAAGTCCGCACAGTTCGTATTTCAATTCCTTCCGCGCCGGTTTGGACCGTCTGGTCAACGTATTACGCTTCCTTTCTCCGCCGGATGCCGGCAAATATTGACCTTTCTCACTATATCCTGAGCTTACCATAAAATGGACCGGCAGGCAAGTGCGCTGGATAAACCGGCTGTAAATTACAGGCGGGAGATAAAAAAAGCGTTCCCGCCTTACGTGGAGGCGGGAACGCCGTTGCCGGCACGGCATTTATGTTTGGGGAGAGGAGGTTAAGCCGGTTTTCTTACCTGGCTGCGGGGGGCGTCCAGCATGGAATTGGCCACTGCCGGGCCGTAGAAAATGCGTGCCCGGAAGTATTCGCTGATGCGATCCGCGTCAATTTGCGGGTTGTTTTTAATCCGCTCCGCCAGTTCCAGGGCCACGTGCTTACCGATGGAAACATAATAACCACGGGGAAATTCGGTGCGCAACTGCTCGGTGCCTTTGATCGGCGACACCTTCAGCCCTTTTTCCTGCAGGGCGTTGGTGGCGTCCGCCAGGCTCTGCCCGCTGATCATTCTTTTCACCCTCCGGAATTTTCTTGCTTTCAGTATATAATGTCAATGTTAAGGTTAAAGTGCCGGACAGGTTAAATTTTGATTAAAAGAAAAACCGGACCGCTTAATTATGCGGCCGGTTTCAGGAACGGACCGGGTTGTCCCCCGGGCGCTATTTTTGTTCCGTTTTAACCGGTCCGGGGTTGGCGGCCGCGCGGGTGCGCCCGTAGAATATGCCGGCGATGCAGACCAGTACCAGGACTACGCTGACCAGCTGAGCCACCCGGATCGGTCCCAGCATCAGGCTGTCCGTGCGCATGCCCTCCACCACGAACCGGCCCACCGAGTAGAGTCCCAGATAGAGCATGGCCACCTCGCCCCTGAAACGGCGGCGGGGCCAGTACCACAGGAGAAAAATGAACACCGCCAGGTCCCATAGGGATTCATATAAAAAGGTGGGCTGGTAGTACTGCCCGTTGATGAACATCTGCCTGCGGATAAAAGCCGGAAAGTGGGCCATAAAAGAAGCTGAAACCGGCCCCCCGTGCGCTTCCTGGTTGATAAAGTTGCCCCAGCGGCCGATAGCCTGGCCCAGGATCAAGCTGGGCGCCATAATGTCGGCCAACTGCCAGATTTTCAACCGGTGCCGGCGGGCATACCAGAGCCCGGCCAGGGCGCCGCCGATCAGTCCGCCATGAATGGCCAGTCCGCCATGCCAGACGGCCAGTGCCTCCAGCGGGTTGTGCTGGTAGCTGGACCACTCAAAGAGCACGTAGTACAGGCGGGCGCCGATAATCGCCGCCGGAATGATCAGAGTGATCATATTCAGGATATGGTTGGGATCCAGCTTGTTTTGCCGCGCCCGGCGGCTGGCCAGGATAATGCCGATGACAAATGCCGAGGCCATCAAAATACCGTACCAGCGTATCGGCAGCGGACCCAGATGGATGGCAACAGGATTAATCACTTCCTCATTCACCTCACAACAATTGTTAATCCGGCCGTGATGGCCGGTGGTTCCCGCCGCGAAAACGTTTCAATGCGTTTTTCAATGCTTCAACTGTCAACATGGTATTGTCACCCGCCTGTTTTCTAATTATACCGCTAAAAAAGAAAAACAGCCATAGGTTGTTGCAGGCACAACGGCGCCGGCCGCTTTCCGGGAAAAGACCTGACGCGGCTGGAAGGGAGGTTGAAAAAATACGCCGGCACCTGCGCCCGGGAAACGAAAAAACAAGCACAAAGCCAGGCGAATGAAAAGAGACCCCGACCCGCCGGGTCGAGGCCTCCGGTTGTTAGCGAAAACTCATCCGCCGGTTGATGGACATACATTCCCGGCAATAAACGGGTTTGCGTCCAGTAGGCTTGAACGGAACCCGGGTGGGGGCGCCGCAGGTGGAGCAGACAGCGTCATACATCTGCCTTTCCCCGTTCGTATCGCCCTGTTGTTCCTTACGGCGGCGCCGGCACTCGCGGCACCGTCCGGGCTGGTTGGTCAGGCCCTTTTCGGCATAAAAGGCCTGCTCCCCGGCGGTGAAGACGAATTCAGCACCGCAATCCCTGCAGGTGAGCAATTTGTCCTCATAAACCATGCACGAACCCTCTCCTTAATCGGGGTTTTACTGGTTTAGGGCCTGAACAAAAACTTCCCGCCCCCAAACCAAGGAGAAGGATATTTGCCGGAAGCCGAAGAACCAGTTTGCAAGATTATATCATGAGCTGTTTTGGTTGTCGATAGGCAGCTTGGTCCAGTTTTAACTGCTGCACGGGGTAACGCAGTCGCCGGGGAATTTTCCCCGTCCGGCAGGAAGCGGCGACTTCAATCGCGAAAATAAGATCAGTGCATCTTTTTATTCTTGACTAAATACTATGAAAGGCATGGGTTGGAAGATGGCCGTATATTCCCTTGCGGATGCCGGTTTGTTAATTGGTACTGTCATTGCGGCAAAAAGCGTTGTATAATGGTATGAGAAAGTTCTCACAATAACAACCGGGGAGGGGCAAGGCGGGGATGCAGTTTCACATCAAACAAAATCTTTTACTGGGACTGGGGATCATTCTGGTATTTTTGTTTCTGGTCGGCGGGTTGTCCCTGTGGCAGTTGCAGGCCATTGACCGCTCCTACTCGGTGCTGATCAGCGAACGGGCCTGGAAGGTCAGTGAGGCCAAAGGCCTGCTGGCTTCTCATGAATACATGGCTCTGATGGTGAAAAGCTACCTGCTCACCGGCGAGCGCCGGTACGTGGATGGTTATCAGCTGGAGGAAGAGAACGCCACGCGGCGGATGGCCGGCTTAAAAGAATATGTGCATACGGAGCAGGGTAAAAAGCTTGTGGCGGACCTGGCTGACAAGTATCAGCTGTTCAAGGAACAGGGCGATCAGGCCATTGCCTGGAAAGACGCCCATCCCGGCGCCCCGGTGCGGGCGGATATGCTGCCCCTCTCCGAGGTGCGGGGAATGATCGGCGCCAGCCGGGCATTCGTCTCCTATCAAGAGGAGCAACTGGATGAAGGCCGGCAGGAGAATCACCGCCAGGTGGCCATGGTTATGGCCGTCAGCCTGGTTATACTGGCGGCGGGCGTGCTGGTGGTGGTCCTGCTGCTGGTTTCCTTGAGCCGGCGCATTAGACAGGAGGCCGGTACTTATGCCATGGTCATGGCCAGCAGCCGTAACGCCATTGTTACAGTGAATAAATCCGGGCGGATTACCGGCATCAATCCGGTCGCCGAGCGCCTGTTCGGTGTTGACGGGGCGGCAATCCAGGGGAAGGATTTTGAGCAGGTCTTCGCGCCTGACGGGGCGGCGCCATTTGACTATCCCTTTTTACAGGTGTTGTCCGACGGGGCGGCCCGGTGCAATGAAGAATATATATACCAGCGTCCGGACGGCGGACGGCACGTGCTGATGATTGATGCCCAGCCTTTTTCCTTTGGCGGTGGCGGTGTGGTGGGCGCCATGCTGATTGCCCGGGACATCACCGAGCGCAAGGCGCGGGAGGAGCTGTTGCGCCGGGAAAACCGCGAACTGCAGGGTCTGGCCGTACGTGACTCCCTGACCGGTTTGTACAACTACCGCTATCTCTTCGACCGCCTGGGGGATGAAATGCTGCGGGCGATGGTGGAAAAAGGCCATTTGGCCCTGCTGATGCTGGATATCGATAATTTCAAGGAATACAACGACATTCTGGGCCATCCGATGGGGGACGATCTGTTAAAAGAATTCGGCCAGGTTTTGCTCGCCGGTGTGCGCCCCGGGGATGTGGTCGCCCGCTACGGCGGAGACGAGTTCGCCGTGATCATGCCGGGCGCCGACAGCACCACCGCGCGGGAGTTGGCCGAATCCCTGGAGGAAAGGATTGAACATTATCCCTTCCTCAACGCCGGACGCCTGCCGGCGGGCAAGCTGACCGTTTCCATGGGGCTGGCCGTTTATCCCACCAACGCCACCAGCACCTGGGGTCTGGTCAAGATGGCCGACCAGGCCCTGTACCGGGCCAAAGGAGGTACGGGCAAGCGGGTGGAACCCTATTTTTCCGCCCTGCCCGAGTTGGAGTTGCAATTGAAGCAGCCCGAGTCGCCGCTGACTTATATGATCAAAACACTGCTGCAGGTGATCGACGCCAAAGATCGCTACACATACGCCCATACCGAGCGGGTGGTGCGTTACGCCACCGCCGCCGCCCAGGAACTGGGCCTGCCGGTGGGTGAAATAAACCGCATCCGGCTGGCCGCTTTTGTACACGATTTGGGCAAGGTGCGTATCTGCCGGGAGATTTTGAACAAACCCGGTCCGCTGACCGATCAGGAATGGGAGCAGATCAAGCAGCATCCGGTGACCGGAGCCAACATCATCCGGCCGATCCGGGCGCTGGAGCCTTTGGTACCGCTGGTCATGCATCATCAGGAGCGCTATGACGGCAGCGGCTACCCGGCCGGGCTGAAGGGGGAGGAGATTCCCCTGGGCGCACGGGTGATTGCCGTGGCGGCCGCCTTCGACGCCATGATCACCGTCCGGCCGCACCAACCGGCACGGCCCTGGCCGGAAGCGGTGCAGGAACTGTGCCGCTGCGCCGGCACACAGTTCGATCCGGCGGTGGTGGAGGCTTTCCTGGCGGTGCTGGTGGACATGAAGGAAGCGGCTCCGGACGGCGAACCGTGGGTGGCGGGATAGCCGCCAGCCGAAAGGTCGCGGGGTGCCGGCGCTATTTCTGTTCCGGCGTCTCTTCACCGGTATGGTTGTCGATGGTGATCCGGGCGTCCACGGCCACAGCGCCGTCCGGGCCGGCTAAAAGGGGGTTGATGTCCATTTCCCGGATTTGCGGCTGCACGGCGACCAGCCGGCCCAGGCGCAGCAGGCACTCCGCCAGGGCGTCCAGGTCGGCCGGGGGCCGCCCGCGAAAGCCGCTTAACAGCCGGTATGATTTGGTTTCCCGGATCATTTCCCGCGCTTCTTCCCCGGTGATCGGAGCGATGCGGAAGGACACATCCCGGAACAGTTCGGTGTAAATACCGCCCAGGCCGTAAACCAGCACCGGGCCGAAGGAGGGGTCGCGCTTGCTGCCCAGGATGACCTCGGTGCCTCCGGGGCGATAGGGCTGGATGATCACGCCGTTGATCCGCGCCTGCGGCATACGCTCTTTAACGGTGTGCAGCATATCGTCATAAGCCGCCCTTACCTCCGCCGCGCCAGTCAGGTTAACCTTCACCCCGCCCACATCGGACTTGTGGGAAATCTGCGGGCTGGCAATCTTCATCACCACCGGATAGCCAAAATCCGCGGCCGCCCGTACCGCTCCGGCGCCGTCTATGGCCGGAGTGTAGGGCAGCGCCGGGATGCCGCAGGCACGCAACACATCCAGCGCCTCCTCGTTCAGGGTGGTGCGTCCGTCCCGGCGGGCGGCGGCCAGAATTTGCCCCACCAGCTCCCGGTTTATGCCGCCGGTGTCAGCCGGCAAAGCAGCGGGGGCATTTTTTATCCCGTGCACGTACCGGTAAAGGACGGCCAGGGAAGCCACCGCCCGGTCCGGTGAGGGGTAGACGGCCACCCGCCCGGCCGCTTCCATTCTGGCGGTCAGTTCCCGCCGGTAGGCGCCGAAGATCCACAGGGCCAGCGGCTTGTCCGGGTGGCGGGCGGCGGCCCGGTTGACATGAGCGCTGATGTCCAGGCGCGGGTCGGCGTCCGGATCCACGTAGGCCGGGCTGATCATCAACAGGGCGTCCACCTGCGGATCGTCTAAAATGGTGTCCAGGGCCAGTTCCAGAACCTCCCGGTAACCCCGGGACATGCCGGCCGGCCAGATGTCGGCCGGGTTGCCCACCTCCATCCAACCGGGGAATACCGCAGCCAGCTTGTCGTTTGTCTGCGCGCTGAACCGGGCCGCTTCCAGGCCGTAATCGCCGCAGGCGTCCACGGCGGCGATGCCCGCGCCGCCGCTGATGGTGACTACGGCCAGGCGCCGGCCAGGCATGGAGCGGTAGGTGAGAAAAGTCTTGTTGAAGTAGCGCATCTCCTCCACGTCCCGCACCCGGATCACGCCGCACTGTTTGAATGCGGCGCCAAAGACATGGTCCTCGCCGGCCAAAGAGCCGCTGTGCGAACTGGCCGCCCGGGCGCCGGCCTCACTGCGGCCGGTTTTCAGACAGAGCACAGGCTTTTCACGGCTCACCTGCCGGGCAATCTCCATGAAGCGGCGCCCGTCCGCGAGTCCTTCCATGTGCAGGTTGAGTACCCGGATCCGGCTGTCCGTGCCCAGGGCGGCCAGCGTCTGGTTAAAATCGATGTCGGCGGCGTTGCCGATGTCCACCCCCAGACCGATCCCGCAGGTGAAGTCGGCCGAGCCGAGCAAAAAGATGCCTGACTGGCAGATGGTGGCCGTATCGGCCGGTTGCCTGGTGAATTCAATGAACGATGTGTTCAAATGGTCGTATAGATTGACCACGCCGATGGTATTCGGACCGACCAGGCGGGTGCCGGTGCCGGACACGGCCTGCAGCAGTTCTTCCTGCAGGCGGTGTCCGGCCTCGTCGGCGTCGGCGAAACCCTGGGTAATCACAATGACGGCTTTGACGCCCCGGGCCGCGCACTCCCGGACTATTTCCGGCACCGCCGTGCGTGGGGTGGATATAACGGCCAGATCCACCACTTCCGGTATTTCCGAAACCGAACGGTAAACAGGGAGGCCCCTTAATTCCCCGCCCCGCGGGTTGACCGGGTAGATGCGTCCGGTAAACCCGCCGGCCAGCACCTGGTCGATGACATTGAAGACAGCCGGCCCGGTGCGGGTGGAGACGCCCACCAGGGCGATAGAACGGGGGGTTAAAAAGCCATCCGGAATGTTAACCAATGAATACACCGCCTTTGATCTTTTGTTAATAATACTATTAATTAAAATATTATCATAATATATACTTTTTGGACAACAAAATATCCTCCGGCACCGGGTGGAAATTTTTTTAAATCCCCTCTTGCCCCGCCGGCCTTTCCGGGTTATAATTAGGTTCAAGTGGATCGAGTGAAAGTCGATGCAGGAGGAAAGTAGGCCGGACACAGTTCTCCAGGGAGAAGGCGTCACCGACTGGAAGCGCCTTCAGAGTATGACCGGTTGAAGTTCCCTCCCAAGACGCAGGCTGAAACCGCGTGGCGGCAAGTAGGCCGGGCCGCCTTCTTCCGGCGTTAAGGGGAAGCGGGTATCGGAGTATTGATCCGGTATCCGGACCGAGCGGATCATTTCCGGCTGCTGCCGGAATGATCAAGCAGGGTGGTAACGCGGCAAGCAAAAGCTTCCCGTCCCTGGGACGGCAAGCTTTTATTTTTTTTCGCGCCGTGGCGGTCCGGTGAGGGTGTTTCCCGTACCTGTAAATGAGTGAACCGGTGTAGTTTTATGCCGGTTAAACAGGGTGGTACCGCGGAAGCCCGCAGCTTTCGTCCCTTGGGATGAATGCTGCGGGCTTTTTGATTTTAAATTAACAACGGGAAAGGGTGGTTAAAATGGTGGTAGTCATGGATCTGCAGGCGGCCGGAGAACAGGTGCAGACGGTGGTGGCGCGCCTCGAGGGGTTGGGCTTCAAAGCGCATCTGATTCACGGCATTAAAAGGATTGTCATCGGTGCGGTGGGCGACCGCCGGGCGCTGGACCTGCGGGAACTGGAACTGATGCCGGGGGTGGAAAGAGTGGTACCGATCATGAAACCATACAAGCTGGTCAGCCGGGAGGCCAAAGAAGAAGACAGCCTGGTCACGGTGGGACAAACGGTCATCGGCGGCAGCGAACTGGTCGTTTGCGCCGGGCCGTGCGCGGTGGAAAGCCGCGAGCAGTTGCTGGCGGCGGCCCGTCTGGTCAAACAGGCCGGGGCGCGTGTTCTGCGCGGGGGCGCCTTCAAACCCCGCACTTCGCCCTACAGCTTCCAGGGATTGGAGGAAAAAGGGCTGCAGCTGATGGCCGAGGCCGCGGCGGAAACCGGGCTGGCCACGGTGACCGAAGTAGTGGACGCCTACAGCCTGGAAGTGGCTGTGCAATACGTGGATATTTTGCAGGTGGGGGCGCGGAACATGCAGAACTTCCGCCTGCTGCAGATGGCCGGCCGCGCCGGCAAGCCGGTGCTGCTGAAGCGCGGTTTGTCGGCCACAATCGAGGAATGGCTGATGGCCGCGGAGTATATTGTGTCCGAGGGTAATGAAAAGGTAATCCTTTGCGAGCGGGGCATCCGCACATTTGAAAACGCCACCCGCAATACACTGGATTTGAGCGCCGTGCCCCTGGTGAAGAATTTGAGCCACCTGCCGGTAATTGTGGATCCCAGTCACGCCACGGGCGACCGCCGGCTGGTGGCGCCCATGGCCCGGGCGGCGGTGGCGGCCGGCGCCGACGGGCTGATTGTGGAAGTGCACCCGGATCCGGCCCGGGCGCTGTGTGACGGCCAGCAGTCCCTCAACCCGGCCCAGTTCGCGGCCATGATGCAGGAATTGCGTGCCGTGGCCGCCGCCGTGGGGCGCGCGGCGTAAAACGGATGTCTGTGGTCAGAGGCCGGAAGTCAGAAGCCGGATGCAAAAAGGGTTGGGTGCCGTGGAGCGGCAGGTATGGTGGAGGCCGGCAACCGGCTTGCAATGAATTATACGTCACGGTGCAAGGCAAGAAAATTTGGAGCGAAGGGGTTCAGCAATGGCTAAGATCGGTTATCTCGGGCCGCCGGGGACTTTCTCCGAACTGGCCTTGCAATACTATCTGGCGGCCGGTGAACAGCGTGACCTGGAGCCGGTGTGCCTGCCATCCCTGGATGATGTGCTGGCTGGCGTGGACCGGGGGGAACTGGCGGCCGGGCTGGTGCCGCTGGAAAATTCCAGCGAGGGGGCGGTGAACCGCACCCAGGATTTGTTGGCCCATCGTTTTACCGGCCTGTTCATTCAAAAGGAAATGGTGCTGCCGGTGGAGCATCATTTGCTGGCCCGGCCGGGGATGACGGTGGCGGCGGTACGCCGGGTGCTCTCCCACCCCCAGGCGCTGGCCCAGTGCCGCGGGTATCTCCGGCGCCTCCTGCCCGGGGCGTTGGAAATGGAAACGGCCAGCACGGCGGCGGCCGCTGCCATGGTGGCGGCCAGCGGGGAACCCTGGGCGGCGATCGGCACCCGGGCAGCCGCCCGGGCCTGCGGTCTGAGTGTGCTGGCGGAAAAAATCAATGACTGTCAAAGCAATGCCACCCGCTTCGTGGTGCTCGGCAGGCAGGACGGTGAACCCGGCGCCGGCTGTAAGACTTCCCTGATTTTCTCCGTGGCCGACCGTCCCGGGGAGCTTTACAGCGCGCTGGCGGAATTCGCCCGCCGGGGAATCAACCTGACCCGCATCGAATCACGTCCGGCCCGCAGCCGTTTGGGCGAGTACCTGTTTTTTATCGACCTGGCCGGCCACCGGCAGGACGCGCCGGTAAAAGAAGCGCTGCAGGCGCTGGCGGCACGCGGCGCCGGGCTGCGCCTGCTGGGTTCCTATCGCCCGCTGGAAGAGGGCGCCGGTAAGGCGCCCGGACGGGGAGCGGGCTGCGGGCCAGGCCGGGCGGCCGGGTGCCGGTCCGGCGGCAGCAGCGGTCCGGGCGGGGAAGGTTGCTGTTTTGCCGTCAACAGTCAGGCCGGGCTGGAAAAAACCGGCCTGCCGGAGCGGAACGGGGATGGCTGGCCGCATCCGGCATATGTGCCGGGGGGGGAGGCAGACCGGGCGGCCGGCGTTTGCCGGCAGGAGCCGGTTGGGCCGGGGCTGCCGGAATTGCGCCGGCAAATTGACGCCGTGGATGCCCAACTGGTGGATTTACTGGTTCAGCGTATGCAACTCGTGGAGCAGGTGGGGCGCTTGAAACAGGCCGGACGGATCCGCGACTATGCCCGGGAAGAAGAAGTTTTGCGCCGGGCCGGGGAGCATGCCCGGGCGGCCGGGGTGAGACCGGAGCTGATGAAACAGGTGTTTCAACTGCTGATCCGGCAGGCAGTGGAAATTCAAGATAAATCCGGAGGAGCACAGGTTTAGCCCCGGAGTGAACGCCAAATCCCCGGCAACATAACCGGGGCGTTCACCGGGAAGCACATGTACAGGTCCGGAGCGATCCTGCAGCGCATCAATAGATTACTAATGAGTAAGGGGCCGGATTTCCGGCCCCCTAATCTTCCCGTTCCACTTCCCGCAGGCCTGTTTTACAGGCCATACCCCATTTGATATCCTTTCCGGTCCCGTGGCGGTGAACGCTTTTCAGTTGCGCCTGCTGTGATTCGATCTCCCGTGCCGTGGGCGAGCCCACGGGGCGGTGCAGATCGGTGATGTTTTCCGGACGGCGGTAGCCGTTGTCCCCCGGTATATGCGGCCTGGTTATAGCGGGCACCCCCTGCCTTTTAAATTGCATTATTATTTTATCCGTCCGTTATTTTCTTATCCCTTTGCATGATCAACCCGGCCCGGCACATTAATGCAGGGATTTTTTATATTCTTTGAGCATTTCCGGATCCAGCGCCTGTTCCAGTTCGGCACGGGTTTCATCATCGAAGATGTCCTTGATTTCCATCATCTGCTCGGTCAGTTTATCGGTCAAAAAGACAGGCGCCGACGCGCGCAGCGCCAGAGCTACCGCGTCGCTGGGCCGGGCGTCCAGGACCATTTCCTGTTCCGGCAGGTGCAGATGAACCTCGGCGTAGAAGGTGCTGTCTTGCAGATCCGAAATAATCACCCGGGAAATGTTCGCTCCCAGCTGTTCGCAGGCAGTTTTCAACAGGTCGTGGGTAAGCGGCCGGGGCATGGCCACTTTTTCCAGGGCAACGGCAATAGCGTGTGCCTCCAGTAATCCCACCCAGATGGGCAGTACCCGTTCCTCCTGCTGGTCGGTCAACAAAATAATAGGATTACCGGACATGTCATAGGCAATCCCTTTCACATTAACACGGATCATCGCTGTCACCTTCCCTTCCGCATTTTTACAGCGGTACACAATGACTGCCGCTTGTATTTTCAACGCCCGCTCTTAATGTTATTTTATCATTGAACCCCTGGTTGTCAAATACTACTGTTCAGATAAATATTCACATGCAAATCCCCGGATTTCATACCGGACAGTTAATCGTCCAGCACCAGGTGGTTAATCAGCCAGCCGGCCACACTGTATAATAAAGCCCCCCAGAAGGCGCCTGAAAAAGTATAGACGTGAAAACCGGGCACCAGCCAGGCGGTAAGGGTGAAGGTTACGGCATTGATCACAAAAATGAACAGCCCCAGGGTGACCACCGTCAGAGGCAGGGTGAAAAAAATCAGCACCGGACGGATCAGGGTGTTAATCACTCCCAGCACAAAGGCGGCCAGCACCGCCGGTCCGATCCCGGCCAGGTGAATGCCGGGCACCAGGAAATCGACCAGCAGCAGGGCCAGTCCGTTCAGACAGATGTTCAGCAGCCACTTCATTTATCAATCACCTCCGGACAGCCTTTTTGGGGCGTCACCGCCTTCTTTCGACAGCTGCGCGCATATTCCTGCCCGGGCGGCCGTCGTTCAACGGTTGCTTTTTTCCCTTCCAGGGCAGGAATTCTTCTCCATTTGTCGAAAAACCTAATATTAATGCCATGAGGCGAGGCTATAGACGGGGAGTGAAGGGCTTTTGTACAGTGATGATCAGGATGATTGCAGCCTGAAAGATTTTTACCCGATCCGTTCGATGTCCCTGTTCGAAGGGCTCATTTTGGGCATGTTGTCGGTATGGGCTGGGGAATATTTGTTTTTGCCCTGGGTAATCATGTTGTCCGGCTTGTATTCAGCCTGGCGGATCGGTCGCCTGCACAGGCGTTCTTTTGTGTCCGGCCTGATCCTGGGATCGTTTGCGCAGGGCTTTATGCTCTTTGAGCTCAACCCGTTCGGTCCCATTTTACCCCTGGCGCTGCAAACGGCCGCACCGGCACTGGCCGGACTGACTATGGTCGCCGTTTACAACCTGGCCTTTGGCGCTTACTTTTTTGCTTCTTATTACCGGCACCCGGGGGTCTGGCTGAATACCGCCCTGCCGGCATTGATCCTGGGAGTGTGCATGCGCCCGTTCACCCCTTATCTGGCGGCGGTTATCTTGTTGCCCGTACTGGCGCTCAGCCTGCTGCCCCTGTGGTGCGCCTCCTGGCGGCCGCTGCACGCCATGTTTTTTGCCGCCGTATACCTGACCGCCGTTTACCTGGGCCGGTTGGACCCGCTTGATCAGTGGCCGGTTTGGACGGCCACCCTGGTATTGTCCCTGGGGCCGGAAATATTGTCCTATTTAAATCCGGTGATCAGGCATGATCCTGATTCACTGCCCGTGATCACCCCCACCTTAAACACCTGGCAGAAGGTGCTGGCCTGGCGGGAGGTCTTTTTTCTGGCCGTGGAATTTTTCGGTTTGACCATGGAAAAACACACCTGGTTCAAGCGGGTGGCCCCGGCCGGAAGATACCTGAACGGTCTGGCCGTGGTGCTTGCAATCCTGCTGCCGTTTCTGCGCTGGCCGTTGTTTGCCGTCTGGCTCACGGTCCCGTTGCTTTTGGCGGGCCTGCTGCTTGAGTTGGGTTCGGCCAACTTCCGTCCGGCGGCCGCCGGGCTGGCTGTATACGGTCTGGGGTTGGCCGCCGGGCCGTTGCTCTTTGTCGGACGGGCGGGCGGCCCGGGCGGCTTGCTGGCACAAGTGCTGCGTTTTCACGCCGTCACGCTGATCATCGCCTTGCTTTTAATCTGGCTGGCGCTGGTTATTGATGGCGGCCGGCCGCGGGAAAGCCGGGCGGAAAGGGAAAAATGGATCGCCTTGAACCGCCCGGCCCGTTAAAACACCGTGGTATCCGTCAACGGGGCCAGATGCGGGGGAAGGAGATGGCGGAAAACAGGTTACGTCCGGTTTCCCGGCTTTTTTGTTTGATATAACTGAGGAATTCACGTAAAAAGTTTTCCCATAACGCTGTCACTTCTTTGGCCTTGGACGGGCCCTGGCTCATGATTTGCAAACTCAAATCCACAGCTTCCCGGATAATCACCAGCGCCTGGGATAACTTTGCACCAACCTGTTCCAATTCGGACAAGAATCATACCTCCGAATATATTATTTTAAACTGCCGCCTTCTTTGTTATATTATGTCACACAGAGTCAAAGGTTTCATCCCGCTACATTTTTTCCCTTTTTTATCTTGCCGATACATGACATAAAGCGGCGGCCTCCTGAAGTTTTTTCGCCGGAGGCCGCCGTACAAGCCAAATGTTTCAAAGGTTGCGCAATTGTCCGGGGCTGCGGCGGTCAGTGCTTTTCCCGGCTGTAGGGCAGGGGAATATACTGTACCGACGGGCGCCGCTGCGGCGGCTGCGGATAGAAGTCCATCAGAGTATAGATTTCCGCCGGCAATTCGCAACGCACGGGCAGTCCCATGCCGTCAAGCTGTTCGCAGGTGAGCGGGTAATCATGTGTCCAGCGTCCGCAGGACAGAATTTCCGCCAGCTGACGGGCTTTTTCCGACGGCATTTTTTCCGCCAGCAGGTGATAAATAAAATCGTTCACCTGTCGCAATGCCTTGCCGGCAATATCGGCCAGCATCAAGGTGCGGTCGTCCACCCGTTCCCGGCCTTTCAGCCCCACTGTTTCCAGAATGGAAGCGGCCGGCAGTTCACCCAGTTGCGGGTCCACCGGTCCCAGTACGGCGTTCTCATCCATGTTGATTTCGTCCGCTGCCAGAGCAATCATGGTGCCGCCGCTCATGGCATAATGGGGTACAAATACCGTCACTTTGGCCGGGTGCTTTTGAATCGCCCGGGCGATTTGCTCGGCGGCCAGTACCAGACCGCCCGGGGTGTGCAGCACCAGGTCGATCGGCATGTCGTCCGGAGTAAGGCGGATGGCCCGTAAAACAGCTTCCGAGTCCTCCACGTTGATGTAACGGGAAATGGGAATGCCCAGAAAACTGAGCGATTCCTGACGGTGAATGATGGTGATCAGCCGCGAGCCCCTTTTCTTTTCCAGCTTGCGGATCAATCCCATCCGCACTGTTTCCAGGCGGTACTGCCGCCAGGCGGGCAAAATGGCCATCAGGATGAAGAAGATCCAGAGCAGGTCGCCGAAAGAAAAAGACTGCATCAAATCTCCCCTAGCATATTGTTTGCTGCCGGCGGACCGCTTAGCCGCCGGTACCACGCAGATGCTTAATCAATTCCACCTTTTGGAACTTGCCCGTGGCCGTGCGCGGAATGGCCGGCACCAGCACGTATTGTTCCGGAAGCTGGTGCGGTTTTAAATCCGGGCAGGCGGCCATATATCCGGCCAATGCTTCGGGGGTGAGATCCGGTTTTCCCGGAACCACGAATACGACCAGTTGCTCGCCGTTTTCCGACGGCACATAGGATGCCGCCGCATCCGCTACTGCGGGGTTACGGTACAGCGCCGCTTCAATACGCCGGAAAAGAAAATGGTCGACCACTATATTTCCGCCGTTTGACTGATTACTGGCAGTCATATAAATCCCCCCATCAGGAAATCTTTATGTGTTGCAATTACTGCTCATGACAGAAAATTCGCTATGTCTTGACGAACTCCTGCTGGATCGGGGAATTAAAATAACATGTGCCGGTAATTTTATGGTAAGATATGCTGGAGTGATGCAAAAGGTGACGGCCGGGATCGGGTAAAAGAAGGGTGATGTTTCCGGTGCGTGGGTCATGCCGCCGGTTGGCTTCCGGAAGCAGACCGCCTTCGTTTTCATTCCGGGAATAAGCTTTTCCGGTGTGCAAGCTCAATTTTCCCAGGCGCAGGTTCAGTGCGAAAAAAGATCGCCAAAGGGGGAACAACAGTGTCTCTAGTCCTGGTGGCACTGGCCACCTTGTTGCTGGATCAGGCATCCAAGGAACTGGTGCAGCATCTGATGCGGGAAGGGGAATCGGTAACCATTATTCCGCATGTCTTTCATTTGACCTATGTCCGCAATCCCGGGGCAGCCTTCGGCTTGCTCGCTCATCAGACCGCCTTTTTTATCGGTGTGGCACTGCTGGTAGTGGGTGCGGTGGTGGTGGGCTACCGGCGTATTCCGGATGGGCGCCGCCTGTTGCGCTTTTCCCTGGGCCTGGTGGCCGGAGGCGCACTGGGCAATCTGATCGACCGGCTGCGTTTCGGCCTGGTGGTTGACTTTCTTGATTTCCGGGTCTGGCCGGTTTTCAACCTGGCTGATACAGCCATTGTGATCGGCGCCTGCCTTTTAGTCATCGAAATCTGGCGCAGCGACCGGACGGCCGGCCGGCAGGGGATGGATCCCGATGCCGGACATTGAATTTTTCCGGGTGGCGGACGAACAGGCCGGCTGTCGGCTGGACGTTTTTCTGACCGGGGAAAACCCGGAACTGAGCCGTTCGCATATTCAAAAGCTGATTGCCGAAGAGTTGGTGACGGTGAACGGCCGGACCGCCCGGGCCAACTACCGGTTGCATGCCGCAGATGAGGTGGTGCTGCGCGTACCGCCGCCCCGGGAGTTGGCGGTGCAGCCGGAGAACATCCCTCTGGACATCTATTATCAGGATGCGGATTTGGTGGTGGTGAACAAGCCGCGGGGACTGGTGGTGCATCCGGCGGAGGGCAACTTCAGCGGCACGCTGGTCAACGCCCTGCTCTATCATTGCCGTGATTTGTCCGGAGTGAACGGGGTGTTGCGGCCTGGCATCGTCCACCGCCTGGACAAGGACACTGCCGGTCTTTTGATGGTGGCCAAAAACGATGCCGCGCACATTGAGCTGGCCCGCCAGTTGAAGGACCGCCTGGTTGCCCGCCGTTACCTGGCCCTGGCGCACGGCAATTTCAAGGAGGATGCCGGTACGGTGGATGCGCCCATCGGCCGGCACCCCCGGGACCGGCAGCGCATGGCGGTGGTGGCCCGGGGCGGCCGGCCGGCGGTGACTCATTACCGGGTACGGCGGCGCTACGGACAATATACCTTGCTTGAGCTGCGCCTGGAAACCGGGCGCACGCATCAGATCCGGGTCCACCTGGCCTACCTGGGCCACCCGCTGGCCGGGGATTTGAAATACGGCCCGGCACAGACGCATTTGGGTTTGCAGGGACAGTTCCTGCATGCTTATTTGCTCGGTTTCAACCATCCGCGCAGCGGGGAATACATGGAATTTACCGCTCCGCTGCCGGTGGAACTGCAGGCGGTGTTGGACCGGCTGGATATTGGGGGAACGGATGGACCGTCCGGCTTGTGCTAGTGTTTGAGCAGGCGGATTACTTCCATAAACAGGGCGGTGACGCCGGCGGCCATTAACGGTCCCACCGGCACGCCCCCCAAAAAGACAATCCCGAAAATGGAGCCGATGACCAGGCCGAAAATGATTTCCGGCTGCAGTTGAAGCAGTTTCAACCCCTCGCCGTTGAGGTGCGTGGCCAAAGCGCCTCCAAGCAGTGCGAGCAGGCCGGGCAGTGAAGTCAGGTTATTGAGCAGTTCCTTTTCCGGTACCTTGCCGGTGGCCACGGGGACCAGTATGGAAAGCAGCAGGAAGAGCAGCCCCACCTCCAGGCCGCGCCGTTCCAGCAAGGGGAATAAAAAGCCCAGGTTGAAGAATTTCAGGATCAGCAGCACGCAGGCGGCGGTGGCAATGAGATTGGAGCGGGCGATGATGCCGACCAGCAGCAATACCACCAGCAGGGTTACTCCGGGCACTGGCCTTCGCCTCACCTTGGACATGATGTTTTAACATATGCCCGCCGGCCGGCCGATATTACCGGGGCGGACGGCAAAGAAGTGCCGCCCGCATAACGAAAGTTTCTGTCAACGCCGTGCGAAACGCCGGTGCCGGTCCTTGTGTTTTAACCCGCTGCACGCCGGTTCAGGGTGGTTTGCAGGGTATCGGCGCGCAGGCCCACCCGAAGCGCTTCCAGGGCCAGCACTTCGCGGGGCGGAATGTTGCCCAGGTTGACGTCGGGGCCGAAGCGGATGATCAGATCCCGCTGTTGATCCTTGAGCGGGGCTTCCCAAATCAAAGCCCGCGGATCGTCGATCAGGGAAAGCAATTCTTCAAACTCATCGCGAATCAATCGCCCGTTCTCATCGTACAACCCCACGTTGACCCCCGATTCACGCCCCTCCAGAATCACCCGGTAGGCGCCGTACTGCAGATCCTTCCTGACCAGTGCGGCCAGGTCGGCCACCGGTGCGGGCATGCCCTGTTCTTTTTTCCCCACTTCCGTTAAAACCCGCAGTCCAATCTCCGCCGCCCGGGTGATTGCCCGCTCCCGGATTTCCCCGGGCAGGTCAATGGTGCCGTCCGACACCTCCACGGCGGTAAATCCCGTGTTTTGGGCAAGATACAGGTACTCGTCGAGTTTTTCCTGTAAAATCGCCACTTCCATAAATGTGCCGCCGGGGTAAACCTCAATGCCGGAAGACCTGATCAGCTGGACTTTTTCCGCCAGCATTTCCGGAGGGTACAGGGCGGAAGTGCCGAAGCCCAGTTTCCAGAAATCGATATACTGCCCGCCGACATGCAGGATGTCCCTGGTTTCCGCCGGACCGAGACCCTTGTCAATGATCATGGTCAGTCCCTGTTCCCGGGGTTTGGACATTCTTTTCCCCAGGGGGAAGTGCAGCAGTTCCCGCCATGATCCATTTACCGTCCCTTGTTCATTCACGGCATTCATCTCCTTTCGCGGTAACAGTCTGCCGGGGGACTTCCGGCAGGCCGCCTGTCGCCAGTCACCTCCGGATTCAGATTGCCGCCGGAGTTTGCCGTGCTTTTAAATTATTCATTGATTAACGGGAAGGTTACCCTGGCAAAAAAGGCAAAAAAGACCGCCGGCGGACGGCGGAAACGGACCGCAAAACAGCAAACGGCGTGCCTGACAAACCCATGCGCCCCGAAGCTTGCGGCGCATTCCCGGCCGTCACTTTCCGGCCGTCCGGACTCGCCGGCCGGACGGCCCGCCTGGCGCACCAAAAGGGGGAAATACGGTCAAGGCGACGGTTTGCGCGCCGGGCTGAATTCCCAGGCCGGCTTTTGACCGCTGCGGGCGGCTTCCGTCTTGTTCCCGGCGGCGGTTTTTTCCGCCCCGCCGCCGGGGGCGGTCATGTCGCGCACCCGGATCAGCACCGCAGAAAGCAGGGCGGCCAGGGCGGCCAGACCGGCCGTGGAGAAGAACATCAGCGGGCGGCTGTAGCCCAGCAGCAGGCCGAACAGGGGCGGCCCCAGGGCCACGCCCACAAAGCGCACCCCTCCGTAAAGGGAGGTGACCAGTCCGCGTCTTTCGGCGGCAGTGGCGCTGGTGATGATCGTGTTCAGACAGGGCAGGGTGAGTCCGGTGCCCACCCCGGCCAGGGAGACGGCCACGAAAAAAAGCCAGGTGGTCTGGTAAAAACCGAGCACGGCCAGCGAGGCGGCCATCAGCGCCAGCCCGGTCACCACCAGCCATTTCATCAAGGCCAGGTGTTTTTTAATCAAAAGGCCGGTAATATATGAAGTACTGCACATAAACAGGACCGGTACGGCCAGCGCCAGTCCCTTGCGCACTCCGCTCAGCCGGAAGGCGGTTTCCAGGTATTCGGACAGGAAGAAGAGCACCCCGAACAGGAGCAACAGAGCCACGGAACCACCCAAAAAAGAGGTCAGCAGCATGGCCGATTTTTTTTCAAATACGGCGGCGATGGAATGCAGGTACTGGCCCAGGTTCTGTTTGTTCCGGTTGCCGGACGGTTCCCGGATCAAAAGCCAGATCCCCAGCGCCACCGGTATGACTACCAGGGGGAAAAAAAGAAAAGCGGCGAACCAGGTGATCAGGCCGAGCAGGGCGCCCAGCACGGGGCTGATCACTTTGCCCAGGCCGTTGGCCGCCTCAATGATACCCAGGGATTTGGAGCGTTCCGGTCCGGTGAACAGGTCGCCCGTCAGGGCCATGGCAATGGGGGCGGTGCCGGCCGCCCCGATGCCCTGGATGATCCGGGCGCCCAGAATGGCCGGAAAAACGAAGCTCTTTAAAAAGAGGGCGGCCAGGCCGGCGGCAACGCCGCCCAGGCCGTAGATGATTAAAGCGGGGATGATTACCTTTTTGCGCCCGAAACGGTCGGATAAAAAACCGGCAACAGGTATGACCATGCCGGCCGGAATGGAAAACAGGGTGATTAGCAGGCTGACCTTGAAGCCGGTCAGGTGCAGGGCGCCTTTGATGGCCGGTAAAACCGGGATCAGCATCGAGTTGCCCAACACCATGATCAGGGGCACACCGCTTAGAGCGGCCAGCACGGCGGTCCGGTGGGGAGGTTCCATCTGTATCAACGTCCTTTCTGCTGGTCTTATTTTTTCCGCGCCTGACGGGGGTATGCATTTGCCGGGCGGATGCCGCATAAGAAATAAAAGTAAATTTCTGGCAGGAGTTGGTAACAATGTTTTTAATGCTGGACCGGATCGTGCTCAGTATGGCCGCCCTGCGGATTTTGTCCGCCAGCATCGAGTTCAGCGCGGCCATGGGCATGCTCTATTTCAACCGGGTGGAGACGGCCTTTAAAATAAACTGCCTGCTGGCACTGGTCGGTCCCACCGTTTTAATCACCACCACCAGCCTGGGTCTGGCCGGTCTGGCCGGTAAAGTGCCCCTGTCCAGCCTGGTTTTGATCCTGCTCGGCATCGCCCTGGTTTTTACCGGGGTGCACCGTCTTTAGGGCTTGACATTTTCAGCCGGCCGCTGGTAAAATAAACAGGATAATCAAGTCACCTTGAAATCGGTCCCGTGAGGCCGGTAAGGTCGATTGACGTGAGGCGTATTATGCCTGCTTACCGGTGTAAGCAGGCTTTTTTATGTGCATTTTAAATCCATGCCCGATTTTTTACACTTGGGAGGACTGGATATGCGACAAAAAGCACAGATCATGGACCGGGAAGGTATCCGGCGGGCGCTCACCCGGATCGCGCACGAGGTAATCGAGCGCAATCAGGGTACCGGCAACCTGGCCCTGATCGGCATCCGGCGCCGGGGGGTGCCCCTGGCCGCCCGCCTGGCGGAGCGGATCCGGGAAATCGAGGGCAGTTCGGTGCCGGTGGGCACACTGGATATCACCCTTTACCGGGACGATCTGACCACCCTGGCCCAGCAGCCGCTGGTGCACCGGACGGAAGTGCCCTTTCCGGTGACGGATAAGACAATTGTGCTCGTTGATGACGTTATTTATACCGGCCGCACCATCCGGGCCGCCCTGGACGCGATCATGGACCTGGGCCGGCCGCGGCAGATTCAACTGGCCGCCCTGATCGACCGGGGTCACCGGGAACTGCCCATCCGGGCCGACTATGTGGGTAAGAACGTACCCACTTCGCGGCGGGAAGTCGTTTCAGTACGCCTGCAGGAAATAGACGCCGAGGAAAGAGTGCTCATTTTGGAAAAAGAGTAGCAGTTTACATGCAACGGCAGGAGCCGTCGGGGGGAAAGGCGTAATGAAAAAGGATCTTTTGGGCCTGCAGCAGATGACCGCGCCGGAGATCGCACGGATCCTGGACACCGCCGTGCCGATGAAAGAGATCACCGGCCGGCAGATCAAAAAGGTGCCTACCCTGCGGGGGCGCACGGTGGTCAATGTTTTTTACGAACCGAGCACCCGCACCCGCACTTCGTTTGAGCTGGCCGCCAAATATTTGAGCGCCGATACGGTGAGCATTTCCGCTTCAGCCAGCAGCGTGGTGAAGGGGGAAAGCTTGAAGGATACCGCCCGCACCATCTGCGCCATGGGGGCGGACGTGGTGGTGCTGCGCCATCCGATGGCCGGGGCGGCGGAAATGCTGGCGCGTACGGTGCCGGCGGCGGTGATCAACGCCGGGGACGGCGCCCACGAACACCCCAGTCAGGCGCTTTTGGACCTGTTTACCGTGCGGGAAAAAACCGGACGTCTGGATGGATTGACAGTGGCCGTGATCGGGGATATTTTACACAGCCGGGTGGCCCGTTCCGATATCTGGGGCTTTACCACCATGGGCGCCACAGTCAGGTTATGCGGGCCGGCCACCATGATCCCGCCGGGCATCGAAGCCACCGGGGCGGCGGTCTGCCGGAACATGGAACAGGCGCTGGACGGCGCCGACGTGGTGATCATGCTGCGCATCCAGCTGGAAAGGCAGCAGCAGGGATTGTTTCCGGGCGTACGGGAGTATGCCCGTTTGTTCGGCTTGGATGAAAAGCGGCTGGCCCTGGCCCGGCCGGGTGCTCTGGTCATGCACCCGGGACCAGTCAACCGGGGGGTGGAAATATCCCCGGCGGTGGCCGACGGCGTGCAATCGATGATCAATGAGCAGGTGACCAACGGGGTGGCCGTGCGCATGGCCATATTGTACCTGCTGTCCGGAGGTGGCAAGAATGAATAGGCTTTTGCTGAAAGGCGGCCGGGTGATCGACCCCCTGGCCGGGGAAATCATTGCCGCGGACGTTTTCATTACTGACGGCAAAATCGCCGCTGTGGGCCGGGAGCTGACCGTGGAGGAGACGGTGGTGCTGGATGTGTCCGGCAAGCTGGTGGCGCCCGGCCTGATCGACATGCATGTGCACCTGCGCGAGCCCGGCTACGAGGCCAAAGAAACCATCGCCACCGGGACGGCGGCCGCCGCCAGGGGCGGGTTTACCAGTGTGGCCTGCATGCCGAATACCGATCCGGTGGCGGACAACCCGGCGGTGATCGGCTACATCCGGGCAAAGGCACAGACCGAAGGAATGGTGAATGTTTTCCCGGTTGGCGCGATTACCCGGGAAAGCAAAGGGGAGCAACTGGCCGAAATGGCCGCCCTTAAGGAGGCCGGGGCGGTGGCCCTGTCCGACGACGGCCGTCCGGTGGCCGGCGCGGCGATCATGCGCCGGGCCATGCAGTACGCCAAAATGACCGGACTGACCATCATCTCCCACTGTGAAGAACCTTCCCTGGCTGCCGGCGGCGCTATGCACGAGGGGTACATGTCTACCGTGCTCGGCCTGCCGGGCATCCCGGCCGCCGCCGAGGAAGTGATGGTTGCCCGGGATATCATCCTGGCCGAAGCAACCGGCTGCCCGCTGCATATCGCCCACGTGAGCACGGCCGGTTCGGTGCGTTTAATCCGCGAGGCCAAAAACCGGGGGGTGCCGGTGACCGCGGAGGCCACGCCCCATCACTTCACGCTCACCGACGAAGCGGTGGCCGGTTACGATACCGCCACCAAAGTGAACCCGCCCCTGCGTACGGCGGAAGATGTGGCCGCCCTCAGGGCGGGGCTGGCCGACGGCACCATTGATGTGATTGCCACCGACCACGCGCCCCACACCCCGGAGGAGAAAGACGTGGAATACGCCAAAGCGCCCTGCGGTATGGTGGGCCTGGAGACCGCCCTGGGCCTGGTGTGGACGGAACTGGTGGCGCCGGGCGTATTGAGCCCGGTGGAGGCGGTGCGCAGGCTGACTGTCAACCCGGCGCGGGTGCTGGGGATTGCCCGGGGCACTCTGGAGATTGGCGTGACAGCCGACATCACAGTGATTGATCCGGAACTGGAAGCCGTGGTCGACCCGGACCGGTTCGCCGGCAAAGGGCGCAACAATCCTTTTGCCGGGCGTACGCTGCGCGGCCTGGCTGTGCTGACCATAGTCGCGGGCCGGGTGGTTTACGATGCCGGTCCAACCCGGTAATCCGGAGGTAATATACGCGCAGCGGGCGTCCGGCCCGCTGACCCGGCTTGCACCGCGTTTGACAACCGCTGCTCCGCCGGGCCGCCTTACGGACGGCAACCGCCGCAGCGGACTTTGACCCGGTTCACCACCAAATTGGGAGGTGTTGTATGCATGCAGGCAGTACTTGCCTTGGAAGACGGAACCGTGTTTGCCGGCCGGGCCTTCGGCGCCGGTGGGGACAGCTGGGGGGAGGTGGTCTTCAACACCGGCATGACCGGCTATCAGGAGATTCTGACCGACCCTTCCTACTGCGGTCAGATTGTGGTGATGACCTATCCCCTGATCGGCAACTACGGGGTGAATATAGACGACTACGAAGCGAAAAGATCCTTTGTGCGCGGCTTCGTGGTGCGTGAGGACTGCGACCGGCCCAGCAACTGGCGGGCAAGCCATACGCTGGCTGATTTTTTGCGCCGGGAGAATGTGATCGGCCTGTCCGGCGTGGATACCCGGGCGCTTACCCGTCATCTGCGCAGCCGGGGCACCATGCGCGGGGTGTTGAGCACCACCTGTGCGGATGAAGAGGAACTGGTGGTCCGGGCGCGTTCCTGCCCTCAGCTTACCGGCCAGGAACTGGTGCCGGAGGTGGCCACGGAAAAAAGCTATACCCTGGAGGGGAACGGCCCCACCGTGGTGCTGCTGGATATGGGGGCCAAGCTGAACATTATCCGCCATCTGCGGCAGCGGGACTGCCGGGTGGTGGTGGTGCCCCCCGCGGCCACGGCGCAGGAAATACTGGCCCTGGATCCGGACGGCATCCTGCTGGCCAACGGCCCGGGGGACCCGGTGGATGTGCCGGCGGCCATCCGGACGGTGCGGGAACTGATCGGGCGGCGGCCCATGTTCGGCATCTGCCTGGGGCACCAGGTGCTTTCCCTGGCCCTGGGGGCGACAACCTACAAAATGAAGTTCGGCCACCGGGGAGCCAACCATCCGGTGAAGGATCTGGCCACCGGCAAGGTTTATATTACTTCCCACAACCACGGTTTTTCCGTGGCTGAAGATTCCCTGGCCGGCCTGCCGGTGGTTGTTTCCCACCGCAACCTGAACGACGGTACGGTGGAAGGCATCCGGCACACGGACCTGCCTGTTTTTTCAGTGCAGTACCATCCCGAGGCCTCGCCTGGACCGCGGGAATCGGCCTACCTGTTCGACCAGTTTATGGATCTAATGCGACAATACGGGAGGTGACCCGGTAGCCGGTTGCCCGGCCGCCCGGACCGGGGAAAAACCGGACGGCGGCAAGGACGGCCTACCGTTTTTTATGCCGGTTAAACCAGGAATCAAAAAAGTGATGGTCATTGGCTCCGGTCCGATTGTGATCGGGCAGGCGGCCGAGTTTGACTATGCCGGTACTCAGGCCTGCCGGGCACTGCGGGAAGAGGGCCTGGAAGTGGTGCTGATCAACAGCAATCCGGCCACCATCATGACGGACACGCACATGGCCGACCGGGTTTACGTGGAACCCCTGACAGCGGAATTCGTCGCCCGGATCATCGGGCGGGAAAAGCCCGGCGGCCTGCTGGCCGGCCTGGGCGGCCAGGTGGGTTTGAATCTGGCGCTGGAGCTGGCCGGAGCCGGGGTGCTGGAAGCCAACGGAGTGGAATTGCTGGGCACTTCCCTGGCAGCCATCCGCCGGGCCGAGGACCGGGAAGAATTCAAAGCCACCATGGAGCGCACCGGGGAGCCCGTGCCGGCCAGCGCGATTGTGAACAGTGTGGAGGAAGCGGTGGCTTTCGCCGGCCGGGCCGGTTTCCCCCTGGTGGTGCGGCCGGCCTACACCCTGGGCGGTTCGGGCGGCGGTATGGTTGACAACCGGGAGGAGTTGGCGGCCACTGTCACCCGGGGGTTGAAGGCCAGCATCATTCACCAGGCGCTGATTGAAAAGAGCCTGGTGGGCTGGAAGGAAATCGAATTCGAGGTGATGCGCGACGGCTCTGACAACTGCATCACCATCTGCAGTATGGAAAATATCGACCCGATGGGCATTCACACCGGGGACAGCATCGTGGTGGCGCCGGTGCAGACCCTGACCGACAAGCAGTATCAGATGCTGCGCAGCGCCTCCCTGAACATTATCCGCGCTTTGGGGGTGGCCGGGGGCTGCAATGTACAGTTCGCCCTGGATCCGGAAAGCGACCGCTATTACGTGATTGAAGTGAACCCGCGGGTGTCCCGTTCTTCCGCCCTGGCCTCCAAGGCCACCGGCTACCCGATTGCCAAGGTTTCCAGCAAAATTGCCGTCGGCCTGAACCTGGACGAAATCAAAAATGCGGTCACCGGCAAGACGTATGCCTGTTTCGAGCCGGCACTCGACTATGTGGTAGTCAAGTTCCCCCGCTGGCCCTTTGATAAATTCAGCCTGGCCGACCGCACCCTGGGCACACAGATGAAATCCACCGGCGAAGTGATGGCCATCGACCGGACACTGGAAGGGGCACTGCAAAAGGCGGTGCGCTCACTGGAGACCGGGCAGGACGGCCTGCTTCCGCCGGAGATGGCCGGGCATGATGATGCCCGGCTGGAAGAAATGCTGTCCCGGCCCGGGGACATGCGCCTGTTTGCCGTGGCCGAAGCGCTGCGGCGGGGCATGCTGAAAGAACGCATCCACCGTTTGAGCGGCATTGATCCCTATTTCCTGAACAAGCTGGAAAATATCGTGGAGATGGAAAAGGCGCTGTACCGGGCGGGCCGGAACGGCCTGACCGCGGATGTTTTGCGCCGGGCCAAGGAAACGGGTTTTGCCGACACCCGTCTGGCCCGGGCGTCCAAATGCCCGCCGGAAGAAATCAGGGCGCTGCGCCGCCGGCACGGCATCGTCCCGGCATATAAGATGGTCGATACCTGCGCCGCCGAATTCGAGGCGGTGACGCCCTATTACTACTCCTGTTACGACGGTGAGGACGAAGCGGCCGCCGGCGGCCGGCGCAAGGTGGTGGTGCTGGGCTCGGGTCCCATACGCATCGGTCAGGGGGTGGAGTTCGACTACTGCTCGGTGCACTCGGTATGGGCGCTGCGGGAAGAAGGGATCGAGGCGGTGATCATCAACAACAACCCGGAAACGGTGAGCACCGACTTCGATACCGCCGACCGGCTGTACTTCGAGCCGCTGACCCCGGAAGATGTGCTGCACATCCTGGGAAAGGAGCGTCCGGAAGGCGTGATCGTACAGTTCGGCGGGCAGACGGCGATCAACCTGGCCGCGCCGCTGGCCGCAGCCGGCATACCCGTACTGGGCACAGCGGTGGAGGACATCGACCGGGCGGAAGACCGTGAACGTTTTGATCAACTGCTGGCGGAACTGGACATCCCCCGGCCGCCGGGACGGACGGTTTTTTCGGCGGCGGAAGCGGGTGAGATAGCGGCGGAAACCGGCTTTCCGGTACTGGTGCGGCCTTCCTACGTGCTGGGCGGACGGGCGATGGAAATAGTCTATAATCAAGCAGAACTGTTCAACTATTTGAATACCGCCGTGCAGGTTACTCCCGAGCACCCGGTGCTGGTGGACAAGTACCTGCAGGGGGATGAACTGGAAGTGGACGCCATTGCGGACGGAGAAACGGTGCTCATTCCGGGGGTGATGAAGCACATTGAGCGTGCCGGTGTGCATTCCGGGGACAGCATTGCCGTTTACCCCACCGCCCAGATCAGCCGGGAGGTCAAAGAGTTGATGGTGGATTACACCACCCGCCTGGCCCGGGCTTTAAACGTGCGGGGCATGGTTAATATCCAGTATGTGCTTCACGAGGGGAGGCTGTACGTGCTGGAGGTCAACCCCCGGGCCAGCCGTACCGTGCCTTACATGAGCAAGATCACCGGCATTCCCATGGTCAACCTGGCCACGAAGGCGATCATGGGGCGCAAATTAAAAGCATTGGGCTACCGGGGCGGTTTATACCCGGAGGGAAATTTTACCGGGGTGAAGGCGCCTGTGTTCAGCTTTGCCAAGCTGCTTCAGGTGGATATCGCCCTCGGGCCGGAAATGAAGTCCACCGGTGAAGTGATGGGGGTGGATACGGACTATGCGGCGGCCCTGTACAAGGCGCTGGTTGCGGCCGGTTACCGCATTCCCGGGGACGGCACGATTCTGGCCACCATCGCCGACCGGGATAAAAAAGAGGCGCTGCCCGTCTTAAGAGGGCTGGCGGATCTGGGGTATAACATTTGCGCCACCGCCGGCACGGCGGCATACCTTTCCGGCGCCGGCCTGGCCGTGGAACAGGTGAACAAAGTGCGCGAAGGTTCACCTCACATTGAAGATTTAATCCGGGCGGGGAAAATCCACCTGGTGCTGAGCACACTCACCCGGGGCAAAGAGCCGGAACGGGACGGCTTCCGCATCCGCCGGGCGGCGGTGGAGCACGGCGTGCCCTGCCTGACTTCCCTGGACACCGCCTGGGCCATGCTGGAAGTGCTCACCTCGATCAAAGAGGGGGATATAATAGAACCGGTACCCCTGCAGGCGCTGCCGGCCGGCAGACAGATCCGGGACGCATAAATGCGTTGTCTGAACGGCCGGTTTCCGGCAGTTTCCGGTGGGTGCCGCCACGGGAGATGGCGGACGCTCCGCTCCGGCGGGGATAACCGCTTGTGGTGTAAAGATGCTTGCCGGTGCATGAGCGCACCCGCTCTTAAATGGTGTCCGTCAGCAAGATGGTCTGGCCGGTCAAGGCCGGATGGAACAGGTAAAGAGTTTCCTGCCATTGATGCGGGGGAGGAAGCAGGGCGTACTTGTTCAGGTTTTTCAGCAGTATGTCCGGCGTTATGCCCGGGCTGCCGGCATTGATACGTCTGATGTGGACCGGACCGGTGAATTGATCGTCCAGTCCCTTGTCAATAAAATAAAAGTATTTATAGCCCAGTGATTCCCCGATGCGCATGGCGGCCGGGCTGGCCGCCCCGTAGGGCCAGGAAAACTGATCCACCGGCCGGCCCAGTTCCTTTTCCATGATCTCTTTGGCCTTGAACAGGTCGCTGTGTACCCGGCGCTCATATTCGGCCTGCGTTTCCCGGCGGTGCAGCTTGGCCAGCCAGATTGGTCCGGCCAGGGCGGGGCGCAGGTTCCGGCCGGCCGGTCCCGGTGAGGTTTGCGCCAGGTAGTGGTTGTCGTAGGAATGGGGATAGAAGCTCATGTCGTGCTCCTGCATTTCCCGCATCTGCGCCCAGGTCAGTTTCGGTACCTGCTTCCAGTTCATCCGGGTGTGTGTATCGGCACCCGCTCCCACGGCGCTGACGATGATGAAGCAGGTGCCCGGCATATGGCGTTCCCGCAGGGCGGGATAGGCGTATTTGTAAAACGATTCATAGCCGTCGTCAAAAGTGATCACCACCGCCCGGGGCGGTACGGCCGCCCGGCCGGACAAAAATGCGGCCAGTTGCGGCGAGGAAATGACATGATAGCCGTTTTGCTGCAGGGCATCCAGATGTGCGGCGAACAACCGGGTTGTGATGGTGGAGGTGCTCCGGGCGGTATTGCTGATATGATGGTACATCAGCACGGCAACCCGGTTTTCGTAGGTATTGGACTGGTAAGCGGCCGGTACGGCGGCGTGCGCGTGGATGTTGAAAGGAAGCAGCCAGGGAAGTGTCAGGACCAGCAGGGTTTTGGCGAATAAGGAGAGATTCATTTTTATTTTTGCCTCCGTTTTCCAAGTCCAACTTTGCGCAAGCGGTTATCCGGTTAATGATCATACCGGACCGGCCGTGCAGCCGGGCGGATCCTTTCCGCAGGCGGAACCGCCAAAACTATAGAAGCTTGATTGTGTGCAATCAGGCCGGATCAGTTGCGCCGGCGCTGTCTCCGGGTGTATATATATACTCGACAAAGTAGCTATTTATTCGCCACAGCTGTCAATTATTCCTTTAATAGCCGGGGCGCCGGCACAAATTTTTTCCGGCGATCAGTTTCCTGTGCCGGTACGGAATCAACCTGATTACTGGAGTGTGAACGGATGGTCTCGTTAAAAAGTGCCGTGCTGGCGGAAGTGCTGGAAAACAGGGAGGTGGCCGCCGGAATTCGACTTTTGTGGCTGGATGCGCCGGCGGTCTGTCGCGCCGCCGCACCGGGGCAGTTTGTACATGTCCGCTGTGCGGAAAACCTCGATCCCCTGTTACGCCGGCCTTTGAGCATCCATGCCGTGGAGCGGGGAAAGGGACGGATGGCCCTGCTATACCAGGTGGCGGGACGGGGAACGGCCTTGCTGGCCGCCAGGCGGCCCGGTGACCGCCTGGATGTTTTGGGGCCGCTGGGACACGGCTTTACCATACCAGCGCCGGGGCGGCGGATGGCGCTGGTGGGGGGCGGCATCGGCGCAGCGCCGCTGTTTTTTCTGTGCCAGGAACTGGCGGAACGGGATGTTTCCGGTTATATACTGGCCGGCGCCCGCAGCCGGGAGCAGTTGATTGTGCCGTCACTCCCCGCGGCCGGACCACCGGATGAATGGCTCGCGCCGGGCCGGTTTGTCCGGCGGGCGGCGACGGACGACGGTTCTGCGGGCCATCACGGTCCGGTGACGGATTTGCTGGCTCCCCTGCTGGCCGGCCGGGAGGTGGATGCGGTTTACGCCTGCGGGCCGCGGGGCATGCTGCAGGCGGTTTGCGCACTGCTCAAGCGGTACCGGGTGCCCGGCCAGGTCTCCCTGGAGGAACGGATGGGCTGCGGCGTGGGCGCCTGCCTGGCCTGCGCCTGCCGGACGGCCGGGGAGGACGGGCGTCCGTCCGGTTACCAGCGGGTTTGCGTGGAGGGGCCGGTGTTTGCGGCGGATGCGGTGCTCTGGGAAGACCGGATTTGATGCCAATTCCGGTACCGCCGGGCGTGGAGCGGCCGTGCCATTCCGTTCCCGGCGGAAACGGACCTTCTTTACACCGGCCCGACTTTTCCCGCAGTGGCGGTTTATGGCGGTGGGGTGAACGCCTGCCGCATTCTTTGATGAAGGAGTTGTTCAGGAGTGAGCAGGCCCGGTCTGGCCGTAAATGTCGCCGGCATCAGGATGAAGAACCCGGTGACCACCGCTTCGGGCACATTCGGCTTTGGGCCGGAATACGCGCCCTATGTCGACTTGAACCGGTTGGGGGCGATCGTTGTCAAGGGGACCACCTTGAAGCCGCGGGCAGGCAACCCCCCGCCGCGTATTGTGGAGACCCCGGCCGGCATTTTAAACGCGATCGGTTTGCAAAACCCGGGCGTGGAGCATTTTATTGCCGAAGCACTGCCCTACCTGCGGCAGTTTGACCTGCCGGTGATTGTGAATATCGCCGGTGATACGGAGGATGATTACGCCCGCCTGGCAGCCAGGCTGGAGCGCGCGCCGGGGGTGGCCGGCCTGGAAGTGAACATTTCCTGCCCCAACGTACACAAGGGCGGCCTGCAGTTCGGCGTGGATCCGGAGGCTGCGGCCGGTGTGGTGCGGGCGGTGAAGGCGGTTACCACCCGTCCGGTGATCGTCAAGCTGTCGCCCAATGTAACCAGCATCGTGGAAATAGCCGAAGCCGCCGCTGCCGCCGGTGCCGACGCCCTCTCCATGATTAACACTTTGCTCGGCATGGCCATCGATATCAAGCACCGCCGGCCGTTTCTGGCCAATGTGACCGGCGGCCTTTCCGGTCCGGCCGTCCGCCCGGTGGCCGTGCGGGCGGTGTGGCAGGTGTACCGGGCGGTGAAGCTGCCCATTATCGGCATGGGCGGCGTGGTTACCGCGGCGGACGCCCTGGAACTGATCATGGCCGGCGCCACCGCCGTGGCCGTGGGCACGGCCAGTTTCGTCAACCCGCGGGCGGCCATGGATGTCATTGACGGCCTGGAAAAGTTCATGACCGACAACGGCGTCCGGGATATAAACGAACTGGTGGGAGCGGCGCACGGGAAAGACGGAAAATAGCCCGGGCAGGGAAGGAAGCGGCGGCGGGAAGCCCGGACAAGACACCGCGCGGCAATACCGGTGGAAGTTCATGCCGGGGAAGGATAAACAGGGCGGTTCCGAACCGGCGGTAAATTCAAAAACCCGGTGGTCCGGGGGATGGGGGAGGCGTGAATGATTGGAGCTTGACAAGGCACGGGAAAAGTTGATTGTGGCGCTGGACGTGGATACAAAGGAGCAGGCGCTGCAGCTGGTGGAGCTGTTGCAGCCGTACGCGGGGATGTTCAAAACCGGTATGCAGCTTTTTTACAGCGCCGGGCCGGCGGTGGTGAGCGTCTTAAAGGAGCGGGGAGCCGGGGTCTTTCTGGATCTGAAACTGCACGACATACCCAATACGGTGGGGCATGCCGCGGCTGTCCTCACCCGGTTGGGAGTGAGCATGCTCACGGTGCACGCCGCCGGCGGGGCGGCCATGATGCGTGCCGCCGCCGCCGCGGCCGGGGAGGAAGCGGACCGGCTGAAAATCCGCCGGCCGCGGGTGCTGGCCGTGACAGTGCTCACCAGCATCGATGAACAGGCTTTCAACCGTGAATTGGGTCTGTCCGGGACGGTGCAGGACCGGGTGGCCGCCTGGTCCGCCCTGGCCCGGGAGTGCGGGCTGGACGGAGTGGTGGCCTCGGCCCGGGAAGCGGCGCTGGTTTGCCGGGAATGCGGGCCGGACTTTCTCGTTGTCACTCCGGGCATACGCCCGGCCGGCGCTGGCAGCGGTGACCAGCGTCGAATCATGACTCCGGCCGCGGCGCTGGCCGCCGGAGCGAGCCATCTGGTGGTGGGCCGTCCGGTGACCGGGGCGCCGGATCCGGCGGCGGCGGCACGGGCGCTGCTGGCGGAAATGGCCGGCGCCGTTTAAAAAGCCGGGCTCAACCGGTTTATTAAACAACATGCCAAACCGCCCGGCGTTTCAACCCGCCGTAACAGGTTTCATTTGGCTCTTTCCGCTTCTTGTGGTATAATGCTGGCTGAAAGTTGTGGGAGGTGGCGAACAATGGCAGCGAAGGAAAATTCCTTTGACATTGTATCTCAAATAGATTTGCAGGAAGTGGACAACGCCGTCAATCAGGCGCGGCGTGAAATCGGCACCCGTTTTGACTTCCGGGGCAGCAAGTGCGGCCTTGATTTTGACGGGAAAGAAATCATTTTGCACGCCGATGATGATTTCAAGCTGAAAAGCCTGGTCGACGTGCTGGAGCCCCGCCTGCTCAAACGCAAAGTGGATTTGAAAGCGCTGCGTTACGGCAAGGTGGAAAAGGCGGCCGGCGATACGGTGCGCCAGCGGGTGGAACTGATTCAGGGGCTGGACAAGGAGATATCGGCACGGATCATCAAGTTGATCAAGGGGAGCAAACTGAAAATACAGGCGTCTTATCAGGGCGATCAGGTGCGGGTGAGCGGCAAAAGCCGGGACGACCTGCAGGCGGTGATCCGCCTGATCAGGGAGCAGGAGTGGGAAGTGCCCCTGCAGTTTATCAACATGCGAACTATGTAACCATCCCCGGGTAGGGGTAACAAGACCGGGTTTGTCCAGGGCCGGTTTCCGGCGCCTGAACGGTGGCGCCCTTTCCGGTGGCATTTTCCGGCGCCGGACCGCCTGCACCGTTTTCCGGCCTGGCGGGGTTTTCGCCCGGCCGGCATGCTGTTTCCGGATGCGGTTTCCGGACGGCTTTTGCCGGGGCCGGGCCCGGCACGGGATGTGATGTGAAAGGGACGCGCCCGAAGGCGCATCCCCCGCTGCTGTTGCCCTTACATCATCGCCCGTTCGGCCCTTTCGATGGCCAGGCGGACCAGGTTGCCGCAGTTCCGCGAGGAAACGCCGCCCCAGCCCTCTGTACGCACGGTGCCGGCCACTCCGAGTTCTTCGGCCAACTCGTACTTCAACCGGTCGGACATCAAGCCCCCACGCCGTCTGCTCATCAGCCTGCCCCCTTTTTTCCGGGCAACGCAGCATTTTTATTATGCCTTTGACGGGCAGTTTCAATGCTTTAATAAATTTCTTGTTTTATCCTGAATTTGCCGGCATATTTATGCGTTGCAAAAATTTTTCGAGGTGATAATTTTGACATCACAGGAAGTGTTGCAAATCTTCGAAAAAACCGGAGCCATGCTCAAGGGGCATTTCCTGCTCACCTCCGGCCGGCACAGCGACCGCTACTTCCAGTGTGCCCGGGTGCTGCAATACCCCCGTTACTGCGAAGAGCTGTGCCGGGAACTGGCCGCCCCCTTTCAGGGGCGGGAGATCGGCGTGGTCGCCGGGCCGGCCATGGGAGGCATCCTGGTGGCCTATGAAGCGGCCCGGGCGCTTCAAGCGCGTAATATTTTCGCCGAACGGGAAAACGGGGTCATGACCCTGCGCCGGGGGTTCCAACTGGCGCCCGGTGAACGGGTGCTGGTGGTGGAAGACGTGGTGACCACCGGCGGCTCCGTACGTGAAGTGATCGACGTGGTGCGCCGGGCCGGCGGTCTGGTGGCCGGAACGGCCGCCCTGGTCGATCGCAGCAACGGCACGGTGGATTTTGGCGTCCCCTTTCATGCCCTGGTGACGGTGCCGGCGGTAAGCTATGCGCCGGAGGAATGCCCCTTATGCCGCCGTGGCCTGCCGGCCGTCAAGCCCGGGAGCCGTCAGCCTGCCCCCGCGCACGGAACTCCGAAGGCGTGACCCCTTCACGCTTTTTGAATACGGCGGTGAAATAGCTGTTATTTTTGAATCCCACCGTGGTGGCAATCTGGTCGATGGTCTGATCCGAGGCAATGAGCAGTTCCTTGGCCCCTTCCAGGCGCAGGGCGGTAAGGTGCTCGACAAAACTGGAGCCGGTTTTCTGTTTGAACAGGCGGCTTAAATAGGCCGGGCTCAGATGAACGTAACCGGCCGCTTCCTCCAGGGTCACCCCCCGGCTGTAATGCCGGCGCATATACTCCTGCACCCGCCGGATCACCGCCCGGTCGCCGGTGGCGTTATGCTCCTGCACCCAGCTGATGTGCACCCGGTAGACTTTTTCCGCCCAGGCCACCAGTCCGGGCAGGCTGGAAATGTTTTTTATTTCCCTGGCCAGATCGTTTTGCTGGGATGATACCGCCACCTCGCCGGCGCCGGCGGCCAGCAGGCCCTGGCCGGCCGTGACCAGCATTTCAAAGGCAAAAGCAGCCAGTTGTTCCCGGTCCGGGTGGCCCGTTTCCGATAGAAAGCCGTCGACAAGCCTGTTTACGGACTGCCGGGCGGTACCGGCATCACAGTAGCGAATGGCCTTGACCAGATCGGACGCGGCGGCGTTCAAAGCCGGGGCGGTGGCCAGGAAACGCTCCACCCCGGGCGGCTGTGCCTCCAGCCCGGTGATGACCCGGTCCAGGGCTTCGGCCAGTACTTCCGGCTGTACCGGCTTCAATAAATAGTCGGAAACCTTGTTCTTAATGGCCTGTTGGGAGTATGAAAACCGGCCGTGGGCAGTGATAATGATCACTTCCACGGCGGGGTTTTTTGCTTTAATCCGGGCGGTGGCCTCCAGTCCGTCCATGCCGGGCATGCGTATATCCATCAAAACAATGTCCGGGTTGAGCATTTCGGCCAGTTCCACTGCCTCCTTGCCGTTGGCCGCCTCCCCCGCCACCCTGACCGGGCGGCCGCAGTTTTCCACCAAATGACGCAGGAACTTGCGTTCCAACTCCTCATCTTCCACCAGCAATATGCTGTACATCATTCAATCCCCCTGTTTTGACCGGTCCGTTGACCGGCAGCAGCATGCGTACGCGGGTTTCTCCCGGTCTGCTTTCCAGGAGCAACCCGAATTCGCGGCCAAAATGAATCTTGAGCCTTTCATCGACATTGCGGAGGCCGATACCGCGTTCCGTCCGCCCGGGCAGGGCTAACTGCGGCCGTTTTAGATTCAGGCGCAGCGTCTCCAGTACGGCGGGCGGAATGCCCACCCCGTCGTCCACCACATGGATTTCCACCCGGTCTTCCCGCGCCTGGGCGGTAATCAACAGGCCGCCCGTACCTTCCTTGGGCTCCAGACCATGAATGCAGGCGTTTTCCACCAGCGGCTGCAGGCTTAAAAAAGGCACCGGCAGGTCCAACAACCGCTCGTCGAGATCAATACGCGTTTTCAGACGCTCCCCGAAACGGGTTTGCTGAATGGTTAGATAGCTTTGTACATATTTCAGTTCCTGGTGCAGCGGCACCAGTTCCGCCGGGTGCTGCACATTATAGCGCAGCAGGTTGGACAGGGCGTAAAGTGTCTTTAAAGCCTTGTCGTTTTCATGCAAAGTGACCAGACTGGTGATTACATTTAATGTGTTAAAAAGAAAATGCGGTTTGATCTGCGCCTGCAGGTTTTTCAATTCCGCCATGCGCAGGCTGTTTTCCAGTTCGGCCCTGGTTTTGGCCTCATGCATGGAGCGCAGTTTTTCCCTGTTTTTCTGTTCCTGGACACTGGCCCGGTAAATCAACTCGGTAATATAGTTGACCACGTACTGAATGAGCTGGGAGGCTGCCTGGCATTTTTCCGGGGTAAAAACCTGAATCTCCTGGAAGGTTTTGATCAAATGTTCCCGGTCCAGCCCCAGATCGGCGGTGGCGCGCAGCATTTCCCCGATACCTTGCTCTCCGGGAGGGGTCAGGTGCATCTGACCGCAGGTAATCGACCCCCAGAACTGTTCATTCACCACCAGCGGTACGGCCATGAGCATGATCCCGGCATGACAGGTGCCGTAACACACCTCTCCGGTGGCTGCCGTCTTGAAGCCTACTTCGGCGTTTGAGCGGATGCAGCGTCTCAATCCTTCCGGCGTGGAGCGGACGCTGGAACAAAAACCGTAAAAAAACTCATGTTCCACCAGCGGATTTCCGTCTACATCATTGATATCAATGGTAATGTCGGTGGCGTTGGTAAAACTTTCAATTATCTTCAAGAACTTGTCCCGTTCAATCAGATGCAGCAGGTTTTCCCGGCTGTAGCGCATACAGATTCCTCCCGTTCCTGAAACAATTATAACAAATTTGCCGCCCGGCGGGTATGTTAAGGTTTTCCGGCCGGAGGGGGTAAAAATAATAACAGACGGGGTAAAAATAGTTTCAGCCTGTTCCTGTTCGTCATATGACAGGGCTAAAATATTTGACAATCCTGGTATATTACCTGTCAAGGGATGCCGCTGAAATTGTCGAAAATCTGTTGCATGTCTTATATATCAGGTAATTTAAAAAGCGGGGAGGGGTTGAGGCCGGCGTTGACAGCGGGTGTTGAGCGCTATTGTGGTCAAAGCACCGGATTTTACGGGTAGAAAGGGCGGGATGTGTTCATATACCGTCAATGATATCTGTAAAGTGAAGAAATCAAACCAAAAGGAGGTAATGATATGCTCGAGCAGCCAAAAGAAGAGCTACACCGGGGTTTGCAGGAAAGGCATATCCAGTTAATCGCCCTCGGTGGAGCAATCGGAGTGGGCCTGTTCCTCGGTTCGGCCACCGCCATTAAAACAGCCGGTCCGGCACTGATGCTTTCCTATGTCATCGGCGGCCTGGCCATATTCATCATCATGCGGGCGCTCGGCGAACTGGCCGTGGCCTACCCGGTTTCCGGCTCTTTCAGCGCCTACGCCAACCGTTTTTTAGGCCCTCTGGCCGGGCACGTCACCGGTTGGACTTACTGGTTCATGTGGCTGACCACCTGCATGGCGGAAATCACCGCCATCGGTGTTTACGTAAAATTCTGGATTCCCGGCATGCCCCAGTGGATTCCGCCGTTGATCGCCCTGGTGGCCATGACCATCGTCAACCTGATTGCCGTCAAGGCTTACGGTGAATTTGAATTCTGGTTCGCCATCATTAAAGTGGTGACCATCGTGGTGATGATTATTGTCGGCGCCGGTATGATTTTCTTCGGCCTGGGCAATCACGGGGTGGCCCTCGGCTTTAGCAACCTGTGGTCCCATGGCGGTTTCTTCCCCAAAGGATTCAGCGGCATAATCATGGCTTTGGTGATGGTGATGTTCGCCTACCTGGGAGTGGAACTGATCGGCGTGACGGCAGGTGAAGCGCAGCACCCCGAAAAAGCTATTCCTTCGGCCATCGACAAGGTGCTCTACCGGATTTTGATCTTCTATGTCGGTGCGCTGGTGGTGATTATGTCCATCTATCCCTGGAATGAAATCGGGACCAAGGGCAGTCCGTTTGTGATGACCTTCGCCAAAATCGGTAT
This sequence comes from Desulfotomaculum copahuensis, assembly GCF_001655685.1. Classification (GTDB taxonomy): domain Bacteria; phylum Bacillota; class Desulfotomaculia; order Desulfotomaculales; family Desulfovirgulaceae; genus Desulfotomaculum_G; species Desulfotomaculum_G copahuensis. The sequence continues at coordinate 91,467 of NZ_LYVF01000009.1, forward strand.
TCCGGCGGCGGCCGGCATCATCAACTTCGTGGTGCTCACGGCGGCCCTTTCTTCCTGCAACAGCGGCCTGTTCAGCACCGGGCGCATGCTCTACAACCTGGCGCTGCAGAAAAACGCCCCGGCATTTTTCGGCAAGTTGAGCCGGACAGGAGTTCCTTTTGTGGGCATTATTTTCTCCTCCATCTGCCTTTTGTTGGGTGTGGTGCTCAATTACCTGGTGCCCGCACAGGTATTCATTTACGTAACCAGTGTGGCCACCTTGGGAGCCATCTTTGTCTGGGGTCTGATCCTGGTGGTGCAGATGAAATTCCGGAAAACGCTGAGCCCGGATCAGCTGGCCAAAGTGACCTACCGCACGCCGGGTTATCCGGTGGCCAACTGGATTGTACTGGCTTTCCTGGCCTTTGTGGTAGTCCTGTTGTTCTTTACTCCGGATACCCGGATTGCCCTGTACGTGGGTGTAATCTGGTTTGCCGTGGTCATTGCGGCCTACTATCTCCTCGGGTTGCACCGGAGGGACAGCGGGCGCCTGCAGCCTGAGCCGGCCAAGAAAATCCTGTAACTTGCGCTCATTCCAACGGTTGTCATTGGACCCCGCCGCATAAAGAAAGAACGGACATCCGGCGGGGTCCTCCATTTAACCATAATAGCGGCGGCGTAACGTTTGCTTGAAGTTTTTTTAAAAACCAGGCATTGATTGAGCTTAACAACAATAGAGGGCAAACCGGTCAAAATTTTAATAGCGCCGGGCAAGAAAGTAGCACGTATTTTGTGTAAAATATGAGAAAATAGATAACAGGAAGCGTGTATCGTGCACCGTTAACTATGCGCTGCGCAAGGGTATAAACACTTAAAAGGGGGTACGTGAAGATGATTATTGGTGTTCCCAAAGAAATTAAAGACAACGAATACCGGGTGGGCATCACCCCGGCCGGAGTGGAGGCTTTCGTTAAATCCGGCCATCAGGTGGTCATCGAAGCCGGCGCCGGTCTGGGCAGCGGCATCGCCGACGACGCCTACGTGGCCGCCGGTGCGCGCATGCTGCCCGCACCGAAGGATGTGTACGCGCAGGCGGACATGATCATGAAGGTCAAAGAACCCCTGCCGTCGGAGTACGATCTGTTCAAAGAGGGACAGCTGCTGTTCACCTACCTGCACCTGGCTCCGGAGCCGGAGTTGACCAAAGCGCTGCTGAACAAAAAAGTGGCCGGTGTGGCCTATGAAACCATTCAGACCAACCGGGGCGCCCTGCCCCTGCTGATGCCGATGAGTGAAGTGGCCGGCCGCATGTCGATTCAGATTGGCGCCCAGTTCCTGGAAAAACAGTACGGCGGCTGCGGCGTGCTGCTGGGTGGCGTGCCGGGCGTGCTGCCTGGCAAGGTGGCCATCGTCGGCGGCGGCACCGTTGGTACCAATGCAGCCAAAGTAGCCATCGGCCTGGGCGCCGAGGTTACCATCCTGGACAACAGCGCCGACCGGCTGCGCTATCTGGACGACATTTTCGGCGCCCGGGTGAAGACATACATGTCCAACAGCTATCATATCAAGGAAGCAGTGAAGGATGCCGATCTGGTTGTCGGTGCGGTGCTCATTCCCGGCGCCCGGACGCCCAAGCTGGTCACGGAGGATATGGTCAAAGCGATGAAGCCGGGCTCCGTAATTGTTGATGTGGCCATCGATCAGGGCGGCAGCGTGGAAACCGCCGACCGGGTGACCACACACACCAACCCGACCTATGTCAAGCACGGCGTCATCCACTACGCTGTGGCCAACATCCCCGGCGCGGTGGCCCGCACTTCCACCTTTGCCCTGACCAATGTCACCCTGCCCTACGCCCTGGAACTGGCCAACAAGGGTCTGGCCCGGGCGGCCAAGGACGATATCGCCCTGGCCCGCGGCGTCAACGTGCTGGACGGCAAAATAACTTACAAAGCCGTGGCCGAAGGGCTGAATATGCCCTACACGCCGCTGAACGAACTGCTCGATGTGCCCGTTGATATGATGCGCATCGCCTAGCGCACCGGTTGTGCCTGACGGCGCACCGGTGTAGAATAGATAAAGCAAAGGCCTCTCGCCTGAGGGGCCTTCGCCGTATCTACAAGGGAGAGATGGTTATGCTTACCCGTCCGGTCCGGGCGGAAGTCGACCTGGGCGCCGTTGCACACAATATAAGGCAAATCAAGGGGCTGTTAAAGCCGGGCACGGAGATGATGGCCGTGGTCAAGGCCGACGCCTACGGGCACGGCGCCCTGCCCGTGGCCCGGGTGGCTTTGGCCAACGGCGCCACCCGCCTGGCTGTGGCCATATTGAATGAAGCGCTGGCCCTGCGGGAGGGGGGCGTCACCGCGCCCATCCTGATCCTGGGCTATACGCCGGAAGAGCAGGCTGACATGCTGGTCGCCCGCGACATCACCCAGACCGTATTTACCATGGAAATGGCCCGGTCGCTCTCCGCCGCGGCGGTGAAAGCCGGCAAAACAGCCAAAGTGCACCTTAAAATCGACACCGGCATGAGCCGCATCGGTGTCACGCCGGAAGAAGCACCGGATTTCGCCGCTGCAGTGTCCGATCTGCCGGGCCTGGAAGTGGAAGGAGCTTTCACCCACATGGCCACCGCCGACGAAACGGACAAGTCCTTCACCCGCCGGCAGTTCGGCCGCTTTATGCAGGCCATGGACGGCATCGCCGCCCGGGGAATCAGCATTCCGGTCAAACACGTGGCCAACAGCGCGACCACCCTGGAGCTGCCCGAAATGCACCTGGATCTGGTGCGCCCGGGGATCATCATTTATGGCCTGTGGCCGTCGTCCGAAGTAAAGCGAATCATCGACCTGAAACCGGCCATGCAACTCAAGGCCAGAGTGGCTTACGTCAAAGAAGTGCCGGGCGGCACCTCCGTCAGCTACGGGCGCAAATTTACCACCGCCGGCACGGCACGCATTGCCACCCTGCCCATCGGTTATGCCGACGGCTGGTCGCGTCTCTTGTCCAACAAAGCCGAAGTGCTTATTCACGGCCGGCGCGCCCCGGTAATCGGGCGGGTGTGCATGGACCAGTGCATGGTGGACGCGACCGGCATCCCGGATGTGCAGGTGGGCGACGAAGCCGTGCTCTTCGGCCGCCAGGGCGATCAGTTCCTGCCGGTGGAAGAACCGGCCGCCAAAATGGGCACCATCAACTACGAGCTGGTCTGCCTGATCAGCAAGCGGGTGCCGCGGGTGTATGTGGAGTAGGTTTTCCCGGACGCGCCGCTCTAGGATAAAACGCCGGCGTTCTACTGCGGGTGTATATGGAGCAGGTCTTCCACAAGTCCGTCACCGGCGGACTTGCCCGTGTACACCGGTGCCAGGACCAACCCCGGAGGTAGCTCTCCGGGGTATTGTCTTACTTAAATGAGCCAGTTCAGCGCAAATTGACAAACCGCTCTTCCCGGTGCTATACTCTACCTGGTACGATTTTGCCAGTTATGGTTTATATTTACCCGGCGGATTTGCCGCCAATCTTGGGAGGGTGGTTTAAATGGCTGTAGAAGTAAAAATCGCGGTGAATACTTTAATCTGGCCGGTTTGCCTGGTCGGGGCAAAGGAAAATGATAAACACAATGTGATGACCGCGGCCTGGGTCTCCCAGGTCTCGGCGAATCCCCTGCTGGTGATGGTCTCAGTCGCTCCGGGCCGCTATTCGCACGACATGATTGTCCGCACCGGTGAATTCATGGTCAGCGTGCTCAGTGCGGCGCAGCAGGAAGTATCAACTTTCTGCGGCTCCCGTTCCGGCCGGGATGTGGACAAGATCGCCCGGCTCAATTTGCAAACAAAGCCGGCGGAGGCGATCAGCGTTCCCCGCCTGTCCGGCTGTGTGGCCAACCTGGAATGCAAAGTAACCGGACAGCATACGGCCGGTGATCACACCCTGTTCATCGGCGAAGTGGTGGCGGCCGATGTGGCAGCAGCAGATGTGCAGCCGCTGATCATGTACCGGGGGAAAACTGTGAGTATGCGGTGATGTAAGGCAAGTCAGGGAAAGCGGCTTGCCGGGTATAATAAATATGCGCTAAAGAGCAGCCGGAGGGGCTGCTCTTTTTGTGTCCGGATTTTTTTTGCGCGGGATAAAATAAGCGGGATTAAACAAAATATTATACAGGATTTAAAACTTCGAGGAGGGGCTTTATGCACACCCTGAGCCATTTGCAGGAAGCATTGAACCAGAAGGAGCAGGCTTTGATGCAATACGTACGCTATATGCGGGAAGCCGAAGACAGTGAGAACCGGAAGCTTGCCGGCCTGTTTGCCGATTTGGCCAAGGCCGAGGAAAAACATATCGCAGTGATCCGGGATCAGTTGGCGGAATCCTCCGGGCAAAGTGATGTCCTGAACAAATACCAGGAAATCAACCAGTATAACTCGCAGCATTCCACTTATCAGGAGATGCCGGAACAATAATTAAGGGTGTGCCGTAGGCGCTTCGTTCATCATAATGGTGCCGGACACCCAGTCCGTCAGCCATAATGCTCTTTCAAAAACTTTACCCCGGGTCCCAAGGAGTCCTTAAAATGTCTCTGATCCGGGAAGGAAATATGTAGTAACCTGGCGAACTTAGCAATAATTTGGATGGGATATTCTGGCCGTTACCGGAAATAATCTTGAATTTTCAGGTCTAGCAGTCCTATACTGCCCCGGCATACAGTTTTCTTGCTCACTGTACCGGCGCTTTTTTTGCCTGCGGTGGTGGTGTGGAATTATTGTAAAAATTTTTTCGTTAAAAATTTATGGGTGACAGGAAGCTGTCCGGGTAATTGATTATAATCAACACTAAATCATATTTGGCACCGGTGTTGAAACAAGCCGGGCAGGCGTTCCCGGAACACCCGGGAACAACGGGATTCCCGCTGGACAGGCTTGCAGTGACTTCAAAGCCTCTTTTTCGCAATATACCGGGTCTTGTGCGATCCGGCATGTAATAACAGGTAAGGTCTGGTAACTATAGAGTATTTTAAGGCTGGCTAATTAATTGCTTGGGGGTCATATCTTTGCACGCGTACATAAAGCTTCGCATGGAGCCGTCTACGCCGGCCGTGCCCATTCATTACAACTATCTGATCCAGTCCGCCATTTACGCCGCGCTGCCGGAGGAAACGGCCGCCCGCCTGCACGACGGGGGTTTTCAAAACAGCGGGCGCAGCTATAAAATGTTTGCCTTTTCCCGGCTTCTGGGCAGGTTCAACCTGGACCGGACCGCGGGGACGATCGCTTTTCCGGAAACGGCAACCCTGGTGGTTACTTCGCCGGACGTGAAGTTTTTCCTGGCCCTGGTTAATAATTTGCTTTCCCGGAACCGTCTCCGCCTGGGACAATCAATTTTCCGCGTGGAGGAGGTGCGCTTCGACGAACAGTTTGCGGACGATGGGGTATTGGCCGTGCGCACACTGTCACCGGTGGTGGCCTACAGTACCCTTCTGCGGCCCGAAGGGGGGCGCTACACCTGTTATTACCAGCCGGGCGAGGGGGAGTTTGACAAGTTGATCACTGCCAACCTGGCGAAGAAGTACCAGGCCTTTCACGGCCGCCAGGCCCCGGAGGGGGAGGTCCGCGTACGCCCCCTGAACAGGCCGCGCCTGCATGTGACCACCTATAAGGGGACGGTGGTCAAGGGTTATACCTGCCCCCTGCAGCTGAGCGGCCCCAAAGAACTGCTGCAGACGGCCCTGGACGCCGGTCTGGGGGGCAAGGGCAGCATGGGGTACGGGTGTGTGGAGAAGGCGGGGGGAAGAAAGGCGTGAAAAGTTAACTTTAGCAAATTGATTTGCCTTAATAACGCCCGGCAAAGTATTTCGGTTAACCGCGTTACCGGGCATCAATAGATGACGTTAAAAGATGGCGTTAAACTGATTTTGCCAACCGCAGTTGCGTCTTGTATTACACGTTAACTTCCGCCGGGCTTGCCGACGATGCGCCTGAGCAGCTTGATCCTTTGCTCCCGGTAGAAAGTTTTCAAATCCTGCAGATTGAAAGGTTTAAGCATTTTGACCGGAAGCAGTTCAATCTTTTCCGCCTCCTGCATAGCTGCGGCAAGCCAGTACAGATCAAAGCCGGTATCTTTTTGGGCGGCCATTTTGGTCATTTCCATAAAGTCGAAGTACTCCCTGGATAGAAAATAAACATCAATAAAGTCGCGGGGTTCCGCCCGGCCGAACAAGGCCAGCATCTTATTGGCGGCGATGTCCTCCAGCCCGTCCACAAATGTTTTAATTCCGTTGATGTCAAGTTGTACCGGTGGTTTGAGCCTGAATGGAGCATCAAGGGCCAGGTCAACCTTTAATTCCTGCTCAATTAAAAACCTGACAAAGGTTGCCTGCCTCCTCTCCACCTTCACATCAAGACCGGCCGCATGAAGCTGGCTTTCAAATTCCCGCGCCGTTGGCGGCAGGGAAATGGCCTGATCAGTAAATAAATCCAGATCGTCCGACTCACGGTGCTTGAGATAGCATACGGCCAGGGCCGTCCCTCCAGTGAAGTAAAAGTCACCGGTGCTGTTTACTTTGGTAAATATTTTTAACGTCTTTTTTTGCAAGGAATTAAGGCGCATAGTTATTTCTCTCCTCTGCGTTTCGGAATGCAAATATTCAGACCAGATTGTCCTTATTCCAGCCGGCAGAAACCTTTCGGTCAGTGTCTGTTCAATCTGATGGATGTCCAGTTTGGCGATGTCGGCGGCCGAACCTTCACACAGGATGGTCTTGGTAAGCCAGGTGGCAAAGGAAGGATTTTTTAAAACAGCCTCCGGCGTGCTCCAGAATAAAGCTTTTTCGCGGCTCTTGTCCAGACTCAATGACAGCCCTCCCGGGTGTTTTTAAGCAAGTGCTAAATCCTTATAGGTAGGCTAAATGGCAATAAAAACAATCGTTTCAATTCCTTGGCAGGGATACTAAAAAAATTATCTTTTAGGTTTAAATAAAAACTATTGACAAGATTTTACCACATGAGGTAATCTAAAGTAAAGTAATTCTTGCAATAAAAACAATCTAAGGAAATTTACATTCATTTCGATTTTGGAGGTGATAAATTGATTGATGCGGCACGTGTGATGGCATTGGATTTCCTTGTGGGGGAACTGGCCGGGGAAGAACTGCCCGCTGAAGTGGAAGATTGGTATCAAAGCCTGCGCCGGAATTTTCCCGGCATGATGTTTCCCTATCTGGTAGAGGACAGCGGCAGGATGGGAACGGTATATATTTTGGAGAAATGCGCTGACAATCTGGTGAGGCTTTCAGTACAGGACATAGTGAGCGGTGCCGGTGGTCAGGGATGCACGCCTGACAAGTTGCCATTTATGCGGCCTTCCGGCTCGCAGAGCGCCCAGGTCGGGCCTGTTATTAAAAGAAGCTATGATAAGACGAAAGGAGGTGGGCCGTCGGAAAAAATTTTGATCACGACGATGAAATATTTTGATGAGGTAGCACAGGCAGACAGGCCCTGGTCACCCTATTTCCAGGATATTGTAGACATCCTTGGCTGTAACGAGATCAGATTGCCAGGTGGAGAAGTGCTTAACTGGCGGGATCGCGATTACGCAAACATGCTTGCGTGCGCGGTGGACAGGATCGGGCCGCAAAAGGGCACGGTAATGCTTACTGTAAGGGACAGTAAAGGCCTGCTGCCGGGTGAGAACCCCCTGTATCTTGATTACCTGTTGACAGAGAAACTGGCGGGGGAAAGATATGCTACTAAAGATGCACCGGCTAAAGAGGAAGAAACGTGTTGCATTTGCGGTGCCGGCGGGGTAACTGTTTATCCCAACGCATTGAGAGGGGCGGGTATAAACCTCTGTAACGTGGACAGGGCCGGCGCTTTTCCCGGGGTTGATACAGTAGAGGCCTGGAAAAGGTTTGCCCTGTGCGGTTCCTGTGCCGATCTCCTATATATATATAAATTTCACGTCCTGAAAAAAACCGGGCCGAAAAAAGACAGGCTGCCCTTCAGCGCCAGGATCGCCGGCGAAAATGCCCTAATAATCCCGTCGTTTTTACCTGGTTTGCCGGTAGAAGACCGCCTCGAAGTCTTGAGGGAAGTAGAAGATTATATTGAAAACATGTCTGATGATGCGGAACAGGATGAAGACTGGCTCCTTGAGCTCCTGAAAGATAAAATGGCTGTCTTGAATCTGCTCATCCTCTGGGCCGACATCGGCCAGGAGATAGCGAACGTGACCGGTATGATTGTCGACGTGGTTCCCAGCCGGCTAAGGGAGCTTTCTGAAAAAAACGCCGTCGCGCTGAACTGGAAGCACCCCCTGTTTCCAAAAGTGCCGCTGCGAAAGGGGCAGGCGGACTTCAAGCCGGACCTGTCCCTGCGGGCACTGCGTCCATTGTTTTGGAGACCGGGTGGTAAAAAGGCCGAAGGCGTAAATAAAAGCAAGCAGCTTTTTCAGCTAAAAAGGCTGGTCGCAGCAAGCGTTTACCGTCACAGCGGGATCCCGGAGGATCGCTTCTGGGAGGAGATTATGACGACGGCACGCTGGTACTGGCTGGAGGCTTTAGAACAGAAAGAAGGGCATAGGGGGTTGTTGTATGAGGGCATGGGTAAAAAGGGGCCGTACCTGACGGCGGCCGGATGGGTCAGGCACCTGAACTGGTGGCTGTATTATTTCAAACAGGTGGGGTGTATGGAGATGGAAAAAGAATACTTCAAGCCCGGGATGGAAGAATTGAGACCATACTTCGGGCCGGAAAGCGGCATAAACACGCCAGAAAAGGCGTTTGCCTTCATGCTGGGCGTGCTTTACGGGAAACTGCTACAGGTCCAGGGCGCCAGGGGGGTAAATGTGGGCGCAAACGCCCTGAGCTGGCTGAAAAGGCTCACCCTGCAGGGAAAAGATTTACCGGAGCTTTACACAAAGATCAGAGAAAAGCTGCTGGCCTATGAAACCGAAAAAAGTGAAAAAGTAAGGAGCCTTATCTCGGAAATTGGTCATTTAGGGGTTAAACTGGGGGACGCAATCAATCTTAATGAAACCCAGACCAACTATTATCTCCTTTTGGGACAGTCCATGGTGGCCGACATATTGCCTGGAGAAGAAAAAAATAAAGGAGGGGGTTCTAAATGAGCGACGATGAAAAAACTTTATCCGGACGGAGAGAATTTCTATTTCTGTACGATATCAAGATGGGAAACCCGAATGGGGATCCCGACGAAAACCGCCCCAGAGTTTTACCCGATGGGACTTATTATGTTACCGACGTACGCCTGAAGCGTTTTGCTAGGGATTTTTTGAAGCACAGGGGATATGACATCCTGGTGGGCAACATTGAAGGAAGGACGACCAACCTGACCGGACGGGTGGCCCATTACCTGAATACAGTGGGAAAGGAAAAAGCCGAAGGTAAAGAGCTGGTGGAAATTATCCTGGACGCCTTCATTGACGCTCGTTTGTTCGGCAGTTCCTTCGCCTTTAAAGAAGGAAAAATCATGAACAAAGATGGTAAAGAAGAAAAATGGGAGCCGAAGCCGGAGCCCAAGACTATGACCGGTGCCGTCCAGATGAATATGGGTGAAGTACTGCACCGGGCGGAAAGCGTCGATATCCATGGTACGTCGGTTTTTGCCAGCGATGAGTCCAAGGAGCAGGGGACCTTCACCACTTATTTCGGCTTGCGGTACGCCATGATTGGCTTTTCGGGGGTTGCCAACGAGCATTCCGCCAGGATTTCCAGGATGACCGACTCTGATTACGAGATGCTTTTGAAGTCCCTCTGGCATGGCGTGCGGTCGGCGGCAAACACCAGGACCAAAGTGGGTCAGGTCCCGCACCTGCTGATAAGTGTGGAATACAAGTCTGGAGAGGAGTTTCAGTTTGGCCGGCTGCACGATTACGTCCGTTTGGCCGCCGTCAACGGCAAAGATGAGAAGGCCTGGTCTTCTCCGGCGGACTACCGTGTGGATCTGAGCATGCTTATGGACAGGATCACGGGTCAGTCCGGCCGGATTCAGACGGTGCGCTACGCCCTTTCGGAAGATATCCAGCTTGCATCCGGTCTGCCTGCCGGATGGGTATCCATGGATATCGAAAGCATATCCGAAGGTTGCTGATCAGTAATGATTAAGTTAATCAACTTTCGCATAAAGGGGCGTTTCGGCCATTTTTTACGGGCGGATGCGGGGGCCAGCGCCATCAGTTACCCTGTTCCGCCGCGGACTGTGCTCATGGGGATAGCAGGAGCCGTGCTGGGCCTGGCCAAGGACCGGCCGCAGGTGGCCCTTGAACCTATGGAAGTAGCGCTTGCCGGCAAGATCCCTCAGACGCACTGGCACAAGGCGAAGCTACGCAAAGACCCGCCCGACTCACTTCCATATGAGGTAAAGAGAAACCAAAAACAAGAAAAAATTACCAAACCGGAAAAGGCCACCTTGATTAATCAGGAATGGCTGTTCGAGCCTTCATATGAAGTATGGGCCGGATTGCCCGAGCCTTACCACAGCGAACTGGAAGGAAGGTTGAAGGAAAGACGCTGGTATTTCCAGCCACATCTGGGGCTGTCGGAGATGATGGCGGATCTGGAGTATATTGGCACCGTGGATGCCGAAAAGCTGACGGAAGGAATTTATCCGGTGGAAACCGTTATGATGCTGGAACAGGTTAAACCGGACATTGAGAGGATATATAGCGATAAGCTGGCTGTCAACATTTTGCGAATGCCCAGAACAGTAAGCCCGGAAAGGGTTTTTGACCATGCCCGCTACTTGATGGAGAGGGAAGGACGCCCGGTGCCGGTCCGCACCGCCGGGGCATACCTGGCGGGGAAGAAGGTTTTGATGTTTTTATGAATGAAAGAATAAACTCACATCCGCACCTCTTTCTCAAAGAACATATCGAGCAGGTCAAAAAAGCCCTGGAAGGCATCTGGAGCTGGCACTTACCGGAAACAATAACGCCGGCGGTAAAAAAACTGCTGGGAAAACTGACCGAACTGCACGACCTGGGCAAGGGAACGAGCGCGTTTCAGGAATATATCAAAGATCCCCCCGGCTACAGGGGGGCCGGTGACGAAAAGTCCCATACCCCCCTGTCCCTGCTGTTTACCCTTGCCATAGCCCTTGACGGGGGGTGGGACGAACTGGATACTCTGATTCTGGCGGCCGCTGCCAGGGGTCACCACGGCAGGTTGCCCACGGTGCCGGAAAAAAAGCTCGGTGGAGCCTCCTGCCCGGAATGGGATATTGACAATTTTGCCGGTGGCGAAAAGGCCAGGCTGCTAAAAAAACAGTTGAGCATGGTCAATTTCTCCGCCTTGGCAAAAGAAACAGGCGTTGATCTTAAAGACCCCCTTCAACGCCTTGCTGCTCAAGATGTCGTTAAATTTCTCGTAAAATTAAAAAAATTTCTTATTAACCGGGTCGCAGCCAAATTGTTCTCCCTATCCATAGAAGATGCCGTTGATTTCCGTCTGAAAGCCCAGTTGGTCTATTCCATGCTTCTGGAGGCCGATAAGGCGTTTCTGGCTGTTTCCGACCCGGAGCGTTATCTGAAAAGAGACGCCAGGCAATGGCAGGCGCGGTGGATTGATCAGTATATAGGCATGCCCGGGGATTCGGCGACGAACCAGTTGAGACAAAAAGCCAGGCGTGAAGTAATGGTTGCCATAGATAAAAACGAGAAGGGAAGGATTTTCAGCCTGACCGCACCCACAGGGAGCGGTAAAACCCTTCTGGCTGCCAACTGGGCCTTTAAATTAAGAGAGAAGACTGCTTCTGAAACCGGCAAGCCCTCAAAGATAATTGTGGTACTGCCATTTCTGTCTATCATCGATCAGACAACAAAAGTGTACGGAGATCTCCTGCAAGCCGGCGGGTATGAGGCGGACGGCGCATGGCTTCTGACCAGCCACTCCCTTGCCGACCGTAACTATGCGGAATGGCTGGAAGAGGGGGAGAGGCCTTTCTATGTGGATACCTGGCGGAGTGAGTTAATTATCACCACCTACGACCAGTTCCTGATGAGCCTGATGGACCCTGAGGCCAGATACCAGATGCGCTTTCATAATCTCTGCGACGCCGTTATTATCATGGACGAGGTGCAGTCTCTTCCATGCCGGCTATGGCAACCCCTGGAAAAAATATTTAAAAGCCTTGTCACGACATGCAACAGCAGAATTTTACTGATGTCGGCTACATTACCTCCCTTTGTAAGTGATACGCTACCGCTTCTCCCAGGGTTTGAAAAATATTTCTCCAGTTGTAAAAGGTACGTTCTTCGTTTTAGAACCAAAGAGAAATTGTCCATAGAGCAGTTTTGTGAAGAGTTGGAAAGCCGCCTGCCGGCATGGGCGGGGGAAAATAAACGGGTCTTGCTCACCTTAAACACGCGCCGGAGCGCCCGGAGAGTAAGAGATGCCCTGGCCGGCCCGTCCTCAACTGCTTCCGGGGTACCTGTTTATTTTATCAGCGCGGACGTAACTCCCGGGGACCGCCTGGAGATTATTAAGAAGATTAAGGCGGGTAAACCGTGTATTGTTGTTTCCACCCAGTGCATTGAAGCCGGTGTCGATATCGACATGGACCTGGTCCTCCGGGACTTTGCTCCGCTGGACAGCCTGGTTCAGATTGCCGGGCGCTGCAACCGGGAGGGCAAGAAAGGTCGCTGTCCGGTGGAGATCGTCGACCTGGTGGACGAAGAAGGGGAAAGGTATTCTGAAATGATTTATGATCCCATTCACCTCCAGGTGACCAGGGACTTGATTGAAAACGAAACGGAAGTGCCGGAAGAAGAGGTGCTTGAGTTGTCCAACAGCTACTTTCAAGGTTTGTTTTCCAAAAAAGATACCGGCGGAATCCATTTGATCAGGTTTGCCCGCTGGCAGGAAGACCTGCCCGTGCATGAACTCCTGCGGGGAAAAGAAAAAATGCAATATACGTTTTTAGTAATTCAGCAAGATCCTCAATTAAAAGAAGATATGGCCAGAGCCAGTGGTGAGCACGACCGCTGGAAGCGCAGGGAAGCCTGGAGAAGGCTGGCCGGTCGAATTGCCCGTATCTCCGTTGGTGTTTACGCCAGGCCTAGCTTTCACCCGCAACAGATAGCCGAAGATTACCTTGGACACTGGATTTTGCAGGAAGGTTATTATTCCAGCGAGCGCGGTTTGTTGGTCGAGGGGGAAACGAGGGTTTTGTAAGTGGTTTGTTTTCCGCGGCCATGTTTCAAGCAGTCCGGGCGGGAGATATCAATTTTGCCAACAAAAAAAGAAATAATTAGAGACGGAGTAGTATACCAGTGAACAAAAGTGAATTACATATGAAAATTGCTCGTTACTGATAACAGAAGGCCGAAGGAAGCTTGAGATCGGCGGAACGCGAATTGGCTGCGGGGAGTTTTTCGTTCGCTGCATAGAAGAAGAATACGGAAGGCTATATGACCAATTATATGATGACCGGCAAGAAGGAGACTATGAACTTTATGTGAAGTTTCAAAAGGATTTAGTAGGAAAGGAATAAGAAAATGTAAAGATTTTCTGGTCAAGTTACGACATCTTGTGAGATGCCAGGATTAGGAGTAAAAGGATGGTGCCACATAATGTCTAAATTATTAACCTCATGCACGACCGACCACCTTTTTCTGCTTATTGGAACCAATCCACTGCCCAATTATGTCACAGCAAAATTGCTGGCCGGTCCGAAAACACACGTTTATCTCGTGCACAGCGATGAGACAGGGGACCTGGCGAACAGGCTGGTGAGCACGTTAAAGCTGCCGGAGGGCAAATGGAGCAAGGTGTCGGTAAAGGAGGCGGACCCCTGCTCTATTTACAGCGAGGTTTCTAAATATGCCCGCGACAAATCGGTTATCGGTCTGAATTATACCGGCGGGACCAAGCTAATGGCCGTACATGCTTTCCAGGCGGTAAGAGATGCGGATCCCGACGCCATTTTCAGTTACCTGGACGCCTGGGAATTAAAAATGATAGCCGGTAGATCGGGAGCATATCCAGTTGAGATAACGGCAAATAACAAGGTGAATATAAACTTTAAAGAACTTTTGAGTCTGCACGGCTTGACCCTCGATGAAAATGAATTTTCCAAGGAACTGAAATATCCTCATTTGTGTAAAGCGATCGCCGATCTTAACAAAAACGAAAAATCATTGAGTGTCTGGAAGAGATGGGTAAATAAAAACCAATGCAAAGATTTGCCTTTACAAGTGGACGAATTGGATGGCGTTATCCAGGCAATGCGGGAAATTTGCGATGGTTTGGAATTCAACGGAGACAACCTGGCCCGGTTCCTGGGCTATGAAAGGGGGCTTTCTTCCAGCCAGATCTGGTTTCAAGGAAAATGGCTGGAAAACCATGTTTTGAATATTATCATACAGTTAGTTAACCGAAATGACATTACTAATGTCAGTGATTACGGCATGAATCTAAGATGCAAGAAAGACTCTAAACAAAAGGACAGTTCTTTTGAACTGGACGTCGCCCTGATCCTGGGGTATCAGTTATTTGCCATATCATGTATTGTCTCAGATGATAAGGCAAAATGCAAGGAACACCTTTTTGAAGCTTACGTGCGGGCCAAGCAGATGGGAGGGGACGAGGCCAAGGTGGGTCTTGTTTGCAATTATGACCGGCCGGAATTATTGCAACAAGAGGTGGAAGAGTCATGGGACGTGCCGAAAAAAAAGATCCGCGTTTTTGGATCAAAACACTGGCCGGCCCTGACGGAATACTTGATGGACTGGTTCAACTCATAATTTAAGGGGGGCTAAGTATGGGCCGGCTTGCGCTGACTGTGGTGGATACGGCAGCCATTCAGGATTACGTCTTTTCCAGCAACAACCTCAAACAGAACGTGGGGGCCTCCGAACTGGTCCACCGGGTCACCCACGAATGGGTGTACGAAGGTTTAACCGAAGTAGGGCTTACCAATATCATATTAGAGAAAAAAGAAATTGTTGTGAATGCAGAATTTATTAATGATCTGCAAATAGAGCGGGACGGGCTGGTTTCGGAATTGGTTTACGCGGGCGGGGGCAACGCTGTAATCCTGTTTTGCTGCCTGGAAAAAGCGAAAGAATTCGCCGGAAGGCTCACCCGGCGTGCTTTGCTGGAAGCGCCGGGGCTGCAGGTGGTTGTGAAGCACGGAGAATTTGATTGGCAAAATGACCCCCTTTCCAAAAAGGTACGAGAAGTAATTGGAAAATTGAGCGCCAAAAAGGCCGACCGTCCGGTATCGGCGCCGCTCCTCGGCCTGGGGGTGACGGCGGACTGCCAGTTCACCGGCCTGCCGGCGGTGTGTATAGAGGCCAAAGAGGAAAGGCGTATTTCTGCGGCGGTACGGGCCAAGCTGAAGGCTTTTGACGGGGCACACAGCCGGCTTTTGAAGCTCCTGACCCTGGATGACGGAAAAGAACGGTACAGAATACCCAAAGAATTCGACGACTTCGGCCTCGCCAGAGGGAGGTCCAGTTACATTGCCGTGGCGCATGCCGACGGTAACGGGATAGGCAGCCGGGTCAACGCCATTGCCGAACAATACCCGGAACCCGGGGACAACCGCCCTTACATACTGGCAATGCGCCGTTTTTCCAATTCTGTAAATGAAGCTGGCGAAAAAGCGCTGAAAGCAACCGTTGATTGTCTAAAAGGATCCATCGTAGAATCAGACGGCGCCAAAAAGGTGGCCGGCATTGTTGAATTGAAAGAAAATTATCTTCCTTTTCGTCCCATCGTGTTCGGCGGCGACGACACCACTTTTGTCTGTGAAGGCCGCCTCGGCCTTACCTTAGCCCAGAAATACCTTTCCATTTTGAGCGGCCAACCGCTGTCCGATAACGGCCGACCCCTGTCGGCCAGGGCCGGGGTGGCGGTGGTAAAGGCCCATTATCCCTTTGCCGGAGCGTACCGCCTGGCCGAAGAACTGGCTCAATCCGCGAAAAAATATATAAAGGAGATGGAGCGGGAAAGCGGTGAGAGTGAAGTCTCGGCCATGGACTGGCATTTCGCTGTGGGAGGTTTACTGCGGCCCCTGGACCTGATCCGCCGGCAGGACTACACCGTGGATAACAGAACCATTAACATGCGGCCGGTCCGCCTGGGCGGTGTAAAGGGAACGGACTGGCAGGCCTGGGATTTCTTTGCCTTCATGGTGGGTGAGTTTAAAAAAGATCAATGGTCATCCAGGAAGAACAAGTTGAAGGGCCTGCAGGATGCTTTGCGCCGGGGAAAGGAAGCGGTGGAGCAGTTGCGCCTGATTTATCAGCTGCCTCTTTTACCTGCTGTGCCGGGCAATGACGCATCCGCCAGAAACGGCTACGTCGACCGGCGCTGCACTTGCTATGACGTCCTGGAAGCCCTGGAATTTTTCGTACCGCTGGAGGTGGCTGACCATGCAAACAATGTGGCTGAAGTTTAAACTTTTAACCGATGCCGTCTTCGGCCGGGGGGATGGGGTGGCCGGCGGGGTGGACGCAGAGGTCTCTCACGACCAGTGGGGACTCCCTTATCTGGGAGGCCGGGCCTTGAAAGGTGTCCTTCAGGAAGAGTGCGCCAATATCATTTTTGCTTTAAGATTGCAAGGCAAATGGGATGAGAGCCTCCGGCAGGCGGCCCAAAGGCTGTTCGGCTGTCCCGGCAGCAGCGCCGGTGACCAGTCCATCATGCACGTTGGAGACGCCCGCCTGCCTGAGAAATTGCGGAAGGCGGTGGAAAGCGGCGTCGGGCGGGAGGAACTCGAGCCCGGCCAGGTGCTGGAGTCTCTTACAGCGATCCGCCGGCAGACGGCCGTCAGCGCTGAAACCGGCGCCTCGCGGGACGAGATGCTGCGTTCTGTGCGGGTAATCCTGCGGGAGACTGTTTTTGAAGCGCCCCTGACTTTTTACGTGGAACCCGGGCCGGGGGAGTTGGCTCTTCTGGCTGCCTGCGTGAAGGCCCTCCGGCGGGCCGGCACCGGGCGCAACCGGGGTTTGGGTGAGCTCAAGGCATTGCTTTGCGACCACAACATGGCGGACGTAACACAGAAGTATTTTGGCGTTTTTCAAAGGGAGGTGCTGCGATGCTAGCCTATACCTTTACCATAACTCTTCTGGAACCTCTTTTGGTCACCCGGATGGGCGCAGGCGACCCCAACAGCGCCGTCAGCTTCAACTTCATCCCGGGCAGTGTGCTGCGCGGCGCCCTTATCAACCGGTACATCCGCCGGGAGAAACGGGGTGGAAAAGTAGATGCTGCTGAAAGTCAGTTCCGCCGGATGTTTTTTAATGAAACCGTATGCATTTTAAACGCCTATCCCGTCACCGGCAGAGGCGGGCGCAGCCTGCCCACCCCCTTTTCCTGGCACGCGGAAAAGGATACAGAAGAACCAGCTTTTGACTTTGCAGTCAAAGACGTAACTGATCAGGCCGTAGTTTGGAAACATGTTGACAAGCCTTTTTGTGATGTGGAAGAAACTGGGGCAAACGAACTGTGCGCGGAATTTTACCAGCCTGACTGGCACCTGAGCCTGCACATTGACCGGGGTGACCGGCAGCGGGTGAATCGTCCCGGGACGAGCAATGTCTTTCGATACCAGGCCCTGGCGCCGGGTGAGAGATACCGCGCTGCCATTGTTTTTACGAAAGAGCTGCCTGCAGCCGAAGCTGGTTCTTTTAAAAATGAGTTCGAGAGGCTGGTTTTCCGGGGAGCGGAATTCAGTCTGGGCGGTTCACACCTGGCCGGCTACGGCAGGGTGGAGATCGGTGATGCGTCATGGGAGGACCACTGGCGGGAATACGACCCCGTGGGAGAGGATACGGGCGAGGTGGTGGTAACTCTTTTAAGTGATGCTCTTGTTCGGGACGGGAAGACCGGCAATTGGGCAGCGGACCTGGAACCCGCCCTTCATGTGCCCGGCCAGGAAAAATTGAGAGCTTTCAAGCGCACCCGCATTGTGGGCGGCTTCAACCGCACCTGGAACCTGCCCCTTCCCCAGTCCATGGCCATCCAGGCCGGCAGTGTTTTTATTTACAGATATAGTAAGGAGCTTATGGATCGCCTGAAAAAACTGGTCGTAACCGGCATTGGCGAAAGACGCGTAGAGGGATTCGGACGCCTGGCGGTGAACTGGCACCGGACCGAAGAGATAACCGTGCGGGGAAAAGCTGCCGAAGATCAGAGTCCGCGCTATGTTTTAGGTGAAGACGACGGGGAGGCCCGCTTCCTTGCTGAAATAATGGTGAAGCGGATGCTCCGGGCGAAATTGGACGAATATCTGGCAGGCGCCATACAGCGCATAGCCATCAAATCCCTCCCCAACAGAAGCCAGGTTTCCAGATTGCGAACCGTGCTGAGGCAGGCAATCGGCGAAAAGAAAATAGAGCCGTTGCTCGATCACCTGGAAAAGATGAAGAAAACGGCTTCTATACAGTTCAGCAGGGCAGTTGTGCAAGATGGTTTGTTGGAACAGACGCTGGCAAAATGGGTAAAAGAAATGGCCGGGAATCTTGACGGGATGTGGGATATCCTCGGAGTGGAAAAGAAAAAACTGCCCTCGGTGGGGGGACTTAAGCCGGAGTTGACCCCTGAACTGGCCCTGGAATACACCGTCCGGTTGATTGATGGTGTGCTGGGTAAAGCGGTAAAGGAGGAACGGAGCCGTGCAGGAAGCCAGATGTAAATGGATGCATAGCCGCGAGATCCGCGAGCGCATTGTGATCACCGGCCGGCTGGTACTGGAAACTCCGGCCCACTTTGGGGGAGATGGTGGGATTACCATGGTGGACATGCCCCTTCACCGGGACTCCCTGACAGGCCGCGCCGTCCTCACAGGCGCATCCCTGGCCGGAGCTTTGCGTAACTACCTGCGGGAGCGGGAGCAGGGCTACCGGGCGGATGGTAAGAAGGGCAGCCTGGAAAATACCTTACTCGGTTTTCAAAAAGACGACGAAGGCGAACAAAGCTGGCTTATAGTCAGCGACGTCCTGGCGGAGGAAAATCCCTTTCCGGCGGGTGATGAAGCCAACGGGAAATTTACTGATGAAACGGCGCACGGGAACAAAAGTGCTGGTTACCAAATTGAGTTACGGGATGGGGTAGCCGTCAACGCGGCAACCCGTGTTGCGGAAGATAAGAAAAAATACGATTGGGAATTGCTGGCAGCCGGCGCTGGATTCCCCTTGCGCCTGGAACTTCTGGTTAAGGAAGGTGACCGGGAAAAGCTGTTGCACGGGCTGGCTATAACACTGCAGGGGCTGGAGAGGGGGGAGATAGCCCTGGGAGCCCGTAAAAACCGGGGCTTCGGCCGCTGCCGGGTGAACTGGTGGGAAGTGCACCATTATAACCTGGGCAGGCCGGAAGGGCTTTGGGCATGGTTGTCCGGCGGCGAAGGCGAAAAGGCCGGCGGCCCCCGGATCAGTGAACTGTTGAACGTGCCTGATGCCGACCTGGACAGGCGGGGGCTCTTTTCTTTGGACGCCATCTTTACCCTGGACGGCTCTCTGATTATCAGGTCCGGTTCGGGCGGGGCGGACGATCCGGATGCGGTGCACTTACGGTCTTTTCGGCTTAAGCGGCACCGCCCGGTGCCGGTGTTGAGCGGTACGAGCCTGGCCGGCGCGTTGCGGGCCCGGGCGCTGCGCATCGCCAGGACTATTGGCCCAGAGGAAAATGCCACCGATCTGGTCAATGGACTTTTCGGCCCGCCCGGAGAAAGCAGGGCTCCCCGGGCCGGCCGCCTGGCGGTGGAGGAGACCGAAATCGTCGCACCGCTGGAACAGGTGGTGAACCGGGTAAAGATAGACCGTTTTACCGGCGGCGCTTTCCCGGCAGCCCTCTTCAACGAGCAGCCGCTTTATGGCCTGGATGAAACAAGGGTAAAGGTGAAACTAACGGT
This sequence comes from Desulfotomaculum copahuensis, assembly GCF_001655685.1. Lineage (GTDB taxonomy): Bacteria > Bacillota > Desulfotomaculia > Desulfotomaculales > Desulfovirgulaceae > Desulfotomaculum_G > Desulfotomaculum_G copahuensis. The sequence continues at coordinate 111,317 of NZ_LYVF01000009.1, forward strand.
CCAGAATCCGGAGGAAGAAGAGATCGGGCTTTTGCTGTTGTTGCTGAAGGACCTGTGGACCGGCGACCTGCCCCTGGGCGGCGGGGCCGGTATCGGCAGGGGGCGGCTGAGGGGGCTGGAAGCAAGAGTTGCTTGCATAAACAACGGCCGGCTGGAAAAGGAATGGCTATTGAGAGAAACTTCGGTCAACCAGTTAATTATCGAAGGCGGGCCACCGGAAGAACTTGAAAAACATGTGCGGGCATTTGTAAGGAGGATGGAGGAAAATGGCCTGTAAGATGACCGCAGGTTTGGTAAAAATTGATTGTCTGCCGGTTCCGGCAGGACTGGAAAATGATATTAAGGACTGGTTCTGCCGGCAGAGCCGCCTTTACGGCCTGCGCTGGTTTTTAGCCCATGCGGATGACGGGGTGATCTGGGGCGAAAGCAGGGAGGCGGGACTTGCCCTCTCCGGCGATTCTTTTCCGGAGGTTTCCCCTCCTTTGAGGGCGGTCACGCTGCAGCAGGCCCGCCTTTTCGGAAAAGAGGGAGAGCTGTTTTTGTGGCAGGACGGCGGTGACCGGCGGGCCAGGCTGATACGGGACGGCGTGGGGGAGGAGAAAGAATATTATGATGAAGACCAACTCCTGTGGGGTAATAAGCTTGAATGCTGGAAAGACGGCTTTGCCTTGTTGCGGCAGGGCAGCGAAGGACTGCTCCATGCCCCGCCGCTGCCGGAAGGGGCTGAGCTGCCGGTAAGGCTTAAAGTGCGTCACTATATAGATTACGACTCCGACGACGGCCAGGCTTTTATTGCCTTTAGCCGCCTGGTGTCCTTGAAATATTGACGTAAAAGGAAGTGAATCCAAGGTGAACCCGAGACACGAGAGCCCTAAAGACCCACGCCGTGTAGCCCGCGCCCCTTATAATTTTGTCCCCCTGCCGGAAAGAGTGGTGACAGTTGATGTCGGTAGTCTGCCCGGACATGACGTCTACACCTGCAACAACGGTTACATCGACTGTACCCTCACTGTGGAGACGCCCCTTTACATCCGGTCGGCCATGAGCCCGGACTTTTTCAAAAAATACGGGGATAAGGAATTTCACGAGCTGGCTGAAGATCATAAGAACGAGCGGGCCCGTTTTTTTTCCACCAACGGTCCCGGCCGGCCGCCGCAGCCGGTGATACCGGGAAGCAGCCTGCGGGGTATGACGCGGTCGCTTTTGGAGATTGCATCTTTTGGCAAGATGCAGTGGGTGGCCGGGGAACCCGGGGTGACTTTCCGCGCGGTGGCGGCCTCTCAGAAAAAGGATCCCCTGGCGGCGGTCTATCGCAGCATGATGACCGGTGTCAAGGCAGGCTACCTTGAGAAAAAAAGAAACGACTGGTTTATCATTCCGGCACTTGAGCCCGTAAAATGCGGATTGGCCGCGAAAAAGCCTTATAAGCCTTACCTGGAAGTGAAAGACAAAAAAATAACGGGACTGCGGGGCTTTATTAAACTGGAAGATCCAGAATACATTCCTCAGTATCATGACATTAGTTTTGACGGAAAAATAATAAAGGGAAAGTTCGTCGTTCAGAAAATTGGGGCAAGAAATGCCGGTTACAAGTATAAAGGGGTTCTCGTCTGCACCGGCAGCATGCGGGAAACAGCAGGGGAGGCGGCCAGCCAGGAGCAGAAAACCCGAAGAACCACCCATGTTATTGTACTGGAAAAAGATAATGGAGCAAATCCTTTGAAGATCGAAAAAAATGTTCTGGAAGATTACAAGAATACGCTGACTCCTTTCCAAAAAGAAAAGCCGTTTGACAGGGAGTATGGATGTCTTGTAGATGGTCGTCCAGTTTTCTATATTCTGGAAAACCGCCGGGTTTTCTTTTTCGGGCACTGTCCAAATTTTAGAATACCAGCCATTCCGGAACAATTGAATCGTGCTGCCACCCCACGTGACTTTGTTCCCCTGGCTCTGCGCGGAGAAGGAGAACTGGACATGGCAGAAGCCATATTCGGCTTTGCACCTTCTGCCGCCAAAGAAGTTAAAGAAAAGATAACAGACGGTCGGTCCGGGCGGGTCTTTTTCACCGATGCCCGTCTTCTGCCGGCTCCAGGCGGCTGCTTGTCGGCAGAAAAGCCGGTTCCGCCGAAAGTGCTCAGTTCGCCAAAGCCCACGGCTTTTCAGCATTATCTCACCCAGTCGGAGCCGGATAATCCCAGTAGGCTTTGCCACTATGCCAGCCCGCTGCACGCAACGGTCATAAGGGGGCATAAGCTTTACTGGCATAAAGGTTGCGTCAACCTAAAGGACATAGTGGAATCTGATAAAGAAAAAATGAAGCGGTTTTTTAAACAGTATACCCGTATCATACCGGTGAAGCCCGGAGTGAAATTCACTTTCCGTATTTACTTTGAAAATTTAAAAGACGAAGAACTGGGAGCCTTGCTTTGGGTGCTGATGCTTCCCGGTAAAAAGGGGATAGGGTACCGCCATAAGCTAGGGATGGGCAAGCCCTTGGGCATGGGGACGGTGAAAATTGTACCGGAGTTGAACTTGATGGAACGTAAGAGCCGCTATATGAAATTGATGCAGAATGGTATCTGGTACCAGGGAGATGTTGTCAATAAGAGCCCGGAACAATTGATGAAAGCTTTTGAGTCAAAAATCTTAGAAGCCATTGACTCTACCGACAAAGAAAACGCCGATTGTCTGGCTGACACCGGACGTATCATGAGGCTTTTGAAGATCTTGGAGTGGCCAGGGCCGCCTCGGGAAAGTACTGGCTATATGGAACTCAGTTCCTTCAAGGATCGCAGGGTTCTGCCGGACCCCCTTGATATTGATAAATCCGATAGAGATGGATCATTATAAGAATGTTTCCGGGGAATGGTATAGTCAAATATCTAATTGAAAAGGAAGACGGAAAAGGAATTATGATAAAAATACATCGGGAATTTATTCCTGAACGAGGGAAGTGAAACAATGCTCTACCTCGTTCGTTGTTCAACCTTCGAGGACATTGTCACGGCCGTCAAGCAGGCGGATGAAATGGTGGTGAATATCACTGGCGGTACCACGGCCATGCAGCATACCGTGCAGCAGGTGGCCGCCCTTGCTGCGGATCTGGGCCGGGCGGTCCGGCGGGCGGACCTGGTGGACCGGCGCCTGCCGCAGGAGCAGAGGGACGACCCCTATGTGCTGGGTGAGCTGATCTGGCTGGACAGGGAAAGAAGGGAGTGAAAGTATTGTGCCTGTAGGAAGAATAACTTTTGAGTGCCGCGTTTTGACGCCGATGTTTATAGCCGGAGCGGACGGTCTGACACCGGAGTTCCGCGCCCCTTCGCTGAAAGGCGCCATGCGCTTTTGGTGGCGGGCCGTTCAGGCGGAAGATGGTTTTAAGCTTGATAGGTAGAAAAGTCTTTTTCAATTTTATCTTATAAGGTGGTGAAACAGGTGTTTATAGAAAAACTAATCTCTACCGGCAGACCTTTCCTGGCCTACGGCATGACTCCTGCCGAGACACTCCATCAGGTTACGGACGTCTCCACCGATGGAAGGTTTCTGGAAAATGTTATCGTTGTTGAGCTGGCCCCTGGGGAGGAATGTCTGAGGTGGGGTGTCCTGCCACTCATGACCTGGGGCGATTATGAGGAACTGGAAAGTGAGGTGAAAAAGAAAAGCGCAAAGAAAAAAAAGACGGTGTTCATGCCGGATACCGCCCGCGGACTGGCCCTGCCCTATGCCCTGGCTTCCGGAGGCAATCCCACAGTACCCCAGGGGCGGTACGGGGTGGCCGTCTACCCGGCATACCCGAACAGCATGGCTAAATTGACGGCTCCTGGCGAGGTCGTAAAGTTTCTCGACAAGCGGCTGGATAAAACCCTTGACTTGCCAGTTAGTTTAAGTGAAAGGGATCTGGAAGCCGTTGCCGGCCGGCTCAGCAGCCTGGTGGAGCAAGTAGAGGCGAAGGCAGCAGATAAGCGGAATCAGGGGTATGCCCTGATTGCCCTGGTATTCCCCGAAACCGGCGGATCTTATCTTTATATGGATAAGGCGCCGCCGAAGGGTGACCGCCGGCACATCCTGGTCGGTGAGAGCATGCTTTGTCCCGGTCAATATATCGTCGCCGACACCGCCCGGTTGGAAAAATGCTTTTGGGAATCCAAGATGGCCGAGGGAATGGAGAAGGGACAGCGGGAAAAATGCTCCATCTGCGGCAAAGAAGAGGCGTCGGTTTCACCTTATTGCAAGGCCTGGAATTGGCTGAGTTACACCTGGGATGCGCCCCTCCCGGAAAATTTCCGCGGTGACACTCCGGACCTGGCCGGGGCAGTGGGCGCGCTCTGCCGGACATGTTATTCTTCCCTGATTATGGGTGCGGGCATTTTTAACGAGATTTCCGCTTCTTTACCATACTATTTGACGAAAGAGTTGTTCATTCCGGTCGCCTCGGCCGGCGGCAGGGATGCGGCCAGAAAATCCAGAACCAGGCCTCCGGCAGTTTTCGGGTGCGCCCTTGTCCTGCCCTTCCGCGGGGGGATGGATGCCGCTGAAAGCGGGGAGATGCTCAAAGAAGCGCTGGACGTTTTTCGCAGCAAGAACCTGCGTAAAGGTAAAAACGACCTGTCCATCGCCGCCATTACCGGATTTGAAGCGGTTCTGCCGGGCGACTTCAACAGTGACGACTACCGCCTCACCATTGTCTACTACCAGGCATCCCAGGCTGATGTCCAACTACGGGCGGTGATCGAGGATGTCCTGCCCTCCACAGTGGGAACACTGACCGGCTATATGCCCCGGGTAGCCGACGAGGCAGCGGAAATCAAGAAGAAAATAGCCGTTACGGAATCTGATTTCACAGCTGACAACTACCGGTCGCTGATCTATATCTTAATCAGGGCCTACGGCGGCGGTTACCTGTGGCACACCCTGCGTTCCGTTTTAAACCGGCGGCCGGTGAGCCGGGAAAGGTTTGTCCGGGGGACCGCCCTGCGCATGAACGGCTATGCCGGCCGGCCTGATGACAGCTCCTTCTGGGGGTTGCGGGAAGAAGTGGCCTTTTACCTGGCTTTCCGGAAGTTTTTAAATTTCTACAATACCGCTATTTTAAAGGAGGGTTACACTGTGCCGGACTGGCGTCAGATGCTGGACAAGATTGCCAATACCACTCCCGACCAATTGATTTTTAATGATGTAGAAGAACTGGGTTTTGCCGCCGGGTATCTCACCAACCGTTTTGGCCGCTGGTTCTATTACAAAACCGGCGGGAGCAGTGAGAAGAAAGCGGAGGGGAAGGATTTTATCAAGCACAGGGTGATGACTTTTGGCTCAAAGCTGACTCCGGATATGGTCTGGCGCAAAGCCTTGAGCCGCTTTCAGGAATACGCCGTCAAACTGGACATTAATTTAACTGATGATTTTCGCCGCCGCGCCGGAGTGGTAGAGAGCGAATACAGACGTCTGCGTCAGCAGGTGGAAAGAAACCGGGATGAATTCATCGGCGCCTTTTGGAGCGGTTATATGCTTGCTTCCGAGGCTGCCAAAAAAGGAAACTAAACGATAGTAGTGCATTTTTAGTGCGCAGCGGTTGTTCCACAAACATGCTTTTATCGTGTGTTATGTAAAAAATTATTTAAGGAGGGCTATTAAATGGCAGTTTCCAGCGGAGAAATTCTATTTGTTAAAGCGGTAAAGGATGGTATACCCAACCGGGACCCCTTGAATGATTCCGATGCCAGGCGTATTTTCGGGGAGGATGACGGCAGGATATCCCTTTCCGACGTCAGCATTAAAAGAGATGTGCGGGACTACGTGCTGGCCAAATACCCGGACGGAGGCGGCAAGGACGGCCGCCACTACGTTTTCTGCCGGGAAGAGAGAACTCCCGACGGTAAATTGCTGGGACGGGACCGGCTGGCGGAGGCCATTTTAGAAAGGTCGGGCCGTAAGGACAGCGCGGACAAGCCTACGGCCTTGTTGGAGTCCACCTTCGATATGCGCGTTTTTGGCGCGGTTTTCAGCGTGTCTAAAAAAAGCTTTCACAAGACCGGCCCGGTTCAGTTCGGGTGGGCTCATTCCCTGCACCCCGTGGAGACCAAATATGTGCAGGGAACGGTGGTCATGCCCAGCAGCGACGTGGGTGATGCCGGTAAGGAAGAAGGAAAGGAGCAGGGTACCATTTGGACCACCTACATCCTGCCCTTTGCCGTTTTTGCCATGCCGGGGGTGGTCAATGCCTCTGTCGCGGCAGAAACCCAAATGAGTGCCGATGATCTGGAGTTATTGCTGGAGGGGCTCTGGAAGGGCACCCTGCACAGGCAGGCGCGCGGCCGGGGCATCCAGCAACCGCTCCTGCTAATCCATGTGGAATATACAGACAAGTTTTTCCGCATCGGTTACCTGGAAGATTATCTGCACCTGGAACCGGGGCGGGATGCCTGGCTCGGCGGGCAGCCACCCGTTTCTTTGGAGGAAGTTACCCTGGACATTTCAAAATTGGCTGGAATCATCGGCAATAACAGTCCTTACCGCGATCGAATCGCCAGGATCCGCTGGGTGAAAGCACCATCCTTGAAAGTAAAAGGTGAATTGCCGGGGGAAGAATGGAAGATGTGGTAAGTACTGCGCGTAAGGGGGCAAAAAGGAGATGTATGACCAAGTCCTGATTTTTAGCGTCAAAGGTTCCCTGGCTCATTTTCGTCAACCGGATACCACGGCCACCCATGCCACCTATCCAATTCCCCCCAGGCCGACCATCCACGGCTTGCTGGCTTCTATACTGGGCTTATGCTTTGATGACTTGGAAGGGGAAGCCTTTTTACAGGAAGAACATTTTGTCGGGCTGACCCTGTTAAACCCGGTGCGTACGGTTTGCGCCCAAATGTCCATGCATGGGAAGGGCTTTACCGGAGGCGGGGGAGATTCCTTTAACCGGTTGACTACAATTGAGTTGGTGGTCTCCCCCCAATACCTGGTTTATTACACCGGCAGCAGGCTGGATGAACTGGCGGAAAGGATCCGGGCGGGGCAAAGTGTTTACCACACCTATCTGGGCTCGGCCTACTGCCTTGCGTTCCCCGTTTTTCACGGCCTTTATCCGCTGGAAGAAATAGTGCCGGGGCAAGGTGAGCCTTTGCCATTTTCATCCGTGGTACCCCAGGAAGTTATTCAAGAAGTTGTTTTTGAGCCGGGAGGAAATTATGCCGTAGCCCGGGCTCTTCCCTACCGTCACATCGGCGGCCGGGTTTTTGAGCGGACGGTAAACATCCATTACGAAACAAACGGCCGGGATCTTAAAATCAAAGTCCGAAAGCCACCGGAAATTGCCTGTAAATTTTTTAAAACGCATGAAGGTAAGGTGGTTTGTCTGTGGTAAATGGCTGTCCACTGGAGGCGTGCATCGCCCGCCCGGCTGACAAGGACAGGGTATATTCTTTAAAAGATCACCTGCTGGCTGTTGCTGATTCCTGCGGCAACCAGTGCGGTGATCGTCCGGACCGGCTCAGGTTTCTGGCGGGATTGCTGCACGATGCGGGGAAAAGCAGCCGGGCCTGGCAGGACTATATTCAGGGGAAGGTTAAAAAAGGTGTGCCGCATTCTTTTGCCGGGGCCATGCTCTTTGCCGCCGTTTTTGCCGAACTTCTGGAAACCTGGCGGCCGTCCAGGCAGGATAGGAAGAACTTATGTCACCTGGCCGTCAGCCTGACCCAGATCCTGTATAACCACCACGGCAGGGTTGAAGATATCAACGGTGATTTCCCTCCATGGACCGGGGTTTTTGCCCCTGTTGACATCCTGGAGACAGATATCCCGGGCCTGCTCAACCTGGTGGCACTTTATTTTCCGGAAATATACGACAGACTGCAAATGTACATCGGGGGGCCGCAAAGCCTGGTAGAAGCAATATCCTCCATTGCCGGCCCTGACCGCTGGCAAAGGTGGACTAATGAGATGCTCACCCGGGTGGAGAAATTATTACGGGAAGGGAACCCGTACGAGACAGGGGCGAGGCTTTGCCTCCAGCGAGAGAATGCCCGCCTAATCTCCGCGGACCGTTTGCATGCCGGAAGTTTTACAATTGATGAAAGCAGTTACCTGTCACCGGACCGGGCTGTCCCGGCCCGGGACAGGATCCGTCATTATTGCAACCAGCGAAGGAGTGAAATGACCGGACAGGCCGATCTATCCATCCTGGATGTCCGGGAAAAGTGGCGTAAGATTGCGGTGGACAACTTCCTGGCAAATAAGCTGGAAAAGATATTTACCCTGGAATTACCCACGGGTTACGGCAAGACAATGACCGCTCTATCCGTGGCCCTCCAGTCTGTTGCGCAAGGCCTGAGTAAGAGAATTATCTATGTAGCGCCGTATCTATCCATCTTGTCCCAGTCGGCTTCGGAAATTAAGGCGGCCACCGGTCTTTCCGTGCTTATCCACCACCATCTTTCCGCCTTGCAGGGCCTGGTTGAGCATGAACTTGTGGAAGACCTGCTCCTGGAGACGTGGCAGGCACCGGTAGTGGCCACCACCTTCAACCAACTTTTCCTGGCCCTGTTTCCGTACCGTGCCCAGAACACACTGCGGTTGGCCGGACTAAGGGACTCATTTGTAATTGTGGACGAACCCCAGATCGTCAACGCCGACGCCTGGAATGTCTTTCTTGCCATGGCCGAGGCGGCGACTACCGAAATGGGCGTAAAATTTTTATTCGTTACCGCCACCATGCCCGGCACCGGCGGCGGAGTTTTCGGCCGGGTGGTTTCCCTGGGCCGGGCGGAGCCTGTCTCAAACCGCTATCAGGTGGAAGTAGGCGAAAATGAAGATGAAGATTCCCTGGCCGGGAAAGCGCTTGAGTCGTATCACACATTTGGTTCCACAGCGGTAATTTTAAACACTGTGCGTGATGCGGCCGAAGTTTACCGGCGGGTGCGGGACGGGGCACAAAAGGGCGAAGTGTATTTTCTCTCCGGGCAAATGACGCCCCTGCATAAAAAAGAAAAGATTGCCGCCATCAAATCATCCCTAAAGGACGGCCGGAGCGTTCTGGTTGTGTGCACCCAGGTTTTGGAAGCAGGGGTGGACTTGAGCTTCAAACAGCTCTTCCGGGCACTGCCGGTAATACCTTCGCTGGTGCAGGCGGCCGGGCGTGTAAACCGCCACGGCGAAGGGGGAAAGGGTAAACTTTTTGTCTTTGATTTTTACCGCGGCGGGGAAAAGAAAACCAGGCCGTATGTCTACCGGGACTGGGAGCAGCGGGAAGTCACCGATATCTGCTTAACCGCAAACAAAATATTTGATGAAGCTGCAACCGGTCAACTGGTCCGGCAGTATTACCAGATGTGTTTTCAGCGCAACACCCGCCAGGCGGGGCTGGAAAAAATCCTGGAAGGAGCCCGGGGTTGCTATGCCGCACCGGCCGGTTTGAGCCCCTTTGGCCGGCATGTTCCCCAGTACGGTGTCTTTGTCCCGCTGATTTTCGGTGAATTGCCTCCAGAGGTGGAATTGGCCATGAAGAAGTTCGGCTGTACCAAACCGGACGAGATTTGGGACAGATATGCCTCCAAAGGCTTTTTGTCCTCCCTGGAATATGTGGATAAAAAACAGTTTATGGGGTTAATGCAGCACTTCATCGTCCAGGTACCGGAGGAAACTGCCGGGGAAGTGGGAGAACCGGTGGAAAAAAGAGCTATTTTGCGTATTAAAGGAAATTCACTTTATTCAGAGGAAACGGGTCTTTCCTCGATTAATGCAAGTGACGAAAGAGAGATTTGGTTTATTTGAATTGTTTGCATTCATGGGGAGGGGGGTAAATTGAATGGGGGACCAGGAAATAAACGTTAGCGGGACCCTGGTTTGGTATTACTACATCTGCCCCAGGGAGGTCTGGCTGATCGGCCACCAGATCAATCCGGACGAAGATGACGCCAATGTAAACCTTGGGCGTTTCATTCAGGACTACTCTTACCCGCGTGAACGCAAGGAGTTGCTGGTCGGCCACAGCAAAATGGACGTGTTCCGGGTGACTGAAGATGGTCTGGTTATCGGTGAAGTCAAAAAAAGCTCGAAATATCGCAGCAGTGCCCGCATGCAGCTGGCCTTTTATTTGAGTGAGCTTAAACAGCGGGGCATTGTGGCCAAGGGTGAATTACGTTTTCCCAGGGAAAAGCGCCGGGAGGAAGTGGTTTTAGATGAGCAGACGGAGCTAGAATTGGACCGGGTGCGCCGGGAGATCCTGCACATTCTTTATCTGGCCGCCCCACCGGCGCCGGTGAAAATTAAATTCTGCAAGAATTGCGCCTATGCCGAATTTTGCTGGTCCTGACCCAAATAAGCCGGGGTGGTATGATGAAAAAAACATTATATATCTTTTCCAGCGGTGAACTTTCGCGCAAGGACAATACGCTCTATTTCGAAAGGGAGGAAGGCCGGCGCTTCATTCCGGTGGAAGACACCGGGGAAATCATGATTTTCGGTGAGGTGGATGTAAACAAGAAGTTGCTGGAATTCCTCTCCATGAAAGAAATCATCCTGCACTTTTTTAATTACCACGGCTATTACATGGGTTCCTTCTATCCTCGCGAGCACCTCAATTCCGGCTACATGACCCTGAAACAGGCGGAGTATTACCTGGATGAAGAAAAACGCATGGCTATCGCCAGGGAATTTGTGCGCGGCGCGGCCCAAAATATCCGCCAGGTGTTAAAATACTACCGTAACCGGGAAAAGGATGTGTCTGAAAAAATAAATGCCGTGGAAAACCTTTTTATGTCAATAGAGGAATGTAGGGATATTCCGGCTCTGATGGCCGTGGAGGGAAACATTCGGGACCACTATTACCAGTCCTTTGACAGGATTGTGGGTAATCCTGATTTCGTGTTCGAGGAGCGCAGCCGGCGACCTCCAAAAAATTATCTGAATACGCTAATTAGTTTTGGTAATTCGCTCATGTACACCATCTGTCTTAGCGAAATATACAAGACTCATCTGGACCCGCGCATCGGCTATCTGCATGCTACCAACTTCCGACGTTTTACCCTCAACCTGGATGTGGCCGAGATATTCAAACCGATCATAGTGGACAGGTTGATCTTTACCTTGCTTGGAAAAAGAATGATTACCAGGGATGATTTCGAACGCGAGACAGAAGGAGTTATGATGAAGGAGAAAGCCAGAAAGTGTTTTGTGGAGAATATGGATGAGAAATTAAAGACCACAATCAATCACAGGGAAATCGGGCGCCCGGTCTCTTACAGAAGGCTGATCCGTTTGGAGCTTTATAAATTGGAAAAGCATTTGATGAAAGAAAAGGAATACCAGGCTTTTGTAGCCAGGTGGTAGGAACTGGATCTGTATTTTCCAGTTTGGCAAGGATTGTACCGCGATAAAATTCGGATCACCGGCCGCCACTTCCCGGGTATTTGCGGGATTGTTTCTTGAAAAAGGATCCGATATCGCGGCGGCCTGCGGGCGGTTGCAGGACGGTATTTGCGGGATCGTTTCTTGAAAAAGGACCGTGATATTTCTGCTGAGCGACAAGATTACTTTAATAATTATGTGGAGTGTCTGGAGGAAAGCGTGGTAAAATATAGAGGAGGAAAGTTAGCACGGTAGCAATTGGCCATTTGTATAGAGCCTGTCATCGCCGGGTGTTGAGAATAAGGTTGGTGACCTTACACTGTTCGTTATCCTGGTTTATGATGTTAACCAAAAAAGGGTGGCCAAGGTTTTGAAAAAATGTCGCCAGTACCTTAACTGGGTCCAGAATTCGGTATTGGAGGGCGAAATTTCTGATGCCAATCTAAAGAAGTTAAAAATGGAACTGGAAAAAATAATTAGAAATGACGAGGATTCGGTAATTTTTTACTGCCTCCGGACCACGAAATATTCCTCCCGGGAAATAATGGGCTTGAAGAAAGGTGGAGATGAAAATATAATTTAAACTGGGACGAGAAATGGCGTCGCTCACCAATAGCGTAAAAATACCGGTAGATCGACGACACAAAAAAATGAAAAATTTCTTTTTGCATAAGGATTTTTTCATCGGCCTTCTGGCAGAGACCTACAGGGCTTTATTGCCGGGGCCTTAATTTTAGGGCATCGTAACGGGATGTTAGCCTACCTA
>NZ_LYVF01000010.1 GCF_001655685.1 Desulfotomaculum copahuensis
CGGAGGAGGTTTTTATTAACACTGCCGGGAAAGAGAGGAATTATATTTTGCGGCTCCTGTCACTACGGCCGGTAAGGGGTGGTAATTTACAGTATTGGGGGGATTTAAGTGAATAACCCGTTCATCCTCTTTCTTGTTTTTATTTTACTCTTCTATGGTACCGGATACAGTCCGGGTGAAGGCAGCGACGGGGACGGCGGCGATAAATAAGCGAAATGAAATTGCCGGAAGTTTTCGGGCAATGGGCTGTAACAAAAAAGGCGGTATTTTCATACAGTGATGGTAGATAAAGTATAAGGGGGGTCGCTGGTGAATACTCAGGGCGGGTTCTTTGATGGTCCCTTCATCATCTTCCTGATTCTGATCCTGTTGGTATTTGGCATGGGCTGGTGGAATTAACCTGAAATAAAAGGAGGCTGTATTTTAATGAAAGCACAGGGCGGATTTTTCGATGGTCCCTTCATCATCTTCCTGGTTCTGATCCTGCTGGTGTTCGGCATGGGCTGGTGGAATTAGCAAGCAATAATTAAAACAAAAGAGAGCCGGAAAAAAACCGGTTTCAGAAAAACCTCTTCCGCCCGGCGGGGGAGGTTTTTATTCGTTCCGGTTCATATCGCTTGTGCAATTTTTCCGGACCGCCCGGGTAAATTAATGCCGGACGTCTGTAATCCGTCAAATTCATTGTGAGCGGGTTGATGATTGTGATCGGTAGCCGGCATTTACGCATAGTCAGTTATGTTTTTTTGACCGTGGTGCTTCTTGTGACGGCCGTCCTGGCCGTGATTTACCGGGAATCCCCAAAAGCACGCGTACCTTACTGGGGCGGATTGGGAAAGCGGGTGATGGTGGTGGCACCCCACCCGGACGATGAGAGTCTGGGGACGGCCGGCGTGATTGCCCGGGCAACGGCCGAAAATCGGCCGGTGAGGGTGGTGATGATCACCTGCGGGGACAGTTTCTTTAAAGCGGCGCAAATCTTCGCGCATAAAAACAACCCCGTACCGCAAGATTACCGCCGCATGGGTGTCGCCAGGCACCTGGAGACGCTAAAGGCCATGCACACTCTCGGCCTGGCTGAAAAGGACGTGGTTTTCCTTGGCTACCCCGACGGAGGGACCCGGTTTCTCTGGGATGCCTATTGGGACCGCGGGCATCCCCGGGTGAGCGGCGGAGTCAATGTGGACCGGGTGCCTTATTCCTTTGCCCTGCGTCCTGGGGCGCCCTACTGCGGCCAGGATGTGGTGGACGACCTGACCAGGGAGATCACGGATTTCAAACCGACGGATATTTACTATCCCACTTCCCTGGACGAGCATCCGGACCACTGGGCCACTGCGGCCTATGTCAAGTATACCCTGACCATGCTCGACCTGCACCCCCGGGAACATACCTACCTGGTGCACCGTTACCTGTGGCCGCAGCCTCCGGCGCCGGATGCACACATGCCTTTGCTGCCGCCGGCGGAACTGGCCAACCTGACACATTGGGACGACTTTCCGTTGACACCGGCAGAAATCCGTCTCAAAAACAAGGCACTGCATGACTACCCGACTCAGGAAGCAGTGATGAAGCCTTTCCTGTGGGCCTTCGTGCGTAAAACAGAGTTATTCGGATCGCCGGCCGCCCTGCCGTTAACCGGCGGCGATGCGGCGCCGCCGGCCTTCGCCGCCTGGCGGACGAAAGCCGTGCTGCCGGATGCCCGGGCGGATACCGTCCAACTGACGCTGGAAGGGGCGGTGGATATCATCCGGCTGCGCCTGCAGCGGCAGGGAAACCGCCTCTGGATGCGCCTGGAAACCAGGGAGCCGGTTTCGCCCAAAGTGGCTTATTTTTTGCACTTTCGTTTATTCGGTCCGGGTCGCGATGTAAAAAGGATAGATCTTATGATGCGCGGGGGGAAGGTTGAAGTTCTGCACAAAGCGGGGAACAGCTTATCCCCGGCGGTAAATTATTTCGCCTCCCGGCGGAACATGATCGTGTTGGCGGTGGATAGCCCGGAAACGGCTAAAATGCGCGTGCTCATGGCCGGGGCGGAATCCCGGTACGGCCGCGGTCTGTTCGATCGTACGGCCTGGCGGTTGTTCAGGCAATAGGGCAAAGGAAAAGTATTCCTTGACTGGTCTGGCTTGAGTGTGAAAAAATATGGGCAGGACAAGCAGATCGGGAGGGTGCCATGAAATTCCTTTATCCCCTGCTGGCGGCCGTGCCGGTGGCTGTCGGCCTGGAACTGGTCCACGGCAGTGCATTGTGGTTGTTCCTTTTTTCCGGTTTGGCCATCATCCCCCTGGCCGGTCTGATGGGCAAGGCCACCGAGGAACTGGCCATCCACGCCGGTCCCCAGGTGGGCGGCCTGTTGAATGCCACTTTCGGCAACGCCACGGAATTGATCATTACCATTTTCGCCTTGCGGGAAGGTCTTTTTACCGTGGTCAAGGCTAGCATTGCCGGCAGCATCCTGGGCAATATTTTACTGGTGCTGGGTTTTGCCGCGTTTCTGGGCGGTTTGAAACATAAGACACTGACCTTCAATACCTGTGTGGCCGGAATCAGCACCTCGATGCTGTTTCTGGTCATGACGGCGCTGATTGTGCCGGCGGTCTTTTCATACGGCGGACTGGATCCCCGCGCTTCCCGGCTGATTTCCCTGGTGGCGGCGATTTTGCTCATGCTGGCTTATTTGACCAGCCTGCTATTTTCTTTCAAAACCCACCGGCATCTGTTTCACACCGCTCATGAAATGCTGGAAAAGCCCGAATGGGGCCTTTCCCTGGCCCTGGGGGTGCTGTTTGGCTCAGTGGTGCTGGTGGCGGTGATGAGCGATTTTTTGGTTGTATCGGTGGAACCGGTGGTGGCCGCGCTCGGGTGGAGCGAAGCCTTCATCGGGGTGATTCTGATTCCGGTGATCGGCAACGCTGCCGAGCACAGTACGGCGGTGCTCATGTCCTTGAAGAAACGCATGGACCTGAGCCTGGAAATCGCCATCGGCAGCAGCACGCAAATTGCGCTCCTGGTCACCCCGCTGCTGGTCTTCATCAGCTACTTGTCCGGACGTCCCATGGATTTGATTTTCAACCCGCTGGAGTTAACCGTGCTCATCCTGTCGGTGCTGATGGTCAACTATGTGATCCGGGACGGTGACACCAATTACTTGGAAGGCATGCTGCTGCTGATTACTTATGTGATCATCGCCCTGGCCTTTTATTTCATCAAAATTTGACGCCATCCGCGCCGGGCCGGTTTCCGGCGCACAAAATCACCCGCGGTTCCCCGTGGTTGCTCTGCCGGCACCAAAGGCTCCGGAGCAGCTCCCCGGGGATTTTTCATGTCCGTAAGACGTACGGTTCGCGCTGCCGGTTCGCTTACCGGAAACACCGTCGCGTTTTGTTTCCGGATGTCTGCCAGCCGCTTCCCTGGTACGGCCGCGCCTTTAAGGGCGGCATTTCATTTACTGTTGTGCAATTTTATGGTTGCAGTCATAATTTAACTTTGCCGTGGTCATCCTACCTGGAAACGGGCGGTTTTTCTTTTGGGGGGAATTAATGGCCATGCTTGAACGGATCTGGAAAATTATATCCTTTACTCCGCCCGAAGGACAGCCGTTTGAACTGCTGGCGGGCCATACGCCGGCGGGTGGGGGAGCCGGGGCGGAAAAAAACGGGGGAATAACGGTCCGGGAGGAACAGGGGCAGACTTCAGGGACAAAAACCGCCATTTCCGGCAAGGACGCTTCCCCCGGCAAGGGGCAGACGGATCAGATAGATTCCCCGGAAGAGCGGGGTTTATCCGGGGAACGGCAGGGACAAACGGATACTCCTGCTCCGGCGGGGGGCCGTCCGGCCGGGAAGCGGAAAAGCCGTCCGGTCAGACAGAAACCATTGCAAAAACGGGTCCTGGGACGCCGGGAGGAGCAGGCCGGCCCCCCGCCGGGGGACCGGTCCGGCACGGGACGGGAAAAAGGGGCTGAACAGGAGCAGGCGGCAAGGGGACGGTCAAAACAGCCCGTGCCCGCCGTGCAGCATGCCTGTGCCGGTGTCGACGGGGCAAAAGCGGGGGAGCGGGCCAAAGTGACAGCAAGCTTAAAGCAAAATATCACCTGCCTGAAAAAGCTTTTTCATGTGCCGCCGAACAAGGATGTAATTTTCCGGGAATTTGCCCTGGGCACCGCACCGCCGGTGGCCGCCGCGGCCGTCTACATCGACGGCATGACTGACCGGCAGGTGCAGGATGCCTCGCTGCTCAAGCCGCTCATGCTCATCCAGCCCGGGGAACCGGCGGGCGGTGTGAGCGTGTTGGACATGGTGGTGCGCCACCTGCTGCCGGGCAACCAGGTGGATACCAGTGAAGAAATGCGGGATGTGGTGGACGCGGTGCTCAGCGGTTCCACCGTACTGCTGGTGGATTACTGCCCCAAGGCAATTGTGGTGGAAACCAAGGGCTGGGAGCACCGCCAGGTGGAACGCCCCTTTACCGAGCAGGTGGTACGCGGCCCGCAGGAGGCTTTTACGGAAACACTGCGTACCAATACGGCACTGGTGCGCAAGTCGCTGCATTCCCCCGATCTGGTCACGGAGTTTTTTAAAGTGGGCCGGATTGCCCGCACGGACGTGGCCATGCTGTACATCGAAGGGCTGACCAATGCCCGGCTGGTGAATGAGGTGCGTCGGCGGCTGAAGAGGATCAAAGCCGATTTCGCCGGTTACAGCGGCCTGCTGGAACAGTTCATCGAGGACAATACATACGGCCTGGCACCGCAGACCCTGGCCACCGAGCGGCCGGACCGGGTGGTGGCCGGACTGGTCGAAGGGCATGTGGCGCTGATTACCGACAACAGCCCCTTTGCCCTGGTGGTGCCGGTCACTTTTTTCAGCATTTTTCATTCCGCCGAGGATGCCTATGTCCGCTGGCCATACGGCAGCATGCTGCGTGCCGTCCGGCTGACCGGGCTTTTTCTGGCCACCTTTTTGCCCGGATTTTATATTGCGGTGGTGGCCTTTCATCATGAGATGATTCCCACCGACCTGCTCATGGCCATCTCCGCCTCCCGGGAAATGGTGCCCTTCCCCTCGGTGGTGGAAGTTTTTCTGATGGAAGGTTCATTCGAGTTGATCCGCGAGGCTGGCATCCGGGTGCCCGGGATCATCGGCCCCACCCTGGGCATTGTGGGTGCGCTGATTCTGGGCCAGGCGGCGGTGGCCGCCCACATCGTCAGCCCGATCTTGATCATTGTGGTGGCGGTGACGGCGATCGGCAGCTTTACCATCCCCAATTATTCCCTTTCGCTCAGTGTGCGCTTGATCCGGTTTGTGTACATTTTCCTGGGGTCCATTCTGGGCATCTGGGGACTGGTGCTCGGGTTTTTTGTCCACCTCCACCTGCTGGCCGGCACCAAGTCCTTCGGCGTGCCCTTTTTGGCCCCGCTGGCTCCGATCACCGGCGCGGCGGCGGATGTGCTGTTCCGCGGGCCGGTCTGGGCGCAGGAAAAGCGGCCCGCTTTCCTGTACACTCAAATAAAAGGCCGTCAACCCCGGATCAGCCGCCATTGGATCGACCGTTCCGGATCCGGCAAAGGGGGCGGGAAAGGTGCTCAATGAAGGATGGGTGGACGGACGGGAGGCGGCCACACTGGTGCTGGCCGCCATGGTCACCGAGTCTTTTCTCACTTTTCCGGCGGCGCTGGCGGACGAGGGGAATACGGCCGCCTGGCTGATCATGCTGGTGGCCGCGCTGGCCGGCGCGCTGGCCTTTTTGCCCCTGGCTGCACTGATGGAAAGGTTTCCGGACAAAAGCATCATTGAGGTGGGGGAAACGTTGCTCGGCCCCCGGCTGAACGCCATTTTTGTCCTGGCCTTTCTGGCCTTTTTCCTGGTCACCACGGCTTCCATCCTGCGTCAATATGCCGAACGGACGGTGACGGTGGCCGTTCCCCAGTTGCCGATCAGCGCGGCCATGATCGGCATGCTGCTGGGGGCGGTGGTGGCCTGCACGATTGGTTTGGAAGCCATGGCGCGCAGCGCCTGGCTGATGCTTTACTTTAGCGTTGCAGCCTCGCTGCTGGTGATGATTTTACCGTATCCGTTCTGGAACCCCTCTTATCTGTTTCCACTTTGGGGGGCCGGGCTGGGAAAAATCATCACCGCCGGCCTGCTGCGCAGTTCGCTGATTGGCGAGGTGCTTCTGCTGGCGCTGATCCAGCCGGCTTTGAAAAAGCCCGCCATCCGCGGTCCGGGGCTGTGGAGCATTTTGGTGGCCGCGCTGATCATGGTCTGCGGCCAGCTTTCCATGCAGGCCACTTTTCCGGTGCCGGTTTTAAGGGAAATGACCATGCCCAGCTTCGAACTGGCCAAATTGATTTATTTCGGCCGTTTTGTACAGCGGCTGGAGCCGGTTTTCATGCCCTTGTGGGCGATGGCCGGCCTGGTCAAGATCAGCATCGGCCTGTACGCGTGCAGTGTAATCATCACCCGGGCGCTGAAGCTGCCCTACCGCCGGCCCTTCAATCTGCCCCTGGCTATAATTGTCATGGCGCTGGCCTTTATCCCGGCCAATGTCACCGAGGCCGTATGGGTGGACCTGTATGTGGTACGCCGTTACGCCTGGCTGCCGGCCTTTGTTTTGCCGGCACTGCTCTGGGTGGCGGCCCGGGCCGGACACAAAGGAAAGGCACCGGGAGGAGGCGGGGGGGCCGGTGGCGGTTAAATGCGCCGCCCGGCAATGGCGCCGGGTACTGCCTGTTTTTCTGTTATCCCTGCTGTTTATTCCCGGCTGCTGGGGCTACCAGGAAGTGGATGATTCCGCCTACATCCTGGTTCTGGGCGTGGACCGCGGCCGGGAGAATATACTCGCTTTGACCGCCCAGATTGCCATCCCCCGGGCCATGGGCGGCGGTATGGGCGGTCAAAGCGAGTATATTC
>NZ_LYVF01000011.1 GCF_001655685.1 Desulfotomaculum copahuensis
CCTGATCGTCAAATAACTGCTCTGGCATTTTAATCACCCCTTGACCATCATCGCCCGAATAAAGCCACTATTGATAAAGCCGGCCAATCAGTTCACTAATTTCAGTTTACTGCCATGGATAGACGCCCGGGGCTTGACTAGGCCTGAAAACCTCCGCCGGGTGAGGCTTGCGGCAATTGGCAGACGTGTCCACCCCCGGGTTGCCGGGGGATGCAGCGTGGTAGGAACTGCGCACCAGGGGCCCGCAGTCGGCCCGTCTGAACCCCCGGCGCAGGCATTCCTGGCGGTAACGGGCAAACACCCCCGGTGCGATGAACCCGTGCACCGGCAACCGGTCCGGCGCAGGCTGCAGGTACTGGCCAATGGTGATGTAAGCGCATCCGGCCGCCCGTAAATCGTCCAAAACAGACAGCACTTCGCCGAATTCCTCGCCCAACCCCACCATCAATCCGCTCTTGGTGGTCACCCCCGGAGCCAGTTCCCGGGCCCGGGTCAAAAGCCCAAGCGAGCGCCGGTAGTCCGCCCCGGGGCGCACCCGCCCGTAAAGCCGGGGCACCGTCTCCAGGTTGTGACCCAACACCTCGGGCCGGGCCGCCAGCACCCCGGCCAGGGCGTCCGCCGATCCCTTGAAATCAGGCACCAGCACTTCCACCGTGGTATGGGGGTTCAGCCGGTGCACGGCGCGGATCACAGCCGCAAAATAGCCCGCCCCTCCGTCGAACAGATCGTCCCTGGTGACGGAGGTGATCACTGCGTGACGCAAACCCAATGCCCGCACCGCTTCCGCCACCGCCGGAGGTTCCCCGGGGTCGGGCGCCCCCGGTGTTCCCTTGCTCACCGCACAAAACCGGCAATTGCGGGTGC
Source organism: Desulfotomaculum copahuensis (assembly GCF_001655685.1). Taxonomy (GTDB): domain Bacteria; phylum Bacillota; class Desulfotomaculia; order Desulfotomaculales; family Desulfovirgulaceae; genus Desulfotomaculum_G; species Desulfotomaculum_G copahuensis. The sequence continues at coordinate 865 of NZ_LYVF01000011.1, forward strand.
AGGTGTCACCCAGTATCATAAAAGTGGCGGTGCCCATAGCAAAACACTCCGCAGCATTGGGGCAGCAGGCTCCCTCACACACTGTATGCAGCCCGCCACGTTTCAAAAGACCGGCCATGCCTTCCAGCACCCCCGGCCCCGGAGGCGCCACCGTGAGCCAGCCCGGCCAGAAGTTTCGGGTCTCGAGGCCCAGCCGGCGCAGCAGCGTCTGCACCTGCTGATCGCCCGGGAGCAATGACCAGCCGAACTCTCCGGCCATTTCCTCCACCACCCGGTTTTTTACTTCCTCCACACTAACCTGCCGGCCCAGCAAGACGGACATCGAGGTGATCGACACTCCCGGAAGGCCACAGGGAGTGATCATCCCGAAATGGCGCAGATCCGGGTGTACATTCAGGGCGAAACCGTGCATGGTCACCCACCTGGTCACTGCCAACCCGATGCTGGCTATTTTACCCTCATTCGCCCACACCCCGGGAAATCCGGCCCGGCGGCCGGCCTTAATGCCGAAAGCAGCCAATGTGCGGATTAATACTTCCTCCAGTCTTTCTACCAGCCGGTGCACATCCCGCTCATAATCTTTCAGGTCCAGGATGGGATAGCCTACCAATTGGCCGGGCCCGTGGTAAGTAACATTACCGCCCCGCTCCACACTGTACACGCTGATTCCCTCCCGGACCAAACAGTCCTCATCCACAAGTATATTATTTGCGCCCCCCGCCCGGCCCAAGGTGAAGGTGGGCGGGTGCTCCAGTACCAGCAAACAGTCCGGTACGCTCCTTTCCATACGCTGTTTTTGCAATTCCCGCTGCAGTGTCAATGTACGGCCGTAGTCCTCCGTGGCCAGGTCCAGCACCAGTGCCTGCCGGATAGCATCATTGTACCTGTATTCTTTCATTAGTTAGTTCATCCTTTAATTACGGTTACAAAAGGCCTCTAAACAATCTTGCACAATTACGGCGCAATGAGCCAGCGCCGCGCCGCCTCCGAAAAATACGGCCACATTGGCCGCCTCCAGCACCTGTTCGGGGCTGGCGCCCAGTTCCAGTGCATTGTATACATGTGCAGTGATACAATATTCACATTTGATGTATACCGCCAGGGCGACCAGTATAAGCTCTTTATTTAACCTGGATATTTCACCGTCATCAAACATGATGCCTTCGGTAAGGGCGGAAAAGCCCAGCACCACATCGGGTGCTGTTTCCATGAGCTTGCTGATGCCATCCTGGTAAGCTTTGCGAATTTGCACCGGGTTATTGCCGCCACCGGCCAGCACGATGTCTTTGCTGTTCCGGGGTTCCAGTTCGAACCAGGGATGCGGGGTTTCCAGCATTTCTTTCAACCGGCTCAAGAACTCCGCAGCCAGGGAGCCGTCAATTATTCTGTGATCAAAGGAAAGGCTCAAGGTCATCAGGTTTCGCTTCTCCAACCGGCCACCCCAAAGCGACGGCTTGGCACGCATGGCCCCCACCCCCAGAATGGCCGTTTCCGGCCGGTTGATGATGGGGGTAAACCCCTCCGCACCGAACATTCCCAGGTTACTGACGGTAAAGGTACCACCTTCCACTTCCCAGGGCTCCAATTCATTGTTGCGGGCGCGGGCCGCCAAATCTTTTATCTTGGCGGAGATTTGGTCCAGGGACAGCCGGTGGGCGTCTTTGATGTTGGGCACCACCAGGCCGTTTTCCAGCGCCACGGCCACCCCGACATTGATGTGTTCCGCCAACTCGATTGTATCATCCGCACTGCGGGTATTCACCATGGGATATTCCGTCAGTGCCTGGGCTACAAATTTAACCAGCAGATCAGTGTAAGAGAACTTTAATTTACCCGATGCATCCAGCTCGTTAAGCTGACTGCGTACATCTCCCAGTGCCGTAACGTCTATTTCTTCCATAATCGTAACATGGGCCGCCTGTTTTCTGCTGCCGGACATTCTTTCCGCAATAACCGCCCGCATGCCGTCAATAGGCATCAGCTGTGCCTGGCCGCCCCCCTGCACCTGTTCCAGGTAGGCACGGACGTCCTCTTCCACCACCCGGCCGCCTGAGCCCGAGCCATTGACCAGGCTGACGTCCACACCGGCCTCGCGGGCCAGCCTGGCCGCCCGGGGCGACACTCTACGGCTGCCGCTGAGCACCACAAAGGGCTTGACAGGCTTGGCCCCGGCTTTTTTGGATTCTGTTGCTTGCTCCTGCGCAGACAGGGACTGCTGCAGGTCCTCCCGGGCCTGGGCCACGGCTCTTTCCAAAGTTTCCGCCGCATCACCCACCTCAGCCAGCACCGCAATGGGCACCGATGTGGGTAAAGTCCTGCCCTTTTCGCCGATTATTTTATACAGCTTCCCGCTAAAGGGAGCATCCACTTTAACATTAACCTTTTCGGTCATAACTTCCAGCAAAGGTTCGCCCTGCTCCACCTGATCTCCTTCGTTTTTCAACCAGTTGGTTATGCGGCCTTTTTTCATCGTCAAACCGAGTTTGGGCATTAGAACAATTTTTGCCATCGTTAATCACTCACTCCGTTGCACTATTAATGTTTCAAAGTTTGCATTTTGGTATTGTTACACACCGCCGGCCGGAGTTTTGTTCAAAAAAGCACCTCCGGCGACAGCCGTAGACATGGTATGGTTTATATCCACCACCAGGGGACCGGCCGGGGAAAGCTCCACTTCGGCGCGATCGCCCCGGTTGACCTGTATTTCCCGTTCCCCGTCCAGTGCAATAACGCAGGGATTTTCCAACACCGTCACCCTTTGTCCGGGAACCAACAGTTGGTACCGGGCCACCGGCACTTTCCTGACCAGGCCGGGTCCGATGGCAGCCTTAACCTGCAGCGGCGCGTTGTCATCGCCCACCTCAAGGTGCATGCCCAGCGGTTCCTCCATCCTGATATGCCGGATGCCGCCGGCCACGGAGGCAATACCAATATTGGTGGCGGCCCCCCTGGTAACCACCAACTGCTTGATCTTATCCACTTCCCAGACCGCCCGGGAACCGATAAACCGGTCCGTGAGCACCACGGCATCAACCAGGGCGCTGTCCGCCGGCCGGCCGTTGATATAGATCACCAGCTTTTTGGACCGCACCAGGGCCTGGTCCGGCCGGACCGCCCCGGTGACCAAAAGCCCCGCGGCCAAACCGGCAATGGTCCCCTCCACCATGACAGGGAACACGTTGTTGGTGCCGGTGGAAATGGGCAGCAGCGGCACTTCGCCGGCACCCTGGGCCACCACCCGGTTGGTTCCGTCGCCCCCCAAAGTGATGATACACCGCACCCCGGCGGCGGCCATCAGGGCTGCCGCCCGCCTGGAATCCGCCTGGTTGAATTCCATCGGCATATCCAGCAAACAGGTTTCCAGCGCCAACCGGTGCTGTCCCGTCAGACCATCCGTAGCACGCTGGTAAAAACCGAAATAGTCGGGCATAAAGTAAACCTTCTGTACACCCAGCGCGTCCAGGCCAATTAAAATTCGTCTGACCAGGTTCACCTTTTCGTTGTTATCAAACACCGTGGCGTAAGCCACCAGCCTCCGGATATCTTTGCCGGAGGCCGGGTTGGCTATTATCCCCACAGATGACACTCTTTCTTCCCTCTTCATTATTTAGTTTACATAATTTCCTTGACCGCCGTTATAATTTTATTTTCATCAGGAATATAGGCCGCTTCCAGATGTGGACTGAAAGGCACGGGAGTAAAGGGGGCGCCCACCCGCTTAATGGGGGCGTCCAGGTAGTCAAATCCTTCCTCCGCCACCATGGCAGCTATTTCTCCGCCGAAGCCGCTGTTTTTTACCGCTTCATGCACAACTACCAGACGACCGGTTTTAGCCACAGATTCTAGTATGGTGTCCTTGTCCAAGGGCGAGAGTGTGCGGGGGTCGACAACCTCTGCTTCAACACCTTCACCGGCCAGAGTTTGGGCCGCAGCCAGCGCATTATGCACCATCATGGAAGTAGCCACAATAGTGACATCCCCGCCCGGCCGTTTGATGTCAGCCTTACCCAGGGGTATGCTGTATTCCCCTTCCGGCACCGGGCCGGATAAAACGTAAAGTACTTTATGCTCAATAAAAATTACCGGGTTATCGTCCCTAATCGACGCTACCAGTAATCCTTTGGCATCTGCCGGTGTGGAAGGCATTACCACCTTCACCCCGGGCATATGGGTAAACCAGGCCTCCAGACTTTGGGAATGCTGGGCCGCCGCCCCCACCCCCGCTCCGCACACAGTGCGCAGAGTTACGGGTACCCTGGCTTTGCCGCCAAACATATACCTCATCTTTGCGGCCTGGTTAAAGAATTCATCCAGGCATACAGCCATAAAATCCATAAACATAATTTCCGGCACCGGCCTCAGCCCGGCGGCGGCCGCACCCACGGCGCTGCCAATAATTGCGGTTTCTGATATGGGCGTATCCAGCACCCGCTGTGGTCCGAATTGATCAATCAATCCTGCAGTTACACCAAAACAGCCCCCAAAAACACCCACGTCTTCGCCCAAAATATAAACTTTACCGTCCCGCTGCATCTCCTCCCGCAAGGCAGCATTAATAGCCTGGGCATAAGTCATTTCCAACATATCAATCACCCCTTAAATGCAAATTTTCAACCGGCGTTTTAATCACAATAGACGTCTTTGGTTAGCTCCGATACATCGGGTAAAGGGCTTCGCCGGGCAAATTCCAGAGCACTTTCGATTTGTTCTTTTACCTGTTCTTTTATTTTGTCAAGTTCATCCCGGCCGGCCAGGCCCATTTCCAACAGTCTGTCACCGAACCGCTTAATGGGGCATTTCATTTTCCACCGGTTTAGTTCATCTTCACTCCTGTACACACAGGCGTCGCCTTCAAAATGGCCCCGGTGGCGGTAAGTCTTGCACTCAATGAGGGTGGGGCCTTCTCCTGCCCTGGCCCGCTTAACCGCTTCGGCCGCGGCCTCGTAAACTGCCATCAGGTCGTTGCCGTCCACCGTGAGACCCGGAATACCGTAAGCTGTGGACCGGTCCGCTACATCTGTAATATTCTGATGCCGCTCCTGGCACATGGAAATGCCGTACATGTTATTTTCACAGACAAAAATCACCGGTAATTTCCAGATACTGGCCAAATTTAATGCTTCATGGAAAGTGGCCCGGTTGGAAGCGCCGTCACCAAAGAAACAAACCGCCACCCCATTATTGTTCAAGTACTTGTTGGCAAAGGCCGCCCCTGCCGCCAAAGGCAGGCCGGCCCCCACGATACCGTTGGCGCCCAAAAAGCCAAGTTCTACATCAGCAATGTGCATTGAGCCGCCTTTCCCCTTACAATATCCGTCTACTTTACCGAAAATTTCCGCCATCATTTTATCCACGGAAGCGCCCCGGGCAATGCCGTGCCCGTGACCCCGGTGGGTACTGGCAATGTAGTCCTGCTCACCAAGATTGCTGCACACACCCACTGCCACAGCCTCTTCCCCCACATACAGGTGCACGAAACCAGGAATCTGTCCCTGGGAAAACATATTGGCCACTGTTTCTTCAAACTCCCGGATCAACAGCATTTTCCGGTACATGACCAACATTTCTTCTTTGGTTAACGCCATAACTGTCCCTCCTAACTTTGTTTATAGTTTATTCAAATAATTACTTATCTGGCGGATATACCGCATCGGGTTTTGGCCACTGAAAGTTCGGTGGTGGATTATACATTTCAGCAATAAACTTAAGATCATCCTGAGTCGTCAAGTAAGTGTAGGTAAAATCGTGCCAAGTACCACCTTGTAGTATTCCAAGTCCTTTTGCCTTAAAAAATTTCATAGCATGGTCATAATCTTCGCTGGTGCCTAAAGCTATATGATGTAGACCTTCACCATGTTCCTTTATAAATTCCGCATAAATACTTTTATCATCTTTTGGTTCAATAATTTCAAACTGTGTTGAACCGATATCCGCCAGAGCTAACCTCATGGCATATCCATCTGGTTGACCTCGTAAAATCATGTTGTTAACAGTGCCAGGATTAAATTCATAAATCGACCACGGTCCGATACCGTATTCATCAGCAAATTTTCTAACTGTAGCATCACAATTCTTTACAACAATCGCAACCTGCAAAATGCTATTGAATACCGGTTTATCTAACATTTTTCATTACGCCTCCTTTTTTAATTTAAAGTCAATTGCAGAACATAGCTTTATTAGCCGTTTTTAATTAACTCATGATCACCCCACCGTCAATAATTACGGACTGACCTGTCATATAATCTGAATCCGATGAAGCCAGATAGGATACGAAGCAGGCCACGTCATCCGGAGCCTTTACCTTTACTTGTCCCTCCCCCGGGCTTGGCGGCTCCGGTACATCCATAACTTTGACATCCCTTTTTCCATACCAGAGCGCAGCTTTCATCTTACGGCCTCCTTGCGGCTTAATTCAAGCTACAATCTACGACTTATTTCCATCCGTAATCTCAGCATTGAATGGGTCCAGAGCTATCTTAACCTCAACACATGCATTGGCCACAATAATCGAGTCGTCTCCGTCACCCAGTGCGGGTAAAAACAGGCCCGGTACCTGCATGCCGCCGTCCACCACCTTAATTGACTTGCAGCCGAAGGGTATTTCCGCCAGCACCTGCTCACCGTCCACTTTTTCCGGAAGAGGGACGGCCACCGTCACGTCCACCACCATTTTATTCAGGTCCATCATCCCGAAAATTTCCGGCAAGCCGCACAGGCAACTATGGGAAATAGCGTCCTTTACGGCCTTGCGGGCGGCGCCGGTGGCATCCTGCCCGTGAAAATCAATACCCGAGCCGAACTCGATGATATATCGTTTGAGCATAATAACCGCCCTCCACGTCTCTTTTCTCCGGTTATAAAACCGGCTGGCGGCCTGATCTGCACGGCAAAATTAAAACATGCCGTCCCCGCTTTTGCCGCCCAACCCGGGATGAGTATCGAAACGCACCACCCCCACGGGCACGTCCTCGCCTGCAACCCGGGCGATTCTGGCGGCACCGGCATGGCCAAAACCCCCGCATAACTCAATGGCACCGGTTCCCGCGGCCACCAGATTTTTGACCGTTTCTTCAGCTTCCCCGTAATCTTTTACTCCAACAACCGTTAATTCTACCGCTGGAGTTTTTACTACTGTCCGGTGCCGCTCCGGATCGGCTCCCGGGGCAACGAAAATAAAAGCTGCTTTAAGCAAATGAAAAACCTCCTTTTTGTTAGTTAAAGAAGCAAGAAACATGCCTGGTTGGCGGTTAAAAAAATAAACGGTCATAATCAACAACCGGACGTAAAAATAGGTTATTTATTTGTATTTGATAGCACAACATGCGTTAAACCAATCTTACCACCGGTGTTCGAAAGGCGAACATATCGTTCGTTTCTCGAACATTATGAATATTGTATCTTTTAAATGTTTATTGCTTGAAAAATTGCCCAGTTTCATAATATAATTATACAAGCTCAACCGGACTTGGCTTTTTAACCGGCATTTCACTATTCCTGCGCTACGAGGAGCAGCCTTTAATTTGGGGGGAGTCGACAATGACTGTCTCACCCGGAGCAACAGAACAGGCTAGACTGGAAAAGACATGGGAAAAATACATTATTTCCGGTTCCCTGGACTTAAGCCAGGTGAGCAATTTGATTGCCGCTTCCTGGCAAAGATGCCGTTCGGCCGCGGTAAACCCGGCCGGCGGTATATGTTGCCAGGTACACCCCGATGATCGCCTGCGCCAGATCATGGAATCAAACAAAAAAATGCTTGCTATCGCTAGCCCGATTATAGAAACGGTTTATCACTGCATTCAGGACTCCGGCTTCATGGTGGTGCTGGTTGATCAAGAGGGTGTCATTTTAAAAACAATGGGAGACTATAAAACACTTACCAATGCCGGATTGCTGAATTTTCACTCGGGGGCCGACTGGACTGAAAGATCGGTCGGAACCAACGCCATCGGTACATGCCTGGCCACCGGGATACCAATCCAGGTAACCGGCGCCGAACACTTCTGCTATCAACATCACGCCTGGACCTGCTCGGCCGCGCCGATCCGCAGTCCCGCGGGCAATATTCTGGGTTGCCTGGATATATCCGGTCCCTACGAAAAAATGCACCCACATACTCTCGGCATGATCGTCGCGGCAGCTCAAGCAATAGAGAGCCAGTTATGTAATGAACTGATCAGTGTGAAATCGACTTCAACACGCAACCATTTTACAATTATGATGGATCCTGTTTCCCAAGAAAGAAATAAAAACCGGACCGGGTTCACTTTTCAGGATATCATCGGTAAAAGCAAAAAAATTCGTGCAACCGTGAATCTTGCCATGCGTGCATCCACCAGTTCTTCCACCGTACTTCTTTTAGGAGAAAGCGGTACCGGAAAGGAAGTATTTGCCCAGGCCATCCACAATGCCAGCGAGCGGCGACACCGCCCGTTTATACCTGTGAATTGCGCCGCCATGCCCGCCGGGTTGGTGCAAAGCGAACTTTTTGGCTATAACGACGGTGCCTTTACAGGCGCCAAGCGGGGGGGACAGGCCGGGAAATTTGAAATGGCCGAAGGTGGCACTATTTTTCTGGATGAAATAGCCGATATGCCTTTAGAAATGCAGGCCAACCTTCTGCGGGTACTCCAGGAGAAAACGATCATGCGGGTGGGCGGGAGTAAAGTCATTCCGCTGGACGTGAGAGTAATTGCCGCTACAAACAGGGATCTTTTCCAGGAAGTACGAAACGGTAATTTTCGTGAAGATCTCTTTTATCGCCTTAATGTAATAACAATTGAGATCCCTCCCCTGAGAGCAAGAGAGGGTGATCTTAGAATACTAATTGAACATTTTTTAGGTATCTTATCCACCAGGTTAAACAAAAGCATTAAAAATATAAGCTCTCCAGCCATGGAGATCCTGACCCAATACCAGTGGCCGGGGAATATACGAGAACTGGCAAACGTAATCGAGCAGGCTATAAACATCGCAGAAAACGATATTATAGATGCCGGTCATTTGCCCCGCTATTTAACCCAATCTCTTATCAACCCGCCAGATGAAATATGGCGTATTATAACCCTGGATCAACTAGAAGAGAAAACCATTTCGAAGACACTTTCCCATTTTAGGGGCAATATAAGCAAAACCGCACGGGCACTGGGCATCGGGCGCAATACCCTGTATGAAAAAATAAAAAAATACAACATTAATCCGTTTTAAGATATGTTTTGCTCAGCCGTAGGCGGCATTTTGTCTAAGCTTTATCGAACTTCCCTACGGATAATTGGCATGTGTATTGAAGCGTGCGGCCTTAAAGTATTTCCCGGGCCGCCTTCTCCATGTCTTGTTTAAGCAGGGGCAATTTGTCCCGCCCCCGGAAAATGGCCGCCGGATGAAAGGTGGGCAGTATTTTTATCCCGTCCAGTTCGAACCACCGCCCCCGCACCTCGCTTATTTTCACTTCCGGACCCAGGAAGTGGCGGGCAGCCAGCAGGCCCAGGCAGACGACCACCCGCGGCCGGATCCGGCGAAGCTGTTCGGCCAGGTAGGGCGAGCAGGCGGTGATTTCCACCCGGTGGGGCATGCGGTTTTTGGGCGGCCGGCATTTGACCACCGAAGTGATGTATATGTCCTTGCGTTCAATTCCGGCACCGGTCAGCACTTCATCCAGCAATTTTCCCGCCGCGCCCACAAAGGGGCGCCCGCACAGATCCTCTTTCGCCCCGGGCGCCTCCCCGACCAGCATCAGTTGCGCCTTTTGATTTCCCTCGCCCCAGACGATATGGCTTCTCAGCCCGGCCAGGGGGCAAAGCCGGCAGTCATTGTCATACAACATAATGATACCTTCCTTAAAATTATCGTTGTCCTCGTCGCCCGCGCCGGCGCAACCCGGCTTTGTTCCTTCCCGCACCCGCCAGGTTTTACCCATATTACTGTCATTATTTTACTCCAGGCCGGGGCTATTTTCAATGCCAATCCCTTGACAGCGGTGGATGGCTGTCGGCCATTGATCAATTCACCCGGCAACACACACATATTAAAGGTTCCGG
>NZ_LYVF01000012.1 GCF_001655685.1 Desulfotomaculum copahuensis
GGCATTTCAGCTTCGGTTGTCGTCTCTTCCCGTTTTTAGGTCGACTTCGGTCACATTCTTCGGTTTATCTTCGCTCCTTCACAGTCATAGGTGCTTTTGGCTTCCTATGGCTCACTGCAACTTTATGCAGTGTCCCCCCGGTTTTTTTCCTCCGGTCTGTTACCAGCTTTCATGGGCCGAGGGTTCATTACTACTACGAGCTCATCTGCCACCCGGCATCACGTATATTCTCCCTTGCGTTTCCGCTTGTTCGAGTTTACCTGCTTTGGTTGCAGGATGGTGCCGGGCTTCCCCGGTTAAGTCTGCTTGCCTGAACTTGAACGCATCCGTCTTAACCTTCCAGGTTATCCAGCTTTCGGGCTTTCCCATTTTCTGCAAGGTTACCCACCTGGCAGGCCAACCCCGGTTCGCTTTCGCTATGTTCCAAGTTCCCCCTTCAGCTTCCTTCAGACCCCACCGTTGCCAGTGACGCCCTTGCTTACGGGTTGTCTTCCCGCTGGTTAGGTGACAGGGTTTCTTTCAACCCATCGACTCGGCAGACATGCCGGGCGAACA
>NZ_LYVF01000013.1 GCF_001655685.1 Desulfotomaculum copahuensis
CGCTCAAGCAGGACGTCAGCGGACTCAAGCAGGACGTACTGGAGTTGAAGAAAGGCCAGGCCGCCCTTGAAGCCGCGATCAATGATTTAAGGGCCGCGAACCGCAGGACGCACAAAGAAATATTCAGCCAGCTCAATGCCATGTGGAAGGATATCAAACAACTTACTGCGCAAGATAAAAAGGCCGCCGACAAGTCGGCCTGCAACGACCGGTAACTGCCCGTGCGGCGGGGTGTTCCCGCCCGGAGAAAACGGAATCCGCCGTCCGGCCGTGCCGGCGCCGCTCCACATCGCCTTATTGATAATTGCCACCTGTGCCAGACGAAGATGCCGCCTGTTCATACCGGGCGGGCGGCAGTTTTTGAAGCAGCCATTTTACCCCTTGCCAAAGGACAATGTTTATGTTAAAATTATTTTTGCAACGGAACAAAGGGCGGGGCAAGAACGTAACCGTTGTGCAACAAGGGGGCATAGCTCAGCGGGAGAGCGCTTGACTCACATTCAAGAGGCCGGTGGTTCGAAACCACCTGTCCCCACCAGTAAAATCAAGGCTTGCAGGGATCGGTGAGGCTGTTGAGAAGCTCATTTGCCCACCATTTATCCACAAGCCTTTTTTCATGCCTTTTGGCGGTTTTTTCTTCATGCAAGCAGAGCCTGTATTGGAATAAACGGGCGAAGCGACGGCGATGGGGAGCATGGATGGGTAGGAACCGCTTTGCCCCAATTTATTTTACCGGCTGCCCCCTCCTGTCAAGGCGGGCAAAAGATTAGCCGGAAGTTTTTGTTGGCGGGGCAGCTCATGGTATTTCCCCATGATGAGACGCAAAAGATTCGGGTGTTCCAGGATTGTCTTTCCGGCCCCATAGCCTGTTTTTTCAACGGTCATCAGTGGCAGGGTAACAAAGGCTTTAGCTAGAGTTGTAATCAGCGCTGCCCCGGTAGGGGTAACCAGTTCACCCTCTATGCCTGCTCCGTAAATGGGTGCGTTCTGTAAAATTTCAAGCGTGGCCGGAGCCGGGGAGGGAATGATGCCGTGCATGCATTTGATAAAACCTTTCCCCATGGGCAGGGGTGAAGCGTAAATCTCGTTCACTGCCAACAGGTGCAGGCCCAGAACAGTGCCCACCACGTCCACTATGGCGTCCACGGCCCCCACCTCGTGAAAGTGGATATTGTCCGGGGTGGTATCGTGAACGGCGGCTTCAGCCACCGCCAGCCGGTGGAAAACGGCTTTGCTTTTTTCTTTCACTTCCTCCGGCAGCATACTGTGGTCGATAATTTGCTCAATATCGGCCAGGTGCCGCCCGGGCTGGTTGATATCCAGCAGGTCCACATAAACGTTGGCGGCGGCAATCCCATTCCGTTTGACCTTTTCCCAGCGCAGGTCATAACCTGCCACCGGAAGTTTGGCCAATTCCGCTTTCAATTGTTCAAAATCCACCCCGGCGCTGATTAAAGCGCCCAGGCACATGTCCCCGCTGATTCCGGAAAAACAATCAAAATAGGCGATTCTCATCTTTTGCCCTCTCCATCATCAGGGTAATGGCGTTGGCCATGGCGCCGGCGCCAAAACCGTTGTCGATATTGACCACGCTGACCCCCGATGCACAGCTGTTCAGCATGCACAGGAGGGCCGAAAGCCCGTTGAAGCTGGCCCCGTAGCCCACACTGGTGGGAACGGCAATAACGGGCTGTTCGGCAAGCCCTCCAACCACACTGGCCAAAGCGCCTTCCATGCCCGCCACCACAATGAGCACGTGCGCCCAGCGGATCAGGTCCAGTTTGTCCAAAAGCCGGTGAATACCGGCCACCCCCACATCATAAGCCTTGCGCACATCATTGCCCATGATTTCCGCGGTGACGGCCGCTTCTTCGGCCACCGGCAGGTCGGCGGTCCCGGCGCTCAGCACCAGGATATTGCCTTTTTTATGCGGTTCCTCTCCCCGGCGGACCACGATGGTTCTGGCCAGCCGGTTGTATTCCGCATCCGGGTAAATTTCCCTCACCGCTTCATAGGCCTCCGGAACCGCCCTGGTGCCCAGGATACTCCTGCTTCCACAACAAAGCTTTTGAAAGATTTGGGCGATTTGTTCCATCGTCTTGCCCTGGCAGAAAACTACTTCCGGAAAACCCTTGCGCAGGGCGCGATGGTGGTCCAGAACGGCAAAACCGAGATCCTCGTAAGGCAGGTTCTTCAGCTTGCCCAGCGCGTCCGCCACATCCACCCGGCTGTTTTTTACATCCTCCAGCAATTTTAGCAGTTCATCTTCCAGCATATTCAACAACCCGCTTTGCGATTTTTTATTAACATGTGCCTAAAACAAATTCAATTTTTCATGGGCAACGGCATAACGTGTCCGTTTTCAAAATTTGATCACCATTGACCGTGGGGTGATCCGGAACACCATTACCTGTTCAGCTGTTTTATATGGTTTTGATGGCGTCGCCCATAGATGCGGTAAGAATCAGCGGCTGTCAGGCTCTATACAATAATTAGATCACGCGGATAGGCAGTTAAAATCTCGTTCTGGTTTTCTCCGACATAAATGACATCGGTAACCCGGGGGCCGCCGGTTCCGGGCCGGTAAACGGTAGGCAGAAGCAAATCAACCACCATTCCGGCTTCAATTATATCACTTCCGCCCTTGCCGATGACCGGATAAAATTCGGATTGGCGCAAACCCATGCCATATCCAATGTAATCAAGAAAACTGCGTCCATAACCGGCTGCTTCAACGACCGCGCGGGCGGCCCGGTCGACATCGCCGGTGGTCACGCCGGGTCTCAAAGCTTCAATCGACCGCTGCTGGGCTTCCTGCAACACTTGATAAACTGCGGCCTGCTGCGGCGGAATTTCACCCACGGCAACAGTACGGCATATTTTGGCGCAATAGCCTTCGCATGTCGCCCCCAAATGAACGACCACGATTTCGCCCGGCTGGATCTTTTTGCTGCTGGCACACGGATGAGTCAGGAGTGCGCGTTCGCCTGAAACCACCTGCGGCCGGAAGGGTGAACCGGCCGATCCGGCCTTGAGCATGGCGTATTCCGCTTCGGCCAGGACATCCAGTTCCGTAACCCCCGGCCGGACTGCCCCGGCCGCCGCCTCCATGCCCCGGCAGGCGGCCATTGCCGCCTGCCTGATCAGCGCAACTTCCTGCTCATCTTTTATTGAACGTATTTTATAAAACAAATCAGCCGCACCGGTAAATCCGGCCTCCGGGAAAGCAGTCCGCAACCCGTCAAACAGGGCGAAACCAACAAAATATCGTTCAAACCCGATTCTCGGTTTTGTCAGACCATACTCCCGGATACGCTCAACGACCTTATCAACCAGACTTTCTTCGGGAAAAACATAACCGTAGGTTTTTAAACCGGATCCTTCCCGCACGTATGCAGCGTCCAGCCAGAGGGTGACAGCGCAGGCCTCTCCCTCTCTGGGAATCAACACCGCCATGCATTCAATCTGGGTCAGCCCGGTAAAATAAATGAGGTTTTCCCGGTTCACCACCAGAAGCAGGTCCAGGTCCATCTCTTTCATGGCTTCACGGGCACGGCGGATCCTGTCTTCAGTATTTAACACCACAATCACCCCGGGTAAAGTTTTGTCAATTTTCCAGTGAAAGACAGATGCTTATATAACCAAACAGACTCATTTAAAACTAAGCCGGGTTATTTACATTCTGAAAATCCTCTTTTTCCAGTAGATATGAGGCGATAACACCGCCAATTAACCCCCAGAACGGAGAACCGATTTTGAACAGGCTTATTCCCGAAACCGTGATCAGGAAAGCAAATACCGCACCCATTTTAAACCGCCCCGTAAAGGCATCCTTAAAAGTGCCCACCAGCACGCCAAGCATTGCCAACCCGCCTAGAATGCTGATTAGCGCCGCCGGTAAAATCTTAGTGATGGAAGCGGCCACAGGGGTGACAAGGGCAAATAATATCCACAAAATACCGTTAATTATCGAGGCGACATAGCGTCCATCTTTAGCACCGGAGGAAGGACTCGAGCAAATTGCCGTCGTCGGACCGGCTATACATGCAGGATGCCCTCCGAAAAAGGAGTTGACCAGCGTACCCAGACCACTGATGATCGTAAAACTGTTGATTGGTGGCTTATATCCCTGGTTTACCAGGACCCCAATCGCCTGGACGTTTTGCACTCCAATGACCATCAAAGTCAGGGGGATGGTCAGCTCCAAAAATGAATCCAGAGAAAAACCGGGCGTTACCAAAACAGGATGTGCGATCCCAATCGACAAGACGCCCCAATTGGCGACCCTGTCTATTGTCGCCGCAATCAAGCCTATGACCAAAGCCCCTAATACCGGTGGGATTTTTTGGGCCAATTTTTTTGAAGAGCTGAAAAGAACAAATGAAACGAGGGTTATAGCACCCACCAGCGGTAGTTTAGGTATACTGGATATTACATTAACACCGAGGGGCATTAATACACCCGCTACCATACCCAGCATTACCGGTACGGGCAACCAGCGCATGGCTTTTTTGACTATTCCGGAAACTCCCAACAAAAACACGAGCAATCCGGTTATAATGTATGCCCCCACTGCCTGGTTGAAACTAATGTGTGTCAGCGCAGAACCTACCAAAACGGCCCCCGGTATTGTCCAGGCGGCGGCCACCGGCTGACGGTAATAGAGCGCAAAAAATATGGAAATCAAACCACCAACTAAATAGATAATAAAAAGCCAGGATATTGTCATCGCCAATGTCAGGTGTGCCTGTTTAGCTGCGCTGAGTATGATCAGCGCCGGGCCGGTGACCCCAAACAACCAGGCCACGATTCCGGTGCCAATGGTCGCGGCATTCAGGTGCCCAATAACTTCCTTCAAGTTTATTTTTCCTTGCGCAGGCTCAAAGATCTGCATAAAATCACCTCATGCTCTTTAGTGTATTTAGGACCCCTCCGCAGATGGGTCCTAAATACTCAATTTCTGAAACGTCAAAGTTTAAACCAATTATGCTGTTTCAGCGCTGAATCACCCCCCGCTGCCGCAGCCACTTCGGCAGCAGTTCCTCATCGACCCGCCGGCTCACTGCCGGCGCTTTTTGCAGCAGCAGTTCGGCCAGCGGTTCGCTGACGTTGATGCCGCCCATGGCGCCGTCAAAAATGACCACTTTCCCGGTGCCGGTGGCTTTGTAGGCGAAGTCCATGGCCGCTCTGGTGTCTTCGGCCACCACGGCGTGCGCCATATAGGTCAGGTTTTGCGGGTCGCGGTTAAACAGTTCGGCCTGCTCCCGGCCCACCACCACGGTGGGGATATGCTCACTGAAGAAGGCGCTGGGGTATCCGGTCCAGGCGTAGTTATGCACACACATTTTGATGGCCGGGTTAAGCGGCGGGATGTCGTCAAGCAATGGCCGGCCGCGTTTGCCGTAGAAGGCTTCCGTGTACCAGGTATAGGCCGGCAGCGGCATGTCCAGGTCGTAAAGGTCCGTATTCGCCCCGGCAAAGTTGGCGTAAATCACCCCGGCCGAGAAAACGTAAACCACCGGGCAGGGGAAATCCAGCGCCGCGATGCACTCGTCAATTTCACCGAAAAGAGTCATCATTTTGCCGTAGTAACGGCAGCCGGTTTGGGTCACCCGGTCGTTCAAGGCGTACAAGTCGTTGTCGGCATCGACGCCGATGATGCCGTTCGGCGCCACGGTCAGGAAAGAGGCAAAGGCAAACTTGCTTTGCACAAAAGGCGAATCGAAGATCGCCCGGGCTGTAAAGTTGGCCGCCCGCGGCCCCAGGTTCTGGTGATAGGTGGAGCGGGTCTCAATGCGCGCGTAGGACATGCCGAAAGGTTTGACCGCCCGGTCCACCTGGCGGTGGAAATGCACCTCCCGCACGTCGCTGTTATGGGCATGAACAATCCAGTCGGCGTCATAAACCTTTTTAATGCCGTACAAAGTTCCGATTTCCGTTTCAATGGGAATCCCCTGGTCCACCGGCGCCACGCCAATCGCTTTTCCGTTGAAGTGTTCGTCCAGGCCGTAGCGTTTGATATACTCCTCGGTTTCCCGGAAGCGCAGGCCGACGCCGGCGCGCAGGCGGATGTTCTTACAGCCGGTGCGTTTTTCAATTACGTCTTTGATCGTCTTTAACATTTCAGCGTAAGGTTCGCCGCCCAAAAGGGTAAACCCGTGGTGGGAAGCCAGGATATTGACGGAGTGCTCCGGCTTGATCCGGCTCATATCGATTTTTTCCAGTGCCGCTTCGGCAGCCTTGCGTACAGCCTCCACTCCGCCCGGGCCGGGGAAAATCACTTCCGGCAGGTCGGGAAACAGTTCTTTGAGCAGCACCGAAGTCATGCCCGGCAGTTCACAAACACGTGTTTTAACCATTGCCGGGTCAATGCCGTACTGCGATTTGCGCGGCGGTAAGGGGGTAATCGGGGCACGCATTACGCATCACTCCTTCCCTGCAGGGGTGCAGCCGCCACCCGGTCCAGAATTTTGATGTCTTCGTCAAAGTAAAAGCCGCGGCTGGCATATTTCTTTTTCACCGCTTCGGGGATCTCCCAGACCGTCACCGTGCGGCCGTACCACTGCCAGCCGCCTTTGGGCGGTTGGGGCTTGATGCCGGCCGCTTCCAGCAGCCTCAAGATTGGCTGGATACATTCCACCTTGCAGCCGGTGCGCGCCCCGGTCAGAAACGACACTTCCTCCGGGGATTTTGCGCCCTGCAAGATGGCGGCCGCCGCTTCCTCGGCCCGGGTGCCGGTGCAATAGCAGATTAATTGTTCCGGGTTTAGTTTTGCCCGGCGGCAGATATCCATGATCCGGTCATAGTCCACGGCGCCCACGTCAACTTTCACCACCAGCGGCTCGTCACGCTTGACCATGGTGATGGCAAGATCCGGGCAGCGCTGCTCGCAGTTGGCGCAACCGCGGCAGCGCTCCGCATCGACCACGGCCACGCGGTTCTCCACCTTGATCGCCAGCACCGGGCAGATGCGCTCGCAGGTCTTGCAACCCCGGCATTTTTCAGTGTCGACCATGGCCAGCAGGTTGACCACTTTCACGCTCAAGCACCTCCTCTTTTTTGCGCCAGTTGATAAGCGACATCGATGATCATGTCTTCCTGTCCGCCGACCATCCCCCTTTTGCCCAGTTCGACCAGAATATCCCGCGGGTCAAGGGAAAACTTTTCCGCCGCCCGGTAGGCGTGCAGCAAAAAACTGCCGTAAACACCGGCGTAGCCCAGCATGAAGGGAGCGTTGCGCACCACCTGCGGGCGGTGCATGACCGGCTCCACCAGGTCTTCCGCCACATCCATGATTTTGTAGAAGTCTACTCCGGTTTGGAAGCCGGTTTTCTCCAGCACGCCGACCAGCGCTTCGATCTGGCAGTTGCCCGCCCCGGCGCCAAGGCCCCGGCATGTGCCGTCCAGGTAACTGGCCCCCGCTTCCAGAGCGGCCAGTGAATTGGCCGTGGCCAGAGTGAGGTTGTTATGGGCGTGAAAACCAACGGGCACTCTAACGGCATCAACCACCGCCCCGACGCGGGCCTTGACCTCTTCCGGCAGCATCGCCCCCGCCGAGTCGGCCACATAGACCACATCCGCCCCGTAGGACTCAAACAGCTTTGCCTGCTCGACAACTTTTTCCGGTGGGGCCATATGACTCATCATCAAAAAACCAAATGCTTGCAGCCCCATTTTCCTGGCCATGCCGATGTGCTGTTCGGCGATATCGGCTTCGGTGACATGCGTGGCCACGCGCACTGCCCTGGCGCCGCAGTGGATGGCCATTTCCAGGTCTTCCTGTGTACCGATGCCCGGCAGCAGCAGGACGGTTAATATGCCGTTTTTAATCGCCCCGGCCGCGGCCGTTAACATTTCTTCTTCACTGATGGCCGACCAGCCGTAGTTAATTGACGAACCAGCCAATCCATCGCCGTGGGAAACTTCGATATATTCCACGCCCGCCTCGTCCAGTCCGGCCGCTATGGCGGCGATTTGCTCCGCCGTGTACTGGTGGCTGATGGCATGGCTGCCGTCCCGTAACGTTGTATCCACCAAGTGTACAAACCGTGTCCCGCTCATGCTACCACTTCCCTTCTCAACATTTTAGCCGCTAATTTTTCTGCCACCGCTACTGCCGCCGAGGTGATGATATCAAGATTGCCGGAGTATCTGGGCAGGAAATCCCCCGCACCCTCAATTTCCACAATAGTTGTCACTTTATGATCCTCAATAATGGGCGGCACACGCAAATGATAACCAGGCACGTATTTTTGCACTTCTTTGACCATGGCTTCCACAGAGGCACGGATAGCCTGTTCATCCGGATTTTCCACGTCCACATATACGGTATCCGTCATCATCAACGGTGGTTCGGCCGGGTTCAATACAATGATCGCCTTCCCCTTTTTTGCTCCGCCGGCTGCGGTCAATGCTTTGGCCGTGGTTTGCGTAAATTCATCAATGTTTTGTCTTGTTCCCGGGCCGGCGCTCTTACTGGCTATACAGGCCACGATCTCCGCGTACCTGGCCCCGGCTACCCGGTTGATGGCGTAAACGATGGGTACGGTGGCCTGTCCGCCGCAGGTGACCATGTTCAAATTTGGTTCATCCTGTACCTGATCGAGATTGACGCACGGGATCACATAGGGACCGACGGCGGCCGGCGTGAGGTCGATGGCGATTTTCCCGGCCTCTTTGAGCAAAGGGGCGTGCTGCAGGTGCGGTTTGGCTCCGGTGGCGTCAAAAACGATTTTGATCTCCTCGTCCGCCAGTACGGCCTGCACTCCATCGATGGAAGTTTTCACGCCCATATTGCGCGCCCGCTTGATCCCTTCGGATTCCACAATGCCGGTCAACAAGCCCATTTCCAGATCATTGCTGCGCAAGATTTTATACATCAAGTCGGAACCGATGTTGCCGGGGCCGATTACTGCCACTTTTACCCTGTCCACATTTACATCTCCCTTGTCTGTTTACACGAATTTCAGGTTCAATGAGCCCAGCGTGTGGAACGATACGGTGAACACGTCCCCCGCTTCGGCATCCACCGCTGCCGTCAGTGCTCCGGAAAGGATAATTTCACCGGGTTCCAAAGCAATGTCGAAAGCAGCCAGTTTGTTGGCCAACCAGGCCACCGCCGCCGCCGGATGTCCCCAAACGGCCGCGCCGGCGCCATTGTTCACCATCTCGCCGTTTTTCTCCAAAACCATGCCGGTGTGACGCAAATCAAGTTCATTTATCGGCACCAGGCGGCTGCCCAGGACGAAACGGGCGCTGGAAGCGTTGTCGGCGACGGTGTCCGGAAGCTTGATTTTCCAGTCCCGGATGCGGCTGTCCACTATTTCAAAGGCCGGCATGATTCCAGTGGTGGCCCGGTAGACATCGGCAATATTCACCCCCGGCCCCTTAAGCCGCTCTTTAAGTATAAAGGCGAATTCCCCTTCAATGCGCGGCCAAATCAATTCGTCCCGGCGGCAGGGCTCTCCTTCCAGAAGCAGCATGCGGTCGAAAAGGTGTCCGTAATCAGGTTCGTTTACGCCCAGCAACTGCTGCATGCCTTTGCTGGTCAAACCGATTTTTTTACCCACCACTTTGCAACCCTGCTGCAGCTTCATGGCCACTCCGGCCAACTGAATGCGGTATGCCTCCTCGACACTCAATTCCGGATTGGCGTCTGTCAACGCGTCCACGGGGGTCTGAGTGGCTTCCGCCTCTAACAGCTCAGCGGCGATGGTTTGATAATCCATTGGCATGGCCTCCTTTATTCATCATGTTCTGCCAGCGCTGTCGCAGCGCGGCGGCAATATATTCCGCCAGGCCGGCCTTGTCCAGGCCCTGTTGCAGGCCCTCAATCAGCCGGTCGCAACCCAGCGCGGCCTCCTCATGCGGCCCGGGCAGGGCGACCAGTTTGGCGATACCGGCCTGGCCCACGGCAATGCGCACACCTTCTTTGTGGTGCCGGTGGTAATCCGGCTTGAATTTCAGGATCCAGGGCGTGCAGGCATCCGGATCCAGGCGGCAAACGGCTTCAATGCTAAAGTCCTTGTCTTCCGCGCCGACGCCGCCGGTGGTGATGATCAGTCCGTAGCCCTGCTCCAGGACAGCCTCAATGCTGCGGGCGGCCGGTAATGCATCATCCGCCAGGATGCCGCCGAATTTCGCCTGGTAGCCGGCTTCCTGCAGGGCGTTTATAATGTACGGGGAGTTGGTGTCCTGGATTTTCCCGGCCATCACTTCACTGCCCGAGGCAAATACCATCGCCCGCCGGGAAACAGCTTTACTGATATCCGCGGCCATCTGCGCCGAGTCCGCCAGCACCCGGGCCGCCTCTTTCTCGCCCAGCGCAATCAGGCCGAGCACACCTTCCGAGTGCACCGACGCCGCCGGTCCCAGTTTGACTCCGGGCAACTCTTTCAAGCGCTGCAGGATTTCTTTTTCCCTGCCGGCTACGGCTTCCGCTTCCACCCGGCGCCGCATGACGTCAAAGGCCACCAATCCCGGACGCACATCAACCACCATCACTTCTTCCGTGTCCAGGCCCAGGGCGACTGCCGCCGCGCCGGCCACAGCGCCAAGGTTTGCGTCCGCAAGTTCAATGTCTTCAATCCAAAAGGTGGTCTTCTCCAACAGGTCCCATTCCACGGTCAAGCCCCCTCAGCTTGGACATCAAGGCGGAAGTCAAGCATGGGCGCATCGATGATCGCCCGGCCGACATCCACTATATCCGCCCCGGCGGCGATCACTGCCGCCAATTCGTCCCCGGTCACGCCGCCGGCAAAGGCAATCTGTACCTTTTCACGCCAGCCGCTGTTCACAGCTTCCTTTAAAACGATTTTCAGATCATTTACGTCCCCTGTATCAATCATCAAAATGGCCGCCCCGGCCTCAACCGCTTCCCGGGCTTCGTCAGCCACCGGCTGTTTTTCGCCCCGCAGCTGCACAACAACCAGCCGGCCGGCGTCAAATTCCCCGGCCCGCCTTACCGCCGGACCAATGCCGCCAAACATGCGCACATAGTTTTTATCCAGGTATACAAACGGCTGATCGGTGATGCGTATACCGGCCCCGCCGGTGGCGATGGCCCGGCGCAAGTCCATTCTCAGCTCCGGGGCAACCTTCTTCCAGGCGCCGCAGACAACTTTTATTTTGCCCTTGCTTTGCCGTACAAAATCCGCTGCCGCCGTGGCCACTCCGGATGGTTTGCCGATTACCCCCAAGAGCGTCTCTTCCGCCCGGGCAACTTGCTCCGCTTCGCCGCTGGCGCGAAAAACAGCCCTCCCGGGCAGCAGGGAGGATCCCTCCGGAGCAATCGAAGCCACATCAATCCGGAGCTCCGCCGACTTTTTTTCTAACTGGCCGGCCCCGGAAAAAATACCCTTTTCCCGAACGGTAATGGTAAAGTTGAAGCGTTGCTTTTTCAGCGGTGAAAATAGAAAATCTCTAAGTTCCAAGCAAATCACTCCCGACGGCGGCAGGCCGGTAACCCAGGGCGGCGGAGATGTCCGCTGCCGCCCTGGTAACTGATGTTACGGCCAGTTCAAACCGTTCTTTTGCCAAACGGGCCACCGGCCCCGATACACTGATGGCGGCGCAGGCCCTGCCGGAATGATCGAATACGGGTGCCGCCACACAACGCAGGCTGTCCATAATCTCTTCGTTATCCACCGCGTATCCCCGTTCCTTGACCTGCCGCAATTCATTTCCCAGCTTTTGCGCCTCAGTAATTGTTTGTTTGGTATAACGGGGCAAGCCTTTGGCGGCGATAACCCTTTTCAGTTCACTTTCCGGCAGGTATGCCAGCAATGCCTTGCCCACCCCGGTGCAGTGCGCCGGCAGGCGCATACCGACCTGGGAAACAATCCGGAGTGATTGGTGACTTTCCCGTTTATCGATGTATAATACCTCCCCTTTGTCCAGAACCGCCAGATGTACCGTTTCTTCAATCTCCCCCACCAGTTGCTGGATATACGGGACGGCAACCGTGCGCACATCCAGGGAATTACCCACAATGTTCCCGATTTCAAACAGGCGCATCCCCAATTTATAATTCCCGGTAAATGGTGATTGCTCTATATACCCGAAATCTTTCAAGGTGGCCAGCAACCCGTGGGCGGTACTTTTGGCCATTCCCAGCCTGGCGGCTATTTTGGCCAGGGGCAATTCCCCTTGTACTGAAGCCATATAGTCGATGATCATCAACGCTTTGGCTACAGAACGGATTTGCGTGCCTTCCGCGGTTTTCATCTGCCCGTTCGCCGGCATTACCATTTCCTCCTCAAAGTTCATCATGCCTTGTGTTCGGCATCGCCGAACACATTTCGGTATACTCATAATTTCGCCGCCAAAAATAATTTCCCTTTTTGTGAATCCAAAATTCCGTTCGGCATTGTCGCAAGTTTCAGCCCACAACTCGTCTTTACGCAATATTTGAATGATATAGGCGTAAGGAAACCAACACCGGGAATCACCTCGCGAAATAAGAAGCCCCGCCGGAAATGGGCTTAACCGGCGGGGCACAGCCAGGAGGAGATAAAAAAGAACCGGGGGAATTACCCGGTTTTCCGCATGCAGCAAGTTGAACCTTATTTCTTTTTCTTTTTGCTGATCAAAATATAAACAACACCGGCGACGATGAGCAGGCCGGCCAGGAAAAGAAGCAGGTAAATTGAAATAAAGCTTGTTCTTGTCAGCAACCGGGGCAGTCCCAGAATCGTATTGTGGGGCAGGGAATGGTAGTCCTTTTCAAGCAGGCGCCAGTCCCGGCCGATGTGCTCCGTCCGGTAAGCCAGTTTTCGCAACCGGTGACCGGCAAAAAACAATACGGCACAGGCGATGGCGATTAATAAAACAAATCCGGCCGCCTTTTTCATCTGCCGTCACCCCCCGCAGGCAATGCTTTTTACGCTTACGCTCCGCCGGTATGGTTCCACGTAAAATTCCCGGAACGGCGGTGCCCGTCCTCCCGCCGGATCCGTCATCCGGAGTTCGACGCCCCTTGCCGGATTCATGCCCCCGGGCCGCCGGCCGGATATGCCGGCTGCACCCACCGGACGCCGGGCGGCGGTGCAGCATACCGCCCGCACCGGAAGGTCCATATTGCCATTATACACTGCAAATTTGCCAATTTCCAGCGCGGAAACATCAGCCGCCCTTTCCCCGCCGCAGCATGGAACATTTCGTCAGCCGGGCGAAAAAAATGCCTTGATTTACTCCCGATCCGGGCGCAATCAAGGTTTAAAAATGCTATTGCAGAAGTAGAAGCGAGGGCATAGGTCTAGGTAACATCAAAGCATCATGTCCATCGGGAAAGGGCCGCTGATTATGCATACCCGAATGCCTTCCGGCGGCGCTTCCCCGCCGTACCGCAGACAAAGGTCCGCTAAACATAACTTCTTATCAGCAATTTGGGCTCTCTTAAATTATCCAGTAACACATTCGCCCTGTCGATGGCGTTTTTGGTTGAAAAGAACAAATCATTGGACTTGAGGAAAATGTTCTCTTTGCCGGTCATTTTTACGATACCCGCCCGGTCGAGGATGTCGTAAGTCTCCTGGTTGACGTCGGAGAACAGCACCGCCTTACCGTCGTTTATGGTGTTCCGCACAAAGTTTCTGATCACTTCCAGTGCCGTTACGTCAATGGCCGATACATTTCTAAACCTCATGATAAAGACCTTGGCATTGCCCATGGCAAAATCATCAAGCCTTCGCTCCAGATCCGACGCCAGCCCGAAGTACAGGTTTCCTTCCGGTTCGATGATCGCCACGGGGGATACTTCACATTTTTCCTCATTGCAGGACTGCACTTCATATTCCATCAAGTGACCGTGCTCGCTTTTCAGCGGAATAATGGTTTTGATACTGGCCCGGCCGGTTTGTTTCAAAAACAGGATGACGGCCAGCATCACACCGATATAAATGGCGTATTCAATCTGGAAAGCCACTACGGTGACCACTGCGGTGGTGAGCATGATTACCGCGTCGCTCCGGTTGAGCTTCAATATTTCCTTGAAAGCCCGTTTATCGATCATGGTATAGGCGACAATCATCAGTACGCCGGCCAGGCTGGCATTGGGAATGTACTTGATGAAGGGTTTGAACACCAGCAACATGGCCAGTACCAGGACGCCCGACATTATGCCGGCCAGCCTGCTTTTTGCGCCGGCACCGTAGTTGACGGCCGAACGGGTGAAGGAACCGGAACCCGGAAAACAGCTGAAGAACGACCCGATCATGTTGGCCATGCTCTGCCCGAATATTTCCTGGTTTGTATCAATCCTTTGCCCGGTCAGGGATGCGATTGATTTGGAAATGGCTATCGCTTCCATCAATCCGACAATGGCAATGGTCAATGCGCCGCTGAATAGTATCTGCATATCGCTTAACGAGAAATGGAGCATGTGAAACGGCGGGTATGCCGAAGGAACGTTGCCGCAAATTTTCACTCCGAGTTTGTCCAGATGCATGCCCATGACCACGGCGGTGGATGCGATTACGCCCAACAGCGGGCCGGGCAGCCACATGGCGATACCGGGGAATTTCTTTCCGATGATGCGGCAGGCGATGATAATCACCATGGTGGCTGCCGCTATCGCCAGGGCGTAGTAATTCGTTGCGCTGATATGCTGGAAGGTGTAAACCACCTTGGCAAAAGTGGGCATGTTAATGTTCTGGGGTACAGTGATCCCGAAAAACGTATTCACCTGCTGCATGGCAATCAATACGCCCGCTCCCGCCGTGAAGCCGACAATCAGGGAATGGGGTACATAATTAATCAAGGCGCCCAGTTTGAATACGCTAAACAGCAACTGGATCAGACCGACCATAAAAGTCAGGAGAAACAGCACTTCAAACGGATAGCTGGCACTTTTGCTAAAAAATGGGAACATGACGCCGGCAATTAATATGCATATTGCGTTGGTCGGACCGGTAACCAGATGGTTTGAGCTGCCCAGAAGCGAGCCGACAACAGCCATCACTATGGCTCCATACAGTCCGTAAACGGGGTTGATTTTGGCGATCATGGCGTAGGCCATGGCCTGCGGCAGGCCCACAATCATTACCGTGATGGCGGCCATAAAATCGAAACTGATTGATCCCTTGTCAAACGCCCGGATCAGTCCCTTTACCGGCTTGAAAATGAAATCATTTTTCAATAGTAATTCCGTCATTATGATCACCCCTCATTTTTCCTGCCTTTCTTTATTTGGCAGTTATAAATCGTTTTCCCCTCTCAACCGGTCCGGCCGACTTGCTTCCCCCGACCACCAACTCCCGTCATTTCCCCCGCTGCATCCTCAATAATCTTTTTTAACTCTCATCCCTCCTGCAATATGATTGTGCGTGCGTTCACACAGTTAGGAATAAGCATACTTCATGCCAGCCGTTAAAAGCCGGAAAAAGCGGTTAAAAATCCGGCCGGCATAAACACGCCGGCCGGCTGAACCTGTTTATAAACATACAGCGCTGCCGGCCGCAACCGCTTGTGCAAGTAGTTACAAGCGTTTGTGAATGTCTAAATACAGACAGCAGGTGCTTGATATCAAACACCTGCTGTCTTCTATAAAACTCCGGCCTGTTTTTGAAATGCCCGTGGCGGCATACCCGCCTGTTTTCGTGAAATATTTCTTGTTGCCTGACATCCGGCCTTCATAGAACCCGCCGGCTGCACCCGGACGGACAGCTTTTCCCCGCGGGCCGCCCCGTTTGGTTTTTCCATAACCGGCCGGTGATATTTTGACCGGCCCGGCCGCGGCGCGGGATGTTACCGGGTTCTTTTCCTATAATCTACCAGGCACGCCCCCTTTTTGCGCATCATAAAACTGTAATTAACAACATGCAGGAGGTCGTGACAATGAAACTGTTACCGGCAATTTTGCTGGCCATCTCGTCCAACCTGGACAATACCGGCATCGGTACCAGCTATGGTATCCGGCGCATCGGTCTTCCCTTCCGTTCAAACCTGATTGTCGCTATCATAACCACGGCCGGGACCATCTTGTCAATGTGTATGGGCAGCCTGGTGGCCAGGTATATTCCGGCCCATCTGGCCGTGCTCACCGGGTCGTCCATTATCGCCGGCGCCGGGGCCTGGGTAATCCTGCAGTCCTGGAGGGAACCGGACGGCCCGGGCGCACCGGTTTCCGCAAAAAAGCCCGCTCCGCGGCCGCAAGAAGATGAAAATTTGCCATCCAGAGCAAAAAAGCTGGTGGAGTTTCATATCAAGTCGCTGGGCCTGTTTATCCAGATTTTGCGGGAGCCGTGGACGGCGGACATGGATTTGTCCAGAAAGATAGAAGGCCGGGAGGCTTTCCTGCTTGCCATCGCCCTGACGATCAACAACCTGGCCGGTGGTTTCGGCGGCGGCATTGTCGGCATAGACATTCCCCTGACCGCCGCAATGGTGTTTGTTTTCAGCCTTTTAACCCTGGCCGGCTCAGTCCGGTTCGGCCACCAATGCCTGTCCCGCTGGTTGGGCCGCTGGGCCGGCCTGATCGCCGGTTTGATATTAATCGCCGTGGGCCTATACGAATTTTTTTCCTGAACGGCCGCCGCCGGCAACCGCCGTGGCGGCCGGGGTCCACTCCGTTCCGGGAACAGCACTCAAATCAGTTCCAGTTCCCCTTCCTTGTTCAGACGCGCCTTGAAGGAACCGGTTTCCTGCGTCAGGGTGTGCCTGCGCTGACCGGCCTGAATCACCGCGCCGGCAAAAGCCCGGTTCACCCGGATCAGCCCGCCGGCACCGACCCTGACCACCGGCGGCACGCCCAGGGCGCTGCCCAGTTCCTGCACCTCCGCGTTGCCCTCACAGAATATTTCCCCGCCTTTAAAGGCCCCTTTGATCCTTACATTGCCGCCGGCATTGATGGTGGTATTCACACAACCCTGGCTGGTTACCGTCACATTGCCGGAACTTTGCACGGTGGAGGCCATGGCGGAGTGAATAATCACATCTGCCGGGGCGGCGGCTTCTTCCTGCAGCATTTGCGCCGTTTCAGCAACATTTTGGGTCAACTCGGAGAAGCTTTTCACCGTCAGCGGGTTCAGCCCGACCAGATGGTTCAGTGATTTGGCGCAGCGGACCACCTCTTCCGGCACGTCACCTTTGGCCTGCGCGATCTGGCGCAGGGCATTTTTGACCAGCGGGCGCAAATTCTTGAAACGGGCATCCAGCAGGGTCATCAGCAGACGGCCGAAATTGATCTGTTTAAAATCCCTGTTCCGCTGCAATTGCTCCATCGCCCGGCTGACCTGCTCCAGTGCGGCCTGGATGTCGCCGAGCACAAAGGTCAGCTTTCTGGCGCCGGGGAAAGTCCGGCCGGCTTTGAGCCGGCTGCTGATCACGCCCCGGTGCACAACCAGACGGCCGCCGCTGATCACAGTGGCCCGGGTGAGCAGGCCGGTGATTTCCACGTTGCCGCTGGCCTGTACTTCCATGGCCTCACCCACGCTGCCCAGGATTTTTACGTCGCCCTTAAACCGTATATGACCGGTCTTGATGGAGACATCCCCTTTTTGCACCAGCAGCGGATCCACGTGCACGGTAAACAGGTTGCCCGTCTGCTTGTACCAGGGACGGCCGTTGACCAGGGCCACCGCCCGGTTTCCCTCCGCATTGACGGCCACATTTTTGCCCGCCCGCAGCTCGATCAAACGCGGCTCCGGGGGCGGCAGCGGTTCACCGGTCACGGCCGTTCCGGGCGTGCCCGGCCTGGATGGATGCTTGACGGCCAGCAGGGCGTCTTTTTCCACGGATATTATGGTGCTGGTGTCGCGAAAATCGACCCGGGCCGTTTCCCTTCCGGCTCCGGTTTCTTCCTGTTCATGCGCTTCGGTTTTTACCAGCCATTCCACCGTTTCGTCCACTCCCGGCTGCGGCGGCAGCCCTTCGGCGACGAGTACCGCTTCCGCCTTCGGTGCGGCGGCGAAGGAAGCCAGTGTTTCCCTGTTTATGCCGGACACCACTCCAGCCGCTTGCAGGGTGCGGGACAATGCTTCCACGTCGAGCGCCGCCACCCCGTCCGGAGCGGAAACCCAGGCTTTAAGTTTGTCGTTGGTAATGCTTACCTTTACCGGAGCAGTTTGTTGTTCCATATATAACCTCCGTCTTCAACCAGCGGGCCATTCAGAGCACGGGCAAAATTTCTGTATAACCATAATTTCGGCAGGCGGTCTGAAAATTTTATCCCCAATTTGATTTTTTCTCCACCCGCTGTCCGGTTTCCTGCCCGGGGCCGGCCATTTCCGCACCTGTTTTCCGCCGCCGGCAAGCCGCCGCCACCGGCCGGCTTCCCGGCGCCTTCCGAAGCCAGAAAACACAGGGGACGGCGGGCGCTGGACGCCCGCCGTCCCCTGCCGCCGAATAGGCGGCGGTTTATGTGTGATTGTTGATCAATCAGCTGGTAAATGTAAAATCATCAAGACACTGTTTGTTCGGGCGCGACTGCAGCCAGGGGTTGGTCACCCAGGAATCGAAAAAGTACAGGGCGCCGTGGGTGGGATCCTCGCCGTTCAACGCAGCCAGGGCGGCTTTTTGCGCCTGCAAGCTGGCCGGCCGGTTGATCCAGCCGTTGAGCACCGGCTCAAACTGGTAGGAACCGGTATCATCCACCTGGTAGATCACACCCGGAATGCTGTGCGGAAAAATGTCCGAGCGGGCACGGTTCAGCACCACCGCCCCCACCGCCACCTGGGTGGTAAAGGACTGGTTGTCCGCTTCGGCGGTAATCAGACGCGCCAGCAGGTCGAAGTCCGACCGGTCGTAAGATACGGGGCCGCGGAACAAAGCGCCCCGGCTCACCTGTGCCGGTCCGGCCGTGCCGCGGCCGCTGCCGGCCGCCGGTATGAGCAGGGTCTGACCGGGATAGAGCGACGTGCCGGACAAACCGTTGGCGTTGATGATCGACTGGTAGTCCACGCCGTAACGCCGGCCGATGGAATAAAGGGTGTCCCCGGGTTGCACCGTATATCTTGATTCCTGGACGGATGAGCGGCTGCTGTTTTCCCCGGGAATGATCAATTTCTGACCGGGGTAAATCATGTCCGTGGTCAACCCGTTTGCGGAACGTAATGCCTCCACTGTGGTTCCGTGACAACAACTGATGGTATACAGTGAATCGCCCGGGTTGACCACGCAGGTGGCCGCCAGGGCGATACCGGCGGGCAGCAGCAAAAAAGCAGCCACTGTCGCCAGCGCACACCGCAGGCTAAACGACAGGCTTCTCATTTTTCCCTCCTCCGGCCTCCGGAGTTAGTTGACGGATTCGGGCGAGGGCACCCTACCGCGCCTGTTTGTTTCACCTCCCGCCAGGCGTGGATTCACCCCGCATCGATTGAATTCCCCCGTACCTCCCGGTGGAGGATTCGGCCGATATATTGGTTGGTAAGTCTCTATTATTATACAAGCCTGCCTTTTATGCTGCCAAGCGGTAAATCATACCAGGTTGTCTGGCAAGAGCTTGCGCTTTCGGGCACCAGCCCTTCCGCCAAGCCGTCCGCAGTCCGGCCGCAGTGCCGTTTAATGCAGGCGGGAGCGGATTTTGGCGTTGATTCTTTCCATTAAATGGACGGTGGAAAAAACGTGGTAGAGCTGAACGGCAATGCTTTCCAAAGGACGGTCCAGGGAAATCAGGTCCGGTTCCACCACCAGTTCCGTGCCGTATTGTTTCTCCACCCGCCTTTTAAATTCGTCCAGAATGGCGGCGCGGACGGCCCCGTCGCCGGTGGACAGCCAGGGCGTGGCAGCATCGCACGCCGGTACCCGTTCCCTCGCCGTTTCAAGCAGACCGTTCAAAAACTGCTCAAATGATGGTTTTTGCTCTTTCAATCGGATCACCTCATTATAAATTCAGGAACCCTTCTCAAGTGAGAAGGGTTTGACGCCAAATGACGCTTTGCCGCCATCAGAACCGCGGATGAAAGCGGTTTTTCAGACGCCCGTCCGGCGTATACAGCGGTTCCGCGGGATCAGCGGCCGGAAAGACCAGGGCGATGGTGATCATTGAGGGCCGGGGAGGCTCTTTGCCGTCCGGAGCGGGCTTGTCTTTTCCCCGGGCAACCGTCCGGACAGGACGGTTTACGCGCCCGCCCGGACGCCGCACCGGGGCGGCGTCCCCGGCGCCGCTGCGCCAGAGCAGGACCAGCGTGGCGGCAAAGAGCACCGCGGCCAGAAATAAAAGTATAAAGGCCACAGGAAGCATCCTTTCGCAAGCAGTATTTACCTGCCATTATGGCCACTATGCTTCCTTTTTATTCCACCACCGTCCTGCACCGGACGGCAATTTCGCCCGGCAATCCGGTCTGCCGCCGGCACCGGCCGGCGGGCAGCGCGGTTCAAACCGGTGCGCAAACCCGCCTGACGGACAGTGCATCAATTACCGCCCGCTCCCTCCGCCGCCGGCCGTCAACCCTTCCCTCCGGCACCGGCGCGGTGTTCAACGGGAACCGGTTTATGCGCTGGCCACACAGTTCTCGTTCTCCACGCACGAACTGAACCGGCGGTGCAGCGCGCGCACCGCCCTGGCCGCCTCGGAGGCTTTGATGATGCAGGAGATTTTGATTTCCGAGGTGCTGATCATATCCAGGTTGATGTTTTCCCGGGCCAGGGCGTCGAACATCATGGCCGCCACGCCGGGGTTGGAAACCATACCGGCGCCGACAATGGAAACTTTGGCCACATTTTCGTCGTAAGTATAGCCGCCGGCTTCCACCCGGTGCTGAACCTTCTCCACCACCGCCAGCGCCTTTTTCAAATCGCTCTGGGCGACGGTGAAGGAGATGTCGTTTACGCCGTTGCGCATGGCGCTTTGAATAATGATATCCACGTTGACATTTTCATCGGCCAGCGCCTGGAAGATGGTCCAGGCGATACCCGGCCGGTCCGGCACGTCAAACAGGCCGATCTTGGCCACATTCAAATCGTGGGCGATGCCGGTAACCACCAGTGCCTTCTCCATCTCGCCAACCTCCTTGATAATGGTGCCCAGGTTGTGGTTGAAACTGCTGCGCACATGCAAAGGAATACCGTATATCTTGGCGCATTCCACCGAGCGTGGGTGCAGCACCGCGGCGCCCAGATGGGCCAGCTCAAGCATTTCATCATAGGAGACGCAGGGCAGCTTGCGGGCGTCGGGCACCAGGCGCGGGTCGGCGGTAAAGACGCCGTCCACGTCGGTGAAAATCTCGCACAAATCAGCCTTGAGGGCGGCGGCCAGGGCGACGGCGGTGGTGTCCGACCCCCCCCGGCCCAGGGTGGTGATGTCATTGGCCGTGTTCATGCCCTGGAAGCCGGCCACCACCACCACCTGTCCGGCGGCCAGCTCTTCCTTCAAGCGGTCTGTTTTGATTTCCACAATGCGCGCCTTGGTGTGCACGTCATCGGTAAGAATGCCCACCTGAGGGCCGGTGAGGGAGATCACCTTTTCCCCCAGCTTGTTTATCGCCATGGCCAGCAGGGCGATGGAAACCTGCTCGCCGGTGGAAAGCAGCATATCCATTTCCCGTTCGGGCGGGTTGTCAGTAATTTTTTGAACCAGACTGATTAGTTCGTCAGTGGTATCGCCCATGGCCGAAACCACCACCACCACGTCGTCACCCTGCCGGCGCAAATCCACCACCCGCTGGGCCACCCGCCGGATGCGCTCCGGGCCGGCCACCGAACTGCCGCCATATTTCTGTACTACCAGCAATTTGCCATTCCCTCCAGGTTGATTAATCCATTGTTATCCAAACCGGAAGCGTATGCCGCAAATCCGGATCACGTTTTTATTTCCAGCGCCCGCGCCCCGATCGGACTGGGCTCCAGGACCATCGCCCGGGCCGGCACGCCGTTTTGTGTAAAGGTGTCTTTCATCGCCCGGGCGATCAGTTCCAGGTTGGTGTCGGCAAAGGCGATCAGCGTCGGACCGGCGCCGCTCAGGCAGACCCCGCGGGCGCCGGCCAGACGGGCGGCGGCCAGCACCTTCTTCATCCCCGGCACCAGGGAGGCGCGGTAGGGTTGATGCAGCCGGTCTTCCATCACCCCGGTGAGCAGGCCCAGGTCACCCCGGCAAAGGGCGGTCACCAGCAGGGCCACGCGGCCCAGGTTGAAAACGGCGTCCTGCATGCTCACCTGCTGGGGCAGGACCTCCCGGGCCATTCTGGTGGACAGTTTGAACTCGGGAATGGCCACGGCCGCTTTCAGGCCGGACGGCGGGTCGATACGGGCATACCTGACCTCGCCCTCCACCGCCGAAGTGACCACAATACCGCCAAAAAGCGCCGGCGCCACATTGTCGGGGTGCCCCTCAATCGCCGCGGCCAGGGTGAGCAGTTCCTTCTGTGTCAGCCTGCCGCCGGCAATGATATTGGCCGCGATCAGCCCGCCGGTGATCGCCGACGCGCTGCTGCCCAGTCCCCGGGCCACCGGAATGTTGTTGATCAGACGGATGCGCAGGCCGCCCGGGGCGAAACCAACCTGGTTGAACAGGCGCATGGCAGCCCGGTAGACCACATTGGTCTGATCCCGGGCGATTTCCTGCGCTCCTTCCCCGTGAACTTCGATGGACAGGCCCGCGTGCAAACGAACCATTTCCACCGTGTTATAGAGTTTGAGGGCCAGTCCCAGGCAGTCAAACCCCGGCCCCAGATTGGCCGTTGTGGCGGGAACCTGTACGCGGACCATGAAACCAAAACCTCCTGCCACCGGAACTCTATTCTAGTATCATAACATAAAAAGGCATGCCGGGGGAAGCCAATCCTGCATTCCGCGGCACGGCACCCCGGCCGGTCACGGAGGGCGCTTAAATTTCCTCTTCCACCCGGATGAAATTGCTCACTTCATCCACGGAAGACAGGCGCTCCACCAGGCGCAGGGCGTCTTGAAAGTTCTGCTCCCGTACCCGGTGGGTGACCAGCACGATTTCCGCCTTTTCGCCGTCGGTGTGCTTCTGCAGCACCGAGGCCAGGCTGACCTCCTTGTCGCCGAAGGCATAGGCGATGGAAGCGAGCACGCCCGGACGATCGGCCACCTGCAGGCGGACGTAGTATTTGCTCTCCACCAGGCCGGTTGGTTT
The DNA here is from genome assembly GCF_001655685.1 of Desulfotomaculum copahuensis. Taxonomy (GTDB): domain Bacteria; phylum Bacillota; class Desulfotomaculia; order Desulfotomaculales; family Desulfovirgulaceae; genus Desulfotomaculum_G; species Desulfotomaculum_G copahuensis. The sequence continues at coordinate 23,033 of NZ_LYVF01000013.1, forward strand.
GAGCGGCTTTTGTTCAAAACAGGTGCAGCTGATCAGGCCCGGTACATGATGCAGGCGGTTGCGTGCAGCATCCATCAGATCGGCCGCCACCGCGCTGCCGGTGGGCATTTCTCCGGCCCCCCGGCCATAGAACATGGTTTCCCCCACCGCATCGCCGCGGATGAAAATGGCGTTGAAGACGTCATTCACCGCCGCCAGGGGATGACCAACCGGAATGAAGGTGGGATGCACCCGTACCTCCACTCCATCGGCCGTTTCCTTGGCGATGCCGAGCAATTTGATCACATAATTCAGTTCCCGGGCATAGGCGATGTCCCGGGCGGTAATGCGGGTGATACCCTCCACGTATACATCGTGGACTGTGATGCGGCTGTTGAAGGCGATCGAGGCCAGGATGGCCAGCTTGCGCGCGGCGTCCACGCCTTCCACGTCGGCCGCCGGATCCGCCTCGGCGTAGCCCTTCTCCCGGGCGTCCTGCAGCGCGTGCTCGAAACTGCAGCCTTCCCGGGTCATCCGGGTGAGCATGTAGTTGGTGGTGCCGTTGATGATGCCCATGACCGTCTGAATGCGGTTGGCGGCCAGACACTGTTTCAGCGGGCGGATCACCGGAATGCCGCCGGCCACGCTACCCTCAAAAAGCAAATCGACCCCGCCGGCCGCGGCCGCGGCGTACAGTTCCTTGCCGTGCAGGGCAATCATGTCCTTGTTGGCGGTGACCACGCTTTTACCCCGCTCCAGGGCGGCCAGCACATAGTCCAGCGCCGGGTGGATGCCGCCGATTACTTCCACCACCACGCCAATCTCCGGATCATCCAATATATCGTCTATATTATCCGTCAGTAGGGCCGGCTCTATTTCCACTTCCCTCTTTTTGGCCGTGTCACGCACCAGCACCCGGCTTATTTGCACCGGGGCGCCCACCTTGCGGGTGATATTGGCGGCATTGTCCCGCAATATTTTATAGACCCCGCGGCCCACCGTACCCAGGCCCAGCAGGCCCGCTTTCACCGGTTCCTGCAAAATCCACTCTCCCCTTCCCGCCAAAAGCTCAAAAAATTACTGTCATTATAGCACCGGGGCATCACCACTGGCAATATGCGTGCCGCAACCGGGAGCACTTATAATTTTAACATAGAACCGTTAAGTTCCGGTGAAAAAGGCAAAAAAAAAACCGGTCATCCGACCGGTTAAATGATGATGCAGATTAATCCGCCGCTGCCGTCGTTCACTATGCGCTGCAGGGTTTCCTGCAGTTTGGCCTGGGCGTTTTCCGGCATCCGGTGCAGCTTGTTCTGGATACCCTCGCGCACCAGGTCGTGCACCGATTTGCCGAAGATTTCCGACTGCCAGATCTTTTGCGGGTTTTCCTCGAACTCGTTCAACATGTAGCGGACCAGTTCCTCGCACTGCCTTTCCGTGCCGATGATCGGGGTCAGTTCGGTGGTAATGCTGGCCCGGATCATGTGCACGGACGGCGCACTGGCCTTCAATTTCACGCCAAAATGGGCGCCCTGCCGGATCAGCTGCGGTTCCTCCAGATTCATATCCTCAATGCTGGGCGTCACCACGCCATAACCGGATTCCCGCACTTCCGCAAGGGCCTCGGCCACCTTGTCGTATTCCCGTTTGGACACCGCCAGTTCCTTGACCAGGCGGAAGAGTTCGTGGTCCCCTTCCACCCGGAAGCCGGATTCCTCACTGAGTACCTGGTAGAAAAGGCCTTCCGGCGAAGTGATTTCAATGGCCGCCACTCCGGTGCCCATATCCATCTTGTGCAGCTGTACATTCTGGACGAAGTCGTAATCGGCCAGCCCGTCCACCGCCCCGTTGACATCGCGCAGGCGCCGCACATGCTGAATGGTTTCCTGCACCGAAGACTCGAACTTCTGCCGCAGCCAGTGCCCGGCATCCAGTTCCTCCACCCACAGCGGCAGGGAGACATTGACCTCGTTGACCGGGAATTCCATCAGCACCTTTTCCAGGATATGCAGCACATCCTGCTGGGACATCTGTAAAACGTCCACCGGCAGCACCGGCACGTCGTATTTTTCGGAAAGCTCCTCAGCCAGGGCGATTGTTTCCGGGTCGGTGGGGCGGGTGCTGTTCAACAGCACCAGGAACGGCCGGTTGATGTCCTTGAATTCGGCAATCACCCGCTCCTCCGCTTCCAGGTAGTTCTCCCGCGGGATGTCGGTGACGCTGCCGTCGGTGGTGACCACGATGCCCATGGTGGAATGCTCGGAGATCACCTTGCGCGTGCCGATTTCAGCAGCCTCCTGAAACGGAATCGGTTCGTCGAACCACGGAGTGGACACCATGCGCGGCCCCTCTTCCTCTTCATAGCCCAGCGCACCTTCCACCCGGTAACCGACGCAATCAACCAGCCGCATTTTAACGGTCAGGTTGGGCATAATCTCGATTTCAACCGCCTCGTTGGGCACAAATTTGGGTTCGGTGGTCATCACCATCTTGCCCGCGCCGCTCTGGGGCAGCTCATCCTTGGCCCGCTCCCGGTCATAAGGGTTCTGGATATTGGGAATCATCAGCAATTCGGCGAAGCGCTTGATAAATGTAGACTTGCCCGTGCGTACGCCGCCACTCACGCCCAGATAGATGTCACCGCCCGTCCGTTCCGCAATATCCCGGAAGATATCAAGCTTTTCCATGGGTTCGCCCCCTCCTTTTAAAAATTGTAAAGTTGTATCTTCAACCTGAATTGCATCCCCCCTGGGAGGTGGCCGCAATTTTCGGGCTGCTTCCCAAACCGTGTATTCACCTGAAACGGCCTAGTCCAAGTGAATTTTTTTCCAGTGGCATACATTAACAATATATATATATTACCAGTCAACCGGAATATGTCCGCCCGCTTTATGAATTTTCATTTTAACAAATTTTTGGATCATCCGGCAGGATTCCCGTTCCCGGTGTCGAAGAATTTTTCAACGCCAAGGTGAAGTTGTCAGGAAGGGATAGGTGATGCATGAAAAACAAGGTTGGCGGGAATCATTCCCGGGCGGCAAAATACCTTTGTTTACTGTGGTTGCTCTGTTTGCCCGCCTTTCCGGCCGCGGCGGCTGCGGCTGATTATACGGTGAAGCCGGGCGACTCACTGTACGCGATCAGCATGCATTACCACACCACGGTAAAAAGCCTGCAGTCGGCCAACGGCCTGGATGGCAGTATGATTCATCCGGGACAGAAGCTGATGATCCCGGAAAAGGGTAACAACGTGCGGCCGGCGGCCGGCACCGGTGCTTTGCCGTCCCCGCAAAAGGCGCCGCACGCCTTGAAGGCGGACAAAGCACGGACAGCGGACAGACAGCAGACGGCGGCCGGAGCAAACAAAGCCGGAGGGCGCGGGAGCGCCGCACCGGCGGAAAAGCCGCCGGCGTCCGGCTCAACCGGCTACCGGGTGCAGCCCGGCGATTCCATTTACCGGATCGGACTGCGTTTCGGTGTGGATGAACAGGCCATCATGCGGACAAACAGTTTGAATTCCACCCTGATTTACCCCGGCCAGACGCTGGTCATCCCCGGTGCGGCAGGCGGCAAGCCACCGGGCGTCACTGCTCCCCCCGGGGGGTCTTCCGGCGGCGCGCCACCCGGCGGTACCGCCGCGCCGGCGGCCGTTTCACGCGGCGCCGCGGTTGACGCCCGCACTGTGCTGGCCGAAGCAAACTCGCTGCTGGGCCGGCCCTATGTTTACGGTGCCGCCGGGCCGTCGTCCTTCGACTGTTCCGGTTTCACCATGTTTGTTTTCAACAGCGCGGGTATCGCATTGCCCCACAACGCCGCGGATCAGGCCATGCTCGGCCGGACGGTGGACAGGTCCGCCCTGGAACCGGGTGATCTGGTGTTTTTCGGCTACAACGGCAGCAAGGACATTGAACATGTCGGTATATATGCCGGTAACGACCAGTTTATTCATGACTCTTCCACCGGCGGCGTCAAATATTCGTCGCTGAACGAATCCTATTACGCCGCCAATTACCGGGAAGCGCGCAGGCTGTTGTCTTAGCACGGAAGCGGCCAAACGGCGGAAGCCGGCCGGCAACATGGCACCGGCAAAGCCCGCTGCGCTGCAGCGGGCTTTGCCGTCCGTCCGGCCTGATTGATCATCGCCGCGCGAACCCGGCGTGCAGCCGGCGTGCCGCGGAGCAGTTACTGCCGCGTCAGCCGCCCCCGCTGGGCAATCACTTTTGCACCCGGTCGTAGCGCCAGGCCACCGCGGCCAGGGCCACCTCTTCCATTTCCCGCCGCCGTCCGCGGCTCATCAGGTTTTCCAGTGCCTGGCGGGGCGGCAGGTGCTCAAAAAGCACCCGGTACATCTGTTCCGTAATCGGCATTTCCACGCCGTATTGAGCGGCCAGGCGGTAGGCGGCCCGGGTGGTGCGCACCCCCTCCACCACCATGTGCACACTGGCCACCGCCTCGTCCAGCGTCCGGCCCCGGCCGATTTCAATCCCGGCCCGGCGGTTGCGGCTGTGCATGCTGGTGCAGGTGACAATCAAGTCGCCCACTCCGGCCAGGCCGGCAAAAGTAAGCACATTGGCACCCAAAGCCATGCCCAGGCGGGTGATTTCAGCCAGCCCGCGGGTGATCAAAGCGGCCTTGGTGTTGTCGCCGCAACCCAGGCCGTCGGCGATGCCCGTACCGAGGGCGATTACGTTCTTCAACGCGCCGGCCAGTTCGACCCCGGTTACGTCCGGATTGGTGTAAACCCGGAAGCTCCCGGTCATGAACAGGTCCTGCGCTTCTCCGGCGGCGGCCGGATCAGCGGAGGCCACCACCACCGCCGTGGCCATCCCCCGCCCCACTTCCTCCGCATGGCTGGGGCCGGAAAGCACCACGTAGCGGCAGAGCCTTTCCTCCCCCGCTTCGGCGGCGAAAACCCGGGACAGGCGCAGCAGGCTGTCCTCCTCGATGCCTTTGGCGGCGTTTACAATCAGCGTCTGCGCCGTCAGTTCGGGCAGGGCCGCCCGCAATGTTTCCCGGAAGGCGTGTGACGGCACGCCGAAGACGACCGCCCGGGCGTTATGTAAAGCGCCGGCCAGATCCACCGTGGCATGTACGTTTTCCGGTATGTCTACCCCGGGCAGGTAACCGGCATTCCGGCGCTGCCGGTTGATCTCCTCCGCCAGCGCCGCCCGCCGCGACCACATCAAAACCGGGCAACCCCGGCCGGCCAGCAGTACGGCCAGCGCGGTGGCCCAACTGCCGGCGCCCAGCACCGCAACTTTGTCTTCCATTGCGATTCTCCTTCCCGGTACGTTTTCCACCGCGGTATGCAACCGGGGGCCGGTTATCTCCCGCCGAGGCGTGATTCGGTGCCGTCCAGCAGGCGCCGGATGTTCGGCCGGTGCTTGTAGATGGCGATGGCCGCCGCCAGTACCGCGAAGAGCGTATCCAAAAGCGGCCGGCGCAGCGCCAGCATCCATACCGGCAGGCTGGCCGCGGCAATAATCGAGCCCAGGGAAACATAGCGGGAAACCGCCACCACCGCCAGCCAGATCAGCAGGGCCAGCAGGGCGGGAACCGGGGCGAGAGCCAGGAAGACGCCCAGTCCGGTGGCGATGATCTTGCCCCCCTTGAAACCCAGAAAAACAGGCCAGCTGTGGCCGGCCAGGGCGGCCAGGGCGGTAAGCACCTCCAGGCCGTGGCCGCCGGTGTGCCGGCCCAGGAAAACGGCGAGCATTCCTTTGGCCGCGTCGCCCAGCAGCGCCGCGGTTCCGGCCGCCGGCCCCAAAACGCGCCAGGCGTTGGTGGCGCCGATATTGCCGCTGCCGCGCTGCCGGATATCCACGCCGCGGGCGCGCCCCAAAAGATAACCAACCGGTACGGAACCAATCAAGTAGCTGGTCACCACCGCCAGAAACTGAACCACCCGGCAACCCTCCCCGGTCAATACTCGGATTTGACGTTTCGTCCCCAAATTGGCGGTTCAAAGAAGTGACGGCAAACCGATCCGCGGGCCGCACGCGGCGCTTGAACGAAATTCCCGCTGTGCAGCCGCGCGTGCCGCGGCCGGATCCGGCACGGTCTATTTTGCTCCTTCTTCCTTGCGCCGGCGCAGGAAAAAACGGATTGGCGTGCCTTCAAAGCCGTAGGCCTGGCGCAGCTGATTTTCCAGGTAGCGCAGGTAGGAAAAATGCATCAGCTCCGGATCGTTGACAAACAAGATAAAAGTGGGCGGGTTCACCCCGCCCTGGGTAGCGTAAAAAATCTTCAGGCGGCGGGTCTTCTGGGCCGGCGGCGGGTTGTGCAGCAGCGCCTCGCGAATCAGGGCGTTCAAATTGGCCGTGGCGATGCGCAGGTGGCTCTGTTCCGCCACCAGATCAACCGCCTCCAGCACCCGGCCGGTTCTTTTCCCGGTCAGGGCGGAAGTGAAGAGGACGGGCGCGTAGGTCATGAAGCCCAGCTCGCGGCGGATGGTTTCCGTGAAGCGTCCGGCGGTATGCGTATCCTTTTCCACCAGATCCCACTTGTTCACCACAATCACCGCCGCCTTGCCCTGTTCGTGGGCATACCCGGCAATGCGCTTGTCCTGTTCGGTGACTCCCTCCACGGCATCCAGCACCACCAGGGCCGCCTCGCAGCGGTTCACCGCCCGCAGGGAGCGGATCACGCTGAACTTTTCGGTGGGCTGATCGATCCGGCTTTTGCGCCGGATACCGGCCGTATCCACCAGCACATAATGCTTTTCCCCCCGCTGCAGGTGAATGTCCACGGCATCCCGGGTGGTGCCCGGGACATCGCTCACAATCACCCGTTCCTCGCCGAGCAGTGAATTGATCAGGGATGATTTGCCCACATTGGGCCGGCCGATCACGGCAATGCGGATCTGATCGGTTTGGGCTTCCGCCGCTTCCTCCGGCGGCAGCACGGCCAGCAGCCGGTCCAGCATATCGCCGGTGTTCAGGCCTTCGGCGGCGGAAACGGGAATGGGCTCGCCCAGGCCCAGCTCATAAAAAACGGCCAGGTGTTCAGTCCGGCTGAAGTTTTCCACCTTGTTGGCCACCAGCAGCACCGGCTTGTTGTTCCGGCGCAGCATCGCGGCCACTTCCCGGTCGGTGGCGGTCAATTCCGCCCGGGCGTCCACCACAAAAAGCACGGCGTCGGCCTCACGCACGGCCAGTTCCACCTGACGGCGCACGCCGCCGGCGATTTCCCCGGTTTCCCGCAGGTCCAGGCCGCCGGTGTCGACCAGGGTGAAGGCGCGCCCGGCCCATTCGGCATCCTGGTACAGGCGGTCCCGGGTTACGCCGGGCTCGTTTTCCACAATGGCCACCCGGCCGCCCACAATGCGGTTGAACAGGGTGGATTTGCCTACATTGGGCCGGCCCACGATGACTACAATCGGCTTGGGCATGACTGACTCCTTTAATGTTATCGAATGTTACTTTCACCGGCGGGTGTTCCCGTCTTCCAGCGGTTCCCGGGGGGCAAGGCGGGCCGGAAAATGGACGGCATCCAACGCCGGCAAGATCAAGCGCAACATGCGCGCATACAGCGACCGGCGGCTAACCACCAACGGCCAAACCGGCCAGCTCGCGCGGCCCGCCGGCCACGGCCACCGGCAGGCCCAGGCGGCGGGAAAGATCATCCACCGTCAAATCATCAAGAAAAACCCGCCCGTCGTGACGCAGCATGACGTCCGGAATAATCAGCAACCGCCCCGTCGGCCGGCCGGACAATTCCTTTAAAAGATCGCCGCCGGACAACAGACCGGCCACCGTCACCGTCGGGCCTAAAAGGCGGTTCGGCACGGCGTGCAGGCGCACCTGCAGGCCGCTGATCCGGTTCAGGTCCGCCACGGCCGGGGCGAGCACCTTTTCCCCCAGCATCCCCGTGGCCACACTCACCACGCGCTCATCCGGCAGGGCGGCGGGCAGTTCCTTCGCCGCCTGCGCCCATTCGTCCAGGAACAGGCGCGTCAGACCGACGCCGTTCTCCGTCTGGGGAAATTCACCATAGCTTTCCACCGGCGGAACCGGTTCACCGGCGGTCAGGTAAAACTCGTCGCTGGCGTAAACCAGCGGATCGCCGCAGCGGGCCAGACAGTCTTCCTGCCAGCGCCGCACCCTGTTCAGCACGGCCGCCGCTTCCGGCGGGGTGAAAGTGCGCAACGCGAAAAGACCCCGCCGGTGGCCGGTCAGTCCCACCGGCACCAGGGCGATCGAGCGCACCGCCGGCCACAGGGCGCGCAGGCCGGCAAACGTACGGTCCAACTCCGCCCCGTCGTTGAGCCCCGGGCAAAGCACCACCTGGGTATGCACCGCAATGCCGTTTTCGGCCAGAAAGCGCAACTGCGCCATGATTTTGCCGGCGGCCGGGTGGCGCATCATTTTTTCCCGCAGGGCGGGATTGGTGGTATGCACAGATATGTATAAAGGGCTCAAACGCTGCCGGACGATGCGCTCCAGTTCCCCGGACCGCAGGTTGGTCAGGGTGATGAAGTTGCCCTGGAGAAAAGAAAGACGGAAGTCGTCGTCCTTTACGTACAGGGTGTCCCGCAGCCCCGGGGGCATCTGATCCACGAAACAGAACAGGCACCGGTTCTGACAGCGCCGGGTGGCGCCCAGGCCGCCGCCGGCAAATTCCAGACCCAGGCCTTCGTCAAAATCCTTTTCGATTTCCAGCAGCCACTCCTCGCCGCCGGGTTTGACCAGGGTCACTGTAATCTCCTCGTCGCCGGTCAGAAACCGGTAATCGATGATATCGTTCACCGGACGGCCGTTTATTTCCGTCACCCGGTCGCCGGGCGCCACGCCCAGTTCGGCGGCAATGCCGCCGGGCGCCACCGCCGACACCGCCAGGCCGTTCTCCGCCATATGCTTCCTCCCCAGTCCATATCCCTACCATTATCTACTATCGGACATATTAAGTCAAGCCGCCGTTTTATGCCGCAGACCGGCGCGTTGAAAACCGCGAAACTCCTTTGCGGCCGCTTTTGTCCGCGGTTTGCGCCTTCGGTGCCGCGCCGGCACAAAAAACCGGAATGCCCGTCATATCCCGTTTTTCATTTCGCCCGTCACTGCAGGCGGTGCCGCTCCGGTTCCAATTCCTGCAGCACCGCCTGCACCAGTGCCCGCAGCGCCGGGTAGGCCCGCCGGATGCCCCGGGCGGCCAGCGGACGGCCCAGGGTCACCCAGCCCAGCCGGCGCGATAAAAAACCGCCGGCCTTCATGATTAGATTGACGTGTTCCTTGACGTTGACCAGCTTGTAGCTGCCGGCCGGCAGAGAAAAAATACCGGCCAGGCCGGCATAAACCAGTTCGATTAATTGCGGCCGGCCCGGCCAGCCCAGTACGTACACTTCGTTCCCCCGGTCGTCACGGCCCAAAAAGGCGGGAATGCCCTGCTGCCGGGTATCCCGCCGGTCGAACCAGGGGATGGCGGCGATTTCCCCGGCCGGCGGCAGCCTGTCCCGGGGCAGCAGGCCCAGATGAATGGCGGCGGCGGTAACGGATGAATGTGTACCGCCAAAGCAGTAATATATAATTTTCATCCTCAATCCTTACCGGACCGCTCCCGGAGCTTCCGCTCCCCTTCACCGCCGTCCGGACCGTGCTCCCCGCCGGATGCCCGCCCGGTCCCCGCCGGTTTGCCCAGCAGCGGCTTTTTGGCTGGACGGGAGTCGGGCAGGACGGCGAATTCGCGGCCGAAGAAGCCGTTCAGGCGTTTTCTGGCCTGTTCCCAACCGCCTGAACTGATCACCAGAAAAGCGCCGCTGACCAGCAGGGACAGGCCGATGATCCAGGCCAGCGCGCTCCAGCCGCCGGGGGTGGCCGCCGTGGGGTCGGTGACCGGCTTGCTGTATTCCGGCGCACCCGGTTTGGCCGGCCCGGCCGCTCCAAGCACCACCGGCACCGCACCGGCCAGCAGGTCGACGCCCCGTTCGGCTTCCCCTTTGACATTGGTGTAGGTGCCCGCTTCGACCAGCATCGCGGTGGGCATCAGATCCTGGTTATAATTGCCCTTGCCCATGAAGATCTCCTTGACGATCGGCTTGTGCACGCTGTTGGCGTAAGACATCAGCCGCTTGGCAAAATCCAGGTTGGCCTTCATGTTCGGGTTTTCCCGCCCCACCACCAACCGGGTCTGGGTAACATCCTGATTGGAAATGAAACGGCGGTAAAACGTAGCGTCGGGCACGCCGTCCCGGTGCACGTCGAACAGAGCGACCGGATTGCTCTTCATCAGATTCACCGCCGTACGCCGGGAGCGCTGATAGGCGGCGTTGTCGTGCGGGTCGTGGGGCGTCTTGTCATAGTTCACTTTTACTCCGTTGCCCTGCAGCCTGCTGACGAAGGACTGCCCGACCTGATAGATGCCGCCGTGAAACGGAATGGAATCGGCGCCGTCCGAAGGCAGGTAGGACTCGTCGCTGTGGGTGTGGTAAATGCCCACCGGACCGCTGTTTTTAGCCGCCGCGGCCACGGGTACGCTCAGCCGGGCGTAATAATCGCGGTAAGCCAGCAAATCGCGGTCCAAACCGGCAAAACGGGCATAGGCGGTATCACCCAGCACCCGGTTCACCCGGTAGTGCCTTCCTTCAGCGGTGTAGATCTCATCACCGGCCGTGACCGTGCGGGCCGTCTTGCTGATCACGCGCCCTTTTTCATCTTTGATCACAATCACCCGGCCGTCCAGGTGATCGTTTTCCGCTGTCTTGAATAAAAACGCCGGACTGAATACCGGCTGCACCGTCCGGTACAGGCCGGCCGCCGCCAGCAGGCACAAGCCGGCGGCCAGCATGACCGCACCACAGGTAAAACCGCACCGCGTCTTATTCATGCTTTTCGCCTCCTTCCTCCGGCCGGCTTTGCGCATCGAGTTCCGGTTTGCGCAACCCCCGCACCAGTTCCGGCGGCCGGCCGGCTACGGCCGGTCCGCCGGCGGCGCGTTCACGCACTTCCCCCACCACTTCGGCAATCAAGACGGCAAACACACCGGAAAGAATGATCGCGTCAAAAGCACCCGCGCCACCGATGGGCACCCGGCCGGCCGGGGCGCCCCGGGCGGCCAGCCAGAAATAATAACCGGCATCGTTGGCCAGCACGCCCAGTGTGGCGGCAATAAAGGCGCCGCGCCGGGAACGCCCGGCCAGATACCCCACCACCCCGGCCACCAGCGGATACAGCCACAGTGAGTCAAGAAATTCAAACCGCCCGCCCGGCTCGGCCAGGCCGCGCATGAGCAGGGAACCGGCGGCGAAAATGGCCAGGGCGGTAACGGCGGCGGCCACCAGGGCGCGCACCTGCTCCCTGCCCGTGCCGGCCTTGAACAAAAGATAAACGGACAGGCCCAGGGGGACCAGGGCGCCGCCCACATTGACGGACAGGGGGATGCGCCCGCCGGCCAGGGGAATAGTGATAAAACTGCCCAGGATAATAGCGGCGATCACGGCCAGCGCCCCCCGGTCGGACAGGCGCAGGCGGTCCAGCGCCCGGTGGGCCAGACCGAAATAAATGATCAGGGAAACCACCACCAGAACAATCAGGCCGACTGGAAACCGGGTCATTTATGTTGCCCCCTTTGCGGTTATCTCCTGTTTTAGCCTGTCCCGCCGGGTTGTAAATAATGCAAAAATGCGGCCGTTTTACCCGGCTGCAGCAACCGCCGGACTTTTGCCGCAAAAAAAAAGCGGCCGTTAAAGCCACTTTCGGTCCTTGCCTGTCAACACGGCAGTACTTTCAATACGCCGTTCAGCGGCCGTCCCCCGTGACGGGGCCGTCCCGGCCCGCCGGAACGGCCGTTGTCCGGATAACAGCCTACTTGTGTTCGTCAAAGATGTCGCCCACCACATCGCCAATGGTCACACCGCCGCCGTCGTCATTGGGGATATGCTGGTGATGCTTGGGCTGGTGATCACGTGAACGCCGGTTTTCCCGCTCCCGCGGCTCGCGGCCCACTTCCCGGATGGACAGGCGGATGCGTTTTTCGTCTTTATCCACGCTGAGCACTTTGACGTCCACTTCATCCCCCTCTTGAACCACTTCATCCGGAGTGGCCACGTGATGATCGGCCAGGTGTGAAATGTGCACCAGGCCTTCCACGCCGGGTTCCAGCTGGACAAAGGCGCCGAAGGGGGCCAGACGGACCACTTTGGCGTGCACGACGCTGCCCACAGGGTAGGTTTCGTCCACGCTGTCCCACGGATTGGGCAACACCTGCTTCAAGCCGAGGGAGATTTTTTCGTTTTCCCGGTCCACCCGCAGCACGGCCACATCCAGTTCGTCACCCACCTTGACCACTTCCGAGGGGTGATTGACCCGGTGCCAGGCCATTTCCGAGATGTGCAGCAGGCCGTCCACGCCGCCGATATCCACAAAGGCGCCGAAGTTGGTCAAACGCCGTACAATACCCTGGACCACCTGGCCTTCGGCCAGGCTGTCCAGCATTTCCTGGCGTTTCTGGGCCAGTTCCTCCTCCAGCACGGCCTTGCGGGAAAGAATCACTTTCTTGCGGCCGCGGTTTAATTCAATCACCCGGGCGCTGATCTCCATGCCCAGGTACTTGCTCAGGTCTTCCACATAGCCCCGCTCGACCAGGGAGGCGGGCAGGAAGGCGCGCACGCCCACATCAACCAGCAGGCCGCCCTTGACCACTTCGCGGACGGTCCCCTGCACCGGCTCACCGCTGTCCAGCATTTCCTGCAGTTTGACCCAGGCCTTTTCGGCGTCCGCCCGCTCTTTGGACAGAATCAACCGTCCTTCATTGTCCTCCGCCTTGACTACGGCCACCTCTATTTCATCCCCCACCTTGACAATGTCCTGGGGAGAACTCACACTGCAACAGGAAAGCTCGCGCAGGGGGATAATGCCCTCGGACTTGGCTCCCACGTCGACCAGCACTTCATCCGGGCCGACCTGAACCACCACGCCCTTGACGATTTCTCCGTGGCGCAGGGATTTGACCTCCATAGCCTCCTGCATTCCTTCGGCGGCCATCCCGGGCATCGCTTCTTCGGCCTGCTCCGGTTCCGGGGCGGCTTGTTCAGCCGGGGCGGCGTTTTCTTCCGGGGCGGCATGCTCTTCCGGAACATCCTGTTCTTCCGGGGTGGCGTTTACCTGCATTTCCTCCCCGCTTTCCGTGGTTTCCTGTTTGGTTTCCTCGTTTTCCGTCATCTCGCCCAACTCCTTCATGCGTCTTTGAACCTCCTCGATAATCCAGTCAGGTGTGGATGCCCCCGCCGTCAGTCCGGCCACCCGTACACCGGCAAACCAGGCCGGATCCAGCTCCGGCGCGGTTTCCACCTGGTAAGTGGGTACACCGGCCCGACGGCAAAGGCGGGCCAGTTTGCCGGTATTGGCGCTGCCGGCCCCGCCTGCCACAACCATCACCGCCACCCGGCCGGCCAGTTCCAGAGCCGCCTGCTGCCTGGCCACAGTAGCGTGACAGATGGTATTGCAAATCTGAAGGCGCCCTGCTTTGGTTTGCAGGACATCCACCACTGCCTGGAAGTTGGCCGCCGGCTGGGTGGTCTGGGCCAGCACGGCCATGTCCGCGGCGCCGGGCAGGAGCGCGGCCTCTTGCGGGCCTTCCACCACCACCGCCTGCCCGTCCGTCCAGTCAACTATCCCCTGTACTTCAGGGTGTTTTTTATCGCCGACCAGGATTACCTGTTTGCCTGCTGCGGCCAGTTCCCGGGCCAGGCGCTGCGCCCGGGCCACAAAGGGACAGGTGGCGTCCACCACTTGCAGGCCGAGCGCGCCCGCCCGGGCCAGCACCCGGGGACCGGCGCCGTGCGAACGGATGATTAAAGTACCGCCGGACGGCACCTGCTCCACCGCGTCAACCACTCCGACTCCCAGCCGGTTCAACTGCTCCACCACCTGCGGGTTGTGGATCAGGGGACCCAGGGAAAACACGGGACCGTCCCGTTCCCTGGCCGTATCCCGGGCCAATTCAATGGCCCTTTTCACACCAAAGCAAAAACCCGCTTTGGCGGCCCGCCGAACCTCCATTATGCCATCACCGTTCTTGTGCGCTATCCATCAGGCTGGCTATTTCCCCCATCAACATGCGGCTGACCGTCCGGTAATCCTCCCGGGTGTGCCGCCGGCCGTAAAAGGCGGGGAACTCCAGTGGTTTGCCAATATGTACGGTTACTTTGCCCCAAATCCCGCGGGTATTAATCACAGCCACAGGCAGGACGGGAACCTTCGCCCGCAAAGCAAGCATGGCCGCCCCCAGATGGGGTTCGATCAACCCGCCGCTGCGGCTGCGCGTACCTTCGGGGAAAATACCCAGCACCAGACCCCGGGCCAGGATCTGCAGCGAAGTACGGACGGCCGGGCGGTCGCCGCCCCCCCGCTCCACCGGAAAGGCGCCCAGCGCACGGATTACCGGACCCAGCACGGGAATGCGGAACAGCTGCCCCTTGGCCATAAAATGCACCTGCCGGTCAAGAGCGCAACCAACCACCACCGGATCCCAATAGCTCTGATGGTTGCTGATCACCAGCACGCCCCCCGTCCGGGGCAGGTTTTCCGCCCCGCAAACCGTCCAGCGGCGCAATACGAGCAGAATCAAACGGCATAACACCCGGGCCAAACGGTAAAACATCAGCCGTCCCTCCCGGCCGCCTGCGCCAGCACCAGTGCCACCACTTCCGGCGCGCTCAAAGCGGAACAGTCGATGATCACGGCGCCGGCGGCCGGCCGCAGCGGGTCCGCCGCCCGGGTGCTGTCCAGTTCGTCCCGCCGGGCGATTGCCCGGATCAACTCGTCCCGGTCCACATTCACCCCGCCGGCGGCCAGTTCCGCCCGCCGGCGCGCCGCCCTGGCCTCCACCGAAGCGGTGAGGAAAATTTTCACCTGCGCTTCCGGCAGCACCACCGTACCGATATCCCGGCCCTCCATCACCACGCCGCCACCGGCGGCCATTTCCCGCTGCCGGCGCACCATTTCCTTCCGCACGCCGGGCACTCCGGCCACCAGTGAAACCAGCCGGGTCACCGCCTGATCCCGGATCCGGCCGGTGACATCCCGTCCATCCGCCCAAACCCGGGTTTCACCGCCGGAACCGGCGTCCAGACGGATAACGGTCTTTTGTGCCAACTCCGTCAGTGCGGCCCGGTCGGACAAATCCACCCCCTGTTGGATGGCCGTCAAGGTGAGCGCACGGTACATGGCGCCGGTGTCAATATATAACAAACCGAGCCGCCGGGCCACTTCCCGGGCCACGGTGCTTTTGCCCGCCCCGGCCGGGCCGTCGATGGCAATGCTGATTTTGCCGGTCATGGATCCGCTCCTTGAATCATAACACAAATACTCTTGTACTTTCGACACCAGAAAGTAATTTCCTTTTTTTAAAGTCAAATAATAATATTATTTTACCCCCAGTGAAGCTAAAATACCGGTAAATCCGGGGAAGGACACATCAACACAGGCCGCGTCACGCACCGTGGTGGCGCCCCGGGCGGTCAGACCGGCCACCGCACAGGCCATGGCCACACGGTGGTCTCCGTGGCTGTCGCACAGCGCCCCGCGCAAAGGACGCCCCCCGCGTACCACCAGGCCGTCCGGCAGTTCGGCAATTTCCGCCCCCATTTTGCCCAGCTCCGCCACCATGGTGGCGATGCGGTTGCTTTCCTTGACTTTCAGTTCGGCGGCGTCGCGGATCACGGTTTCCCCCGTCGCCAGGGCGCCGGCCACCGCCAGTACCGGGATTTCATCAATCAGGCGGGGAATCAGCGCCCCGCCCACGCTCACGCCGTGCAGCGCCGCCGCCCGCACCCGGATGTCCGCCACCGGTTCGCCGGCCGCCGTCCGGCGGTTGCACGGGGTGATGTCCGCCCCCATGCGTCCCAGCACGTCAAGAATGCCGTCACGGGTCGGGTTGACGCCCACGTTGGCAATGGTCAGGTCGGAGCCGGGCAGCAGCGAGGCGGCCACCAGCAAAAAGGCGGCCGAAGAAATATCCCCGGGCACCGGCACGGGCTGGGCGGTCAACTTCTGCCCGCCGGCCAGGCGTACGGTGAGGCCGTCCACGGTCAGGCGCGCGCCGAAATAATGCAGCATGCGTTCGGTGTGATCCCGGGAACGGACCGGTTCGGTGACGGACGTTTCCCCGTCCGCCAGCAGGCCGGCCAGCAAAACAGCCGATTTCACCTGCGCGCTGGCCACCGGCGAGTGGAAATCGATGCCCCGCAGGGCGCCGCCCCGGATGGACAAAGGAGCCAGTTCGCCATTTCCCCGCCCGTCGATGCGCGCACCCATCTGTTTTAACGGCGCGCTCACCCGGGCCATCGGCCGCCGGCGCAGGGAGGCATCGCCGGAGAGCACGCTGAAAAAGGGCAGTCCGGCCAGGATGCCCAGCAACAAACGCATGGTGGTGCCGGAATTGCCCGCGTCCAGCACATCCGCCGGTTCCTGCAGGGCGGCCGCCCCCCGGCCGTGCACGGTCAGCGCGCCGTCACTGTCCGGACCGCTGAAACGCACCCCCATGGCTTTCAAGCAGCGCACGGTGGACAGGCAGTCGTCGCCGGGCAGGAAGTTTTCGATGCGGGTGTCCCCTTCGGCCAGCGCGCCCAGCATCACCGCCCGGTGGGAAATTGATTTGTCCCCGGGCACGGTGACGGTACCGGTCAGCGGTCCGGCCGGGTTGACGGTCAGGTCCATATCACCACTCCGTTTTTGTTTCCGGTATAAAAAGCCGGTTTTTACCGTAAAATTGGTCAACTGAAACCGCATAAACAAACTTTTTTAATTTGCGTGTTGTGTTCAAAAAATCATGGCCGTTAAAGGCAACCTTCCTTGTGCACTTCTACCGGCCCGCCGCCTGGATGCCTTCTTTTTTCAATACGGCCACGGCGGCGTCGCGGTCCTCCTCCGTGGCGAAAGCAAGCCGGATGGTGCCCCCCTCGCCTTCCCGCACCCGCAGGATTTCAATGTCGGTGATGTTGATCCCGGCCCGGCCCAGGGGGGCGGCCAGATCGGCAATCATGCCCGGCCGGTCGGGTACGGTGGCCACCAGTTCAAAAAGGGCGGGCAGATAACCCCGCGCCCGGGCGGGCAGGGAATGGCGCACCTGCCTGGCCCGCTCCAGCAGGTCCGCGATGGCCGGGCCGTCCCCGGCGCCGACGGCATCCTCCAGCGCCTGCAGCTGCCGGCGGAAAACAGCCAGCACATCCAGCACCGCCCGGCGGTTGGCCAGAAAAATGTCCCGCCACATGGCGGCGCCGCTGGCGGCCACCCGGGTGGTGTCCCGGAAACCGCCCGCCGCCAGGGGCAGGAAATCATCCCGGTCGGGCAGGATGGCCAGGGTATTGACCAGGGTTGCCGCAATCAGGTGGGGCAGGTGGCTGACGGCGGCCACCGCCCGGTCGTGCTCCTCCGGATGCATGCGCACCATCCGGGCGCCCACGCCGGCAATCAGTGCCTGCATGCGCTTTAATACCGCCTCCGGGACGTCCCGGGCGGGGGTGATGATATAATAGGCGTTCTCAAAAAGAAACGGATCGGCGCCGGCGCAGCCCGTCTGCTCCGAACCGGCCATCGGATGGCCGCCCACGAACCAGACGCCGTCCGGCATCATGGCGGCGGCCCGCGCCGCAATGGACGCTTTCACACTGCCCACGTCCGTGACCACCGTACCGGGCTCCAGGCGGGGCAGTATTTCCGCCAGCACCGTCATGGTGCAACCCACCGGCGTGGCCAGCACCACCAGTTCCGCCCCGCGCACCGCCTCACCCGGATCCGCGCAGACCTGGTGCACCGCGCCCCGCTCCAGCGCCAGGCGCCGGTTTTCCGGGTCCGGGTCGGCGCCGGTCACCCGGCGGGCCAGTTTGCGGCCGCACAGGGCCATACCCAGGGAACCGCCGATCAGTCCGACACCAATAATTGATACTTTTTCAAACAACCATACTCACCTGCTTTGTACTGCCTGCACCATTCCAACCAATAACCTGGAAACCTTATTGCCACCGCCTGTGGGACCGGACAATGGAACCGGAAGGAAAAACCGGATGCATTCCCCTCAGCCACCAACATTACGATTTTCACCGCGGGCGCCGCACACCTCCCGCCGCCCGACCCCCCGGTCCATCAGTGCGGCCACCCGGCGCACATCCTCCATCAGGGCGGCGAAGTTTTCCGGGGTCAGTGACTGCGGCCCGTCGCACAAGGCGTGCGCCGGATCGGGATGCACCTCGATCAGCAGGCCGTCTGCCCCGGCGGCGACGGCCGCCCGGGCCATGGCCGGGACAAAACGCCATTTGCCGATACCGTGGCTGGGGTCCACGATTACGGGCAGGTGGCTCAAATATTTGACCACCGGCACCGCTGTAACATCCAGCGTGTTGCGGGTGTAATTTTCAAAAGTGCGGATGCCCCGCTCGCAGAGGATGACCCGGTGGTTGCCCCCGGCCATGATGTACTCCGCCGCCATCAGCCACTCTTCAATCGTGGCCGAGGGGCCGCGCTTCAATAGAACCGGTTTGTCCACAGTAGCCACTTCCCGCAGCAAAAAGAAATTCTGCATGTTGCGCGCGCCGATTTGCAAAATATCCGCATAAGCGGCCACCAGGGGCAGCGTACGGGCGTCCATCACTTCGGTCACGATTTTCAAGCCGGTCGCCTCCCGGGCCTCGGCCAGCAGTTCCAGGCCTTTTTCCTCCAGACCCTGGAAGGAATAAGGCGAGGTGCGCGGCTTGAAAGCACCGCCGCGCAAGATGGTCGCCCCGGCCTCCCTAACCTGGTGCGCCGCTTCCAGCAATTGTTCCCTGCTTTCCACCGCACAGGGACCGGCCATGACCTGGATCTGCCCGCCGCCGATGGCGATATTGCCCGCCGTAACCACTGTATCGCCGGGGTGAAAGGCCCGGCTGGCCAGCTTGTACGGCTGTAACACCGGCACCACCTTTTCCACGCCGCTCATGGCTTCCAGTCCCATATCCCCGAGGCGGGTGCGGTCGCCGATGGCGCCGATGATCGTGCGCTCCACGCCCTCCGAAAGATGCACTTTGAAACCGGTGTTTTCCAGCCGCTTCAAAACCGCTTCCACCTCCCGGGCGGAAGCATTATGGCTCATCACAATAATCATCTGTTTACCTCCATCCTGCCTGCCTTGCGTTTATTTTACCCCCAAAATCAGACAAAGGCACCCCAGAGGAGTGCCTTTCAAGAAAAATCGCATCGCCTCCCCCTGCCGTACTGCCGTCCTGCAACCATTCTACAAAATTTATGTTACCATAGATTACTGCCGCTGGCAATGATTTTTCCTTTCTCCCTGTCCGGCCCCCGGAGAAGGCTTTTAGCCGGGAGAAATCCGCAAACCGGCAATGGTTTTCCTTATTCTCCGTCCAGGCGCCGGCCCAGGACGGCGGCCAGGGGGCGCAGTTCGTTCAATAAAGCGGCGAACTGCCCGGGCTCCAGGGACTGTTTGCCGTCCGACAGCGCCCGGGCCGGATCCGCATGCACTTCCAGCATCAGTCCGTCGGCGCCGGCCGCCACCGCCGCGCGGGAGACCGGCCCGACCAGGGAGCGCCGGCCGGTGCCGTGACTGGGGTCGACGATCACCGGCAGGTGGGAAAGCTCCTTCACCGCCGGCACGGCGTTGATATCCAGGGTGTTGCGGGTGTAGGTTTCAAATGTGCGGATGCCGCGCTCGCACAAGATCACCCGCCGGTTGCCCTCGCTCAGTATATATTCCGCCGCCAGCAGCCATTCCTCGATGGTGGCGGCCAAACCGCGCTTTAACAGCACCGGCCGGTTGATGCGGCCGGCCGCTTTGAGCAGGGCGAAATTCTGCATGTTGCGGCTGCCGATTTGAATGATGTCGCAATAGGTGCAGACTTTTTCCAGGTATCTGACGTCCGTGACCTCGCTGACCACGGGCAGGCCGGTGTATTCCCGGGCGCGGGCCAGAATGCGCAGGCCCTCCTCCCCCAGGCCCTGAAAAGAATAGGGCGAGGTACGCGGCTTGAAAGCGCCGCCCCGCAGCACGTGCGCGCCCATCTCCTTCAACGTACGGGCCAGGGAAAGCATCTGTTCTTCACCCTCCACGGCGCACGGCCCGGCGATAATGAGCACCCGGGGGCCGCCGGCGCGGCAGGTGCCCAGATCAATGACGGTGTCTGCCGGCCGGTGCTCCCGGCCGGCCAGCTGAAAGGATGGCAAAACCCGAACCCCCTTATAAATTCACCAGCGCGCTTTTAATCTCACCGGCCAGGCCGGCCGCCGCCGGCACCGGGTCGCTGTCCGCGGCCGCCGCCACCCGGTCGACAATGGCGCTGCCCACCACCACGGCGTCGCAGCAGGGAGCCACCCGGGCGGCCGCGGCCGGACCGGAGATGCCGAAACCGACGGCCAGGGGCAGGCCGGTGTATGCGCGCACCCGCCCGGTAAACTTCGCCAGGTCGGTGTGGATTTCCTGCCGGGCGCCGGTGACGCCGGTGACCGAAACGCAGTAGACAAAGCCCCGGGCGGCGGCGGAGATGGCCTGCAGCCGCTCCGGCGTGGTGGTCGGGGCGACCAGCGGGATCAGTGCCAGTCCGGCGCCACCGGCCGGCGCCAGCAGCGCCCCGGCTTCCTCCAGCGGCAGGTCGGGCACAATCAGGCCGTCCACACCGGCCGACGCGGCGTCCCGCACAAATTCTTCCAGGCCGTACTGTAAAACGGGATTGTAATAGGTCATGAAGATCAGCGGCACATCCGTGCGCCGGCGGATCCGCGCAGCCGCAGCGATGATCTGCGCCACTTTCACCCCGCCGGCCAGGGCGCGCGCGGCGGCGCGCTGGATGGACGGACCGTCGGCCACCGGGTCGGAAAAAGGGATGCCCAGTTCCACCAGGTCCGCCCCGGCAGCGGCTATCGCTTCCACCAGACGCACGGTGGTGTCCAGATCGGGATCCCCGGCGCAGATATAGGCAATCAGCCCCTTTTCCCGCCGGGCGGCCAGTTCGTCAAAACAGCGGCTGATCCGGTTCACTGCCGTCATTACTGTTCACCCCCTTCTTGATCTTCCAGTGCGGCCACTGTTTCCACATCTTTATCCCCCCGCCCGGAAAGGTTCACCACCAGCACGGCGTCCGCCGGCATTTGCGGCGCCATGCGCACCGCTTCGGCCAGGGCGTGGGCGCTTTCCAGCGCCGGAATGATTCCCTCGGTGCGGCAGAGCAGGTGAAAGGCCGCCAGCGCTTCCCGGTCGGTGACCGCGGTGTAGGCAACCCGGCCGGAGTCTTTCAAAAAGCTGTGTTCCGGCCCCACGCCGGGGTAGTCCAGGCCGGCGGAAACCGAGTGGGCCAGGTTGATCTGGCCGTCTCCGTCCTGCAGGACATAGCTCAGCGAGCCGTGCAGCACGCCCGGCCGGCCGCGGTTCAAGGTGGCGGCGTGTTTGCCGGTTTCCAGGCCGGCGCCGGCCGCCTCCACTCCCACCAGGCGCACCGGAGCATCTTCCAGGAAGGGATGGAAAATGCCCATGGCGTTGCTCCCCCCGCCCACGCAGGCTACGATGGCATCGGGCAGCCGTCCGGTCTGCTCCAGCACCTGGCGGCGTGTTTCCAGGCCGATCACCCGCTGGAAATCGCGCACCATCTGCGGATAGGGGTGGGGACCGGCCACCGAACCCACCAGGTAGTAGGTGGTTTCAACATTGGTCACCCAGTCGCGCATGGCCTCGTTCATAGCGTCCTTCAGTGTGCGGCTGCCCGCTTTCACCGGCACCACCTCCGCACCCAGGATGCGCATGCGGTAGACGTTCAAGGCCTGGCGGGCGGTGTCCTCTTCGCCCATGTAGACGGCACACTCCAGGCCGAACAGGGCGGCGGCGGTGGCGGTGGCCACCCCGTGCTGCCCGGCGCCGGTTTCGGCGATCACGCGCTTTTTGTCCATGCGGCGGGCGAGCAGGATCTGGCCGATGGTGTTGTTGATCTTGTGCGCGCCGGTGTGGTTGAGATCTTCCCGCTTCAGGTAGATGCGCGCCCCGCCGCAGTGTGCGCTCAAACGGGCGGCGAAATACAGGGGTGAAGGCCGCCCCACGTACTGGGCCAGGTAATAGTTCAGTTCCTCGTGAAATTGCGGATCCGCCCGGGCGTCCTTGTAGGCGTCCGCCAGTTCCGTCAGGGCGGGCATCAGCGTCTCGGGCACGAAACGCCCGCCGAATTTGCCGAAATAACCCCGTGTGTCGGGCAGCATGGTTCTTCCTCCTTTGAAAAAGGCTGGTGTTGTTGCACCTCGTCTCTCCAATGCTCCGGTCCGGTTCGGGCTGCCGGTGCGCTTACCGAAAGCACCGCCGTGTTTCGTTTCCGGACCGTAGAAGCTCGCTTCCCCGGTCCGGCCACCACCTTCTAAAGCAGTCATTTTTCACATTTGAAGCGGCGCTGAACCCGCCTCCCCGGCCGCCCTGATCAGACGGGCTATTTTTTTCCGGTCCTTGCGCCCGTCCGTTTCCACACCGCTGCTCACGTCCACCGCGTACGGCTTGACCAGCGCCGCGGCCCGGGCCACATTTTCCGGTGTCAGGCCGCCGGCCAGGATCAAAGGCGTTTTCAGTCCGGTGTTCTGCGCCAACCGCCAGTCGAAGGCCCGCCCGCTTCCTCCGGCCCGGCCGGGCACCAGCGTATCCAGAAGCACGGCCGCCACCGGGTAGTCCCCCATGTCCGCCGGCAGTCCCGCCCCTCCGACCCGGAAGGCTTTGATCACCCGCACCCGTTCGCCCAGGGCGCGGCAGTAGTCCGGCGGCTCACTGCCGTGCAGCTGCACCGCGTCCAGGCCGCAGTAGTCCACCATTTGGGCCACCTCCGGCAGGGGCGCGTCCACAAACACCCCCACCCGGGACACGAAAGGCGGCAGGGCGCGGCAGATCAGGCGGGCCTGCTCCGGGCCGGCGCGCCGCCGGCCCGGGGCGAAGACAAAACCGAGGGCGGCGGCGCCGGCCGCGGCGGCAAAAAGGGCCGTTTCCAGGTCGGTGAGGCCGCAGATTTTCACTTTGACCACCTTTTCAACCTCCAGGAACAAAATTTGAGCGCTTGACAAACCGTCCGGACGCCAGGGCGTTGAAATCGATCGCTATTGTCACGGACGAAGCAGGCAATGCCCGGCCGCAAAAAGGCTTTCGCCATTCCGGCGCCACGGCCGCTTCACGGCTGCACCGCCCCCGGAATACGCTTTTTACGGGTACGGCCGGACAGCGCCGGTTTTCCCCGTGCCGCGGCCAAAGACCGGCGTTTATGTTGAATGGTCTTCCGAACAGGCAGATTTTAATGCTATAATGGAACAGACTATTTACAGGAAGGGCGGCTGTTTTATGTTAACCTGCAAGGTGCGCAACACTTTCCTGGTGCTCGGGCCGTTATTCATCCTGGCCGGCTTCACCAATTTCTTTCACTCCATCTTGAATCTGGTTGTCCTGGCCTTCGGCATTTCCATGGTCTTCTGCGTGCTCTTCCGCGGCCTGACCTGACGGAAGTAACTGCGTGCGGCCGTCGGCCGCACCGAACAACTCCCCGATCCGTCCGGTTACATCAGAAGCCGTGACCAGCGCCTCCCCCACCAAAGCGGCGTCCACGCCGCAGGCGGCCAGAGCGAGTACATCCCGCCGGGTGGCGATGCCGCTTTCACTGACCACCACCACCGAAGGAGCGGTGATCAGTTCCCGCAACCGGCAGGTGGTGGACAAATCCGTGTGAAAGGTGCGCAGATCGCGGTTGTTGATGCCGATGATTTCCGCACCTGCGTCCAGCGCCCGCTGCACTTCCTCCCCGGTATGCGCTTCCACCAGACAGGCCAGGCCCAGCCCGCCGGCCAACCGGAAAAGGGCAGGCATCTGTTCCGGTGACAGGGCGGCCGCAATGAGCAGCACGGCGTCCGCCCCCAGGCAGCGGGATTCATACAGCTGATAAGGATCGATGATAAAGTCCTTGCGCAAAACAGGCAGCCTCACCCGCCGCTTGATCAAGGGCAGAAAGGCGGCGTGGCCGCGGAAAAAATAATTGTCCGTAAGCACCGACAGCGCGGCCGCCCCGGCCTGCTCATAAAGCCGGGCCAGAGCCGCCGGCCGCAGGCCCGGGCAAAGCCACCCCCGCGAGGGAGAGGCGCGCTTGATTTCGGCCAGCAGGGCGACCCGGCCCGGTTGGCGTAACGCCGGTTTGAACGGCCGGGCGGGCGGCAGGCCGGCGAGCACCTTTTCCAGTTCCCCCACCGGCCGCAATTCCCTGCGCCGGGCCACCTCCCGTTTTTTTTGGGCGATAATACGGTCCAGAATCATTTTGACATCCTCCAACGGACCAACCGGCATGCAGCCGGGAAAGGGTTGACCGGACGCTTTTATAACAGCGGCGGATGCCTATAAACTGGCCACCTGTCTGGCCGCCCGGCGGGTGTAGTCGATCAGGGCTTCCAGTTTGGCCTGCGCCTCCCCGCTGTCAATACTTTGCGCCGCCAGGGCCAGCCCGCCCGGAATGTCCGCCGCCGCCCCGGCGGCCACCAACCCCAGGGCGGCGTTGATCAACACCGCATCCCGCCGCGGTCCGGTGACGCCGCACAGGATCTCGCGGATGATGGCGGCATTTTCTTCCGCACCGCCGCCGGCCAGCGCCTCCACCGGCGCCCGCGGCAGGCCGCAGGCGGCCGGATCCAGCGTAAAGTCTCTTACTGCGCCTTCATCAACCTCGGATACCTGCGCCGGACCGGCCGGGGAAACCTCATCCAGGCCGCCGGCCCCGTGCACGACAAAGGCCCGCCGCACCCCCAAACGGCACAACACCCGGGCCAGGCGGGGCACCAGTTCCGGACTGTAAACCCCGAGCACCTGGGCTCCGGCGCCGGCCGGGTTGGTCAGCGGGCCGAGTACGTTGAAGACGGTGCGGATGCCGATCTCCCGCCGCGGACCGGCGGCGTGCTTCATGGCCTTGTGCAGCGCCGGGGCGAAAAGGAAGGCCATGCCCACTTCCTCCAGGCATCCCTCCAGCGCCGCCGCCGGCAGATCCAGGTGCACCCCGAGCGTCTCTAGCACGTCGGCCGACCCGCAGCGGCTGCTGGCGGAGCGGTTGCCGTGTTTGGCCACCGGTACGCCCGCGCCGGCAATGACCAGGGCGGCCGCGGTAGAGATGTTGAAGGTGCCGGCCCCGTCGCCGCCGGTGCCGCAGGTGTCCACCGCCACCGGAAAGCGGCAGCGTACGGGGGTGGCCAACCGGCGCATCACCCGGGCAAAGCCGGTGATCTCCGCCACCGTCTCACCCTTCAAGCGCAGGGCGGTGAGCAGGGCGGCAATCTGCGCCGCACTGGCCCGGCCGCCCATGATATCCTCCATTACCCGTTCCGCTTCTTCTTCATCCAGGCTGCCGCCGGCCACCACGCGGTTGATGGCTTCTTTGATCATCTTTGCTCCACTCCTCTCAGCTGTTAGCCGGACTCAGGCGGCCGGATCAAAGGCACGGCCCCGTTACCCCTGCCCCGGCCGCTGTGCCGCGGAGATCTGCATCTCTCCCCGGCTCCGCCGGACATGGATTTGGACCCGGCAATAACCGCCCCGGGGATCCGCCGGACCCCGCGACCGGGGCAAGCCGGCGCCGGCGCCGGATTTTGCCGTCTTCGCCCGGCACAATCACCCGGATACCGCCGGCCGCTCCCGCCGGCCGGAGCGCAGGTTTAAAAAATTCTGCAGCAGTTCATGCCCGCATTCGGTGAGAATGGACTCGGGATGAAACTGCACCCCCTCAACGGTAAATTCCCGGTGGCGCAGCCCCATGATTTCCCCGCTGTCCGTCCAGGCACTGATTTCCAGGCAGTCCGGCAGGTTTTCCCGCTCCACCAGCAGCGAGTGGTAGCGGGTGGCCGTCAGGGGGTCGGGCAGGCCGGTGAAGATGGTCCGGCCGTCGTGGTGCACGGCCGAGGTTTTGCCGTGCATCAGCCGCGCCGCCCGCACCACCCGCCCGCCGAAAGCCTGCCCGACGGCCTGGTGGCCCAGGCACACGCCGAGCACCGGGATCCGGCCGGCCAGGTGTCGAATGGCGGCCAGTGAAACCCCCGCCTGATCCGGATTGCCCGGACCGGGGGAAATGATCAGATGAGTGATGTTCAGAGCCGGAATTGCCTGCAGGGTGATCTGATCATTGCGCCGCACGGTCAGCGGCGCCCCCAACTGTCCAAAATACTGCACCAGGTTGTAAGTAAAGGAGTCATAGTTGTCAATGACCAGCAAATGCACCGGCCGTGCCGGCGTGAAAGAATACTGATCCGGATAAAACGCTGCTGATCCGGTCAAAAATACTCCCTCCCTCCAAATCTCTTTTCCCTGCCACCATCTAAAATCAGCGGGACGCCCAGGGGAGCGCGTCCCTGAAACAAGTCTCCGGCCCTCCGGAAGCGGGCCGTGACCAACCCCGGACGGCACACCGCCGGGTTGGCACGGCAACAACTTTCCCCGTCTCCGGGCGGGCGGCATACGCTTGCCCATTCACCGCACCGGTTCACCCGCGGGCCGGAACAGGTTCCGGTGCCGCTTCGGCCAGTGTCTGCAAAAGCGCGCGCGCTTTGTTCATTGTTTCGTCATATTCCGCTTCCGGATCGGAATCAGCCACGATGCCCGCCCCGGCCTGCACATAAGCGCGGCCGCGGTGAAAGACAATGGTGCGGATGGTGATCGCCGTGTCCAGGTTGCCGTTGTATCCCAGGTAGCCCACCGCACCGCCGTAAGGGCCGCGGCGCACCGGTTCCAGTTCGTCGATAATCTCCATCGCCCGCACCTTGGGCGCGCCGGAGAGCGTGCCGGCGGGAAAACAGGCCTTTAATGCGTCAAAAGCCGGCCGCCCGGGGGCAAGTTTCCCCTTCACCGCCGAAACCAGGTGCATAACGTGGGAATATTTCTCCACCGCCATGAACTGCGGCACTTCCACACTGCCCGGCACGCACACCCGCCCCAGGTCGTTGCGGCCCAGATCGACCAGCATGACATGTTCCGCCCGCTCCTTGGCGTCGGCCAGCAATTCTTCCACCAGCGCCCCGTCTGCGACGGCATCCCGGCCGCGCGGTCGCGTGCCGGCAATCGGACGGGTTTCCGCTTCGCCCCCCTCCACCCGCACCAGCATTTCGGGGGAAGCGCCGGCTACAACCACTTCGCCCAGGTCAAGGTAATACATATAAGGCGAGGGGTTGATCCGCCGCAGGCGCCGGTAGGCCTGAAAGGGCTGTCCGGCATAGGGCGCCTGCAGGCGCTGGGACAACACCACCTGTAAAATATCCCCCTGGCGGATATATTCCTGCCCCCGCCGGACCAGTTCCATGAACTGCCCCCGGGAAAGGTTGGCGGACACGGCGCCGTCCCCGGACAACAGCTGCGGCCCGGTTGGCTCGAACAGCGCCTCCACCGGTCGAGCAACGCCCGTCGCGGATGCGCCGCCGGCCTGCCCATGCGCGCCGCCGGCCACCGCACCACCGCAAGACATCGCCCGGCCGGCCTGCCGTCCGTCCGGCAGGGCGGCGGCGCCATCCGGGGTGTATAAATCACCGGCCGGGTCACCCGCTTCCGGCCGGACCAACCGGTCATAGATCCGCTCAATGCGCTCCGTCGCCCGGCGGTAAGATTTCGCCGGGTCATCCCCGGGCAACGTATTGATCACCACGCGCAGGGTGTGCCGGACGTGATCCAGCACCAGCAGCGTACCGCTGAAGACAATGCTGCAATCAGGCAAGCACAGGTCGTCTTTGGCCGCCGCGGGCAACTTTTCCAGGTGGCGCACCAGATCGTAGCCGAAATAGCCCACCGCGCCGCCGTAAAAACGGGGCAGGCCGGGCAGTGCCGGACCCCGGAAGTAGCGCATCAGCTGCTCGATCAATGCAAAGGGATCACCGTCAACGTCTTCAATAACAGGCATGTTTTCCGCCGCCGGCCGTTCGACCCGCCCGTGCTTTCCCCGGTGGGTGTAAACCAGCAACGGCTCCAGTCCGATAAACGAATAGCGGGCCAGCCGCTCCCCGCCTTCCACGCTTTCCAGCAAAAAACGGGGGCCGGAACCGGACAGCTTGTTAAAGACGGTGACCGGCGTCTCCATGTCCGCCGTGTACTCCCGGCTCACCGGCACCAGGTTGAATTCACCGCTCAAGGATATATATTCTTCTTCCGCCGGGTAAAACATAATCAAAGCCCCCCGCCACCATAATCAAAAACGCAAAAAACCGGCGCTCAAATGAACGCCGGCGGTCAGTCGAAAAGACGCGCCACGACTCATCTCAGCTCTGCTCCACTCTGCTTTTGCTCAACTATCTCTCGGCTGAAACCCTTGCTAGTTGGTAAGTTATCATAGAACAGGCTGTTTTGTCAAGGGATTTTTTGCAAAGGGGAAGTAAAGCCGGGCCGGCCCTATCGCGCCGCCCGGGCGGCCTGCGGCAACCCGCCCGCCCTACCGCCAGACGGCCGGAAAACCGTGCCGGACGCTGAACAGGATACCGGCCAATCCGGCGGCAATCACGATGATAGTATAAATAAACATCCGGCGCCCCAGGTTGACCCCCCTGCTTACGCGCCAGGCCAGGGGAAGGTGCACTCCGCAGCTGACCAGGGAGGTCAGCGCCACGCCCACAGCGGCCGTAGCGGCGGGAAGATTTCCGTGCCCGGCCAGGGACGCGGCCGTGGCCGTAACCGAGGAACTGCTGATCAGGCCGCCGGCCAGGCTGACGGCGTAGAACCCCAGGGAGCCCAGCATGCGCTGGGCCAGCCCGCCCACAACAGTCAGGGCGAGGAACAACAGGCCGAATTGCAGGGCCATTTTGAGCGAAAAGGGTGAGGAGACGGTGATTTCAGGCAGGCGCCCGCCTTCTTCCGCCTTTACCTGCCAGGCCAGAGCTGCGCTGACCAGGATCATCAGGAGCAGGGAAAAACCGGCCAGATATAGCACTCGCGGGGCGAGCAGGGCCATGATCACCAGGTTTCTCAAAAACATGGCCGCATTGGCCAGCATAATCCCCCGCAGGGCGAAACCGTTCATGGTTCCCCTGCCTTCGCGCGCCCTGGTGGCGATCTGGACCACGGTCACCGTGCTGTTGGTCAGACCGCCCAAAAAACCCGTATAGGCAATCCCTTTCAACCCGTACAGGCGCAGCAGGATATAGTTGAGAAAGGCGATGGCCGAGAGCAGGACCACAATCAGCCAGACTTTGCGCGGATCCACCAGTCCCCACGGATCCACGGTGCCGGTGGGCAGCACCGGCATAATCACAAAGGCCAGGACGCCAAAAGTAATCGCGGCGTGTACTTCGCTCCGGGACAGGTGGGTGGTGAACTCGACCAGTTCTTCTTTAAAGGAAAGCAGCATCATGATCAGGATGGTCACCGCAATGGGGGTGAAAACCTGTCCGGTGGCGATCAGCGTGCCGTCCAGGGCGGCCAGGAAAAGGGCGGCGGAGGTGGTAATCTCGGCTCCCCGTCGCCGGTAGAGAGACTGCACGTTCATAATCAAGATGATTATACCCACCACACCCAGGGCCACCATGTTCACCGTCACGGAAAGCATGCGGGAAAGAGTGCCGATCAAAGACACAAAAGCAAATGTACGCAGTCCGATTTCCTTTCCCGAGCGCTGCCTCTCCAGGCCCAGCAGCAGCCCCAGGCCGAGGGAAAGAACGAGCTGCTGCAGCACCGGCAGATAATGCCAATGTATGTCGGTCAATTTTTACCCTCCGCCAAAATTTTTATTACTTTTCACCTATTTTCGACAATGTTTTCCTATGTCATGAGTTATAATTACTAATAGGAAAGGAGGCTTGGACCATGATCGGACTGCATTCCACTTTGCTTTGCCTGAATACGCCGGACGGCAGAAAACAAAGAAAGCTGTCCGATCTCCTCGACAGGATCGAACAAACCCGGCTGCGGTTATACAAAACAGCGGAAAAATCGGAACGGCTGCTGATCAGCCAGAAGCTGGATACTTTGTTAAACCGGTATTACCGCCTTTGCTCCCGGCGCTGAGCGGTTGATCATCATTTTTCACATTATCTCCGTTTCAAAACCTTTCTTTCCCTATTTCCACGTTGTTTCCCCGCTCCGGGCAACGACCGCCCGGGGACATTTTCCGCCGGCTACGGCCGCATTTTTTAAAGGTTCGCGTTTATAAACGCGAACCTTTCATCCCGGTAAAGGTTTTCAGCTCAAAAATATTATAGCATACCCGGCGGCAGGAAAATAGAATTTAGTTATCGAAGCACATACGGCAGGGAGTCCTTCTGCGAATTTTCAGGTTCCGGAAAAGGTGTGTTCAATCTTGGAATATATAGAGCCGGGCAGCGGACAGTACGGCCGGGCCATTTCGGCATTGTTTCTGGGCAGCTTTGTCACCTTTGCCGCCCTTTACAGCACGCAGCCGCTCATACCGGCCATTTCAAGGGAATTCAACGTAACGCCGGCCGTCGGCAGCTTGTCGCTGTCACTGGCCACCGGCGCCCTGGCTGTTTTTATGCTGGTTGCGCCGGCCATATCGGATCTAACCGGGCGCAAACCGGTTATGACCGCATCCCTGCTCTTTTCAGCCGTGCTTTCAATTTTTACGGCCTTTACCCGCAGTTTTACCATGTTGCTTCTGACCCGTCTGCTGCAGGGAGTTTTTCTGGCCGGATTTCCCGCCATAGCGATGGGTTATATCAACGAAGAAATCGACCCGCGCAGCACGGGCCTGGTGATGGGGATTTACGTCAGCGGCACCAGTTTCGGCGGCATGGCCGGGCGCATTATCACCGGCGCGCTTACCGATCTCTTCACCTGGCATACTGCGCTGGGCATACTCGGCGCGATCAACCTGCTGGTCAGTTTTTTCTTCTGGCGGATGCTGCCGGAGTCACGTCATTTTTCTCCCCGCAAAAATACGGTTCAAACAACGTTTTTTGCCCTGTTCAAGAATTTGCGGACGCCCGGCCTGCTGCCCCTTTATTGCCTCGGCTTTATCCTGATGGGCGCATTTGTGACCTTATACAATTATATCGGCTATCCATTGATGGCCCCGCCTTATAATTTGAGTCAAACCGTTGCCGGGCTGATCTTTTTGGTCTACCTGACCGGTACTTTCAGTTCCGCCTGGATGGGCGGGCTGGCCGACCGCACCAACCGGGCGAAAGTATTGAAAGCAGGCATTGCCATTATGTTTTCCGGCGCCTTGCTCACCCTCGACAGCGTTTTAATCATTAAAATAATTGGCATCGCCATTTTTACTTTCGGTTTCTTCGGCAGCCATTCCGTTGCCAGCGGCTGGGTGGGCAAACGGGCCGGCACTGACAGCAAGGCGCAGGCGTCGTCTTTGTACCTGCTTTTTTACTACGCCGGCTCCAGCCTGGTGGGAACAACCGGGGGACTTTTCTGGAGCCGTTGCGGATGGGCGGGAGTTGTTTCGCTGATTGGATTTTTGTTGTTTACTGCCTTTTGTTTATCATTATTGGTACACGTGGTAAAAGTTAACGCCAAACGCGTCACCTGATCGGCCGCCAGACGGGGCGGTGTTATTCAAGTGCCGGATTCCGGACCGTGTACCCCTTTCACCGCCACATAACAGAAGGCTTGTTCAGCGTCGTGCGGCATTTTGCCGCCTGACTTTACCGTTAAATATAGCGGCGTACCACCAGGCAGGCGTTCTGACCGCCGAAGCCGAAGGAATTGGACATGGCCGCCCGCACATGCACCCGGCGGGGATGGTTGGGCACGTAATCCAGATCGCACTCCGGGTCCGGCTCATCGTAATTGATGGTGGGCGGCACCATACCTTCCTCAATCGCTTTCACACAGGCAATCAACTCGGTCACCCCGCCCGCGCCCATCAGGTGTCCGGTGGCGCCCTTGGTGGAGCTGACGGGAATTTGCGCCGCCAAAGCACCAAAAACAGCCCTGACGGCCAGCGTTTCCACCCGGTCACCGAGGGGGGTGGAGGTGCCGTGGGCGTTGATATAATCGATTTCCCCGGGCGTCAGGCCGGCTCTTTCCAAAGCCCTGCGCATGCACAGGATTTCTCCCCGCCCGCCCGGTTCGGGCGCCGTAACATGATAAGCGTCGCCATAATTGGCGTAACCGGTCAATTCCGCCCGGATGCGGGCGTCCCGGCGCCGGGCGTGGGAAAAGGTTTCCAGAACCACTGCGCCGGCGCCCTCACCCATCACCAGACCGTCCCGCCGGCGGTCAAAGGGCCGGCTGGCCTTTTCCGGAGCGCCGTTGCGGGTGGAAAGGGCACGGGCGGCGTGGAGTCCGGCAATAACCAGCGGGCAGAGAATGGATTCCGCCCCCACGGCCAGCATCACGTCGGCCTCCCCCCGCTGCAAAAGCATGACCGCCATACCCACCGCATCGGCCCCGGCCGAGCAGGCGGTGCCTACGGTCAGGCTGGGTCCGGTCAGTCCGTGGGCGATGGCGATTTGCGCCGCGGCCACGTTGCCCAGTATGCGCGGCATGAAGTGCGGGCTGATGCGGACGGAGCCGGTGCGGCAGAGCTTCTCCTGGGATTCTGCGATGGTGGCGATACCCCCCACGGCGGTGCCCAGGACCACTCCCATCCGTTCCGGGGCACCGGCGGGGCCGCTGTCCTGCAGTGCTTCCCGGGCCGCGGCCAGAGCGAACTGCATGAATAGATCCGTTTCTTTGAGCAGTTTTTTGGGTAAAAAATCTTCCGCCCGGAAGTCCAGCACTTCGGCGCCGATTTTGACCGGTAAGTGACTGGTGTCGAAACGCGAAATATAACCAACCCCGCATTTGCCCTGCAACAGGTTGTGCCAGTAGCTTTCGACACCAATGCCGACCGGGGTCACCGCTCCCATACCGGTAATCACCACGCGTTCCCGCATCTCTCCACCCCCTGGTATTGTCTGCAGCCGGCCGGCCTGTTTCGCTGCATCCACCAACATTTTCAAGCGTAATCAGATTATGTCCACCTGACCTGTTTTGGTTACCGCATTGCGCAAATACTTCGCCGGTATTTCGTCCGGGGCCGGCGTATTAGCTTTCAGTTGTGCCGGGAAAAACAGCATTCATTTTTGCCCACAGAGCCGGGTGTCGTTTTTTAATGTCAAAGGGTTTACCCCTTTCATCCACATAGGCGTGGACGGTGAACCCCCCGGCGGCCGGCGACCCGTCCGTTTTAAATATCGTATACTTAAACCCGATTCTCGTCCTGGTCAGCGTATCCAGGACGGTTTCCAGGCTAACCGCCTCTTCCGGCCATAATGACCGGCGGTAGCGGCAGCCGGCTTCCAGGGCCACCATATTGACATTTTGCCGGTGAAAGGTGCTCATATAGGGAAGACCGTATTTTTTAAAGAGCTGAATGCGCCCGTTGGAAAACCAGTCAAAGTACCGGGCATAGTAGGTGATGCCGGCGGCGTCGCAGTCACCCCAGGCCACTTCCATTTCAAACCGGCAACAGGGATACCGCTGTTGCATATAAAAATCATCTCCCAACCCACAAAATGCTCCCGATCGGCAAAACACCGGTATAGCTTCGGAACAAACCTGACAACGCTACATATTACGCGCAATTTCCGCCGGCTTTCAATGGCACCCGTTTTCCAAGCGCAAATCCGGGGAATCCGGTGATCTTTTCCGGCGCGCGATTCGCGCCGCCGTTTCACTTGCCCCGTCTACGCCGTGTTTGTTTCCGGACCGTATTTGCTTGCTCTTCTGGTACGACAACCACCTTCCACCGCCGCTACGCGGCGGCGTTCAGGCCCGTTCCAGCAGTCCCGCCCGCAGATCGCCGGCGGCTTGCTCTTTTACCTTGTAGTGGATCTTTTTACCCGTACCCGTGTAGGGCAACTCATCCACAAAACGGTAAAAGCGCGGTTTTTTATACATGGCCAGCATCGGGTGGCTGCGGCAATGCTCGTCCAATTCCTTTGCCGTAAGCGAGGGATCCGCCTTGACCACATAGGCCGCCACGGCCTCGCCGCGGACTTCGTCGGGCACGCCGGTGACCACCGATTCCTTCACCTTGGGATGTTCGTTGAGCACCTCTTCCACCTGAACCGGATGGATGTTTTCCCCGGCCGAAATGATTATATCATCCTTTCTCCCCACCACGGTAATATACTCGTTTTCGTCCCAGGTGCCCACGTCACCGATGTAAATCCAGCCCTTGTAAAAAACCCGTTCACTTTCCGCCGGGTTGTTCACATAACTGTAGGTGGTTTTGGCCGGCGCCTTGACAATTATTTCACCGGCCTCCTGATTGTCCCTGGACGCAAAATCATCCGGTTCGGCGCGCCGGTCCGGGTGGATTTTCACCACCCTTACGTCGTCGTCCGTGCAGGCGCGTCCGGCCGTACCGGCCATCCGCGGCAGGTCGTGCGGCCGCAAAAAGGTGTTCCAGAAGGCTTCGGAAGTGCCGTAACCGTTGAAAATGTTCGGTGTGAGCACCTGCTGGAACTTGATACAGGCTTCTTTTTCCAGCGGTGCGCCCATGGTCACAATGCCCTTCAACTTGCCCAGGTCCCTGGGGTTTTTGAGCTGGAAGTCGTGCAGCAGCTTGAGCATGGGCGGGGCGCCGATCAGAAAGGTGATGCCGTACTTTTCCACGTAATCCAGGCATGTGCGGGGCCTGAACTGCCTGAGCGCCACCACTTCCCCGCCCGCGTACAAGGTGGGGTTGGGGCCGCCGGAATACAAGCCGCCGCGGTGGAACCACGAGCTCATATTCATCGTCTTATCCAGTGGTGACAGGGGAAAGTGCATGATTACATCATGCGCGGACAGGACGTCGTTTATATTGTTGATGGGCACCCCCTTGGAACGGCCGGTGGTTCCGGAAGTGTAGAGCCGGGTGGTCTCGTCGTATATATGCATGGGGCGCGGGATGCCGGGATCATCGACGGGTCTGCCGCTTACGTATTCCTCATAGGTGATCGAACCGGCAAAAGGCTCGCCCCGCCCCCACGGATCCACCATCACCACCCGGCGGGGTTTGTGTCCGGCCATGGCCAGCGCACTTTCCGCCGTTTCCTTGAATTCCACGTCATAAAAAAATACGGCCGGCCTGCTGTCGTCAATAATGAAGGCAGTTTCCCCGTCCGCAAGCCGGAAATTAACCGGGCAGTTGATGGCGCCTATTTTCTGCGGGGCCAGGTAGAGAAAAACGAACTCCGCCCCGTTCAGCAACTGGTACATGACCACATCGTTTTTACCCACCCCGTCGGCCAGCAGGGCATGGGCCAGCCGGTTGCACTCACGGTTCAGTTCGGCGTAGGTCCAGGTTTTTTCACGCAAAGGACAGGTGAGTGCCGGCCGGCCGGCAAGCCGGCGCGCATTGCGCAAAAAGCCGTTCAGGTAGGTAAATTCATACTCAAAGGTGTCTTTGAACATGCGCATGTCGTAAGTGCGTTCTTCTCCGCTCATCATCCTATCCCCCCGTTTTTCCCGTACTTTAACCGTATTCCGGCACCAAATGGCAGCGGCCGGTTTCCGGTTACAGGCACGTTGTCTTGAATTTGCCGGTCATCCCGTCACTGTTTCCATCCTTTGTACATGGATTAATTGCCCACCGTATATTTCACCTTACGAATTATTTTATCACCAACAGCATTTCTGTCAAGTTCTTCCTAAGGGCAAACCGGCGTAGTTAAAAAGCTCCTGCCGGACATTTCCTGCAGGAGCCTGGCGTCGCAGCAGCGGGAATTTGGATTGGAGATGAGTCCCCCCACGAATGTAGGGGTTTTTTCCTGAGAGACGGTTTATTTTGTTTACCTAAACATTTGCTTGCCAATGAAGTTTTTTAGTGTTATATTATTAATTATGTATCTAAAGGGATTCATTACTGTTAGCCGGCACTCCGCCGGTAAACATACAGCCCAATATGTGGATTACTGTTTTGGAGTGATATTAATGCCAGTTCTTCTCCCGGTAGCCGGTCTGGCCATTGGTATTCTTGTTTCTTTAATGGGTGGCGGGGGCGGTATATTTTATATAATCATTTTAACCGGACTTTTTCACTTGCCGGTGCCCATAGCTGCATCCACTTCCCTGGCCACAATCATTCCCACCACGCTAATGGCTTTTTCCAGCCATTACCGCCAGGGCAATATCAAAGTGAATGTGGCACTTTGGTTAATTTTGGGTGCAGTGGCGGGAGCCGTCATTGGTTCCTATAGCTCTGCCTGGATACCCCCGGCCTACCAGACAAAAATTTTAGGATTAATATTGCTGGCCATCCTGGTGCCCATGTTAAAACGAAAAAAACAATCCGGGGTCAATACCCCGCAGACGTCCGTAGCCGACGGGGAAACCGGACATGATAGAGAAACGTATACAACCACTGTTGATACCGTTTCGTCCGCGCGGGCCTTTTCACAGCACCTCCTGGCCGTTTTTTACGGTTTATTTGGCGGAATTATGTCGGGCATGGTGGGCATCAGCGGCACTCCACCCATTCTGGCCGGACTTTATGCCCTTGGATTTAAAGCCAAAGAGGTGGTGGGAACTTCGCTCATGGTGTTGCTGGCTATTGGTATTACCGGCTTCATCGCCCACTTCGCCATTGGTTTAATAAATTGGCAGATAGTAATTTTACTGGGAGTGGGTACAGTTACCGGCGCCTTTATCGGCCCGCTGCTGCTCAATCGCATTGATACAGACGTTCTGGAAAAATTTTATGAACCTTTCTTTTTTTTGCTGGTCGGTTTTTTCGGCCTTTATGAACTCCTGGTTTAACATGGGTTATATCAACGAAAAAATCGACCCGCGCAGCATGGGGCTGGTCATGGGGGGTACGTCAGCGGCGGCAGTTCCACGGCATGGCCGGGCGTATTATCATCGGCACGCTTACTGATTTTTTTACCTGACACATTCCGTATTCGCCCCCCCCGGCATAATTACCGCACGCCGGGCGCGGCTGCACGGCCATAAAACGCCGGCAGCACCCGGACCCCGCCAAATGTGCAACTATCCCGGTGACAACGGCCGCCTGCCATTTACCAGACGGCGTAAATCAACGCGCCCGCCAGAAGAAGCAGCATATAGGCCACGTACTGGTTTACCCGCCCCGACTGAATCCAGCTCAACAGTCCGGCTCCCTTGTAGAGCAGCCAGACCGCCGGGCGATAAAGATAACGTTCGGCCGGCGAATAAATCTGGCGCTGGTAGCCGGTGGCCAGGCGGAAGTTGTTTTGCGCATGGTAATGCCGCACCAGGTCCACCCGCGGCCGGTAAATGGACCCGAAAAGCACCAGCACCGGGTTGGAATAGGCCGTACCGGTATACTGCTGGGCCGGATCAAAGCGCTCTTCCCCGCCGGCCCAAACCGGCCCTTTCTCCTGTACGGTCCGGCCGCCGAAGATACGGGCCAGGGCGGCGCCCAGAAGCAGCATCAGGGGCAGGGCCACCAGCAGATAAGTGGGCGATATGCTGGAGAACCCCGGATCGGTGGGTACCACCACGGCGCCCGGCGCCGGCAGGATGCCGCGCAGAAAACCGCCGCCCAGCATGACCAGGTCTTTGAACTTTTCCGGCTGGCTGAAAACGGCCGGGACCATCTGCTGCGCCGCCGTGCCGCCGGCCAGGATGGAGGCCGGGCCGTTCAGCCGGGGAATGACCAGGGTGGGCAGCACGCCCAGGAGCAGGCAAGCAACCGCCGGCAAGGCCATACCCAGCTTCATGCACGGGCCCGCTTCCCTCGCCCGGGCCGCTTCCGGGCGCCGGGCGCGGCCCAAAAAGGTTGTGCCGCAGGCCTTGACGAAGCAGGTTATGGCCAGGGCGGCGGTCAGAGCCAGGATCACCCCGGCGGCCGCCATGACCACCCTGGGCAGCACATCCGGCAAATGAAAGCTCAACAAAAGCGTCTGTAAGGTCAGCCATTCGCTGACGAAACCGTTGAAAGGCGGCAGGGCGGCAATGGACAGCGAGCCAACCAGAAAAAACAGGGTGGTGTAAGGCATGGTGCGTGAAAGGCCGCCCAAACCGTCCATGTCCTGCCGGCCGGTAGCGAATTCCACCGCCCCGGCGCCCAGGAATAAAAGCGTCTTGTAGACGGCATGGTTGATCGTGTGATACAGGGCGGTAATGGCGGCCAGTGCGGCCAGCACATACAACCCGCCGGTGCGATAGACCATGGCCGCCCCCAGTCCAACCAGGATCAGGCCGGTGTTTTCCACACTGCTCAAGGATAGCATGCGCTTCAAGTTCTGCTCCATCAGGGCGTATAAAATGCCCAGGATGGCCGTCAGAGCGCCCAGCACCAGCAGGACCAACCCCCACCAGAGGGGCGCCGCCCCCGGCAAATCCAGGATCACCCGGCACAGCCCGTATACACCCAGACTCAGCGTCACGCCGGAAAGGACGGCGGCCACATTGGCCGGCGCCGCGGCGTAGGCCGGCGGAAACCAGCCGTACAGCGGCACAATGCCCACCTTGACGCCGAAGCCCA
Organism: Desulfotomaculum copahuensis; assembly: GCF_001655685.1. GTDB lineage: Bacteria > Bacillota > Desulfotomaculia > Desulfotomaculales > Desulfovirgulaceae > Desulfotomaculum_G > Desulfotomaculum_G copahuensis. Next base: position 61,356 of record NZ_LYVF01000013.1, read on the forward strand.
GCAGCGCCAGGATGAATACCGCATTCTTCACCGCCGCCGGCAGCGAAGCGGCGGCCGCGGCGATGCCGGCGAAATCAAAGTGGCCGGTATGGATGCGCAGCATGATGAAGGCGGCGATCAACAGCACCGAGCCGGTTTCGCTCATCACCAGCATGAAAAAGCCCGCCTTTGTCGTTTCCGGGTTGCGGTGTTCAAAAACAATCAACAGATAGGAAAGGGCGGTCATCACTTCCCAGGCGATTAAAAAAGTCACCAGATCGCCGGCCAGTGTGGTCACGGCCAGCGCCAGGAACAGAATGTTGTACAGTGCGCCGAAACCCCGCACGTTGTAGCGCGGGATGAACTTTTGAAGATAATCCAGGGAAAAGATGGAGATAAAGAGCCAGATCAGCATGGTCAGGACAAAAAATAACAGTGACAAGCCGTCGGGGCGCAACAAAAGTGTGCCCAGGGGCGGTAATACGGCGGCCGCCAAAAAAACGCCGCTTCCGGCAAGCGCCAGCGTCACAGCGCCCGCCAGGCCGAAAAGCGAGGCCAGCACCGCCGCGCCCATGGATACAACCACCGCCGCCCGGCCGCCGGTGACCACGGCCATGAGCAGTGCGCCCAGCAACGATACGGCAGTCATAATCAACAACCAGGTTTGACCGGTCATAAAAGCACCTCCTTGCCCAAAATATTCCCCAACACAGGTCTATTTGCCGGCGGCACCGGTCTTATCCCCCCGCAATTCCATCTCCCCGCCCGCCTCTTCCGCCCGGCCGGCGGCCAGCAGCAGGCCGTGCAGCAGGGTCAGCGGCGCCGGCGGGCAACCGGGGACGAACACATCCACCGGCAGCAGATCCGCCAGGCGATAGGGGGCCGCATAATTCATCCCGGCAAACGGCCCGCTGCAGGCGCAGGCGCCGGCCGCCACCACCAGTTTGGGCGCCGCCATGGCCCGGTAAGCCTTGTCCAGGGCTTCGGCCATGTTCCGGGTCACCGGGCCGGTAACCAGCAACAGGTCGGCGTGGCGGGGCGAGGTGACGAAAAAGAAACCGAGCCGGTGCAAGTCATAGTACGGGTTGGATAAACCGTTGACCTCCCACAGGCAGCACTCGCAGGCGCCGGTGTCCACGTGGCGGATATAGACGGAACGCCGGGAAAGGCGGCGCGGCGGTCCGCCCGGCCGGGCCGGCCGGGCCAGCCGGAAGTCGTTCCGCCAAACCAGGACTTCACCGGGACAGTTTTCCACGCAAGCGCGGCAGAAAATACAGCGCATATAGTCGATCACCGGCCCGGCCGGTCCGCCAATGCTCACGGCGCCGGACAGGCAGACAGCAGCGCACCGCCGGCAGTCCGCCGGGCAGTTGTTTCCCTTCACCACCGGCAGGCCGGACCAGCCCCCCGGGATCTCTTCCATCCGGTGCGGGTAGCGGGTGGTGACCACACCGCTGCCCAATCCTTTCCAAACCCAGTTGGCCATCGAAATTCCTCCTTCAACGGTCGCTTTCGGCAAAGGACAGGCCGAAACTGGCCAGAATAATCGGGAAATCCTGGAAGGCGCATCCTTCCGTCCCGTGGGGATAGGTGTGCCAGTTGGCCAGGGACGGGGTGCGCATGCGGTAGCGCCACAGCTGATTGTTTTCACCGGCCATCACCCAGTGCAATGTGCCGCCCCGGGGACCCTCGCACCAGCCGCAGGCGCTGACGCCCTCCGGCAGGTGCGGCCGGGCGTCATTTACCGCCGGACCGGCCGGCAGCTCCGCCGCCAGTCGGGCCAGCACGGCCAGGGACTGCTCCACTTCCGCGGCGCGCACTTTCATCCGGGCCAGCCCGTCACCGTCTGTTTCCACCGGTACCTCGAAATCCACCCGCTTATAAGCAGCGTAAGGGCGATCCCGGCGCCAGTCCCGGTCCAGGCCCGAGGCCCGGCCCACTGGTCCGGTGGCGCACAGGTTCCGGGCGTCGTGCACATCCAGTACGCCGATGTTTTCCAGCCGGTCCAAAAAGCTGTCCGTGTTGAGCAGCATTTTAAACCAGTGCCGGAAATCCGCTGCCAGCGGTTTTAATATATCCCGCAACAGGTAAATCTTTTCCAGGTTCAGATCCCACCGGACGCCGCCATAGCAAATGCTGTACATCAGGTAGCGGTGGCCGGTCAACAGGGCGTTCAGGCGCAACAGCCGCTCCCGGAGCATGAACCCCTGCGCCGCGCCCACCGACAGCGAAGTGGATTCGCAAATTTCGGCGATGTTGCCGATATGGTTATACAGCCGTTCCAGCTCGGCCAGGATGGAACGCAGATAAAGCGCCCGGGCTGGCACCTCCAGGCCGGCGGCCGCTTCCACCGCCCGGCACAGGGCCAGGGATTCGGACACCGCGCCAATGCCGGAAATGCGTTGCGCCAGCAGGAGCGCCTTTTCCAGCGGGACTTCCTCCCCCGCTTTTTCCAGGCCCCGGTGCTTGTAGAACAGCCGGGGGCTGACCCAGAAAACCTCCTCGCCAATGGAGGTCAGGGCAAAATGGGCTGCTTCAGCGATCCCCGAATAAACCGGCCCCAGGGGCATCTCAAACACCCCCCGCCCTTCCACCGGGTGGGGCCGGAGGAGGCAGGACATCTCCGGCAGGCGATCCTCCCGGCGGAAGTTTTTGCGCAGGGGAAACGGGCCGTCGTCCCCCTGGTTGCGCAGGATAAAGCCGCCCAGCGCCGGGTGCCCTTGAGGAATAATGCCGTACATTTCATAAATCTCCCGTTCAAACCAGTCGGCGGCGTGTATATCCAGGCTGACGGCGGGATAAGCCGGCGGTTGGCCCGCCACCCGGGCGCACAGGGTGACAAAGCCGTCAAGACCCGGTAGATCAAAGACATAGCGGACCAGGTAATCATCCGGCGAGACGGGATCGGCCAGAGCAAAAGCGTCCACCAGCAGGGCCTGCGCCCGGTCGTGCCACCACCGGCAGACAGCGGGCAGATCGGCGGCCTGCAGTGAGCACACCAGTTGCCCGTCCGGATTGAGGTCCGGCCAGGCGGCGCAAAAGGCGTTGATTATTTCATGATTGGACAATTCGTTCACCTCCCGGCAAAAACAGCCGCCGCCGCGTTCAGCAACGGGTGCAGCAGGGGCAGGGCAATCAGGCCCGGCAAAATAATCAGCAGCAGGCTCAAAGCCATAGCCAGGTTGTTCCAGTTGCTGATCCCCATCTCTGGCACATCCCCGCCGGGCGGGCCGAAAACCATCTGGTACATGGACCGGACCAGACCGAAAAAGACCACGGCCAGCAGGGCCAGAAGCGCCACGGCCGCACCGGGGTAGGTGCGAAACCCGGCCGTAAGCACCGTCAACTCACTGACGAAAATGCCGGAAGGAGGCAGTCCGGCGATGGCCAGCACGGCGACCAGAAACACCACGCCGGTTAAGGGCAGGCTTTTGAGCAGCCCTTTCACCCGGAGGATTTCCCTGGTCCGGTATTTGAGCAGCACGTTGCCGGCGGCATAGAAAAGGTTCGACTTCGTCACGGCATGGTTGAAGAGATGAAACAGCATGCCGTAAATGGCCAGCGGTGTGCCAAAGGCCGCGCCCAGTCCGGCAATGCCCATATGCTCCACCGTGGAATAGGCCAACATCCGTTTATAATCCTGCTGTTGCAAAATGAAAGCGGCAGCGATAAGTACGGACAGCAGGCCGAAGAAGAGCATCAGATGCTGCGCCGTTGCTCCCAGGGAACGCACAGCGATGAAGTAAAACCGCAGCACCACGTAAAAGGAAACGGTGGTTTTGGCGCCTGAAAGCAGGGCGGACACCGGGGAAGGCGCCTCCCCGTGCGCGTCGGGCAACCAGGTGTGCATGGGGGCCAGGCCGGCCCTGGTGCCGTAACCAATTAAACAGAGCAACAGCACAATCTTCATAGTCTGGGGGTTGAGACTGCCCGCCAGCCGGTATAGATGCGCCCACTCCAGTCCCTGGTAGGCCGCCGGCGCATGCACGGTGCAGTAGTAGAGCAGCACCAGCCCCCACAGGCCGAGCATGGCGCCCACAAAGGAAATGATCAAATACTTCCAGGCTGCTTCCGTCGCCCGGCCGGTATATTCAAAGCCGACCAGGAAAACCGAGGTCAGGGTGGTCAGTTCCAGGGCAATCCAGACCAGACCCAGGTTGCCCAGCAGCGGAATGAGCAGCATGGCGAAGGTAAACAGGTTGAACTGCACGTAATAGCGGCGCAGGGAGGCGCCGGTAATGGGTGCGCCGTCGTGTGCCGACCGGACGTAGCCGGCCGAATAAATGGCGGCGGTGCAGCTGACCACGGCCACCGTGAGCAAAAACAGGGCGCCCACGGCGTCGATATAAAACCAGCCGTAATTAAGCGGGCCGTACTGGGCCACGCGCCAGGCCAGAACCAGGGAAAAGGCCAGCGTGAGCGCCTGCACCAGTGCCGTCAATCCGGCCAGAAATTTATCCGTGCAAATGGAAATTCCCGAAGCAGCCAGCGGCATCAGTAAAATCAACTCGGCCATTTTCCACCTACCCCTTCAAACGGCGCAACATTCCCACCGCCGTGGTTTCATTATGCCGCTGCAGGCGCATGACCAGCACGCCCAGAAGCAAAGCGCCCACCAGCACATCCAAAAACAGGCCGAATTCGGCAATCAGCGGCAGGCCGAAGGCAGTGACCACGGCAATCAGGATGACGCCGTTCTCCATGATCAACAAACCGGAAATCTGGGGCACCGCCTCTTGCCGGCCGACCATGATGAACAGGCCCAACAGGGCCACCGCCGCCCCGACGGACAAAAGCAGGCGGGCCAGCGTGTCCCCCGGGTAAACCAGGCGGATACTGGTGAAGTAGGCCAGCAGGCATAACAACCCGCCAATCAACAGGGAGCCGGGCACACCGAAAACAAAGTGGATTTCCCTCTTTTCCAGGATGGTATCGTGAATCACCCGTTCCAGGGAATAAGGAATAGCCAGCACCTTGAACAGCAGGGTGAGACCAGCCACCAGGTACAGGTGGTACATACCGGTGACGTAACCCACAACGGCCGCCGAGATGGCCAATAAAAGCGAATGTATGGCGTAAAGGCGGATGATGCCGCGCATCTGGCGCACCGCCAGCATGAACAGCGTCTCCAGCAAAAGCAAGGCGCCCAGTACGCCCAAAAGTTTTAATGCGGTAGCATAAAGCAATATCTTTCCCCCCTCCTACAAAACGTAAGCATTTACCTGTTGTCCTGCAATCGTAAAGCAAGGAACATTTCGCCGGGTTAAAACCGCAGTGTCCATCCGCCGTTCTTCAAACGTATCCCCCTCACCGGCAAGGTGGACCCCGTACCTCATGATACCCCGGCTCAACATTAAACGCCGATAAAGTAAGTGATCAACCCGAGCAGGGAAATGACGAAAGCCATGCCCAGAAATTCCGCCACCCGGAAAAGGCGCAGCTTGGCCAGGGTGGACTCGATAATCACGATCAGCACCGCCCCCGCCAGCATCTTAAGCAGCAGGGACAGGACAGCCAAAGTCAGGGCCGGCGCGGTGACGGCGGTGGCCAGACCCCAGGGGGTGACCAGCACATTCATGAATATAGTCATCAAAACAAACAATTTCATGTAGCCGCCCCATTTGATCAAGGCGAATCCCTTGCCGGAGTACTCCAGGGACTTGGATTCGTCAATCATGGCCAGTTCGAAGTGGCCGTCCGGATTATCCACCGGGATGCGGCCCGTCTCGGCCAGGATGACCATGAAGAAGGCGATCACCACCAGCACATGGGAAGGGTAAATGACGCTCTTGCCCCCCATGTACCAGGCGTGATTAACGATATAAGGGATGGTGGCCCCGGCCACCAGGGAGACCACGAAGAAAACGCACATTAAAACCGGTTCGGCCAGGAAGGAAACCATCCGGGTGCGGCTGCTGCCCATCTGACCGTAGGGACTGGCCGTATCCATGGCCGCCAGGGTGGCGAAGAACCCGCCCAATGAGAGGATGAACCCGCCGCCCAGCATATCCCCCATAAAGGCCCAGGTCAGGGGGAAGCCGGTGAGCACCGGAATGAGCAGGGTGACCAGAAGGGGCACGGCAAAAGAGACCAGCGGCGCGGCGCGGAAAATCCAGGAAGCGTCGGTAGAAATCACTTCATCCTTACGGAAAAGCTTGTATAAGTCATAATAGGGCTGCCAGATAGATGGACCGCGTTTGGACTGAATGATCGCCTTAAGGCGGCTGATTACCCCCTTGAGCAGAGGAGAAAACAGCATTACCACCAGCACTTGCATGATGTTAAGCAAAAGGCGTGCAGTCAAACTTTACTTCACCTCCACGAAAAACAAAGCTCAACGGTAAGACTTGTAACATAATTGCGAATATTATGTTAACCGTCGCAGCATCCCCCCACCGGTATAATTTTAGCGGCTGGCGTGTTGCCTTTCCGGAGAGCGCACTTTTCGGGCAAAGACACTGTTCATGTCCGTCCGGACGACAGTTCCTTATCCGGACGCGGACGTCCGGCGCCGCCTTCCAGGACGGCCACCCGGGCAAGCACATCCTTCACGCCGGCCAGGCGGGCCATCTGGCGCTCCAACCGGTCCCGGGCGGCGTCCGTCTCCACCCGGCTTTTTTCTTTCCGGGCCAGCGCCCTTTGCAGCACTTCCCGGGTGCCGTTGATGGTGGCATCGAACTTTTCGTCCAGCTGCCGGCGGAACTGCCGCGCGCTCTTTAACAGGCGCCCGGACAGGTCATGGCGCACCCGGCCGCAGTTACGGTCCACCAGCATGTCGATGCGCCGGCGCATCTCGCCCATCAGCACCGGGCCAAAGATAAACCGGGGTAAAACGGCGGAAATTTTCACCGGATCGGGAGCCAGCAGTGAGTGTTCCTCCTCCAGCAGGTAGTACAGGCCGCTCTCATGCTCCAGCGCCTCCACGCCAGTGAATCCCTGCACGGGCAGGTTGAACAGTTGCGCCGACTGGCGCACCACTTCGGCGATCAGCCGGTTGGTCCGTCCGGTAAAGCGGGCGACCAGACGTTCATAGCCCTGCTCCGCCTTTTCCTCCAGCGCCGGCCGCCACCGGTCCAGCGCCTCTTGCAAAGTGGAGCGCAAATAATCATCCATGGCCCGCAGCAACTCCCGGTTGGACCGGCCCTTTTCCCGGGACAGGCGCTCTATTCCGGACAGAAGCCTGCCGCCCTGCTCTTCCTGGAAGCGTAAAATTTCCTTTTCCAGCTCCTCCAGCAACCGTTCCAGTTCGCCTTTCAAGATATAGGCGTTGTCACGCCGCTCCTGCTCCATAGAGGCCGCCATATCCTCAAAAAGACGTATTTTCTCCTGCAGCTCCTGCAAAGGGGTGTCCAGGGCACGGAGCTCCATCTCCACACCCAGCGTCAGTTCACCCAGCGCGTTGGCCGCCTTGTTGGCCGCGGCCAGCAGCACGGTGCGCCCCTTTTCCGCCATCAGAAATGATTCCAGCTGGCGGGAGAAGGCCGGCAGCCGGCTGGCCTCCAGAGCCACTTCATCCCCGGCCAGACGCGCCTTCATGGCCTGGCGCGCCGAAAGGGGGAAGATTACCGCGTCCGGGAAGCCGGCTTGCTCCTGCAGCGTCCGGCGGGCGAAATCAAGCGCCGCTTTGCGGTCGGCCGGCTCCAGATAGTCGATTTTATTCAGGATGAAAAACATCCTGGCTGCATACTGCCGGGTATCCTGCAAGAAGTCCACCTCGGCCCGGCTGATCGGCTGGTCGCTGGATAACAGGAAAATGGCCGCGTCCACCATGGGCAGGTATTTATAGGTCTCGTCGGTATTATTCTGGTAGATGGAACCAACCCCGGGGGTGTCGATCAGCACCACGCCATCCTTCAAGTAGCGGGACGGATAGCGCACCACCACCTGGCGCACGCCCTTCTCATTGGCCGGGTTGCCCTCCTCGGTAATGTAGGCGGGCAATTCCGCCAGGCCGGCCTGCTGCCGCCGGCCGTCCCGAAAATGCACGGTGATTTCCAGGCTTTCCCCGTATTCCAGCAGGGTAACAATGGAAGTAAGGGGAACCACGGCGGTGGGCAGCAGTTTCTCCCCCAGCAGGGCGTTCAAGAAAGTGGTTTTACCCCGCTTGAACTGCCCCAGCACCACCAGGTAAAAGCGGTTGGCCCGCAGCCTGGCGGCCAATTCCCGCACATAGGCGGCTATAGAAGCCATCCCCCTTTCACCAGCCAGGCCTTGCAGCTCATCCAGGCCGTCAAGCAACGGCTGGCGCAAAGAGTTGAAAGATACAGCGGTCATAAACCCACCCCTTTGACGCTAATTTCAGGCATAAAAGAAGCTCCTGCCGGACGCGCGTCCAACAGGAGCTATCAGCTGCAAGAGCAGTTAATGGCGAGCTCCATCGCCCCAACCGTTTGTAAATTTGCTTATATTTTACGTCACAGGCAACCGTATGTCAATAAGCTTCTAGCGCCTTGTCACCCCTTTTAAGCGGTTTTTTGAAAGGTGCCGTTTTCACGGGAAATTACTGCCGTACGGCCGGGAAGCCGTGCCGGACATCAAACAGGACACCGGCCGTTGCCACCTGTATTTTGTAAAATGATAGTTTGTTTAAAGAGCCCCGGCTTTTTCCTCCTTGCACCGTTTCGCCCAGATGTCACCAGCCACCCGGCCCCATTCCCGGGAGCGGTTGTTCAGCTGGGCGGCAATGGTGCCGGTCAGGACGGTTTCCGCTCCGGCATGGGTAGGGCGGGCACCGGATTCAGCTACGATGTTCCTTAAAGCCCGGGGCACATCAATGATCGGGCAGGGACGGAGCAGGTTGTCATCGAAAGGCTGACGCTTCTGGTAAGCGGCAAACAGGGGCGAATGCAGCACTTCGACCAGGCTCTTTTCATTAATGTTGTCCACGGCGAAATGGACAAAGGCACAGGGTTCCACGTCGCCGGCCGCATTGATGTGGAAATAACGCCGCCCGCCGGCCAGGCACCCTTGTGTCAGTTCGCCGTCATTCCAAAAGTCGGCGATTTGAATCGGTTTGTGCGTGCGGATATAAGGGATGCGCTCAGCCAGGTAGGCCCTTTGCTCCGGAGTGACCATCAGATCCACATCGGGATTGCGGCCAATCGGAATATAATGGAATGTCCAGCCATAAACGGCCCCCTTGTCGATCAGAAAGTCGATAAACTCGTCAGCGGTCACTTCCAGCACATTTTCCCTGGTGATGGTAATGGAAACGCCGAAAGCCGCGCCTTTTTCCCGTAGCAGGTCCATGGCCCGCATCACCCGGTCAAAAGTGCCCTCACCGCGCCGGGCATCGGTGCGTTCCCGCCACCCTTCCAGGCTGATCGCCGGCGTGAAATTGCCCAGGGCCACGATTTTGCCGGCCACCTTTTCGTTGATCAGTGTGCCGTTGGTATAAGCCATGAAGGCCATGTCGCGGTGTTTGGCCATTAAATCAAATAAGTGGGGGTAGATCAGCGGTTCACCGCCGGAAAAGACAATCCAATAGATACCCAGTTCTTTGGCCTCGCTGAAGAGGCGGTCCAGCCGCTCCCGGCTCAAGGAATTTTTAGCCGAATACTTACCGGCCCAACACCCGGTGCAGGCCAGATTGCAGGCGCTGGTGGGGTCCACCAGGATCAAGTTGGGCACCCCCACCCCCAGCTTTTCCGCCATGCTCCTTTGCCGGGGGATGCCCCAGAGCATGGCGTTCATAAACCAATTGTAAAGCAGTTTGTTGCGCACATTCGGGTGCAGATTGCTAGCCAAACGGTTTATGTATTCCCGGCCGGCCGGGTTTTCCCGGTAATAAGCCGCCACTGTTTCCACCTGGCGCTTGTGGCGATCTTGAACGGCCAGCAATTTAACCAGCGTTAACAGGCGTGGAAAATTAGTTTCTGGATTTTTACTGATTAAAGCCAGGATGTTTTGTGTCAGGCGCGTGGAAAGAAAGTTTTTCGCTCCGCCCAGTCCCGGTGCCTGCAGGTGCATAAGCCATCATCCTTTACAAGTAATTACTTTAAATATTCATGTCCAGTAATATACCCAAAAGGCTGGCAATCATGCTTTAAGCAAGAATGTCTTTTCCTGGTGACCCCGGTGCGGGATGCTTTACGCCTCCGGAGGGATTCCGCCGCCCCGTCCGGACGAAGGGCCAACAGCGGGGTTGGCCGGCATGCCAAAGAAAGAAGAGGCTCCCCTTAAGGAACCCCTTCCAGTGAAACAATTTAATGCTGAACGGCTATTTGTAAATTACTGCGGCAGCAGGTCGGTACGCAGTTTGGTCGCTTCCCGCAGGTAGATGTGCTTGATTTCCCGCTGGGAGCGCTCCGTATTCACGTGCACCAGCACCCGGATGCACCTGCCCAGCCGGCCGGGCACGTCGATTTCCCGCGCGCATAACAGCGGTACATACTGCCAGCCCAGCAGTTCGCGGGCGGCGGCGGCCGGGAACTCGGCGTTCAAATCGGCCGTCACGGTGAAAAAGGCGCTGGCGATATCTTCCGTACACAGATCGTTTTCCTTCACAATGGCGCGCAGCAGTTCACCGGTGGCCTCCAGGATGTCCTCCGCCCTGTTCCGTTCTACCGTGATGGCGCCCCGGATGGCCCGCACAAAAGTCTTGCCCATGCTACTGTCTCCCCCGTAAATAATATTTAAATACACACCGGACCGGCGGCCGGATTTTACTCATTTCATGATGAAACCGCCCGGTGGCCCAGACCGATCGCCACGTCATCCAGGTGTAAAAGGCCGACGCCGAAAAATACAGCCACACTGATATGGTCGTTATAACGGGCGATGCCGATCTTGCCGCCCACATTCAGGCCGATGGCCTTCATCATCACCTGGGAGAGGGCTTCCCGGGTCGCCCCGGCCACCGCGCCCTCTTCGGCGTGCACTTCCTTGATCACGCCTTCCCGCTTGGCGGCCACCACCGCCCGCTCCGTAATCTTATTCACCGAGGCAACAAAGTCACCGCCGTAATCCACGGCCGCCGTTTTAAAACCCTCGCGGGCGTACTGGACTTTAAGCCCCTTCTCATGCTCCCGGTCCTCGCTCAAAGCCATGTTTACCGCCACCCGGGCCACCTGCCTGCTTCCCTGAAAGGCCATTTAAACCCCTCCCGATTGCCAAAAACCGGCCGGAAGGCCGGCACATACATTATAGGGCAGCCGGCCGCAAAAAACAATAGCCGGCGTGATCCGGCGGGCAAACCGGTGCTGAAATTAATCACGACGCCAGCAATTGGCGGCCGGTATCAATTGGCTGGCGTGCTGCCGGACAACGTTGCAGTATCAGCAGTAAGGAATAGATTCACGCAATGATACATCCTTGCTGGCGCATAGACTGTAGACATGGCATTACATATGGAATTGATGACACATAAGACATGTTTTATACCGTTTTTCTTTATGGTATAATACAACCAGAAAACGGCAGGATGCCGGGCGGGAGTGATGCCGGATGGATGAAGCTGTGCAAAGTTTGGGCGGCGGCTTTACGTACGAAGATTATTGCCGGTTACAAGATAGCCGGCGATACGAATTGATTGGAGGGGAATTGTATTTGGTTCCTTCGCCCAGCGTTCCACACCAGCATGTTTCTTTACGCTTGAGCTGGCGCCTGGCCGAACATGTGGAAAAACACGACCTCGGCATTGTTTTATCCGCTCCGATCGATGTTTTTTTAACTTTACATGATGTGGTGCAGCCGGACATCCTTTTCATTTCCCGTGAACGGTCGGATATTATTACCGAGGCCAATATCCAGGGCGCACCGGATATGATGGTGGAAATCCTCTCTCCGGCCACTTCATTGCGGGACCGGACAGTTAAAAAAGATCTTTATGCCCGCCACGGGGTGAAGGAGATGTGGATAATCCATCCATTGGCACAAACATTGGAAATCTACCGGGCGGAGCCGGCCGGATTGACCAAAGCGGCATTTTATTCCCGCCGCACCGGACAGCCGGTCTCTTCACCTCTTTTGCCCGGCCTGGCGCTGGATCTGAACGATATCTTTTAGGAACGGGTGATGAGCATGCCGGAACAGATAAAATGCCTGGCGGTGGCCGCCAGCCCGCGCAAGGACGGCAATACCGCCCTTTTAGCCCGGCAGGCGCTGGCCGGCTGCCGGGAAGCGGGGGCGGAAACGGAATTCCTGTACCTGGCGGATTATGCCTATGCGCCCTGCCGGGGCTGCGAAGCATGTTCAAAAACCGGCCGGTGCGTGGTAGCGGACGACGCCAAAGTCATCTTCGACCGGATCCTGGCCGCCGACCGGCTGATCCTGGCCGCGCCCATTTTTTCCATGGGCATCTGCGCGCAGGCCAAAATGCTCATCGACCGGGCGCAGCAGTTCTGGGCCACCAAATATGTATTAAAACGGCCGGTGATCCCGGAGGCGGCATTGCGCCCGCCGCGCCGCGGCATCTACATTGCCACCGCCGGCACCAACCTGCCCGGCGTTTTTGACGGCGCAATCCGGGTGGTTAAATATTTTTTCAAGATGCTGGAAATAGATCTAACCGGCACCTTTTGCTACCCCCGGGTGGACGCCAAGGGATCCGTGAAGGACCACCCCACGGCACTGGCGGAATGTTTGCAGGCCGGCCGGGAACTCGGATGACAACCCGGTTGAGCTTGACTGCCTCCACCCCGGCCGGATTAAATAAATGCCCGTGAAATTCACACATTACCAGGTTACGCAAATATATCGACAAAAAACGGCCTGGCATAATCCAGCTGCCAGGCCGTCAGTAATTCCGGCAACTCAACTTGCCGGAATTACCGGTTATATTTACGCTCCAGATTTTCCCGCATCTGTTTGAACTCCCGGGACACACTGAACAGCAGCCGCTCCATTTCAGTTTTATAGAAATTGAGAGCAGCAGGTGAAATTATTTCCACCTTGCGGAAATCATCCCGGGCGATAAAGCGCACCAAATCTTCCAGTGTATCGGCGCTCACGTCCATAATCACCGGAGCGAAGGCCACATCATGATTTTCAATGTCATCATGAATAGTATAAATGTCCATGCTCAAATCCAGGTCGTTAATCTGTATCCCCTGGATGGGCACGTTGCGCAGCATGGCCACCTGGTGCTCCCGGGCCTCTTCCGCCACCTTCTCCACCGCCTTGCCGCCAAAAAGAAAACGTCCGGACTTGCCCACACCTTTGAAGTCCAGCCTGACTTTTGCTCTTATTTCTCTATGCCCGTTGGATTCCCCGGGTTGCAATTCGGCCAAAACTTCACCCCCCAGCGCTTGACTAACATGAAGATATTAGCCTAGTTCGCCGGGAGGGGAAAAATTCCTGCATATGTGACATCTTTATGCCATACGGGGACAAAAGTTTTTTAACCGCACTTTGCCGGATCAGGCCGGTGTACACTCCGGACCTGCATATGGCGCGGATCAAAATGTATACACCATATACTGAGACAAGCGCGGATTTTACTGTTACCATACCGGTTCCCGGTTCGCATGCCTGCCGCCGGCGAAACTTTCAATACCGAATCATCAACCGGGAAGCCGGTCCCGGCTTCCCGGCCGGACGGCCCGGGGGACCGGGAAAATTGAAGGACATCTGACAGGCATCAGCTCCCGACTGTCTTCCGCGCCCGTTTAGCTGATGTTTGGGAGCATTCTGCCGGGGACAGGCCGGCTGCTTCCCGCAGTTGACGTACTTCCGGCAAAGTGAGATGACGGTACTGTCCCGGCTTCAGGCCGCCCAGGGAAAGCGGCCCGGTGCGCACCCGCTTGAGCCGGCGCACCGGATGGCCGATCTGCGCGCACATGCGCCGCACCTGACGATTGCGTCCCTCGTGAATGGTGATTTCGAGCAGGGCGTTGCCTTGCGCGTCCACTTCCACCAGCCCGGCGGCGGCCGGAGCGGTGGGACCGTCATCCAGCACCAGTCCCCGGGCCATCTGTTCCAGGCTTTCCCGTGCCGGCGTCCCCTCCACGCGCACCCGGTAGGTTTTAGACACCCGGTGCCGGGGATGGGTCAAAGCCTGGGTCAGCTCCCCGTCATTGGTCAACAGCAACAAACCCTCGCTGTCGTAATCCAGACGGCCCACCGGATAGACCCGCTGCGGCACACCGGTCACCAGATCCGTCACCTTGCGCCGTCCCCGGGGGTCTTCCACCGTGGTCACATATCCCCGGGGCTTGTACACCAGCAGGTAAACCTTCTTTTCCGGCCGCCCGATTTTGCGGCCGTCCACTTCCACCCTGTCCACCCCGGGAGTGACCCGGGTACCCGGTGTGGTCACCGTTTTGCCGTTGACCTTGACCAGCCCGGCGGCGATCATTTCCTCGCAATGGCGGCGCGAGGCCACTCCGGACCGGGCCATGAACTTCTGCAGACGCTCCAATTTGCTCACCCCGGATTTGCCAAACATAACTACCTACCGGTATTTTACCACCAATCCTTTTACCGGAACACCTGGTGGGCAATAAAAACCGAAGCGGCCAGAGTGGTGAAATCGGCAGCCAGGCCGGAAACAATGGCGTAACGGTACCTGCTGATACCGACGGAGCCGAAATAAAGGGTGAGCACATAAAAGGTGGTGTCGGTGCTTCCCTGCATGGTGGAAACCAGCCGGCCGATAAAGCTGTCCGGGCCGTGGGTGGCGATCAGATCGGTGGCGATGCCTAGGGCGGCCCCGCCGGACAGAGGCCGCATCACGGCGTGAGGCAGCACTTCGGCCGGAAAGCCCAGCCGGTTCAGATACGGGGACAGTGTGTGCACCAGCACATCCATCGCTCCCGAGGCGCGGAAGATGTTGATCGCCACCAGCATGGCCACCAGGTAGGGAATGGTTTTGATCGCCGTGGCAAAGCCCTCGCCAGCCCCCTCGACAAAGGTTTCAAACACAGGCACCCCGCGCACCATGGCCGCCAGGGGCACCAGCAGCAGGGTGAGGGGAATGGCCCAGCGGGAAATCTCCGAGATTATTTCATACATGCCGCTACCTCCCCTGGTTGCTGTAAATATAGCGCATGACGCGGTCCACCGTCACGGCCACCGCCATGCCGCAGGCGGTGGCAAAAATGGTTGTCCCCACAATGGCCGTGGGATCGGCGGAACCGTGCATCAAACGGATGCCGATGATGGTGCTCGGAATCAAAGTCAGGCAGGAGGTGTTCAGGGCCAGGAAGGTGCACATGGCGTCAGTGGCCGTTTTCGGGTCGCCGCGGTTCAGCTTTTGCAACTCCTGCATGGCGATCAGGCCCATCGGTGTGGCTGCATTGCCCAGACCGAGGATGTTGGCGCTCAGATTCATGATGATCGCACCCATGGCCGGATGCTCCCGGGGCACCGAGGGAAACAAAACGGCGGTCAGCGGCCGCACCAGGCGGGCCAGGGCGCGCACCAGGCCGGCCGCCTCGGCCAGCCGCATGATGCCCAGCCAGAAGGCGATGATTGCAATCAGGTTCAGGGACACCTTGACCCCGTTGGCAGCCCCCTCCAGGGCGGCTTTGGTGACCACTTCCACCTGTCCGTGCGCCGCCGCCGTCAGAATGCCAAAAACAATCATTCCCAGCCAGATGTAGTTGACCACCGCTTCTACCCCCCGCCAGGCGGCCCGCTTTCAGCAGGCCTGTCTACTAACTTTTATGAAGAGCGGGAGGCGGTTAGAACCACATGCAAAAAGGCGGCCGCCCGGCCATGCACGGAAAACAAGCTACTGTTTTGGAAAGCGGCGTCCTGGAATGTCCGGCACAGGCAGGTAAACCGGGAATTGCATCCCGGTTTGAATCAGCCGGTGCTGTAACCGGGCTCATGCGCCCCGGCCGGTTTGCGCTGAACACCCCGCCAGCCCGGCGGGTTATGTCCCGGTGCCTGCACCGGCCGGCGCCGCGACGGGTCCGCTGCACACCCGGAGCAGTTTGCTGTTGAACACCCCCGTCAGACCGGCCCGCGCCACCCGGCCGCGGACGGCCTGCACATCGGTGGTGTACAGCCCCTTTTCCTGCATGCGCTGGAAGTAAACCGAACCGGAGAAGGTGTATTTTTTCTGCAGCCCGGCGGGCGTTTTCATTTCCCGGTGCATGAAGGCGATCAGATCGCCCACGGCCAGTTCTTCCGGCAAAACAAGCAAATCTTTCCCGGCCAGGTGGCGCACGGCGTTATGCCCGGCCAGAAAACCGGTGGCGATGGCTTCGGTGTGCCCGACCAGCAGGCCGGTCTTCTCACCGGCACAGAACAGGTTGGCCACGCCGGCCACTTTCAGGGCATCGTCGCAGGGGGCGATGGCGTTAAAACGGATCGAGTTGCCCCGCCCGCCGGAGTACGGATCGGCATAGCGGGCCTCCCGGAAACCGTCGATGGTGCGCAGCACTTCAAGCGGGAAATAGGGCGTCATCAGCTTGGCGTGACCGGTATCGAGCAGCACCAGGTTGCGGGCGAAATCGGCCAGATTGTACTGCTGGCAGGCTTTTTTGCTCAACAGGTCGCCTTTTTGTATATGCGCCGGCAGGGGGACGACCAGGCGTCCCTCCCGTTCCAGTTTATCCACCAGCCAGCCGGCCAGGGAGTTTTTATCCAGCTTGCACGAGCCGCTCATCGCCTCAAAATGGGGAAAGCCGTCCCCGGCGCGTATTTCCTCCACACCGGCCTTGTCGGTCAGGCTCACCCGCGGACCGAAGGTGGGACAGCGCAGAATGCACATGGCACAGCCGGTGCCGAAACGGGTGCAGTTTTTAATCGGCCCGGCCGTACCGGTGGTGTCGATGAAAACCTCGCCGGCTATGTTTTCCCCCCGGCTGGTCAAAATTTCGCCAATAGCATCCCCTTTTTTAAACACCCCGGCCACCCGGCTCTGCAGCCGGATCTCCACCCCGGCGTCGGCCAGAGTGCTCCGGATGGCCGGCTCAATCCGGGTCACGTCGTAAAGCGTGGCGTGCCGGTGACCGGGGAAATCCAGCCAGCGGTGCCTGGCCACTCCCTCGATCCGGCGGATGAAATCCCCGCCGCCCATCGCCCAGACTTCCTCCAGAGCGGTAAACCGGCCGTTGTTGCGCATGATGCCGCCCACCAGACCGGTGCCCAGGAGCATATCCGTCTTTTCCAGCAGCACCACCCGCGCCCCGGCCGCTGCGGCCGCATAGGCGGCCGCGCAACCGGCCCAGCCGCCGCCGGCGATAACAATCATTATCTTCACACTCCCGGGGCTGGCACGCCCTTTCTTAACAGTATATTCCCCGGTACGGCGGAAGTGCCGGAAAAACAGTTTGGAGCCGGAACCGGCCCCAAAAATAAAAACCCCGGCCGGGAGACATATCCCCGACCGGCTTTATAGCCGGGACGGGCGGACATGGCGGAAGCCCGGCTTTTGCCGGGCTTCCGGGGTGTATTCGTTTTCCTTGCGGGCGTTTTGCCCGCCCCGCCGGGAAAAACTCCTTACAGGGGCGGAATGGTGGCCTGGGGCGGAGGCGGCGGGGGCGGGGGCATCATGGCGGGCTGCCGGCGCCCGTCCCCCTTGAAGAGGGACTCCAGTTGGGAAATCAGCTGGGGGGCCAGGTCCACCAACCGGTCCACGAGCATGTTGCCATCCACGGGCAACATGCGGATCTGTCCCTTACCGACCACCAGGAAGCCCACCGGCTGCACGGAAACCCCGGCCCCGCTGCCCCCGCCGAAGAAAGGCGTCTGCTCCGTCACGCCGGCCTGCTGGGGTTCCAGTTCCCCGCCGCCGGCGCCGAAGCCGCAGGCCACCCGGGAGATGGGGATAATCACCGTACCGTCGGGCGTTTCCACCGGATCCCCGACCACAGTGTTCACATCGGTCATCTGTTTGATGCTTTCCATAGCTGTTTTCATTAAACCTTCAATCGGGTGTTCGGGCATGGTAAGCTCACCCCTTTGGAAGTTTGTGTCCGGCCAATCTGTCCTGGATGCCGCCAAGCATGTACAACACAGCCATACGCAGGGCAGCGATCATAATATGACCTGTTCTGACAGTAAATATGCAGTCCAGATCCACGGCCAGCACCGGAGTGGTGAAACTGGGCATGACCACCAGTTCCGGCCGCACCGGGGACGGGCGCAAAAAGCGGTACAGGGCGGTAACGGCCGTCCCTTTCAGTGACCATAACCCGCCCGTGGCCAGACCGGTAGCGGCGGCGTCGGACAGTCCGATCAAGGTGCGCCAGCGCACGCGCCGCGGCTGCACCTGGCGGAGCAGGCAGCGCACCGCCGGCCAGAGCCTTTTCCCCAAACGGAGCCACCGTCTTGCCTGCCGCAGCAGGACCGGTAGATCGGGCCTGGTCAGGCACTTTTTCTCCATGGCCGGGGGCGGTCCGGCGCGCCCTTCCAGCCGGGCACGCAGCTTGATCGCCGGACGGGAAAAACGGCGGGCTAAATCAATAGCGGGCAAGGCCAGTTGATAACCCAATCCCGGCCAGATTTTCAGGTTCAACTCCAGCCGGTCGTCATGCCCGCGCCGCTGGTAACTGACCTGCAAGGTCAGCGGCAGTGCGGCCAGGAGCAACAAAAGAACAACCGGCACAAGCAAGACCCAGAGCAGCACAAACAAGCTCACCATCCCCGGCACTATTCTGCCGCCGCTGGAAAAATGCATACATCAATCCGTGGCGGTGAACTTTCACGGAACGGCATTGTCCGCCCCACTCCGCCCGGCGGAATCCCGCCTGCACAGGCGGGAAGATTAACGGCGGCCGGTTGATACAACAGGCAAATCCACTGCTGATGAATAGACATAGCCGGGTTGGAATTTATGACATGAATTTCAGTTTCAAGCCCTTTAGCGAGTATCGTGGCAATGGTTTTTAACGCACCAGCGCTGTGTAAGTTATTGCCATTTGCCGGGAAATCCGTTCCCGCCCCCGGACGGAACGAAGGCGGTAATGCAGTCATCCAAGGAGCACCTGCACCCGGTCCCGGGTAGCGGCGATCACCGGTCCGGCGCGGTAAAAGCAGTCATCTGATGGTCACCTGCACCCGGGAGAGCAGTTTTTCCTGTCCCCCATCCACGGCCAGGACTTCCACATAGCCGGTTTGCGGGGAAGCCGGCGCGGTGTAGTGGAGCGTGGTTTCAAACGGCCCCATGTGACCGGCGGGTACTTTCACCGGCGCCCCGGCCAGCGTGTGCCCCCGGCCGTCCACCAGGCTGATATGCAGTTCGCCGCCGGGATGGCGTCCCTGACCGCTCACTTTTACCGGACTGGTAATGGTGCTGCCCGCCGCGGGTGTGCTGATCGCAGCCAACCCGGCGGTAGCGGCTGGCGGGGCGGGGGACGGCCGTGCGCCGGACGGAGGCGGCGCGGCCGGAACGTGCGCGGGACGGCTGAAGGTAAACCCGACGCCGTTAATGGTGCGGTCCAGTTTGCCCACCCGGGCGATAGTGAGTACCGGGCCGGCGGGTGCGGCCGGAACCGCCGCCTGCCTGGTGTATTTGACCTTCACCTCCAGCCAGGTGAAGTTGTCCCGCGGTATGCGCTGTACTACATCATTGATCTCCGCCTTCAACCGGCGCGCCTGCGGCCCCTGGTTAAGCAGCAGGTAGGTGTCCGTGCCGGTACGTACCCAGGCCGTGCCGGCGGTGTTTCCCATGGCTTTGGCCACATCTTTCACTTCATCGGGCGCTTTGGCCGGATCCACCCGGTCAAAGGAGATGCTCTTTTCCGCCGGCACCACCACTGTGCGCGGCTGGGCCGGCGGAACCGGCTTGCGGGCGGCCGTACATCCGCCGAACAGCAACCCGGCTATGACGACAAGCAATAACAATGAAAAACGGCGCAAATTAAAATTCCCCCTTCCGGATCTTTTTAACAGTATCTTCCGGAAGGGGGTTAAACATGTATACCAGATATTTCTGCTCATGGCAACAAGTGTCTTTTGCCGTGTCCAACGCCCGTTTAAAGTGCGGCCGCAGCCAGCCCTGCCTTGGGCATCACCGCACACATTCTTCCTGCACAAACAGGCAGTTCAAGATGGGTTAAACGGAATCATGCCAATCTATGGCTAAAGGCTCCATCCGCACAACCTGCACACCCGCCGCTCGCCCGCCCTCCCGCCACCCGGGCGGGAATGCCGGCTGCCGGTCGATGATCCTTAAATCTGCATGGCCTCCCGGACCAGGGCCATGGTCTTTTGCGCTTCCTCCCGGGCGCGCCGGGCGCCCTCGCGCAGCACTTCCTCCACGTAGCCGAGACGGGCCATAATTTCCCGCCGCCGCTCCCGGATCGGCCCCAACATAGCATCCAAACCGCCGGCCAGCAGCTTTTTGCAGGCCACGCAGCCGATCCGGCCGCCCCGGCAATCCGCTTCAATTTCAGCCAGACGCTCCCGGGTGTAAATGCCATGGTATTTGTGCACCACGCATACCTCCGGGTGTCCCGGGTCGGTCTTGCGGATGCGCGCCGGGTCGGTGACCATGGCATTGACCTGGCGGTAAACTTCCTCCGGTTCGGCCACCAGGCCGATGTCATTGGCGTAGCTTTTGCTCATTTTCCGTCCGTCCACTCCGGGCAGCACGGAAACCTGCGCCAGCAGCGCCTTTGGTTCGGGGAAAACCGGCCGGTACAGGTGGTTGAAGCGCCGGGCCAGTTCCCGGCACAGTTCCAGGTGGGGCACCTGGTCCTCGCCCACCGGCACGCCGCCGGCCCGGTAGAGCAATATGTCGGCGGACATGAGCACCGGATATCCCAGGAAACCGTACGTCATGATGTCCTTGCCCTGTTCCTGGAACTGCTGCACCTGGTCCTTGTAAGTGGGCACCCGTTCCAGCCAGCCCAAAGGAGTAAACATGGAAAACAACAGGTGCAGTTCGGCCGTTTCCGGCACGTCCGACTGAACGAAAACCACGCTTTTTTCCGGGTCGATGCCCACGGCCAGCCAGGCGGCAATCATCTCTTTGATATTTTCTTTGATCCCCGCGGTCTGATCAAAAGCGGTGGTCAGAGCGTGCCAGTCGGCGGCAAAAAAGAAGCACTGGTTTTCCTTTTGCAATTCAAGCCAGTTTTCCAGCACGCTCAGGTGGCCGATGTGCAGCCGGCCGGTGGAACGCATACCGCTTAAGATTCTGCCTTTGGTCATGACAATGACTTCCTTCCCGCTATATTTTTAATTAAAAAATTTACCGGCCTTAAATGCGAAAATGGCCGCCTTTGAGGTGGTGGCCGGACCGGAACAGCAACTGGTGCCGGTCCGGTACGAAACACGACCGGTGCTTTCAGTAAGCGAGCCGGCAGCGCGAATCGCGCGCCGGGCTGGGTTCAAAAATCACGGCCGTCAGGGCGAAAGAACCGACAGGGCGTTGGCCAGGCCGAGCAGCAGCCGGTAGACGGGAAAGATGATCCAGCCCAGCACCCGGCCGATCACACCGGTGAACAGAAGAAACAACAATACAATGGTGCCGTACTGCTCCAGGCCGTAGATCCACCGCTGGCTGCCCGGCAAGAGGCCGGCCAGGATCTTGGAGCCGTCCAGGGGCGGCACGGGAATCAGGTTGAAGATGGCCAGCACCACATTGATCTGGATCAGGGCGCTCAATATTTCCTGCCCGTAAGGGAGCTTCCAGCCCCCCAACCCGAGCAGCACCGCGCCCAGTACGGCCAGCAGCAGGTTGGTGGCCGGACCGGCCAGAGAAACCAGCATCATACCCCGCCTGCGGTCGCCGCGGAAATTGAAGGGGTTCACCGGCACCGGTTTGGCCCAGCCGAAACCGGCCACAAAGAGCAGGATCAACCCGATGATATCCACGTGCGCCGCCGGGTTCAGCGTGAGCCGCCCCTGATCGCGCGCCGTGTGATCGCCCATCCGGTAGGCCGTCCAGCCGTGGGCCAGTTCGTGCAGCGTCAGCCCCAGCACGATGCCGGGCAGCATGAGCCCCATTTGATAAAAGCTGGGGATGTTAAACATCATTATCCTCCCCCCGGCGCCGGTTTAAAAATTCCTGCACAAAAACCTTCTCCTCCGCCTCGCTTTTCACCCGGCCCTCCAGGCGCGCCTGCCACACCGCGTCCAGCGCCCGCCGGAAAAGCGGCCCCGGACGGTAACCCAGGCTTTTGATGTACATGCCGGTGATTTGCGGCCGGCTGTCCCGGATCAGGGTCAACAACTGCCGCAGGCGCTGCCGCATCCAGTCCTCGTCCAGGATGGCCAGCAGCAGCGGGTAGGATTCCCGGGGCAGTTCCATCAAGGCCCGGGCCAGTTCCACCACCCCACCCTGATCCGGCGCCCGCCAGACCAGTTCCAGCGTGCGGCGCCAGCCGGTCACGGTGGCGAGCACCTTTTCCGTCTGCCGCTTGTTCAGGTGATAAAGCGCACACAGTTCCGCGGCCTCCGGCGCTTTTGTCCAGTGCAGGGCGGCGATGAAATAACACAGCCAGCACGCCTCGCCGGGCACCGGGAAATCCCAGTCCGCCAGCGTCTGCATGGCCCGGTGCAGGCCGTGCAGCACCGGCTGCACTTCCCAGTAGGTCACTCCGGGGAAAACATAGGGCCAAATCTGCAATTCGTCCAGGCGGGCGAGCATGCGGCCGGCTTCCGGTTCGTTCATGATATGCATCAATTCGTCCCACAACCGTTCCCGGGAAACACGGGCCAGCACTTCCCGGCGCACGGCCTCGCGCAGCAGCCGGCCGGTCTGCGATTCCAGGTTGAAGTGGTAGCGCTGTTCAAAGCGCACCGCGCGCAGAATGCGGGTGGGATCCTCGATGAAGCTCAGGTTGTATAAAACGCGCACCAGACCGTACTGCAAGTCTTCCTGGCCGCCGAAATAATCGATCAGGTCGCCGAAGCGATCGTCATTCAAGGCCACCGCCATGGCATTGAAGGTGAAGTCGCGGCGGTACAAGTCCTGGCGCAGGGAAGAGCTCTCCACCCGGGGCAGCGCGGCCGGGTACTCATAGAATTCCACCCGGGCGGTGGCTACGTCGATTTTAAACCCGGCCGGGAAAATCACCTCGGCCGTACCGAAATTGTGGTGCGCACGCACCCGGGCGTTGTATTCGCCGGCCAGCGCTCCGGCCAGGGCGATACCGTCCCCTTCCACCACCAGGTCGACATCCAGGTTTTTCACCCCTAAAATGATGTCCCGCACCACACCCCCGGCGCCATAGAGCTGAAAGCCCAGCACGGCGGCCAACTCCCCGGCCCGCCGGATGATCCCCCACATCTCCGGGTCCAGGTTCTGCTGCATCAGCTCGGCAATGTTGCGCTGATGGCCGGATAAGCGCGGGCCGGCGGAGTAAACCACGTGGTGACGGGGCTGCAGCTGGCCGTGCAGTGTGC
The DNA here is from genome assembly GCF_001655685.1 of Desulfotomaculum copahuensis. Taxonomy (GTDB): domain Bacteria; phylum Bacillota; class Desulfotomaculia; order Desulfotomaculales; family Desulfovirgulaceae; genus Desulfotomaculum_G; species Desulfotomaculum_G copahuensis. Next base: position 84,582 of record NZ_LYVF01000013.1, read on the forward strand.
GCAGCACATCGGTGCGGGAGACAATGCCGACCAGCCGGCCGTTTTCCACCACCGGCAGGCGGCCGATATCATGCTCGATCATCAACTGCTGCACTTCAGCCACCGGCAGATCCGGCGCCACCGAAATCACGCTGTGGGTCATAAAGCCCTTCACCGGCGCGTGGCCCAGCCCGTGATGAGTTGCCTTCTCCACGTCCCGCCGGGAGATCACCCCGACCAGCCGGTCGCCGTCCACCACCGGCAGCCCGGTGTGCCCATAGCGCAGCATGACGTGCCCGGTCTCGCTGATCGAAGCACCGGACGGCACGGTTTTCACCGGACTGGACATAATCCCGGCCGCGGTCAGGGGCGGACGCACCTTTTCCCGGATCGCGGCCATCAATTGTTCCGTCACCGCAGTCACGGCCGCCCCCTTGATCACCGCCGAGGCGGCCGCCGGGTGGCCGCCCCCGCCCATGGGCGCCAGGATTTCCCGTACATCCACCTGGGCCACATTGCTGCGCCCGACCACATGCACCCGGTCCTCCATCTCCACCACCGTAAAAACGGCATCCATGTGCTCGATCTCCGAGATGGTGTGGGTGAGCAGGGCCAGCCCGACCACAAACTCATCCACCGCCGCCGTGGCCAGGAGGATTTTCACGCCATTGACCTGGTGGTGCCGGGCGGAAACGAGCAGCATTTTGAGCAGTTCCTTCTGCTCCCCGGTCAGCGGCCGGCCGAGGAAATCAGCCACCACCCCCAGGTTGGCGCCCTTCTCCAGCAGGAAGGCCACCGCCGCCACATCCCGGGGCGTGGTGCTGGTGAACAGCAGGGAACCGGTGTCGCCGTAAATGCCCAGCACCAGGATGGTCGCCTCCACCGGAGTGACCGGCAGACCGGCTTCCCGGATGCGCTCCACCAGCAGGGTGGCCGTCGCCCCCACCGGTTCGACCACCTCCAGTGAACCGTGCGCGTCGCCCTCCGCCCGGGGATGATGGTCATAAATATGTACGTCCACTTTCGGGCGGTCCAGCACATCGGCCAGCTTGCCCAGGCGGCGCGGGCTCTTGGTATCGACCAGAATCACCCGCCGCACCCGGTCCGGATCGATATCCTTGACATTGCGCACCACCAGCGTGTCCTTATGCAGGGCCATGAACTCTTCCACATTACGGGAGAGCTTGCCCGGAAAAACAAGCACCGCTTCCGGATAAAGCTTTTGAGCGGCCACCATGGCCGACAGCGCATCCAGATCGGTATTGGTGTGCGAAGTGATGATCTCCATCTGCCATTCCCCCGTACCCGGTAAAAAAACAAGGTTATTATACCATAATATATTTTCCTTCAGCAATGCACAAGAAAAGGGGCGGTTCCATCCCCCCCCTTTTTGCGGCGCTCCGGGAAGGCTGGAACCGTCCCCTTTGGTGTTCACCCTTTGGTGTTCAAAAATATTTTCAGCGCACCGAAGCCACGTTCAGCCGGCGCTCCCGGCGCAGGCGCGCGGGGATGAGATCATTGCGCAGCAGGTCGCTGTAGGTTTCCCGTTCCACAATCAGGTCGGCCCGGCCGTCCGCCGCCAGCACCATGGCCGGCCTGGGCAGGCGGTTGTAGTTCATGGACATGGTATAGTTGTAGGCGCCGGTGCAGCTCACGGCCAGGATGTCGCCCGGTACCGCCCGGGGCAGACGGATGTCCCAGATGAGCATGTCGCCGGATTCACAGCATTTGCCGGCCACCGAAACCACCTCTTCCGGCGCCGCGCCGGCCCGGTTGGCCAGACAGGCCTCGTAGCGCGCCTGGTAGAGGGCCAGCCGCGGATTGTCCCCCATCCCGCCGTCCACGGCCACATATTTGCGTACGCCGGGAATGTCCTTGATCGCCCCCACGGTATACAGGGTGGTGCCGGCCGGACCGCTGATCGAACGACCAGGCTCCACCAGCAGCCGCGGCACCGGCAGGTGATGAGCGACCGCCCTTTCCGTCAGCGCCTGCATCATCACATCCGCATATTCCTCCACCGGGCGGGGTTCGTCCCCGGCGGCGTAATAAATACCCAGTCCGCCGCCCATATCCAGCTCGGCCGGCGCCCAGCCCGTTTCCCGGTGCACCAGGGCGGCGAAGTCCATCATTACATTGACGGCGTGCGCGTATGATTCCAGCTCAAAAACCTGGGAGCCGATGTGGCAGTGCAGTCCGTGCAGAACCAGGTGCTTTGAGGCCAGGGCGCGCTTGATCCCCTCCAGCGCCTGGCCGTTTTCAATCACCAGGCCGAATTTGCTGTCGATCTGACCGGTTTTGACATATTCATGGGTATGTGCTTCCACCCCCGGAGTCAGGCGCAGGATGACGCCGGCTCGCACATGCAGTTCGCCCGCCAGCCGTTCCAGCAACTCCAACTCGTACAGGTTATCCACCACAATGCGCCCCACCCGCCATTCCAGGGCCAGGCGCAGTTCCTGCGGCGATTTGTTGTTGCCGTGGAAATAGACCCGGGACATGGGGAAGCCGGCTTCTTGCGCCGTATACAGTTCACCGCCCGAAACCACGTCCAGGCCCAGTCCCTCTTCCTCCACCAACCGGGAAACGGCCAGGGTGAATAATGTTTTGGCGGCGTAAATGACCTGCCCGCCATGTCTTTCGGTAAAAGCACGGTAATAGGCGCGGCAGTTCTCCCGGAACAACTGTTCATCCACCACGTAAAGCGGCGTGCCGAACCGGGAAGCCAGTTCCACCGCGTCGCAGCCGCCGATTTCCAGGTATCCCCGGCCGTTCACCCGCATTGTGCCGTGCAGTTTCATTGAATTACCCTCCTGCTGGTTTATATTACGCCCGGAAATGACCATCGGTGCCGTCGGGAAAAGTAAAACGGCCTTTTCAGCGGAGCACGGAAATTCACCGGTGGTGAAAAATCCCAACCCGTTTGAAAGGCCGCCTGGATACAGGCAAAAATTAAACCCCTTCCCACGGTGAGATAGCGCTCCATCCAGGGGCGGGCTTTCCCCCGGATGACAGTCCGGCACCTGTTCGGTGACGGCCCAGCCCAGCCGGCCCCGGGCGGCGGCTGAACTTCGGCGGCAAACCCTTTCCCTCCGTCTCACCGGACCCCGGTCCTCCCCGGAGGTACTCATGTTTTCCGCGCCTCTACCCCAGCTCCGGAAAGGAGATGAGGTACATGCTTATATGCAGTTTGTCCAATTGTATCATACCGGAAGTACAACGTCAAGAAGAAAACGGCCGGTTCAATGCTGACGCACCTTGCTCCATACCCGAAACGCCTTATATAGTGCCATGTTCACAGTTCATGCGTCAGCATTGGGCCGCTTTGGGACGTTTTCAGTGTTGATGCCCGGAAATTATTGCAATTACATCCATCCCGGTGTACCATCCTGCCCGCCGAAATCAGATGTCTCCCCCTGTCGGCCCGCCGCCCGGCCGGATTTACTCCGGGTTCGACCGGCACGCGGCGGCCGGATGTAAAACGCCGGCCCGGACCAGCGCTTCGCGCTGCCGGGCCGGCGGCGGACACCGCACGGCTGTCGCCGCCGATGTATTATTTCTTTTGCGGCAGGTGGGCCAAGGATTTTGCCAGCGCCTCGCCGGGCAGCGGATAGTCCTGCAGCCGGCCGGACAGGTAGGCGTCGTAAGAAGGCAAATCAAGAAAACCGTGGCCGCTCAAATTGAACAGGATGGTACGCGCCTCCCCGGCCTCCTTTGCCGCCAGCGCCTCGTCGATGGCGGCGCGGATGGCGTGGGCGGATTCCGGGGCGGGAACGGTGCCCTCGCTGCGGGCAAAAAGCACCGCCGCCTCGAAGGTGGGCAACTGGTCCAGCGCACGTGCCTCCACAATGCCGTCGTGCACCAGCTGGCTGACCAGGGGCGAGTCGCCGTGATAGCGCAACCCGCCGGCGTGAATGCCGGGCGGCATGAACTCCGACCCCAGGGTGTACATGGACAAAAGCGGTGTCAAACCGGCCACATCGCCGTAGTCGTAGGCGAATTCACCCCGGGTGAGCGTGGGGCAGGCGCTGGGCTCCACAGCCATCAGGCGCACCTTTGCTCCCCGGACCAGTTTGTCGTAAGCGAAGGGGAAAGCCAGGCCGCCGAAATTGCTGCCGCCGCCGCAGCAGGCGATGACCACGTCCGGATAATGGCCGGCCCTGGCCATCTGTTCCCTGGCCTCCAGGCCGATCACCGACTGGTGCAAAAGCACGTGGTTGAGCACGCTGCCCAGGGCGTAATTGGTATCCTCCCGGCCGGCGGCCTCCTCCACCGCCTCGCTGATAGCGATGCCCAGACTGCCGGGTGAGCCGGGATCCGCAGCCAGTATTTTGCGCCCGGCCGCCGTCTGATCACTCGGACTGGCGTAAACGGTGGAGCCGAAAATCTCCATCATCGAACGGCGGTAGGGTTTTTGCTCGTAGCTCACCTTGACCATATATACCGTGCAGGACATGCCGAAGAAATTGCAGGCCTGGGAGAGGGCCACCCCCCACTGGCCGGCGCCTGTTTCCGTGGTCAGGCGCATAACGCCCTCCTGCCGGTTGAAATAGGCCTGCGGCACGGCCGTGTTCAACTTGTGGCTGCCCGCCGGGCTGACCCCTTCATATTTGTAGTAAATGCGCGCCGGAGTGTCCAGCGCCTTTTCCAGCCGGCGCGCCCGGCAGAGCGGGCTGGGCCGCCAGAGGCGGTAGATTTCGCGCACCTCTTCGGGGATTTCCACCCAGCGCTCCCCCGACACTTCCTGGGCAATCAGCCCCAGCGGGAAAATAGCTTTTAGGTCGTCCGGACCGACCGGCTGCCCGGTGGCCGGGTGCAGGGGCGGTCGCGGCAGGTGGGGCATGTCCGCCTGAATGTTGTACCAGTGGGTGGGAATTTCCTTCTCTGTCAACAAAATTCTGACTTCCCCGCTCATCTCTTCTCAAAACTCCCCTCTTCTCAATATTGATGAAACAGATCCGGCCGTACTGCACGCCGTGACTATATTTTATTGGATCGCCGAACTTAAATCAAGACCTGGTTTTTCTGCCCCCGGCTGCCTGAACTGACTAAATTACCCGGTCATACCGGCCTTGTTTTGAGAGAAAATATATACGGAACCATAAGAATAAATATTTTGGAGGTGCGGCAATTGATTCAAGGTTGGTCCGACACAATGAAAGGCGTAGAGGTCAAACCGAGCGGTTTCAGCGATGCCAGCATCATCTATAACGGCCTGCTGGCCAGAAGCGGCGCCGACCGGGTCTACATGCACTGCGGCTTCGGCGATCCGAAAAGCTGGCGCAACGTGAATACCATCTGTATGGACCGCACGGCCCGCGGCTGGGAACTCACCCAGCGCATGCAGGAGCCGTTGATGAGCTTCTGTTTCAAGGATTCGGCCGATCACTGGGACAACAACAACGGCTATAACTGGACCATTCGCGCCTGAAGCGGGAGGGGGTTTTTAACCCCCTCCAAATTATTGAGCAGGATTTTCCCTGCCGGGGGCGAAACATGATCTAAAATATCAGGGTTGGTCCCCAGCCTGCCGCCAGGGAGTGGTTTTTCTGAGAAAGGCCCGGATGATGCCATTTGTGATCCTGTTTGTCTGTTTGTGTTTCATGGCCTCGTATAAGTACATCCATCAGCCCACCGTGAACTCCGTCTTCCCACCGCCGGGATCCGTGTCAGCCGCCCCAGCGCCCGGGCCGGCCGAACCAGCCGCCGAACCCGGCGGCATGTCCCGGCCGGACGAAAAAAAAGAGGCGCTGGATATTTACCGGCAGGGCTACCAGGCTTACGCCGCGCATCATTACAGCGAATCGATCGGTTATTTCGACCGGGCAATCAATCTGGATCCGGCCTGCTACCAGGCTTACAGCTACAAGGGCGCGGCGCTGGCCTTCGCGGGACGTTATCAGCAGGCCATGCCCCTTCTGGACAAGGCAATCATGCTGAACCCGCATTACGAGGACGCTTATTTCAACAAGGCCATTTCGCTGGAACTGGCCGGGGTCTACGGTCAGGCGCTGATCTTTTATGACCAGGCGCTGGAGGTAAATGCCCGCGATCCCTGGGCCTACTACGGCAAAGCCAGTATTTACGGCCGGCTGAGAGACGTGGATGCCTGCGTGAAAAATTTGAAACAGGCCATCGCCATTGACCCGTCCACCAGGGAACACGCCAAAACCGAGGCCGACTTCAACAATGTGCGCAACGCGCCGGCGTTTCAGCAACTGGTATACCGGTAATTCAACCGGTCTTCTCTTCCGGGGTCAGGGCACTGGACCATTTTCCGCAACGGTCGCCCCAGCGGGCAATCACTTCCCCTTCCCGCTTGATTTCCACCACCTCGCACAGGTTGGGGCAACCGTCGCACTCAAATCCGCCGGCCGCAAAGCGCGTTGCGGCCACGCCGAACCCCCGGAAGCGGCTGTTCCCGCCGCGGGCCATTTTTTCCCGGGCCAGCAGCGCCGCGCCCACTGCGCCCATCACACCATAGTGGGGCGGAATCTGCACCGTCAGGCCCAGAGCCTGCTCGAATGCGCGCTTCATGCCCACGTTGGCGGCCACCCCGCCCTGAAAAACCACCGGGGACAAAATTTCCTTGCCCTTGCCGACATTGTTCAGGTAATTGCGCACCAGCGCCTCACACAGCCCGGCCAGGATGTCGGGCAGACCGTACCCCATCTGCTGTTTGTGGATCATATCTGATTCGGCAAAAACGGCACAGCGGCCGGCAATGCGCACGGGCGCCCCGGACTCCAAGGCGGTGGGACCGAAATCCTCGATGGGGATGTTCAGCCGGGCGGCCTGCTGATCCAGAAACGAACCGGTCCCCGCGGCGCAAACCGTGTTCATGGCGAAATCGGCCACCACCCCGTCGCGGATGATGATGATCTTGGAATCCTGACCGCCGATTTCGAGTACGGTGCGCACCCCCGGGGCAAGCGCACAGGCGGCGGTGGCATGGCTGGTGATTTCATTCTTCACCACGTCGGCCCCGGCGATCACCCCGGCCAGGTGCCGGCCGCTGCCCGTGCATCCCACGCCGCGCACAGCTGTTTTCGCCGGCAGGCGGCCGGCCACCTCCCGCAGCCCGGCCTGGATGGTTTCAATCGGCCGGCCCCGGGTGCGCAGATAAACGGCCTCCCGGACACCGCCGTTTTCGTCCACAAAAACCAGGTTCGTGCTGACCGAACCGACATCAATACCCAGATACCCCTTCACTGTCCAATCATCCCCTTTTGCAATTATGCTTGTCGCAAAGCCGGCCGGGCATCCGTGTCACAGCCTATGCAACCTTACCCCGAATTTCCGGCAGCGCCGCAGTCAACCCGCCCGCCGCACCTCCCGGCTATGCAACCGCCGGCCTGCACCGCATCGCCAACCCGTGTACCGTCCCGGCCGGCAGCCGCTGCCCGCGCGCCCGCCTTACCCTTCCCGCCGGCACTGCCGTCCGCCAGGCAAAGAGCCCGCCCGCCGGGCGAGCGGGACATCCAAAAGGTGCTCCGGTCTAGGCCGGGGCGGCGGCGGGCAGACTGACCCGCCTTTTTCCGCGCTGCTCCAGCAGGTCGACGAAAGCTTCCAAACGGGTGACCAGGCCGGCCTCCCCGGACTGCTCGTCCATAGTCAGGGTGAGCGTCGGAATATCCAGCCGCGGCAGGATGCTGTGGGCTACAATTTCCGGCATGCAGGTGAAGGGCAGCAATTGAATCACCCCGTCATAACCGGCCCGGGCGTAAAGTACGGTGCTGCCCACCGTTTCCTGGCCGTGGCCGCCCACGCAATGGTTCAGGTAGGGTGCGGCCGCCCGGCAGGCCGCCCGGCGGCTGCGCATGTTCCGGAGCAGGCCCAGGAACAGGTGGTCGTTGATCCACTCGCTCAGGTAGATGGACCGGTCCACCTCCACTCCCAGCTCACCCAGGCGCCGTTCAATGTCCAGGTTGGCAAACGGCTCCAGCAGGGTATAGATTTCCCCCACGATACCCACCCGCAGCACCGGCCGCGCTTCCACCGCCACGGCGGCCATTATTTCCCGCGCCCGGGCAACAGCGGCGGGCATATCCGCCGGCCGGCCGGCCTGGACGACAACCCGCAGCGCATCTTTGAATGCCGCGCTGGTGGCGCCCGGCACGGCCTCCCGCGGCCGCAGGCGGTGGGCGGCCATTTCCAGCTCATCCACCGCCCGCGCCTTGCAGTAGCCGAAACGGATGCCCTGCACAACCTGCCACCAGGAACTCTGCCCGGTCACGTATTTGATTTTAGCCAGCAGTTCGCCGATGTGGCGCTGCGGCGGCTCCATCACCACCAGGCGGTAATGGTGCCCCAGATCTTCCAGAATGGCGTGCTCCACCTGGGCGTAGTAGCCGAAACGGCAGGGGCCGCAGCCGCCGGCCATGAGCACGGTGTCGGCACCCGCCTCCCGGGCCTCGATGAAGTTGCCCAGGTTCAGCTTCAAAGGCAGGCAGGCAAATTCCGGACCATGCTTGACCCCCAGGGTCAGCGTCCGCTTGCTGGAAGGCGGCGGCACCACCACTGACACGCCCAAATACTCCAGCATGGCGGAAAGGCAGATCCACGCATGCCCCATATGGGGAAAGGTCACTTTCACCGGCAAAACCTCACAATCGTCATACTGTTTGTAAGCCGGCCGGCAGAACACTAACGGAAATTGCCGCCGCCGGCCGCCGACGGCACCAGCGCGGGCAATGCACAACCGGCCCGGCCGGCGGTTTCTTCCGTTCCGGCGGCGGGTGCACCGTCCCGGCACGGCCCGGCGGCGGGAACCCCGCCCCCGCGGCAACGCTGCAACATATCCAGAAAGGCCTCCAGCCTGGTCACCACTCCCGCTTCCCCGGTATGTTCATCGAGGGTCAGGTTGAGAAACGGTACGTGCCCTTCCCGGCGGGCCCGGCGCTCAATCAGTTCGCCGGTTATGGAATCGGGACCGCAGGCGAAGGAGGCCACGTGGATCATCCCCTGCACTCGCGCGTCGCGCAAATAATAAAAGGCCGCCCCGGTCATGCGCCGGCTCAAAGTCCAGAAAAGCCGCTTGGGCAGGGTGGCCGCCTCCCGCCGCACCGTTTCTTCGGACAGCATTTCGGCGGTCACCGGCCTCACCCCGGCCGCGCGCAAGCGCTGGAGCAGGTTCATGCTGATATAATGGTCGTAAATATTATATGGATGGCCGATCACCGCCACCAGCGGCTGTTCCGCCGTTTCCGGCGGCTGTTCATTCCCGTCCCGCGCCGCTAAAGCCATGGCCTGTTCCGGCGGCCGGCCGGCACGCAGCAGCGACTCAAAACGCCCCTGTTCAGCCAGCGCCCGCCGGTAGGCCGCGTAAACCAGCCAGCGGCCGCATTTCAGCCTCTGCCCGGTGCGGGCAAAGGTTGGCCACAGGGAACTGTGCCGGCGGTAAAGATCGACGGTGGTATCGATCAGCGGCGGCAACCCGTCCACCGTCTGCCGTACCATGTCCGGCAGCCCCAGAAACTTGGGGCAGATGTACTCCCCGGGGGCTACGCTGACCAGGCGGGGGAGGAACAAGTAGTCCACCCGGCCGGCCAGTTCAAGAATATGCCCGAAGGCCAGCTTCACCGGCAGGCAGACATCGTCCCCGGCCTGCTTGAGTCCGCGGCCGAGCACAGTCTTGTTGGTCGGTCCGGACAAGCTCACCTCGGCGCCCAGGGACTGGAAAAAAGCACGCCACAAAGGAAAATAATAATAGTAAAGCAACGCTCTGGGAATGCCGACTTTGGGCTTCATAACCACTCCCCTTTCCCGCACTAGTATGGCCGGAATGACAAAAAAATAAAACGCCGGCAGGCGCTGCCAATCCATCAAAAGTCGGCGGCCGTACCCCGGTCGCTCCAATGCTCCGGTACGGCCGCCAACTTCAAACCAGGTTCAAGAAAAGGGCGTGACTGCCCGCACCCCGGACCGCCTTCAGCGGTCCTTTTCCCCGCCTCTTTTGCGCGCCGGTTCGGGCACGGCCTGGCGGAAGACATTGCGCGGCCGCACGAAACCGGGGCGCACGTTTTGAATGGCCACCGGCGGACGCAGCAGCATATTTTTCATGGCCGCCCAGTTGAAGGGCAGCAGCGGCCACAGATAAGGCACGCCGAAGGAGCGGGTGGACGCCAGAAAGGCCAGCACGCCCAGTACGCCCAGAATAAAGCCGGGCAGGCCGAAGAAACCGGTGATCAGAACCAGGAACAGGCGCACCAGCCGGTTGGCCTGACCCAGTTCAAAACTGGGCGTCAGGAAGGTGCCCACAGCCGCTATAGCCACGTACAAAATGGCTTCCGGGGAAAATAAACCAACCACGGTGGCCACCTGGCCAATGAGCAGGGCGGCAATCAAGCTGATCGCCGTGGACAGGGCGGTCGGGGTGTGGATGGTGGCCAGGCGGACCATGTCGATGGATATTTCAGCCAGTACAAACTGCATAAAAATCGGTATTGATGCCGCCTTCTTCACCCCGAGAAATTTCAAAGCCGGCGGCAGCAGATCCGGATGCATGGCCGCCAGCAGCCACAGGGGCAGCAGGAACAGGGAAACGGCCACCCCCATGTAACGCACCCAGCGCACCCAGACGCCGATGGCCGGACTGTTCCGGAATTCCTCCGCGTACTGCAAGTGGTGGAAGTAAGTGGTGGGCAGAATCATCACGCTGGGCGAGGTATCCACCAGCACCAGCACATGCCCCTGCAACAGGTGCGCGGCGGCCACGTCCGGCCGCTCGGTGTAGCGTACGCGCGGATAAGGATTCCAAAAGCTGCCCGGGGTGATTAATTCCTCGACTGCTTTTTCCGCCATGGGCAGGCCGTCGATTTTGATTTGCTTGATCTTTTCCTTGACCGAATCCACCAGATCCGGGTTGGCTACGTCTTGCAGGAAGCAAATTACCAGATCGGTTTTAGAACGGCTGCCGGCCTCCAGTATCTCCACCCGCAGGCGGGGATCGCGGATGCGCCGCCGGATCAGGGCGGTATTGAAGACCAGTGTTTCCACAAATCCGTCCCGGGAACCACGCACCACTCTCTCCAGGTCCGGCTCATCGGGTGTCCGGACCGGATACCAGCGGGCATCAAAAACAATCGCCTGCTCACTGCCATCGATGAGAAAGATTTGCGGCCCCATCAAAACGTTCTTGACGCAATCCTCCAGATTGTCGATACGCTTAACCTGACTGAAAGGAATCAATTGAAATATTTTTTCATAAGCGTTGATGCTGATCTCTTCATGCTTTAACTCCGACAGGCGGCGCAGGACCATGGTCAGGTACTCGTCGTTGCTCAAACCCTGGGTATAAAGCATGGCGATCTTTTTTCCACCAAAGCTGAATTCCCGTAACAAAATATCAAAGCTTTCCCCAATGCCCAGCATCTTCTTCAGTTTACCGGTATTTTCCTCCAACCGCTTGCTGATCGGCGTCTTTTGACCCTGCCCGTCATTTTGTGGTTCGCTTTGAGCTTCTTTGTCCGGAGCCATTTCGCTCACTCCTGTTCAATATTTCCTGCAATGCCCTGGCGGTCACGGGGGCGCCGCAGCGATAATCGTCCGCACCCAGCATCTTGCCCACATCGCCCAACCCGACGGTCAGCGGCACGGGCAACCGGTTCAATATTTCCACCGTATCCCCGTGCAATTTGCGTCCGGGGCGGCGGGCGGCGCCGAATTTGTCCACCGCCCCCGGCACCAGGTTGCCGGTGCGGGTGACCGACTCATCCACCCGCACCCCCCGGGCGCCGGTGGTGTTGGAGGCCACCGCCACCACCCCGAGCACCTGGATGTCCGGATGGCGGCAAATATACTCCAGCGCCCGTTCCCCCGGTCCGGCCCCGGTCGCGCCCCGATCGTCCAGCATCACCACCACCGGATCATGCGGAGCTCTTTTGATCAGGGCGACCAAATCCGGCCCGGACAGGATGGTCGGGTTACCCGCGGACAGGGAAATGCACCGGGCGCCCACATTGCGGGAAGCCACTTCCACCGCCTGACGGGCCACGGCGTCACCGTCGGTGACCAGGATCACCCGGCATCTTTCACCGGCTTCCATTATCCCTTGGGGCGGAAAGCCAGCGCCGCCAGATAGCCGAAAACCACCGCCGCCGCGATGCCGGCGGAGGCCGCGGCCAGCCCGCCGGAAAAGGCCCCCAGCACGCCTTTTTGCTGCACGCCGCCGATGGCCCCCTGTGCCAGCAGGTGGCCGAAGCCGGTCAGCGGCACGGTGGCGCCGGCGCCGGCCCAGTTGACCAGGGGCTGATACAGGCCCACGGCGCTCAAAACAGCCCCGCCGGTAACAAAACCGACCAGCACGTGCGCCGGGGTCACTTTGTAGCTGGTCAGATCCATCAGCAACTGGGCAACCACGCAAAACAGGCCGCCCACAATAAAAGCTTTTAAAAAGAGCATTTTACGCACCTCCCGGCAAACCCTTCCGTAGCTTTAATCAAATACTCCGCCGCCAAGACAGCCGCCCGGCACGGCAGCGCCCGGCCGGACCATACTTTTCAGTGCTCCGCGGCTGCCGCCGCGGAAAGTTACCGCCGGCCGCCTTTTTTACCGGCCCTCGATCACCACGCCGTGGGCTATACCCGGCACCGTCTCCCCCTGCATGGTGCTCACCGGACTGAGCAGGGCGCCGGTTCCCAGGCCGAAAAAGCGCTTCAGCCGGCCGGCCCTGACCTCCTGCAGCAGGTAGCCGCAGGTGACCACACCCGAGCAGGCGCAGCCGCTGCCGCCGGCGTGGGCATCCTGTTCCGGAGAGAAAATCATCACACCGCAGTCGTTGAACCGGGTGGAAATATCATAGCCTTTCTGCCGCATCAATTGCAAGGCCAGTTCCCGTCCGTAGACGCCCAGGTCACCGGTAACGAACAGATCGTAATATTCCGGCTGCCGGGCGGTGTCGGCCAGATGGCGGGCCATGGTATCGGCCGCGGCCGGCGCCATGGCCGCACCCATGTCGTTGGGGTCGCCCTGGCCCAAATCGATCACTTTCCCGATCGTGGCGTGCGTAATCACCGGTCCCGTGCCCTGGCGGGAGAGCACCGCCGCCGCCGCCCCGGTGACCGTCCACTGGGCATGCAGCGGCCGCTGCACGCCCTGCTCGGTGGGATAGCGGTACTGCCGTTCGGCGGTGGAGTTATGGCTGGACACACCCACCAGCACGTTTTCGGCATAGCCGCCGTCAATGAGCATGGCGCCCAGGGCCATGCTTTCATACATGGTGGAGCAGGCGCCGTACAGGCCGATGAAGGGAATGCCGAGATCGCGGGCGGTAAAGTTGGCGCTGATGATCTGGTTGAGCAGGTCGCCGGCCAAAAGGAAGTCGATATTTTGCGGCTGCAGGTTGGCCCGCGAAACAGCGGTCTGCATCACTTCGGCAAGCATGCGCCGCTCACCGCGCTCCCAGGTTTTTTCCCCGTAATAGCCGTCTTCAACCACTTTGTCGAAAGTGTGCCCGAGCGGCCCCTGTCCCTCCTTGGCGCCCACAATGGTGGCCGTGGCCACAATCACCGGCGGGTTTTGAAACCAGACCGTCTGCTGGCCGTTCTTTTTCGCTGCCGGCATGGTCCTTCACCCCTATCTGAAAAAATAATAGAGCAAGGCGGCCGCCCAGGCGGTGACGATGCCGAAAACCAGCACTGGCCCGGCAATGGTGAACAGCCTGGCCCCCACCCCGAGCACCAGCCCTTCCCCCCGGTACTCCATGGCCGGTGCGACCATGGAATTGGCAAAACCGGTGATCGGTACAATGGAGCCGGCGCCGGCAAAGCGGGCAATTTCATCGTAAATGCCCAGGCCGGTCAGCAGGGCGGCCAAAAAGACCAGTGTAGCCGAGGCGGCCGCGCCGGCTTCCGTCAACGGCAGTCCCCGGCCCTGGTAAAAATTAATCAGAAACTGTCCGATCAAGGCGATCAACCCGCCCACCACAAACGCCCGGAAAACATTGCGCGCCAGGGCGGGACGGGGCCTGACCCCATCCACCATCTGCTTGTACTGCTTCTTTTGTATTTCCAGCGGCTGATCATCCTTCACTCCGGCCAAATGTCCTCACCCCGCAGATTATATTTCCCCGCCGGACACCCTTTATGTACAAGGGACACCGCTCATGGTGTCCCCTGTACCTGCTCAACTCCGGCAAGGCCTTTATTTGTGGGCAATTTTCAGGTTCGCCTTGTATTCCACCACCTGGCCGTTCTTTACATTGGCCGTGAAGTTGACCACTTCCACACCCACAATGTCGTGAATGGTTCTGGACGCTTCATCCACTGCCGACTGCACGGCGCCTTTCCAACCACTGGTGGATTCCCCGACCATTTCTGTTACTTTGACCGGCATATGCTTTTACCTCCTTGAAATTAAACTTTTCGCCGGACCATTGAAGGATCCGCGGCTAAAACTTATTATCCATCCGGCGGCGTTTTTTTATGCAACTGAAAAAAGCCCTCATTTGAACTCATTCGATTCCATCGAACTCGTTCCATGAGGGCTTTGATCAGGTCGCCTCCTCCCGGGGGGCGAACAATTCTTTTAATTTTTGCAGCGCCTGGCGTTCCAGACGGGAGACCTGCACCTGGGACAGGCCCAGGCGCCGGGCGATATCGGCCTGGGTGAGATCTTCAAAAAACCGCCAGGTGATTATTTTCCGGTCACGTTCGGGCAGTGTGTCGAGCAGTTGGTTGACAGCGATCCGGTCCAGCCAGGGCGCTTCCCCCCCTTCCCGGTCCCTCAGTTGATCCAGCAGGAAGATCGGATCGCCGTCGTCCTGATGCAGTGTTTCGTAGATGGATGCCGGCGATTGGGCGGCTTCCAGGGCGGTGACCACTTCCTCACGGGGGATGCCCAACTCCGCGGCCACCTCCCCGACGGCCGGTTCCCGCCCCAGTTTGCCGGTCAGGCGCTCCCTGGCCTGCTGGATGCGGTAGGCCGTCTCCTTGATCGAACGGCTCACCTTGACCGGGCTGTCGTCCCGCAAAAAGCGCCTGATCTCGCCTACAATCATGGGCACGGCATAGGTGGAAAACCTGACGTCATAATGCAGATCGAACTTGTCGATTGCCTTCATCAAACCGATGCAGCCGATCTGAAAAAGGTCCTCCAGCTCATAACCCCGGTTTTGAAAACGGCGCACCAGATTGAAAACCAGCTTCAGGTTACAATTCACCAGCTTGTCCCGCGCCTCGCTGTCACCGTTTTGAGCGCGCTGCAGAAGCGCGCGCATTTCGTCGTCACCGAGCAGCGGGAAACGGGGCAGGTTCATTTCGATCAGCCTGGTACTCACCAGTCCTTCACCTCAATGGCCGGCTCGCGCGGCGGCCGCCTCGGCGCCGCTGCATTCCGGCACCTTGCTCATGATTACCCGGGTGCCCTTGCCTGCGGCTGATTCCACCTGCACCCGGTCCATAAATGACTGCATGAAAACAAAGCCCAGCCCCATCCGGTCCGGATCAGTGGAAAAAGAAGGCTGCAGGGCCCTTTTCACATCGGCGATGCCCCGTCCGTCATCTTCCACCCGCACCTCCAGCATACGGTCCGTAATGACCGCGCCGACCCGCACGATACCGTCGGGAGAATTTCCATAACCGTGAATGATGGCATTGGCCACCGCCTCGGAAACGGCCACCTTGATTTCCTCCAAATCGTTCAGGGTGAAATCGAGCTGGGCGGCGAAGGCGGCCACCGCCACACGGGCAAACGCAACATTTTCCGGCCGGCTGGAAAACTCCATTTTCAGCTGGTTGACTGTGTTCATGTCATCCCTCCTCATCCGGCGCGGGCAACCGCTTCTTCTTCCGAAGCGTATTCACGCATAATCCGCAACAGTCCGGACAACTCCAAAATGCGCCGCACCTGCGGCTGCACACCAACCAGGGAAACCCGCCCCCCGGCGCCGGCCAGACGCTTGTAACGCCCCAGGATCACGCCCAGGCCCGAACTGTCGATGAAGGAAACCCGGGCCAGGTTGATCACCAGGTGGCGCACCGTATTTTCACCGAGGGCGCCTTCCAGCGCGTCACGCAGCGCATCGGCCACGCTCAGGTCCAGTTCGCCCCGGGGGCGCGCCAGCAGGATATCCCGGCTGATTTCAAGATCCAGGTCCATATGCATCTCTCCCCGGTATTTTTTAATCTAAGTTCTCCGTCCGGTGGTATATTCCTGCTAAATGTTACCATATTTTCTTTAGAAAAGCAAACCCGGGAGACAGTTCCCCCGGGCTGCATTTCGCCTGGCATGTTCACCCGCCGTAAAGCCGGGTGAACATGCGCTGTATTTGCTGTCCCAGGCCGGCTTTGGGCACGTCATGACCGGCCACCAGGGGCACCCGCAACTCTTCCCGGCCGTTTTTGACCACCACGCACTCGCCGACTTTCTGCCCCTTGACCACCGGCGCCGTCACCCGCGCGGGCAACTCCAGGCGCATGGCAAAACCCTTTTGCTCGCCCCGGGGCGCAACCACGGAAACCGGCGCCGCCGGCACCACCGCCAGCTTGTCCGCCACACCCTTGCCCACCGGCAGTTGCTTGACCGTTTCACCCTTGCCGGCCAGTTTGACCGCCTGAAAACGGGCAAAACCGTATTTATAGAGCTTGATCGATTCCCGGAAATGACTGCGCGGCTCCGGCGTGCCCAGCACCACAGCAATCAGGCGCAGGCCGTCCCGCTCGGCCGAAGAGGCCAGGCAATACTTGGCTTCGTTGGTCCAGCCGGTCTTGCCCGCATCCGTTCCCTGAAACCATTTGAGCAGCTTGTTGGTGTTCCATAACTTGAACTCGCCGCCCCGCAGGTCATACTCATAAATTGAAGAAATGCGTTTGAACAGGGGATACTTCAAACATTCACGCATGATCACGGCCATGTCGTGCGCCGAAGTGTAATGCCCCTTGGCCGGCAGGCCGGTGGGATTGACAAAATGGGTATGTTTCAATCCCAGTTGTTTCGCCCGCTCATTCATGGCTTGGACAAAGGCTTCCTCGCTGCCCAGCACGTGTTCGGCCACCGCTACGCTGGCATCGTTGGCCGAACCCACGGCTACTGCGATGAGCATTTCCTCCAGGCTCATTTCTTCGCCCGGTTCCAGGTAAATCTGTGAACCGCCCATTTCCCATGCGTTCTCGCTGGTCACCACCCGGTCGGTCAGCTTCACCTTGCCCTGCTCCACCGCCTCCACGGCCAGCAGCAGGGTCATGATCTTGGTCACGCTGGCCATGGGCAATTCCTTGTCCGGTTCTTTGGCCAAAAGCACCCGGCCGGTAGAGTTCTCCATCAGCACGGCGGCATCGGCGGTGGTTTCCAGAGCGGGCTTGTCCCCGGCACTCTCCGGCTTTGCTTCCGGGGCGGCCGCAACGGGGCCGGGCATGCCGCCCAGCAGGAAAGTACAGGCCAGCAAGGCAACCAGTATCCGTTTCCAATACATTGCTTTTCCCCCTTGGTATGTATTTTTTAATCCAATGGCGTGTTCGAACTGCAACTACCGGTATTATGCAACTGTCAAACGAAGTTAACTCCGGCTTTTTGTTGGTAATACATAGCAGCCCGGAATCCGTCCGCAATATGCATTTTCGTTCTTCCCAAGGGCGACGACCAGGACGGCAAGAGTTCATGTCCCGAAAATTATTTTTGTTCAACCGGCGGGCAATGCCGCCGGCGGGGCAGGGGGCCGCCCATGAATGCTATTTCGTACTCCCGGTGGTGACGCCGCGGGTGCTATGATTATCCGTCCGGTAAATACTTTTCGGTCCTCCGGTAGCGAGGCCGCGGGCGGCATGAGCATCTTGCGGGAAATACCGGTGCCCGCGCCCGAGGTATTTTTGTGGTCACGCCCGGCAGTTCACTTCAATCCCTGCTGATAATCGTAGGCCATTTTGCTCAAGGCGGCGATGTCGGCGAACCCCTGCCGGCCGTCCTTGATCCCGCTGGAAAGCACCACCATGATGTAGGGCCGCTCACAAAAGACAATGCCCACGTCATTGGCGATACCGTCCAGATCCCCTTCTTTATGGGCCACCATTACATGATCCGGCAGCTTCTCCGGCAGCCCGACGTGGAAAATGGGGTTGGCCAGATCATCCAGCAGGCGTTTCCCCTCTTCCGGATGCCGGCGGGCAAAATCAAGCACCGCCCGGGCATATACGGCCAGATCGCGCGCCGTGGTCAGATTCTTGCCGCCCGGATAAACGGTGCGCCCGCCCAGTTCCTGCATGAACGCAATGAAATTGGGCCGCCCCACGTGCCGGGCGAGCATGCGGAAGGCCACGTTGTCACTGATCGTGACGGACAGGCTGGTCAACACACGCAGCGAATAACGGTCCCCTTCCCGAGCCTCGTAGCGCAGCACACCCGACCCGTCCTCGTAATCCGTCGCCTTGTGGTAGGCGATCCGGTCGTGCCAATGCAGCTTCCCCTGCAGCACCAGATTGTTGACATAAAGGGCCATCGGCATCTTCACCGTACTGGCCGCTACCATCAGCTTGTCGCCGTTGATGTCGAAATGCCGGCCGCTGGCCAAATCCTCGAAGTAAACGGCATAGGTAGCCCCCTTTTGCCCGGTGAAACGGCTCATCTGCTCCTTCAGCGGTCCGTAACCGGGGTCGCCGGCAGCCACCGCGTCAGCGGCGGACGGCGCGGCGCAAACAGCGGCCGCGGCGAACAGCAAAGCGGCCAGAAGCTTTCCCGGCATAACCATACCTCCGTTTCATGCAACCCGTTTTTTTAAAGTGCGGGCGATTTTCATCCTCTGCCGGCGGCGCACCGGAACCCGGGTGTTTTACCCGGCGAACGGTGCTGCGCCCGGACATGAACCTTCTCCGGGACAAGCCCGGAAATTTCTATTCGGCGCCAATACGTTATTATCCGTGCAACCTTGCCCGGAGAAAGGCTTAATCCTTAATTCCCGCCGGGGCGCCACATAATACCGCGTTTGCAGTTCATGTCTTTGCACCGGCTTCTTTCGCCGGAGATTTTTCAATCTGTGCAAACTGCACCCGTCAAGCGGACGCTCAACCGGCGCGCCGGCCGCGGTTATTTGCTTTGGCGCCGAAATAGTTTTGCAGGCCGGTCAAAACGGCCTGTGCCGCCTTTTCCTGATAGGCCGGGTCGCGTAACTTGCTTTCTTCCCCCGGATGGCTCAAAAAACCGGCCTCCACAATCACCGCCGGCATGCGGGCGTGACGGCAGACATAAAAGTCGCCGGCCATCGCCTGGCGGCCGGAATCGATCAGGCGGCGGTTCATTTCAATTTGTATGAGCGCGGCCAGCTTTTTACTCTCCTCCGAGCCGCTCTGGTAAAAAGCCTGGGCGCCATATTCGGCCGGATCGGAAAAATGATTCATATGTACGCTGATCAGCACGTGCGCCTTATTATCATTGGCCAGGGCCACCCGGCGGGACAGATCCTGCACCTTGAGCCGCCGGGAATCATAAATGTCCCCGTCGGCCAGGTTTTTATCCTGTTCCCTGGTCAGGATGACCTTCGCTCCGGCCTGCTGCAGCAATGCAGCCAGACGCTTGCCCACCGCCAGGTCTATATCCTTTTCCAGCGTCCCCCGGCAGCCTACGGTACCGGGATCATCCCCGCCATGCCCCGGATCGACCACAATCACATACCCCTGCAAAGGCCGGCCGGCACCGCGCTCCGGCGCCGCAGCGGCCGGCGGGCAAAATCCGGCGGCCAGCCCGATGAACATAGCGGCGCTGCAAAACAGCGTCCCGGCATACAGGCAGCAACTCAGGTAACGTTCATAATGCAAAGCGTTCCCTCCTCAAAAATAAGATTTACAAAATCAAAAAGAATTATGACTTGTTTTAAGCAATATGGAGTTCTCCGCTTCGCTCCGGTGCAGCGTCCATTTTTCATCATCGGAACGGAGCATTGGAGCGACGGAGTACGTTCGCCAAATGGTTGTTTTTAACTGCCCTGGTTTGTGTCATCCGTATTAACCAGGGCATACACTATCTGTAGCATATTGTTATTTTTGACAACAGGCGTTAATTCAAGGAGGTGTTACCGGTATGAGCAATACGGAGGAAGGCAGGGACGGCCAAATCACTCCGGGCAATGACAGTCATAATACTACTGCACCCGCCGCCCATGTCAACGCATTTTATCCGCCGCTGCAACTGGCCCGGGCATACGTACCGGTGCAGCGCTACGGTAAAACCCTGACCCCGGCGGAAGCATTGGGGAAAGGCACACTATTCCCCGAGCTTTACAGTCCCTATCCCTATTAACTTCTTTCAACCCCCTGCCGGCGCTGCCGGACGGCTTGCCAGGCGCATCCACCGGCAGCAACGGACGGAAATACGTTATGCGGTACGGGCTTGCACGTTTGGAACGAAAAAGGAAAGGCAGCCGCAGGAAGGAGGAGAAAAAGGTGGATCCCAAACAGGCCCAGCTGCTTCGGGAAATACAGCAACTGGAATTTGTAGCGGTGGAACTGACCCTGTTCCTGGATACCCACCCCGGGGAGCAAGAACCTTTGAACGATTATAACCTGGTCACCAACCACTTGAACCAGTTGAAAGCCCATTACGAAAAAATGTATGGTCCGCTGGCGGTTTATGGATTTTCACCCATGGAATATCCCTGGCGTTGGACGGATGGACCCTGGCCCTGGGAAACGACCCACTACTAAAATTCTTTCAGAGAAAGGAACAGGGAGGATGTGGATTTACGAAAAGAAGCTTGAATACCCGGTGCGTGTCCATAAAACCGACCCGCGCATGGCCAAGTTTCTCACCGCCCAATACGGCGGTCCGGATTCAGAATTGTCCGCGGCCGTGCGCTATCTGACCCAGCGCTACACCATGCCCACCAACAAAGCCAAGGCCTTGCTCACGGACATCGGTACCGAGGAACTGGCCCACTGGGAAATCATCGCCACCATGATTTACCAGTTGCTTAAAGATATGACCGCCGAGCAAATGCGCCGGGAAGGGCTGGGCGACCATTTCGCCGAACACGACCGCGCCGTTTATCCCGCCGACGCCGCCGGGGTGCCCTGGACGGCCGCCTACATCCAGGCCACCGGCGATCCGGTCACCGACCTGCACGAAGACATGGCCGCCGAGCAAAAGGCACGCACCACCTATGAGCACCTGATCCGGCTGACTGACGACCCGGGAATCAAGGACACCCTGCGCTTTTTAAGGGAGCGGGAAGTGGTGCACTTCCAGCGTTTCGGTGAGGCGCTGGACGACATCCAGGAGGAAATGACCGGAAAGAAGATTTTTTAAAAAGTCAATTAATCAAGTAAGGTAGCGCCGCAGTTGATTAACTGCGGCGCTACCTTCGCATATAACGCTTTCAGCGACTTTTTCCCCACGCCTACATGGCGTTTCCCGAAGTGGAACCCAAGGAAGTCAAAACCTTCCTGGAAGCTACCATTGCCTCAATCATTACAGACGTGATGGATTCCCTTTCCTTTTCCGGCATTGACAAATTAGTGCTGATTACTAGTCATATGGGGAACCACCTGCTACGGAATGTAGTTCAGGTTTCATGCCCCACTGTTGATTCTCAAATTAAATCAGTAAAAATTATCACATTAAATTGTAATTCTCAAACTTCGTTAGCAAACAAAAAGCCGGGCTGCCTTGAAATTAGGCACCCCGACCAATTGTTTACCATGATACTCCATAAAAACTATTGTTTGGCTCTTTAATTTTAAAAAAATGTCTTGACACATGGGTACACCCTACTTTTGCTTCACATCACAGTCCGACGACAGGGCGCATCGTGCACCATTGACAAGCCCCGGAAGGAAGTGATATCTTGGATACAGAATATATGGATATTAAAAAATACCCAGTTTTTAAAAATTATTGAAATAGAGGAGGGGTTTTCATGAGCACACTCGAAGAACTGGTGAACTGGAACTATGAACAAAAATGCCTCAAAGCGGTTGAAGCGCTGAACAAGAACGGTTTCAAAGCTGTTTACTGCCGCACGCGGCAGGAAGCATTCGACTATATTTTAAAAGAAGCCCGCGAAGCGGAAACAATCGGTTTTGGCGGCTCCCTGTCGGTGGCCGCCCTGAAAGTGGCGGATGCGCTGAAAGAAGCGGGAAAAAAGCTACACAATCACAACACCCCCGGCCTCACCCCGGAGGAAAGGCTGTCGGTGATGCGGCAGCAGCTGACCTGCGATCTGTTCCTGACCGGAGCCAACGCCGTCACTCTGTCCGGCTTTCTGGTCAACATCGACGCCACCGGGAACCGGGTGGGGGCGATGACCTTCGGCCCCGGCAAGGTAATTGTGGTTGCCGGACACAACAAACTGGCGGCGGACAAAGAACATGCCCTGCAGCGGATCAAGGCCTGTGCCGCGCCGCCCAACGCCAAACGGCTCAATTTGAATACTCCCTGCGCCCGGACCGGGCTCTGCGCCGACTGCAATTCGCCGGACCGCATCTGCCGGATTACCACCGTCATAGAGCGCAAACCCAAATTCACCGATGTGCATGTACTGGTAGTAAACGAAGAAATGGGACTATAATTGAGCTGCCAGCGGCGGCTTCCGTCCGGACGGAAGGCCGCCGTCTGCTTCTCGTCCGCTGTCTTTGCTCACCCGACCGCGCTCCAGAGTGACCACTCGATCGCCCAGGAAGGCCGCCTCGTCTAGATCGTGGGTGACCAGAATAAACGGGATCTTCCAGCGCCTCTGCAGCATTTTCAGGCTGCCCCGCACTGCAAGGCGGGTATTTGCATCCAGCGCGGAAAGCGACTCGTCCAGAAGGAGCAGTTCCGGGCCGGCCAGAAGCGCCCGCGCCAGAGCGGTGCGCTGCCGCTCGCCGCCGGAAAGATGTTCCGGATAACGGCGGGCCAGATGCTCGATGCGCAGCATGGCCAGCACCTCATGAAAACTTTCCGCCCGTTCGGCCCGGTTCCTTTCATCCCGTAGGAGGCGTTTTGTTCCACCGTCATGTGGGGGAAAAGGGCATAGTCTTGAAAGACATACCCCATCCGGCGGCTGCGGTGGGACAGGTTGACCCGGGATGCGCTGGAAAAAAGAAACCGGCCGTTCAACACGATTTCCCCCTGCTCCGACTTCTGCAATCCGGACAGACACTGCAAGAGGGTGGTTTTGCCGGCTCCGGAAGGCCCGAGCACCACCAGGATCTCGTTCTGCACGGTCAACTCGAGCTGCAGCGTGAACAACGGTAGTTTTTTACTGATCCTCACATAAAGCGGATGGTTCATCCGTCCCCATCCCCCCGGGCAATCTGTACCCGTTCCACAGGTTTACCCAGAAAATAAAGATAAATCTCAACAACGTCATCATGCCCACCAGCACCAGGACGGTGCGGTTGTCCCTCGCCTCGGCGGCGGCGTAAATGGCCAGTGGTACGGTCCGGGTGCGGCCGGGGATGTTCCCGGCCAGCATCAGGGTGGCGCCGAACTCCCCCCAGGGCGCGGGCGAAGGCCATCACCAGCTTGGCCACCAGTCCCGGCCTGGCCAGCGGCAGGCTGATCGTCCAGAAAACCCGCCACTCGCCGGCGCCAAGGATGCGGGCGGCATTCTCGATGTTTTTGTCCACACACCGATTTTTTCAACTGTCCTCACCCTCCTCATTTCAGGGTTTTCATTCGTGCGATACGACTCCGGCCAGGCCGAAACTGCACCGCGGGTAGCGGCACTCCGGACAGCTCCGGCACAGCCCGCCGTGGCCTAGCGAGCTGATCTCACGGGCGGTCAGGCGTTCCCCGGTGCAAAGGCGCGGCAGGATCAGGTCCAGCACGGTGGTGCGGAAATACATGCCGCAGGCGGGCATGCCGATGACGGGGACTTCACCCCGGTAGGCCAGTAAAAACATCGCCCCGGGCAGCACGGGGGCGCCGTATTTTTCTATTTTCGCCCCGCTCAAGTGAATGCCCCGGGGGGTCACGTCGTCCGGGTCCACCGACATGCCGCCACTGACCAGCACCAGCTGCGCTCCCTCCGCAATCAGTTCCCGGATCAGCCGGGCGATTTCCTGCTCGTCATCCGGCGCGTATTTGATCCCCTGCACGCGCGAGCCCAGGGCCTCCACCTTCTCGCGGAGCACCGGCCCGAAGGCGTCTTTGATGCGCCCTTTGTACACTTCGCTGCCGGTGACGATGATGCCCGCGTCCAGCTGTTTGTACGGCTGCACGCTGACAACCGGCCCGTCGGCGGCGCAAATCCGCTCCACCGCGGCCACCGTTTCTTCTTTGACCACCAGCGGGATAACCTTGGTCCCGGCCAGCATGTCCCCTTTTTCCACCGGCGTGTTGTTGGGCAGAGTGGACAGGATCACGTCCGGCAGGGCGTTGATCTTCTCCAGGGCGGGAATGTTGATCTTTAAAAGCCCGGTTATGGCGGCAAAGAGGTTCACCCGGCTTTCCCGCGGCCCGGAGCAGGTCACGCCGTTTCCGGCCGCCGCCCGGCCCAGGCGCACCCCGGCTTCGTCTTCGTGCACTTCGTCCGCCGCCAGTTCCAGGACATAGATTTGTTCTTTGCCCATGGCCAGCAGGACGGGGATGTCTTCCGCGGTGATCAGATGTCCTTTTTTAAATGCCGGTCCCTTGAATTCCCCGCGCACGATTTTCGTCACGTCGTGCGGCAGGATGCGGCCCACCGCCTCTTCCACTTTGATTTTTTGCGCCTGCATAAGTGCTCTCTCCTTTTGCCGTGTCTATTTGCCCGAAACGTTATACCCTTACAAGTATAACGAAGGCGAAAATTACCGCCGCGCTCATTCTTCCCCTGAAAAGTGTGCGCCAAACAGCCGGTTCAGGGCGTCTGCTACTTCTTCCCGAAAGGCCCGGTAGCTGTGCATCAGCCGGCGCGCCTGCGGGGTGACTGTGGAGCCCCCGCCGACCGCCCCGCCCACCTGCCGGACGAGCAGGGGAAAGCCCAGGCGTCCTTCCAGCGTGCGCAAAAGGCGCCAGGCCTGGTTGTACGACATGCCGATTTCCGCCGCCGCTTTGCGCAGGGAGCCGGTCCGCTCAATCCGCTGCAGCAGGTCGCAGGGGCCGTCGCCGAACGCTTTGCCGTTTTGTTCGAGCCAGATTTTAAAGGCCAGCCGCACGGGCCGTCTCTCCTTTTTTCACACGGGGTCGAGCGGTAAAAAGCTGTCCCGGGAAGGTGGTCGTACCCCCCCCGGAGGGTGGGCCTGTACACGCGGCAACAAAGCAGGGCGGGTGCTTTTCGTCGGGCAAAACGGCTGCGCGAATTGCATTCCGCACGGTGCCGCCGGATGCCCCGGCCGGTGGGCGGCCGGCCCGGGGAAAGTACGGGAACCGCGCGTCACGGGGCGCCGCCCGGTTTTTTCCGCAGCGGGCCGGTGTTTCGCCGGTACGGTGCACCGGATTGATGAGGTACGACCAGCGTCTTTTTTTTCGCTCTGTGTGCAAATTTAATCCCTTTTTTCCGGACCGACCGGTTCGATGAATACTTCCATCCCGCCGCCGCAGGCCATGCCTTCTTCAGCCGCCGCTTCGGCGTCGAGGAGGTAGCGGCAGAGCGCGGGCCGGCCGCTGTCCAGTACGCTCAGGGCGTCCCGGCGCGCTTCGCCTTCTACGCATCCTCCGCCGATGGTGCCCAGCTGCCGGCCGTCCGGGAAGACGAGCATTTTGGCCCCGGCTTTGCGGGGGGTGGAGCCGCGTGTGTCCGTGATGGTGACCAGGGCGGCGGGTTCGCCCCGCCGTGCGGCAGCGGCCAGTGTTTTGAAGAGTTCGATGTCCCGGGTGCCTGTTTCCGGGCCGCCGGCTTTTTCTTTGTTCCCCGACAGGGAGGGTACCTGCCCTCCGCGGCGCACGTTGATCATTTCGGCCGCTATGCTGACGGCGATTTCCGCCGGTGTCTGCGCGCCCAGGTCCAGGCCGATGGGCATGTGCACCCGCTCCAGGCGTTCGGCGGGGACTCCGCGTTCGCGCAGGTGTTTTTTGACCAGGCCGACCCGGCGCCGGCTGCCGATCATGCCCAGGTAGGCCAGGTCTTTTTCCACCACCTGTTCCAGGCAGGCCAGGTCCTGGCAGTGCCCCCGGGTGACGATGACCACGCTGCTCCAGTGTCCGAAGGTGAGCTGCCCGATGGCCTGTACGAAGTCGGCGCAGATTACCCGCTGTGCTCCGGGGAATCTGGCCGGGGCGGCGAATTCCGGTCTGTCGTCGACCACGGTTACCCGGTAGCCGAGCAACCGGGCGATCTGCACCAGCGGCTGGGCGATGTTGCCGCCGCCCAAAACCACCAGTTCGGCGGGGGGGAGCAGGGGCTCGGCAAGCAAAAGCCATTCTCCGCGGCCATCCGGGCGGGGGATCTGTTTTCGTTCCAGCCGGCCGCTGTTCAGGGCGGCGGCGAGCAGGGCGTCACCTTCCCGCTCGCTTTCGGACGTCCCCAAACTGCCGGTTGTGCGGCCGTTGAGCCAGAGTTTTTTGCCCACCGCCGGTTCGAATGCGCCGTCTTTTTTTACCGCCAGGGTGATCAGCACTGCTTTTTCCCCGGCGGCCAGGCCTGCCAGCAGTTGTTCGTAGATCATGGCCGATCCTCCTTTTGAGTTAAGCCGCCGGTTCCCGGCCGCACAACCGGGCCAGCACCGCTTCCAGTACGCCGCCTCCGATCGCCCGCGCTTTTTCGGATATGGTGCGGCACATGGCCCGGTCGCCGCGCGGGTCGATGTCTCCCACTTTCAGGCCGGGGCTGACTTCCAGCCCCGGGTGAAGCATTCCCCGCACCAGGCCGTCGATGGCGGCCGTAACCGGTGCCCGGCCGCACCAGGCCACCAGCTGGCCGGCTTTTACTTCCGCGCCGATTTCCACCAGCGGCCGGAAGGTGCCTGCTCCGGTCGCCCGCAGTACCCGCTCGCTGGATTTTCCGGCGATTTCCCCCGGTACGCCGGTGTTGGTCAGGGCGGGGCCGGTGTAGATTACCCGGCCCAGGTAATGCCCGCGGGCTGTTTCTATGACTGCATGCACGTCCTCTCCGGCCGTGAACCCGGGTCCCAGGCCGATGACCAGCTGTGCTTCGTCCCGGCGGGTGCCCGGGTTTACTTTGGCCAGGCGCGCGTCCACCACGCACCAGGGGCGCAGGCTGCGCACCAGTTCGCCCGCCGGGTCGATGACCACGGGGATTTCTCCCTTGGCCAGGACGGCGGGTATTTCTTCCGCTTCAGCCAGCACGGCGCGCACTCCTTCCACTTCCAGGCGGCCTGTATAGACCGTCTGGGCGAAGGATACCGTGCGCCGGACGCAAAGGGGCCGGGGCAGTTCAGTCATCACGATGGGAAATCCCGCCCGCCACAACCGGTGGGCGCAGCCGGTGGCCATCTCGCCGGCCCCTTTGATCAGGATCAGGTGTTGCGGTGTTATTTCAAACCGGCACGTTGCTGTACTCAATGTGCACCCTCATTTCGTTATTTAACTCTTTCCCAGAGCCGGGCTGCCAGTTCGCGGGCACGAGCGTTGATCGCCCGCTCGTCCAGGTCGATCAAACGCCGGTTGAGCATTCTGATCCGGCCGTTGATGATGGTTGTTTCCACACACCGCCCGAGCACTCCGAAGTGCAGGTGACCGCTCCAGTTGGCCGCGGTCAGAGGCGTCGGAGGGGTGTAGTCGACGACGATGATATCCGCCCACGCGCCGGGTTGCAATACCCCCAGCGTACCGCCGAAGAGAGCGGAGGCGATGGCGGGATTGTTCCGGTAAAGCATCTGCGGCACTTCCGCCCAGGCCACCGAGGGATCTCCGGCGGTGTGTTTTTGCAGTATATCGGCCACTTTGGCGCTTTCAAACATGTCGCAGGTATAACCGTCGGTGCCCAGTCCGACTTTCACTCCGGCGGCGAGCATTTTCAGCACCGGCGCCGCGCCCACGGCATTCCCCATGTTGGACTCCGGGTTGTGCACCACCGGCGTGCCGGTTTCACGCAGGAGGTCAATTTCTCTGTCATTTACATGCACACAGTGGGCGGCGATGGTTTTCGGCCCCAGGATGCCGAAATGATGGAGGCGTTCCACCACCCGCATCCCGGACCGGTTCAGGCTGTCCTGCAAATCCTCCCGACCCTCCGCCACGTGGATGTGGAAACCGGCATCCGTGGCCGCGGCCGCCTCCACGCACTGTTTCAACGTGGCGTCGGAAAGGGTGAATGAGGCGTGCAGGCCGAACAAACCGGCCACCATCGGATCAGCGGCGGAGCGGCAGGCGGACAGGAAGGCACTGTTTTCTTCGATCCCTTCCCGGGTGACGGCCTCCCCGTCACGGTCGGAAACTTCATAGCAGAAGGCGGCCCGCACGCCGGCTTCCCGGGCGGCGTCGGCCAGGGTGTTCAGACTTCCCTTCACCGCATAAGGGCTGGCGTGATGATCGATAATGGTGGTGGTACCGGTTTTAATACATTCCATCAATGGAACCAGCGCACTGTAATAGATGTCTTCTTTGTTCAACAGTTTATCCAGCTTCCACCACAGACCGTTCAATATATCCAGGAAGTTTTTCGGCGGTGCGCTTTTGGTATCCATACCCCGGGCGAACGTACTGTAAAGGTGCATATGCGCGTTGATCTGACCCGGCATAATCAATTTCCCGCCGGCGTCCACAAACTCCGCTTCGGGGTGGCGCCGGCGCAGTTCACCGGTGGCCCCGATTTCTTTAATCACCGCGCCGTCGACGAGCACGGCGCCGTCAGCGATCACTTTTTGCTCGTCACCCATGGTTAAAACCAGACCGTTGCCGACTAAAAGCATTTGCGGGTTCTCCTTTCTTCAATCGTCGCTCCCAGGCCGCACCTTAAAACATCATACCTGAAACAGATAACGGTAATTTGTATACGCGCTTTCAATTACGGCCGCCACCGCTTCCGGAAGCGCCGGAGCAAAACCGGCGGCGGTCAGTTTCGTTTCCAGCACTGTGCCGTTCAAACGAACTTTGAAGACCGGCTCTTTACCGCCGTAGCGCAGGAGAAAGCCCGCGCCGGAGCTGCCGTCGAAGTCCGCCTCGCTCCAGAACAGGGTGAGCTTGTCCCGGTAAGGAGCACCGGTATATGGGCAGAAGGTGGCGCAGTTGCCGCATTCGTTGCACATGCCGTCGACGTGCAGAACCTGGTTGGCCTGGCGCAGCCCTCCGCCGGTCACCCGGATCTGAACATTGGCCCGGTTCAGACAGACCTCGGTGCATATATTGCACACCAGGCTGCATTCCAGGCATCTTTCCGGCTCCGCCTCCGGAACATCCTTACCCCTTAAAACACCTTTTTTGGCGCATATTTCGCTCCGGCGGTCGGTCTGATCAAAGCCGACATTTTGCGCGGCGGTAGCGGTGACGACCGCATTTTCCCGGGCGGCAATCGCCGCGGCCACTTTTCTGCCGTCTGCAATGGCCTCGACCACCGTAGCGGGGCCGGACAGAGCGTCACCGCCGATGAATACGCCGGCCAGAGCGGTCTCCAGTGTGCCGGGATCAACGGCGATCCTGCCCCGCTCGTCCGGGCGCAGGCCGAGCCGCGCCAGATAATCGGTGTCCACCGATTCACCGATAGCCGTGAGCACGAAATCGGCGGGAATATCCTCGTATTCCCCGGCCACAGGCACCGGCACGCGCCGTCCCGAGGCGTCAGGCTCACCCATGGCCATTTTCTGGCAGCGCAGTGCGCCCTGTTTCAGCTCCACCGGGGCCAGCAGTTCCTTGAGCACGGCTCCTTCCCGCTGTGCCAGCTCCAGTTCCTCCGGCAGCGCCGGCATGTATTCCCGCGTCCGCCGGTAAACGATATATACTTTTTCCACCCCGGGCACCCGCAGGGCGGCCCGCGCCGTATCCATAGCCGAATTGCCGCCGCCGATCACGGCCACATTCCGGCCTAGGGAAATGGTTTCTTTATTCCGCTTAAATTGTTCGAGGAAGGCGATGGCCCCCATCACCCGCCCGGTATCGCCCTGCAGCGACAGCGCTTTTGATTTGCCGGCCCCGATGGCCAGATAAATATACTTGAACCCCTGCGCCCGCAGCTGCTCCACGGTCAGCTCATCTTTTACCCCCAGTACAAACTTCACGCCCGTGCGCCGGATCAGCTCCAGATCATGTTCAATGGCCGCACGGGAAATGCGGAAGTCGGGGATAACCCGGGCCACGGTACCGCCCGCCTCATCGCGGCGGTCGAACACGGTCACGTCGATGCCCGCCCGGGCCAGGAAATAAGCGGCGGCCAGGCCGGAGGGACCGGCCCCGAGCACGGCCACCCGCGCGCCGGACGAACCGGCGGCGGCCGGTTTGAGCTCCTCAAGATATGCGCTACAACCGTTTTCAGCAGCCATCCGTTTCATTTCCCGGATGAGCACGGGATCGTCGTAATCCAGGCGCGTGCATTTGGTCATGCATTTGTGGTTGCAGATCGTGCCGGTGATGAACGGCAGCGGGTTCTTGTCCACAATCACGGCATAGGCCTGCGCGTATTTTTTCTCCCCGACCAGGCGGATGTATGCGGGGATATCCTGGCCGATCGGGCAGCCCCTGGTGCACGGCGCGACAAAACAATCCGTCAGCGGCAGGGTGTCCGCGATTTTACGGCTCTCTACCGCTCTTTTTTCCTTCCGGTGGTTGCGGTCCGCTAAAGCTTCGGCGGCCAGTGCGCCCAGTTTTTCCAGGTCGATGCGCCCCTCCCGCCGCTCGCCCAAATGAGGTTCCAGCAGAGCGGCGATCTGCTGCAAACGGTAATAACCGCCCGGTTTCAAAAGGGTGGTGGCCATGGTGATCGGCCGGATGCCGGTGGCGAAAATGCGGTCGATATTGAAATAATCCGCGCCCCCGGCGTAGGAGATCTTCAGGTCCCCGCCGAATTCCGAGGCCAGTTTATAGGCCAGATTGATCGTCAGCGGATAGAGAGAACGACCGGACATATACATTTCTTCCCCCGGCAGTTCCCCGCGCGTGATCTGCACGGGCAGCGTATTGGAGAGCTTGACGCCGAATTCCCGGCCGCAGTCGGCGGCAAAGACTTTCAGCTCCCTGAGCATGGCCACCCCGGCGTCATACTGCAGGTCGTGGCTGAACGATTCTTCTTTGAGCTGCACATAACGATAACCCATTTGATCAAATACTGCACGCACATAAGCATAACCCAGCAGGGTCGGGTTCATTTTGACGAAAGTGTTCAGCTTTTTCTCCTTGAGCAGATAGCGGCAGATGGCATCAATTTCAGCCGGCGGGCAGCCGTGCATGGTGGAAAGCGTAACCGAACTGCAGATGCGGGAAGGAATGGCCTCGATATAACCCCGGTCCACCCGTTTGAATTGACCGGCCATCTCCAGCAAAACCTTACGGCATTCCTGGAACACGTCGGAACCGGCGGCTTCTTTCATGCCTTCGATAAAGGCATCCACTTTCGGTGATTTGATGCCCTCCAGGTTGTAGCCGACGCTCATATTGAAAATGAAATCGCGCTCATCCAGGCCGAAAATTTCTTTCTGGATAATGTGCAGGGCAAACCAGGCCTTGACATACTCGGCGAAGGCATCCCCGATGGCCAGTTCGGTCGACCATTCCGTGTTGTATCCTTCATCCTGCGCCGCGATGCACGGCTTGGGAAACTCGAGTCGATCGAGTATCTGTACGGTTTTCAGCTCGAAAAAGCGTCCGCCGGTCAGGTAGGAGGCCACGATATTCTGGGCCAGCTGGGTATGCGGGCCGGCGGCCGGTCCAACCGGCGTGCCCAGCTTCTCCCCGAAGATCTCAATCCACCCGTCGCCTTGCTTGCGGTAAAATTTGGCGGCCGGAATGCCGAAAATGGTCTGGAAACGCTCGTATTCCGTAAAAATCCAGTTGAGCAGTTGCTTGAATGGAATCGGTTGCATTCTGTCGCTCATTACTTCATCCCTCGTCAAATTTATTTTATCTTGAGCAAACTACCCTATATTAAATACCGTAGTTTCCGCCAGCTGTTCTTTATTCTCATGACTGGAACCACCACCGTTAAAGAACAGGTTGAGCACAACCGCAGTCAACGAACCCAGCGTGATGCCGCTGTGCAGAATGATCTGCAGCCAGGAAGGGAACAAATTGAAGAAATTCGCGTCAACCAGAGGAATCAAACCGATACCGATGCTGATGGCCACAATGAAGATGTTATGACCGTGGTCAAAATCCACCCGGGAAAGAGTTTTAATCCCATTGGCGGCCACAATGCTGAACATGGCGATCCCGGCCCCGCCCAAAACCGCGGGCGGCAGCGAAGCGATCACGGTGGCCAGTTTGGGGAACAACCCCAGCACCACCAGAATGCCTCCGGAAGTGGCCACCACCCAGCGGCTCCTCACTCCGGTCAGGCCGACCAGACCGACATTCTGGGCGAAAGCCGTATACGGGAAGGCGTTCAACATGCCGCCCAGGAAAGTGGCCAGCCCGTCCGCGCGCAGCCCGCGGGCGAGATCCTCCTCGCCGATCGGTTTCTCCACAATCTCGCCGATGGCCAGAAAATCACCCGTCGATTCCACCATGGTCACCAGCATGACAAAAACAAAAGCGATGATTGAACCGAGTTCAAATTTGGGCATACCGAAGTGGAAGGGCGTATCGATACCCAGCCAGGAGGCCGTGGCCACACCGGAAAAACTGACCATGCCCAGCGGGATGGCGACAATCAGTCCGATGATCAGCCCCAGCAACACCGCGATATTGGCTATGAATCCTTTCGTGTATTTTGTGAGCAACAGGATGGAAACCAGCACTATACCGGCCACGGCCAGGTAGGGCAGGGCCCCGTAATGCGGGTTGCCGGTTCCGCCCGCCGCCCAGGCCACTCCGACCGGCAGAAGCGAAATACCGATGATGGTGATCACGCTGCCGGTGACCACCGGCGGGAAAAAACGCAGCAGTTTACTGAAAAACGGAGCGATGAGAAAGGCCAGCAGGCCGCCCACCATAACGGCGCCGTAAATTGATGTCAACCCGCCGGCTTTGGCGATCATGATCATCGGTGAAACAGCGGCGAACGTCACTCCTTGAATGACCGGTATTCTGATCCCCAGCTTCCAGAAGCCGATGGTCTGGATAAGGGTGGCGATACCGCAGGTAAACAAATCGGCGTTGATCAGAAAAGCGGTTTGGGCTTTGCTCAGCCCGGCCACGCCGGCAATGATCAGCGGTACGGCTACGGCACCGGAATACATGGCCAGCACATGCTGCAGACCGTAAATTAAAAGTTGGCTCAAAGGCAGTACTTCGTCTACCGGATGCCTGTTCTGCATGTGGTTTGCCTCCTTAGTTGTCTTCCCGATTTACCTGTTGCCCCTCATTTGATTTACAGATGTTGTTCAGGCATTTTTCCGCGGCGTGGAGGATCTGCTTGTACCCCGTGCAGCGGCAGAAATGTCCGGAGAGCTCCCGTTTGATCTCTTCCCGCGAAAGTTTTTCCCCCCTTTCCACCAGCGCCGTGGTGGTCATGATCAGGCCCGGAGTACAAAAGCCGCACTGCACCGCACCTTCATCAACAAAGGCCTTCTGCACTTCGGTCAGCTCACCGTTTTTGGCCAGACCTTCGACTGTTCTGATCTTTTTCCCGTCCGCCCACACGGCCAGATAAATGCAGGAATCAATGGGCGTATCGTCGACCAGGACGGTGCAGGCTCCGCACTCCCCCACGCCGCAGCCTTTTTTGGCCCCGGTATACCCCAGACGGTTTCTCAGCACTTCCAGAAGCGACTCGCGCACATCCACTTCCATACTGACTTCCTGTTCATTCACCGTAAAGGAAATCCGTTTAAGCAATTTCAACCCCCCCCGCTCTCACCACGGCAGTTTTCAAAGCCCGCTGGACCAGTTCCACAACCAGATGTTCCCGGTATTCACGCGATGCCCGCCAGGAAGTGCGCGCCCGGGTCGATTTGACGGCCAGGCGGCCGATTTCGGCGATGGTTTCCGCGGATACAACTTTCCCCCGGGCGAACTCCTCCGCTTCCCGACAGCGCAGAGGTGTCGGTCCGGCCACACCCAGTCCGATGCGCACATCGGCAAAGGCATCCCCCCCGGCCAGCCGGCAGGTGACCGCCACGCCGAGGGTGGCGATATCCATGGCCTTGCGCATGGAAAACTTAATGTAATGTCCGCCGAAACCGCGGTAATCGGCGGGATCAATCCGGATTTCGGTCAGTATTTCCCCGGGAAGCAAATCCACTTTTCCCGGTCCCAGATAAAATTCATTGATCGGGACAATTCTTTCGTCTTTTTTACTCTTCAGGACAAGCCGCGCGTTCAGGGCGAACAGGGTCGGCGCACTGTCCGCCGAAGTGGCCCCGTTGCAGATATTCCCCCCGATGGTGGCCACATTGCGGATCTGGGGCCCGCCCATGGAGAGGGCCGCTTCGACCAGAATGGGAAGGTTTTCCTTGATCTGCTCGTCCCGCGATAGGCGGGTGAAGGTGGCCAGCGGTCCGATGCCGATGGTGACGTCGGCACCCACGGTGATGCCGGCCAGTGATGCAATCCGGCGGATGCTCAACAGGCGGGCTTTTTCTATCCGCCCGTGGTGCATTTTGATTAAAACGTCTGTACCGCCCGCCACAACAGTCAGCCCCGGGTCGGCGGCCAGAGTTTCCAGGGCCTGCTCGAGATTTTTCGCTTCGTAATATTCTTTAATGTCGTACATTTCACTCACCATCCCGGTCCAGTAATCCGGCTTCTTTCAACTTCTCGAACACATGCTGCGGGTTCAACGGCAACCGCCGGAAAGCCACACCGGTGGCGTCCAGCACGGCATTCCTGATCGCGGGGGCCGGCGTGATGGCCGGAGGTTCTCCCAGCGCCTTGGCGCCGAAGGGGCCGGTCGGCTCATTTGTTTCCACGAAAACCGCTTTGATATCCGGTATATCCATAATCGTGGGCAGTTTGTAATCCAGCAGGTTGTTGTTCAGGGGGCGGCCGGTTTTCTCATCAAACAATAATTGTTCATAAAGCGCATACCCCACGCCCATAGCGGCGCCGCCGTAAACCTGGCCTTCGGCCAGCTGGTGGTTGATGATTTTTCCCGAGTCGTGAATATTGAAGAGTTCCAGAACTTCGATTTTTCCGGTTTTAATGTCCACTTCCACTTCGGCGAATGTGGCCCCGTAAGGCATGGCGTTGATGCGGGCGTTGTTGGAAACGTCACTGGTGATCGGGCTGGAGAAAACCGGGTCGTAGTAGGACTGCATGGCCACTTCCGCCAGCGGCATGACCACTTCGCCCGAATGCGCATAAACAACATTTCCTTCTCTCAAGTCCAGCGCTCCGGCCGGAATATCCGTCATGCCCCGGACAAAGTCCAGTATTTTTTCTTTCACTTCGAGCGCCGCCTTGCGCACGGCCATTCCGGTCACATACGTCTGCCGGGAGGCATAGGCGCCGGGGTCGAAGGGGGTCACATCGGTATCCTGGGTGGAAATCACATGCACCATATCCACCGTAATCCCCAGCACTTCGGCCACCATCTGGGCGAAAACCGTATCGCTGCCCTGGCCGATCTCAGTCGCTCCGATCTGCAGTTGCACCGAGCCGTCCTGATTCAAAACAATGCGCGCTCCGGCCACTTCCAGGTTGTGCGGGAAAGTCCCGGATTGATAGCTGAAACAGGCCATGCCCAGTCCGCGCCGGCGGTCGCCGGTTTGATTTTTATACAGGGCTTTTTTCCTGTCCCACTGAATCAATTCTCTGCCGCGGGCAATGCACTCGCGAATTCCACAGCTCAAGACCCGGGTGTCGCTCAAAGGATCTTTGTGGCCCACCTGCACCAGGTTTTTCTCGCGCAGGGCGATCGGGTCCATATTCAGCGCCCGGGCGATCTCATCCAGATGGCTTTCAAAGGCAAAGAAGATCTGCGGACAACCGTACGCGCGCATGGCCCCGGCCACGGGCAGATTGGTATAAACCGTGCGCGGCTCGTATTTCATCGCCTGCGGAGTGTAAAGATAGCGGAACTTCGCTCCCCCCGATGAAGCGATGGCGTGACCGTGCGAGGCATAGGCTCCGTTATTGGAGATGGCGGTGATATGCACGGCGTTTATTTTCCCGTCACGGGATACCCCGGTCTTGATTTTGTATTTGATGGCGTGCCGGGTGCGCGTATCGATCATGCATTCCTCCCGGGTGAGCTCGAGTCTTACCGGACGCCCCCCGACCGCCAGGGTCATCACCGCGTTCAGCGGTTCCAGACAGACATCCTGCTTGCTGCCGAATCCGCCGCCCACATAGGGCTTGATCACCCGGATCCGTCCCCAGGGTATCCCCAGGGCCTGCCCCACCACCCGGCGCACAATATGGGGGATCTGGGTCGAGGAAACGATGACAATCCTGTTTTCACCATCTACATAGGCATAGGAATTATGATTTTCCAGCTGGCAGTGCTGCACTATGCCTGTTTCGTATTCACCCTCGAAGATGAGATCGGACTCCTGCATGCTCTTTTCCAGATCGCCGTATGCGTACCCGCCGCTGGCGATCACATTGTCCGGCCGGTCCTCGTGAATGGCCGGCGCATCTTCGGCCAGGGCCGCCTCCACGGATAAAAGGGACGGTAATTCTTCGTATTCCACTTCAATCAGCTTCAAGGCCTCGGCCGCTGTCAGCTCGTCCCTGGCCACGACGGCGGCCACGGCGTCACCGACAAAGCGGGCCTTATCCGTTAAAATCAAACGGTCTTCAATATCCCGGTGTTCCGGGTCCAGCGCGTACGGGTGCCCGGCGGTGGCGAATTTTATATGCGGTACGTCCGCACAGGTGAGCACGGCCTCCACCCCGGGCAGTGCTCTGGCCTTTTCAGTGTTGATGCGCTTAACGCGGGCGTGGGCATAGGGGCTTCTCAATATTTTGCCCACCAGCATGTCCTTTTCCACAAAATCGCCGGTATATTTGGCCTTACCCGTGACTTTGGCCACCGCATCGACTCTTTTTACGCTTTTACCAATCACCTGGTAACTCATCTGCTCACCCCTTTTAATCCTGCTCCGAAGCAGTCTTTTTCTTCCGGTAGGCTGTATCCGCCAGGGGCAGCCGGTACCTTACCTTCCCGTCATAGCGGTAATAGGCCGCCGCCACCGCCGGGGCGACGGGAATGCCGGCGATTTCCCCCACGCCTTTGGCGCCGTAGGCCAGCGGGGACGGATTTTTCTCGATCAGCATGATTTCAATTTCCGGCATATCGGTGGCGCGAAACAGGCCCAGCGTACCGAATTTCACCCGGGGTACGCCGTTCTGCAGCGGGAAATCTTCTCTTAAAGCATAACCCAGGCCCATGGCGATGCCGCCTTCAATCTGGCCCTCCACGGCCTTCGGATTGATCGCCCGCCCGACGTCGTGCGCCGCCACCACTTTCTTCACCCGGCCCTGTTCGTCCAGGATCACCACATGCGTCGCGTAACCGTAAGCCACGTGGTTGACCGGATTTTCCTTGTCCGAATTGAGCGGGTCGGTCACCCCGGCATATTCGCCGTAAAACTCACTGCCATGCAATTGCGATAATGTTGACTGTTGCAAAGCTTGTTTCAATTTGAGCGCCGCCTGGCGGGTGGCCTCGCCGGTGAACAGTGTCTGCCTGGAGGCGGTGGTGGTTCCCGCATCGGGAGTCAGGGATGTATCCGGTGTGGCCACTTCGATCAACTCCAGCGGCAGGCCGGTTGTCTCCACCACAATCTGCGACATGGCCGTGGCCAGCCCCTGACCGAGGCAGGCGGCACTGGTCAGGACACGCACCCGTCCGTCTTCAACCCGGATTTTGACTCTCGATATATCGGGCAGACCCACGCCGATACCGGTATTTTTCAGGGCACAGGCTATGCCGGCGTACCGGTGGGATTCGTAAACTTCTTTCACCGCCAGCAGGGTTTCTTTGATCGCCGTACCGGCGTCGGCAATCTGTCCGGTCGCATTGGTCAGACCCGGTTCCAGCGCGTTGCGGTAACGGATTTCCCACGGGGAAATGCCGGCTTTGCGTGCCAGCAGATCCAGGTTGGTTTCACAGGCAAAAGCGGCCTGCGGCACACCGAAGCCGCGGAACGCCCCGGCCGGCGGATTGTTGGTATAAACGCAGAGACCGGTTATATCGGCATTGGGCACATGATACGGCCCGCCGATATGCGTGCAGCACCTTTCCAGCACGGGCGGCCCCAGGGAGGCATAGGCTCCCGTATCGGCGACCACCCGGGCCACGATGGCCGTGATTTTCCCCCCGGCGTCACAGCCGGTGGTCAGTTCAATCTCCATGGCGTGGCGTTTGGGATGCACGAGAATACTTTCCTGCCTGCTCAGGGTGAGCTTGACCGGCCGGCCGGTCTTCATGGCCAGCAGTGCGGCGTGATGCTGTACGCTCAGGTCTTCTTTGCCGCCGAAAGCCCCTCCGACCAGCCCGGCAATCACGCGCACTTTTTCCAGGGGCAGGCCGAGAATGGCGGCGATACCGTGCTGATCTTCATATATGCTCTGACTGCTTGAATAAACCGTGATTTCTCCGTTCTCCCCCGGCACCGCCAGCGCGCTCTCCGGCTCCATATAGGCATGCTCGGTGGGCGGAGTGTAATAGCGGCTGGTCACCACATGGGCCGAACGGGCCAGCGCTTCCTCCGGATTGCCCCGGCGCACACGGGTGGTGGAGAGTAAATTCCCCTGCGGATGAATTTTCGGCGCATCCGCGGCCAGCGCTTCAGCGGTGGTGGTAACCGGCGGCAGTTCTTCGTATTCCACTTTGATCAGGTCCAGCGCTTCCCGGGCGGTTTTTTTGGAAGTCGCCGCCACCAGGGCGAGGGCATCACCGATATACCGGGTTTCCTCCCCGACATCGACCAGAGCCGGCCAGTCTTTGAAAATAAAGCCCCAGTAACGCACGCCGGGAACGTCTTTGGCCGTCAGCACCGCTTCCACCCCGGGCAGCGCGCGGGCCGCCGAAACGTCTATGTTTTTAATCAAAGCGCGGGGATATTTCGTCCGCAGCACGGCGCCGTAGAGCATACCCGGCAGATACATGTCGTCCACATACCGCCCCGTGCCCAAAACTTTTTCCCGCGCATCCACCCGGTTCAGGCTGGCGCCCACCCCGCTTCCGGCTGGCGCGGCGGGTATTGTTTTTTCGCGCAGCATCTGCGCCGCCATTTCGATCGCCCGTTCGATTTTTACGTATCCAGTGCACCGACAGATATTGCCGCGGATGGCTTCTTTAATTTCCCTTTTCGAGGGGTTGGGGTTTTTATCCAGCAGGGCCCTGGCGCTGATCACCATCCCGGGCGTACAGAAACCGCACTGCACCGCCCCGGCGTCGGCAAAAGCACGGGCGTAAACTTCCTTTTCAAAGTCGGAAAGACCCTCCACGGTGAGCAGCTGTTTCCCGCTCACTCTGGCCGTGGTCAGGCGGCAGGAGCGCATGGCCCGGCCGTCCACCAGAATCATGCAGGCGCCGCAAACGCCTTCGCTGCAACCGTTTTTTAAAGAAGTCACATGCAGTTCTTCCCGCAAATATTCAAGTAAATTGATATCTTCCTGCGTCGTATAAACCTTTCCGTTGAGGTTTATGGTATACATACTGCACCACCTTTCGCAGCAAACGGCTTGCGAGGCAGGTATTCCCCGCGGGGCCGCCCGTCACACAGACGGCCGTCTTTCACCACCTGCCGCCCGCGCAAAAACACATGCACCGGCCGGCCTTTTTGTTCAAAACCTTCGTAGGGCGTGTAATCAACCCGCTGCTGTTGCGTGCCGGCGGTAATCGTCGCACCGCCCCGCGGGTCCCAGACCACGATATCGGCATCGCTGCCCACGGCAATTGTTCCTTTACGGGGATACAAACCAAACAGCCTGGCCGCCCGGGTGGAGGTCAGGTCGACAAACCTGTGCAGACTGATCCGGCCGGTCGCCACGCCGTACGTATACAACAATCCCATGCGGTTCTCCACTCCGGGAATACCGCCGGGTATCCGGCTGAAATCGGTAAGACCAAGTTCCTTTTGCCCTTTAAAATTAAATGAGCAGTGATCCGTGGCCACGGTATCCACCAGGCCGCTTTCCAGGCCCGACCACAATACCTGTTGCTCTTCCCGGAAACGCAGAGGAGGCGACATGACATATTTGGCCCCCTCGAACCCTTCTTTTTGATAACAGTTTTCGTCCAGGAGCAGGTATTGCGGACAAGTTTCCGCGTAAACCTCCACCCCCCGCAGTCTGGCCTCGACCACCGCCCGTAACGCCCCGCCGCAGGTGAGATGCACAATATATACGGGCGCACCCGCCAGGCCGGCCAGGACGAGCGCCCTCTCCGTGGCCTCCTGTTCCACCACGGGCGGTCTGGTCAGGGCATGATAGCGGGGCGATACGTGCCCCGCAGCAAGGGCCCGGTCGACCAGCGCCTGAATCATGTCACCGTTTTCACAATGCAGGCAAATCAGCGCTCCCGCGCTTTTAGCCGCCGTCAAAGCCTGCAGCAGGACGCCGTCATCCACCTGCAGTGTTCCTTTGTAGGCCATATAAAACTTGAAAGAAGACACCCCGGCTTCCGCGACCAGCCGGCTCATTTCCCCCGCCG
The DNA here is from genome assembly GCF_001655685.1 of Desulfotomaculum copahuensis. Lineage (GTDB taxonomy): Bacteria > Bacillota > Desulfotomaculia > Desulfotomaculales > Desulfovirgulaceae > Desulfotomaculum_G > Desulfotomaculum_G copahuensis. The sequence goes on from NZ_LYVF01000013.1 coordinate 125,038, forward strand.
TGCGGTCGGTCCAGTCGGTTATGGCCATATGGAAGGCGTAGTCGGTGTAACATTTGCCCGCAGCTCTGGCATGCCAGTTGTCCAGCGCCTGCTGGAGGGATTCACCGGCAAACTGGGTGGCGAAATCGATGATCGTGGTGGTGCCGCCCAGAAGCGCCGCCCGGGTGCCGCTGGCGAAATCGTCGGCGGTGACGGTGCCGCTCACCGGCAGATCAAAGTGCGTATGCGGATCAATGCCCCCGGGGAAGAGAAAGCAGCCGTCCACCGACAGAACCTCATCTTCAGGGCGGCCGATCCGCTCGCCGACGGCGACAATCCGCCCGTCTTCCATGAGCACATCAGCCCGGTAACAATCAGCGGCGGTGACCACCGTTCCCCCGCTCAATAGAATTCCCATGCTCCGTCGTCTCCTTTTCGAGCAGCAGTCCGGCGGGATAAGGCCGGGGAGGGGCGGAGCGTCTTATACGCCCCTCCCTCCATGATAGTCCGAACGCGGAACTTCTTAATTTTATGGATAAATATGCGTCCCCGTCTTTCCGGCCACGGCTTCCTCCAGAGATTCGGGATTGGTGATGATGGCTTTTTTCCCGCCTTTTTCCAGGAAGCTGATCACGGCCTGAATTTTGGGCAGCATGCTCCCCGGAGCAAAATGGCCTTCGGCCACATATTTCTTCAAATCCGGCAGATGTACTTCATCCAGCGCTTTTTCCTCCGGCCGGCCGTAATTCAAATACACTTTGGGCACGCCGGTGGAAATGACCAGCATATCGGCATGCACCTCGGAAGCGAGCAGGCTGGTGGCCAGATCTTTGTCCAGCACTGCATCGATGCCCAGCAGGGTTCCGTCGGGCTGTCTGATCACCGGAATGCCGCCGCCGCCCACACCGATTACGCAGTAACCGTCATGCGCCAGTCTTTTGATGATATCCTTTTCAATGATTTCCTGCGGAACGGGGGAGGGCACCACGCGCCGGTAACCCCGACCGGCATCGTTGACCAGCACCCAGCCGGGATTTTCCTTTTTAATTGCTTCGGCCTGCTCCGCGGAATAGAAGGAGCCAATCGGTTTGGTCGGATTTTGAAAGGCCGGGTCGTCAACGGCCACGACCGTCTGAGTGATAATCGTCACCGCCTGCCTGTTCAAACCGCGTTTCTTGAACTCATTACCCATGGCCTGCTGAATCTGATAGCCGATGGAACCCTGCGTATCGGCGCCGCACATATACAACGGCACGCGGTGGATACCCGCCACCGCGGTGGCAATCTCCGCCCTTCTTAATATAAACCCGACCTGCGGTCCGTTGCCATGGGTAATGATTACCTTGTAACCCCGCTCAATCAGACCGGCGATATGTCCGGCCGTTTCGCAAACGGCGTCGTTTTGATCTTCAACGGTTTGATGCGCCTCATCGCGGATCAGGGAATTGCCGCCGATGGCTACGACAAGCAGTTCGCTCATTTTACCGGCCACCCATCAAAAGAGTCATTACCGCTTTGGCGGTATGCAGACGGTTTTCCGCCTCGTCGTACACGATGGAGTGCGGTCCGTCGATGACCGAGTCTTCAACTTCGTTATTGCGGTCAGCCGGCAGGGCGTGCATATACATGACATCTTTATCCGCCAGAGCCATCTTGGCTTCCGTGCACTTCCAGGACCTGTGGGCCATGAGCTTTTCGTCGACCACTTTGGCCGCTCCAACCGTCGTCGCTCCGGTTTGATCGTTTACCCAGCTCCCCCAGTTTTTGGGAATCACAACATGTGCGCCTTCGTATGCCTCTTCTTCATTATTGGTTACGGTGACAGTACCACCGTATCTGGCGGCATTGGCTCTGGCCTGTTCGATAACCCAGTCCGGAAGCTCCCAGCCTTTCGGATGCGCGAGCACTACATCCATGCCGTAGCGTGGGAAGAGCAGCACCTGGGACACGGGGACTGAAATCGGTTTCTTGTGGCTTTCCGCATAGGCCCAGATGATCGAGACCTTGACGCGCTTCAAGTCGCCGATTTTTTCCTTCATGGTCATCAGGTCGGCCAGTGCCTGGAACGGGTGGTAAAGATCGCACTGCAGGTTCATCACCGGAACGGTCGACCATTTGGCCATTTCATTCAGATATTTGTTGCCGAGGCCCCAGTTGCAGTACCGGCAGGCGATGGCGTGACCGAACCGGGACAGGATGATGGCGGTGTCCTTGGCGCTTTCACCGTGGGCGATCTGCATATTGCTCGAATCCAGATAGTTGGCGTGGCCGCCCAGTTGCGCGATGCCCGCCTCCATGGAATTCCTGGTTCTGGTGGATTGTTCGAAAAAGATGAGGAACATGGTCTGGTATTTGAGGTACGGGGTGGGCACCCCCATGGCGAACTTTTTCTTCAAGTCAAAAGAAACTTCCAGCATGGTGTCGACTTCTTCTTTGGAGAAATCCTCCAGGTTGATAAAATGCCTGCCGCGAAAAATGGACTGCATAACCTTAATTCCTCCTTGGTAGAGTGTGGTTTTTGGCTTTACTTGATCGGGTTTTCCGTGCGGGCCGGCATTTCTCCGGCGTATTTGCGCACGTAAATCCCGGGAATGGCTGCATACATGGCCGCCGCGTCGACCAGTTCCTTCTTCCAGGTTCTTTCATTGGGCGCGTGCGCCTGATCCTCGTGTCCGGGGCCGAAACCTATGCAGGGAATGCCGAAACGCCCCATGATGGAAACACCGTTGGTGGAAAAGGTCCATTTGTCGACCACCGGTTCCCGTTTGAACAGATTCTGATAAGCCTCCACCAGCGTCTTGCAAACCGGATGATCCTCCTCAATCAGCCAGGTGGGGAAATAGGCTTCCGTGGGATAAACCAGATTCGTATACGACGGCCTGGCATATTCGTACATGGACACTTCGGCACCCGCCGCCTTTACAGAGGGCAGATTTCTGATCTGCTGGAGGGCATATTCCGCATCCTCACCGGCGGTGAGCCGTCTGTCGATGGAAATCCAGCAACTGTCCGCCACCGCGCAGCGGGAGGGCGAAGTGTGAAAGATCTCCGATACGGCCAGCGTGCCCTTGCCCAGAAAGTCATGGTCTTTGAGGTTTTCATTCAGCGCACGCAGTTCAAGTAAAATGGGGGCCATTTTATATATGGCGTTGTCCCCGCGTTCGGGAGCGGAACCGTGACAGCTGATCCCTTTGGTGGTCACCTTTATTTCCATCCGGCCGCGCTGCCCGCGGTAGATCCGGCCGTCCGTCGGTTCGGTGAGCACCACGAACTCCGGCCGGAGCTTATCCTCGTTAATAATGTACTGCCAGCACAAACCGTCGCAATCTTCTTCCTGTACCGAACCGACCACCACCAGGGTATAGTCGTCCAAAAGGTTCAGCTCTTTGATTATTTTTCCGGCGTAAACCATGGCGGCCATACCGCCTTCCTGGTCGCTGGCCCCGCGGCCGATGATAATTTCATCGTCCTCATAGCCCTGATAGGGATCGTACTGCCAGTTTTCCGGGTTGCCGACACCCACGGTATCGATATGTGCATCCATGGCAATCAGATGCCTGCCATTACCGATATACCCCAGGATGTTCCCCATCGGATCGATAACCACCCGGTCAAAACCGACCTTTTCCATTTCTTCCTTGATTCTGTTGATTACTTTTTCTTCCTGGCAGCTTTCACTGGGGATAGCGATCATATCCCGCAAAAATCTGCTCATTTCCGGCTGATATTTCTGTGCCAGCTCCACAATCCGGGAAAAATCAGTACCCATAAATATCCCCTCTCCTTGCTCTTGCCCCGGCCATTATTCACTCTTCGGGAAGTTCACTCTCACAATCAAAGCTGGGATACTTTCCATCCCATACGACATCTCTATAATTAACCGGATCTGTGTCGCCTTCCGTGCTGAAAATGAGGATTTTTGAATTTCTGTCCAGTTTGAGCAAATCTCTCACCGGTTTCAAGTTTTCGTTCTTCATGATCTCAATCAGCACACCGATGGTCACCGCTCCCGATTCGCCCGACACCACCCGCGGATCTCCGCCCAACGGATTGCCCAGAATGCGCATTCCTTTGGCGGCCAGGCAATCCGAACAGGAAATAAACGCATCGCTGTAATCCCATAGAATCCGCCAGCCGATCGGGTTGGGCTCGCCGCAGGCCAGCCCGGCCATAATGGTATTCATATTGCCGCCCACTTTCCGCGGTTTCCCGTCGCCGGCCAGGGCGGAACGGTAAATACAATCGGCCTTTTCCGGCTCCACAACGGCGGTGATCGGTCGGGAAGCGCCGAAAATAGAGGCAAAATAACCCTGTACGGAACCGGCCAGCGACCCCACTCCGGCCTGGATGAAGATATGGGTCGGCCTGTCCACGCCGCACTGCTTCAACTGTTCCAGGGCTTCCGCGGCCATAGTGGCGTAACCCTGCATAATCCAGGTGGGAATGTCTTCATAACCTTCCCAGACGGTGTCCTGAACAACCACCCAGCCACTTTTGCGCGCGTTCTCGGCCGCCAGTCGGACCGCATCATCGTAATTGAGGTCGGTAATATAGGCCTCGGCCCCGGTGGCCAGTATGTTTTTCATGCGGATCAGCGAAGAACCGACGGGCATGTAAACAACCGCCTTTTGTCCGAGCTGCTGGGCGGCCCAGGCCACCCCCCGGCCGTGGTTTCCGTCCGTGGCGGTGGTAAAAGTGATATTCCCCAGCTTTTCTCTGACCTCTCCGGTCTTCAAGCTGTCAAAACTGATTTCGCTGATATCCAGCCCGAGACGCCCGGCCAGATATTTGCCGATGGCATAAGTACCGCCCAGCACTTTGAATGCGTTTAAACCAAAACGATAGGACTCATCCTTGACATAAATCCCCGCTACACCGGCGTAGGCGGCCAGTTCGGACATGCTCCGCAGAGGAGTCGGATCGTACTGCGGAAAGGTGCGGTGAAAATCCCTCACCTTTTTAATTTCCTCCCGGCCTAAAAAGTGCAGGGGAAATTTGTCCCTGTCCTGACGCGCATGCGGGTTAGCCACCCATTTAAGCCTCTTGTTCACCTTAATCCCCCTTGATGATGCAGCAATGTCGCGACCACTGCAGATTCGCTGTTTCCCGTCGGCGGCTCTTCCCATTGCATCTCTTTCCACCCGGGCCACGCATCAAAAGACTAGCAAATTAAGTGCCAGCCGGCAGGCGGCGCAAATACCGGCGCCTGCGGACTCCTTCCCGGCAACGGGAATCCTCCGGGTTATCAGTTTGATAAAAAAAGAGGGCGGCACGGGAAAAATGCCTTATCATGATGATAATCAATTATCAATGTGATAAGCACGCCCGGCCGCCCCGCCCGGAGCAAACCCCTGCCGCCGCCGGAAGCGCCGGCGGTGCCAAAAAGCGCCCCCGCCCCGGCCAGAGCAGACATCCCCCCGGGCCAGGGAAGAAACCCATCCCCGCCGCCCAGCCGGGATGATTGACCACCGCAAAACCGTATCCCTTCGCCGCGTCCACCACCCAGGCTTCCGCTCCGGCCACCGCCAGCCGCGGGTAAAGGGGTTTTGAGGGGCAATCCCCGGCTGCCGTCGGCCTCCACCAGCAGATAATCGCAGGCAGCCGCCGCGGAGCGGAAAAGGGACGGATCGACGCCCACCACCTTGCCGGCCGCATCGGTGCCCGCCCCCCACAGACGGGGCACGCCGCCCCGGTACTGCGGGTGCGGCGGTTCCCGGCCGGTCCAGAGCACGGCCTCATCCGGTTCCGGCGGATAAACCCGGGTGGTGGTGCTCAGAAGCACCAGCCGCCCCTGCCGGTGCAGATACCCCCCCAGGGTGTAAAGCAGGGTGGTTTTGCCGCCGCCACCGGTCAGGGCCACCACCGCCGGGGGCGGCGGCAGCAGACGGGCCGTGCGGGGAACCGGACCATCACCGCTCATCATCGGCCCCCCTCCCGGAGCTTGCACGTCTTTCATAACAGCAGGGGTACCGGTTGAAAGCTGTGCACATCCACCAGCCCCCGGTCGGTCAATTTCAGCTCGGGAATCACCGGCAGGGACAGAAAAGCCAGCGTCATCAGGGGATCCGTCCCGGCAAAGGCCCCCAGGCCGCGGGCAAGGCGGTGCAGTTCGTCCAGCGCGTCCGCCGTTTCTTCCGCCGGGCGCTCCGTGATCAGGCCGGCCACCGGCAGGGGCAGACGGCCCAGCACCCGATCCCCCGCGACCAGGCAGAAACCGCCACCCATTTCCACGCAGGTGCGCACGGCCAGATCCATCTCGGCGTCGCTCATCCCGGCCACCACCAGATTGTGTGAATCATGGGCCACTGTGGAGGCAACCGCCCCCCTTTGCAAACCGAGGCCTTCCACAAAACCGACGCCGACCCGTCCCGAAGCGTGATGACGCTCGATCACGGCTATTTTGGCTATCCCGCGCGCCGGATCGGACTGCACCAGGCCGTCTTGCACGGGCAGTTCGCGTTCCAGGGCATCGGTGAGCAGGGAGAATTCACGCACCCCGATCACCCTTGCGCGGACGGTTCCGCCCGGCGCGGGGCCGTCCGGCCGCACGGCCAGCCTGTCCGCGGACCAGTTCCCGATGCGCACACTGTTCTTCAGGTGCGGCGCGGGCAGGTGTGAAAAACGCGGCCGCGACCCCCGGCTGCTCTGCCGCTCTCCCCCCCAGTACACCGCTTCTATTTCAAAGCGCTCCAGGTCGTTTAAAACAACAAAGTCGGCCTGATAACCCGGCGCCACCGCCCCCAGGCCGGCCAGGCCAAAGGCGCGCGCGGCGTTGATGGTGGCCATCTGCACGGCGCGCACGGGCGGGCAGCCGGCCCGGATGGCCAGGCGGATTAAATGATCAATACTCCCCTCCCGGAGCAGGTCGGTCACATGACGATCGTCGGTGACGAAAAGAAAACGGGAGGCGTTTTCCCCGGTCACCGCCGGCAGCAGGGCGAGCAGATTTCTGGCTGCGCTGCCCTCCCGCAGCATGATATAAAATCCCCGCCGCAGGCGCTCCAGCACCTCTTCCGGTGTGGTACACTCATGATCGGTGGTCATGCCGGCCAGATAGTAGGCATTCAGATCCTGCGGGGCGATTCCGGGGGCGTGACCGTCCCGGTGCCGCACGGGCAGTTCCAGTTTGGCCGTCATATCCGGCCTGGCTTCCAGCACCGCCGGGTAATCCATCACTTCCCCCAGGCCGATCACCCGCGGGTGATCCACGAACGGGCGCAGATCCTCCGCCGCAAGGCGCGCTCCGGACGTTTCCAGATCAGTGGCCGGAACACAGGAAGGCAGAGCGACAAAACCGTTGAAAGGCAGGGGGGAAAGCGCGTCCAGGATGTAACGTATACCGGCCGGGCCGGCCACATTGGCGATTTCATGCGGGTCGACCACCGCTGCGGTCACCCCGTGGGACAGCAGCAGCGCACAAAACTCTTCCGGACAAAGAGACGAACTCTCAATATGGACATGCCCGTCAATCAGCCCGGGAACCACGTATTTCCCGTCGAGATCGATTTCCCGACGCGCTTTTTCGAAGGCGCCGATGCCGACGAACTTTCCCCGATCAATCCCGATTTCAGTCAAATGAATTTCCCCGGAAAAAACGTTGACCAGCCGGGCACGGCGCAGAACCAGATCTATCTCCGCGCGGCCGCGGGCCGCATCCATTTTTTCCTTCCATCCGGACACGGCATTTGCCTCCTTCGGCTTCAATTCAGGCCCACCCTGCGCCTGACGCGCTCCAGGCTGCGCCTGGCACTTTCTTTCAGACGGGGCACATCGATGGTGAGCAGACGCCGCTCCTCCATCACAATACGCCCGTCCACCATGGTCAGGCGCACATCGGAAGAACGGGCCTGGTAGACTAGCTGTGAATACACGTCCACCCCTTCATTGGGCCAGTTATGCAACCCCTGGCGGCTGACCACGGCCAGATCCGCCTTTTTCCCCACTTCCAGACTGCCCAGATCGTGTTCATGACCGATTGCTCTGGCGCCGGCAATCGTGGCCAGGGCAAAGACCTCCCGGGCGGGCATGGCGGTAGGCCCGCAGAAAGGCTTTTGAATCAGGGCGGCGTGGCGCATCTCGACAAAAGCATCCAGGTTGTTGTTGCACGGGGCGCCATCCGCCCCCAGAGAGATCTCCGCACCGCGTTTGAGCAATTCGGGAATGGCGGCCACACCCGAAGCCAGTTTCAGATTGGAGGAAGGACAGTGGGCGATGCGCGTCCGGCTGCGCACCAGAATCTCTTTTTCTTCATCATCCAGCCAGATGCAGTGGGCCAGAATGAGCCGGGGACCGGTCAGCCCAACCCTGTCCAGATAGACCACGTTGTGCATGCCCCGGGTTTCTTCCACCACCCGCACTTCCGACCGGTTTTCCGAAGCGTGGGTGTGTACAAAGGCATTTTTCTCGCGGGCCAGGCGGGAAACCTCCTTGAGCAGAGCGTCCGTGCAGGAAATAACAAAACGCGGCGTAAAGGCCACTTCCAGCCGTCCATTTCCCTGTCCATGGTATTTCTCGAACAGATCCACACTTTCCTGCAGGGAGTCTTCCGTCGACTCCTGTAAAGAAGGCAGCACCCCACCGCCCGGCTCGTCCATCATTACCTTGCCCGATAGAGCTCTGATCCCGCTGTCCAGAATGGCCTGAAAGGCGTGCTCGGTGTGGTGGACGGTTTCCATATCCACGATGGTCGTCGTCCCGCCCAGAAAAAGCTCCCCGATGCCGAGCAGCGCCGAATCATAAATGGACTCCGGATCATGTCCCCCTTCCAGCGGCCAGATTTTCCATCTGAGCCAGTCGAGGAGCTCCAGATCGTCGGCCTGGCCGCGGAACAGGGTCTGACATAAATGGACGTGAGTCTGGATCAGACCGGGGATGAGAAAATCCCCCTGCAGATCATAAACCTTATCGGCACTGGCTGTGATGTTGCTTCCCAGGGCGGTGATCCGGGAATCTTCCACCAGCAGATCTCCGTTAATCACGTCCTGTCGGGCGTTCATTGTCACGATGGTTGCATTTTTAAATAGCACAGACACGGCTTTGAAACCTCCCGATTCCCACCTTTTCCCGGCCGCGGGCGCCGAAACGCCGCACAAAACCGGAAACGGGTGCCTTTTTGGTAACCCGGGGAATGTAATATTTATTATGTCAGGTTAAGACCTCAACCGATGATAAAATGCAAAATAAACAGGATGGTCAAAGTATAGGTAACCGCATTGTTCTCCTTATAACGTCCGGTAATCAACTTGATGATCGTATAGGACATAAAACCAAAGGCCAGGCCCTGCGCGATGGAATAAGTCAGCGGCATCATCACGATGGTCATGAAAGCAGGAAAGGCCTCGGTAAAATCATCGAATTTTATGTGCACGACCTCGCCCATCATCAGGGTGCCCACGAGAATGAGCACCGGCGCCGTAGCCTGGGCCGGAATAAGCCCGACCAGAGGGGCGAAAATAATGGACACGGCAAAGAGTACGGCCACTGTGACCGCCGTCAAACCGGACTTGCCGCCTTCGGCCACCCCGGCCGTGCTCTCGATATAAGAGGTCACCGTCGGAGTACCCATGATGGAACCGAACATCGTGCCGATGGAATCCGCCATCAGGGCCCTGCCCACGCGGGGCAGATTGCCGTTTTCATCCAGCAGGCCGGCCTTGCGTCCGACGCCCAGCAGAGTACCGATATTATCAAACATATCGACAAAGGTAAAGGCGAATAAAATGGAAATAAGTCCGTAGCTCAGCACGCCCATGATGTCCAGGTGCATGAAAGTGGGGGCCACTTCCCGGAACGGATTGCTCAACATAACGATACTGGACAGCCCGGTGGGCGGATGGGAGATGCCGGCAAGCATACTGACCACGGTGGTGGCCAGGATACCGATGAGCAGTCCTCCCTTGATCCTTTTCGCCATCAACCAGCCGGTGACAATCAAACCGAACACGGAAACCAGCACGCCGGGTGAACGCATGTCCCCCAGGGCGACAAACGTATCTTTATTCAATACCACAATACCCGCGTTTTTTAATCCGATAAAAGCAATGAACAGACCGATACCTACTCCAATGGACAGGCGCAGCACCTGGGGCACGCCCTCGATAATCCATTCCCGCACCCGCGTCACGGTGAGCAGGAAAAAGACCAGCCCGGAAATAAAGACCGCGCCGAGTGCCGTCTGCCAGGGCAGTTTCATGCCGATGACCACCGAATAGGTAAAAAAGGCGTTCAGCCCCATGCCGGGGGCCATGGCGATGGGATAGTTGGCGTACAGCCCCATGACCAACGTGGCGAAGGCGGCCGAGATGGCCGTAGCCGCGAAAGTGGCCTGGATGGGCATGCCGGCGTCCTTTAAAATATTCGGGTTGACAAACAGAATATAGGCCATGGTGACAAAGGTGGTCACCCCGGCCAGGATTTCCGTGCGCGCGGAAGTGCGCAGTTCTTTCAGGTGGAAAATGCGCTCCAGCAGGTTGTTCTCATCCTGTCCTTTAAACTCCGCCACTGTCGACATAGATACCCTCCTTCTTTTTTTCCCCGATGTGCGCGCTTAATATTTCAAAATACACCGGATGTTTGCAGCCGCCTGCCACCTCCTTCATCAGCGGGCGCTTCAGCGCCCGTGCGCTTCGTTCGAGGCGGGAGCGGACGCCCGTCACGCCTCCCGCTATGCACCAGCCCGGTTTATACCGGGTTAGCGAGCAAATTTTGTACCAGTCGTTCTTATCGCCCGGCCTGCCATATTCTATTGATGTCAAAATAAAAACAAAAGTCAAATTTTTATTAAACTGATAAAAAGAAAATAAAAAAACCAGCAAAATCACCGCTATCATATTGATAATTGCTTATCAATATGATAAAATAGAGTTAGAGGCATATGACAGAATTCTTTAACTCCGATGGTGAAAGCATGATTGATCTGCTGAACATCAAAGAGCCCATCCAGCAAATCGCCAACGTCATTTCCACCGTGGTCAACGTGGATGTCGAGGTAATCAACCTCGACTACGTGCGCGTGGCCGGAACCGGGCAGTACGCCCAGAACATCGGTCGCAAAATAAATTCCAACTATGTCTACCGGAAAGTGATCACGGACAAACTGGATGTGCTGCTCCCCAATCTGAGAGAACACGAGTTTTGCCTGCCCTGCCCGCACAAGGACAAATGCCGGGAATGCGCCGAACTGTGCACGCCGATCATGCTGGACCACGAAATCATCGGCGTTTTCGGCCTGATCGCCTTCGACGAAACCCAGCGTTCGGTGCTCATCCGCCACACCAAAGACCTGCTGGCCTTTATCAAGCAGATGGGCTCGATGATCGTCTCCAAAATCAAAGAAGAGGAATACATCAACCAGATACGGGTGGCCCGGGATCAGTTGCTGGTGATCATGAATTCGGTCAATGAGGGCATCCTGGCCATCGACAACGCCGGTAAAATTACCCATGTCAACGAATTCGCCGGCACCATGCTCAACCTCAAATCGCAGAAGTTGCTCAACCGGCCGATTGACGAAATACTCTCCGACTCCCATCTCTTTGACGTAATCACCAGCGGCGAAGGTTATACCAACAAGGAAATTTACGATTTCCGGCTGAAAAAGCAATTTTTGAGCACCGCCCGCCCGATCATCTCCCACCACCGCATCATCGGCGCTGTGGCCACTTTCCGCCCGCTTGAAGAAGTAAAACAGCTCCTCCTCGATTATACCGAACAACGCATGGACGTGACCATAAATACTTTGATCGGGAACAGCGATATAATGGCCGACCTGCGCAGGAAAGTGCTGCAGTTCGCCGGCAGCACCTCCACCGTGCTGATCCGGGGGGAAAGCGGCACCGGCAAGGAATTGATCGCCCGGGCCATCCACAGCGCCAGCCCGCGCAAAAACAAGCCGTTCATCGCCATCAACTGCAGCGCCATCCCGGACGCGCTCCTGGAAAGCGAGCTGTTCGGCTACGAGGAGGGGGCCTTTACCGGCGCCAATAAACGCGGCAAGCCTGGGAAGTTCGAGATCGCCGACGGTGGCACCATTTTCCTGGATGAGATCGGGGACATGCCCATCCGCCTGCAGGCGAAGATCCTGCGCACCCTGCAGGAAAAGGCGGTCACCCGGCTGGGGGGGAACACCCTCCTGAACATCGATGTGCGCATCATCGCCGCCACCAACCAGCCCCTGGAAAAAATGATCCAGCAGGGGGAGTTCCGGGAGGATCTTTATTACCGCCTGAACGTGATTCCCATTTACATCCCGCCGCTGAGGGAACGCAAGGAGGACATCCCCCCTCTGCTGGAGCACTTCTCTAAAAAATACAACAAACTCTTCAAAAAGTCCATCACCGGTTTTTCCGGGCAGGCGCTGGAAGCAATCATGTCCTACCACTGGCCGGGCAACGTGCGGGAACTGGAGAACACCGTGGAATACGCCTTCAACATTGAAACCACCAGCTGTATTCTGGAAAAGAGCCTGCCTTTTAAACTGCGGGAAGCGAAAATGAAAAACAAAAGCCCGGCCTTCAACACCCTGAAAGAGGTGGAAAAAAACCACATCAAGGCGGTGCTGGAAAGCTTCGGGCCGGGAACGGAACAAAAAAAACTGGCCGCCGAAGTGCTGGGCATCGGCATAGCCACTTTGTACCGCAAAATCAAGGAATACGGTCTTTAGGCGAGCGCACGGGCAATCAGGGCCGCCCCCAGGGCGGCCGTAATCTCCGGTTCAGCGGGAACCAGCAACCCCCGCCCCAGCTCCGCCTCCAGCGCCGCCACCACGCCCCGGTTGCGGGCCACTCCGCCGGTGAAGGCGATTTCCGGCTCCACGCCGACGCAGGCGAATGGGTAGTAGGAGGCCCCTTACGGGGCCGTCCCCTCATCGAACCGTACGTGAAGTTTTCCCTCATACGGCTCTCCGACAGCGGTCTCCCCTCGCAGGGTAAGGCACTTAGCGCCGCTGAAAATTACGTCCAATTGATAAAGGCGCTTTAGTTCCTTGAAAATTAGTTCGATACTCCAGCGCGCCCGGTAAAGGAGCGCCACATCCTCTGCTGAAAGATGTTCCGGCGTAATGTTGGTGAGGTAGAAATGATACGTCTTGCTTTTCTGATCGGGCACTCCCAGCAGGCGGAAGGTTTCTTTAACTTTAGACGTGCTACCCTTGGGACGATAAACCTCGAACGCACCATCCTTTACGCTCTTTTTACTTTTAATGGAAACCTCCAGCCGGCTTTTTAACCGACCACGCCCAGCACCAGCGGACTTTGCGCCGGCAGCACCCGGCCAATGGTGTAAGCTCCCTGCACCGCCCGCCGGGCGGTGTCCAATTCCTCCGTCCGGTTGACATGCAGCGTGGCCAGGGGTTCCCCGGCTTCCACCCGGTCGCCTGTCTTTTTGTGCAGCACGATGCCCACCGCATGATCAATCCGGTCCTCCCTGGTCCGCCGTCCGGCCCCGAGCAGCATGGCCGCCCGGCCGACGGCTTCGGCCTGAATGGCGGTGACATGGCCGGCGGCCCCGGACGGGACGGTTTCCTGCCGGGCGGCCCGCGGCAAACGGTCCGGTTCGTCAATCACCCGCGGGTCGCCCCCCTGGGCGGCAATCATGTCCCGGAATTTGGCCAGTGCCCGGCCGTCCGCCAGCAGTGCCGCCAGTTGCCCGGAACCGGCTTCCGGCGTGGGCGCCGCCCCGGCCAGGGTCAGCATCTGCCCGCCCAGGGCCAGGCAGAGTTCCTTCAAGTCGGCCGGCCCCCGCCCGGCCAGGGTGTCAATGGCCTCACGCACCTCCAGGGCGTTGCCCACGGACCGCCCCAGGGGCTGGTCCATACCGGTGACCAGCGCCACCGTATCCCGCCCGGCCAGACGCCCGATGTCCACCATCGCCCGGGCCAGGGTAAAGGCGTCTTCGGCGGAACGCATAAAGGCGCCGCTGCCTGCCTTCACATCCAGCACGATGGCATCACCGCCGGCGGCAATTTTTTTGCTCATCACGGAAGAGGCAATCAGCGGAATGCTGTCCACTGTGGCGGTCACATCCCGCAGGGCATACAGCTTCTTGTCCGCCGGCACCAGGTTGCCGCTCTGGGCGACTACCGCCGCGCCCACCGCCCGCACCTGTGCGACAAAGTCATCCGGGGATAGGTCCACTTTGAAGCCGGGAACGGACTCCAGTTTGTCCACCGTGCCGCCGGTATGCCCCAGGCCGCGCCCGGACATTTTGGCCACCGGCACACCGGCGGCGGCCACCAGGGGGACGAGCACCAGGGTGGTTTTGTCCCCCACCCCGCCGGTGCTGTGCTTGTCCACCTTGCGCCCGGGAACGGCGGACAGGTCCGCCTGATCGCCGGAAGCGGCCATGGCCAAAGTAAGATCAGCCGTTTCGCGGGGCGTCAGCCCCTGGAAAAAAACGGCCATCAAAAAAGCGGCGGCCTGGTAGTCGGGTATGTCCGCGGCGGTGTAACCGTGGATGAAAAATTCGATCTCCTCCCGGGTCAATTCAAACCCGCGGCGCTTTTTCAAAATGATATCGTACATGCGCATGTGAAAACCCGCCTTCCAAACCCATTACAGTAAGATGCTGCTGTTACGGTCTTAAAACCGCGGATAACCTGCTGTTTATCCAGCCGCCTTCCGGCGGCCCGTACGCATCAAGCCGGGACGGCGGTTGCGCACGGCCGGCCCGGAACGCGAACACCATCGAAATCATGCCGCCCCGCCACGCCGGGGGTCTACCAATCCCGGCGCAACGATTCAGACAGAACCTGCCCGGCAAAGCTTTCCCCCGCCGGAAAAGTGAAACCGAAAAAGGCCGCCATGGTGGCCGCAATGTCGGTAAAGCTGCGGCGGGTGCCCAGGTTCACCCCGGCGCGCACCGGCCGGCCGTAGACCAGCAGGGGCACGTATTCGCGGCTGTGGTCGTTGCTGCTGGTGGTGGGGTCGCAGCCGTGGTCGGCGGTGATCATAAGCACTTCGTCCGGGCGCAGCGCGGCCGTTATTTCCGGCAGGCGGCGGTCGAAGGCCTCCAGGGCGTCCGCGTAGCCCCGCGGGTTGTTGCGGTGACCGTATAGCATGTCAAAGTCCACCAGGTTGGTGAAAATCAGCCCCCGTTCACTTCCCTGCATGAAACGCAGCGTGGCGTCCACCCCGTCCATGTTACCCCGGGTGTGCAGGGCGGCGGTGATACCCCGCCCGGCGAAGATATCCTCGATTTTACCCACCGCCATTACGGCCAGTCCTTTTTCCCGGAGCAGATCCAGGATGGTCTTCGCCGGCGGTGTAAGTGAAAAATCCCGCCGGTTGGCGGTACGCTGGAAACTGCCCGGCCGCCCGGTAAACGGCCGGGCAATCACCCGGCCCACGGCGTGCTCCCCGGTAAGCAGTTCCCGGGCGGTTTGGCACATCTGATACAATTGTTCGAGGGGGATGATCTCTTCGTGGGCGGCGATTTGAAACACGCTGTCCGCCGAGGTGTAAACAATCGGATAGCCCGTACGCATGTGTTCGGCGCCCAGTTCCTCAATGATCACCGTGCCGGAAGCCGCTTTGTTGCCCAGCACCGGCCGCCCGGTGCGTTCCTGGAAGGCGGCGATCACTTCCGGCGGGAAACCGTGCGGATAGGTGGGAAACGGTCGCTCCAAAACGATGCCGCTCATTTCCCAGTGGCCGGTGGTGGTGTCCTTGCCGGCCGAACGTTCGGCCATCCGGCCGTAGGCTCCGTCCGGACCGGCGGCCGGCGGCACGCCCGGAATCGGTTCGATATTGCCCAGTCCCAGCCGCCCCAGGTGGGGCAGGTGCAGTCCGCCCACCGCCCGGGCGATGTTGACCAGCGTGTTGCTCCCCTCGTCGCCGTAAAGGCCGGCGTCGGGCAGGGCGCCGATGCCCACGCTGTCCATGACGATCAATGTTACCCGGCTGATGCCCGTCAAGTTCCCCACTCCTTAGTATCCGTGATTTTGCAGCCGGCGCCGTTGTTTAACATGGCCCTTCCGGCCGCTCTGTATGCACGCAATCAGGCCCGCGGGTGGGCCTGAT
Organism: Desulfotomaculum copahuensis; assembly: GCF_001655685.1. Lineage (GTDB taxonomy): Bacteria > Bacillota > Desulfotomaculia > Desulfotomaculales > Desulfovirgulaceae > Desulfotomaculum_G > Desulfotomaculum_G copahuensis. The sequence continues at coordinate 141,033 of NZ_LYVF01000013.1, forward strand.
CATAGACCTCCTTCAAGCGGGCACGGGTTAAATGAGTGTAAATCTGGGTGGTGGAAATGTCCGCGTGCCCGAGCAATTCCTGTACCGAACGCAAATCGGCGCCGTTTTCCAGCAGATGGGTGGCAAAGGAATGACGCAGGGTGTGCGGTGTGATTACTTTTTCGATTTTCCCCTGCCGGGCGTATTTTTTGATGATCTTCCAGAATCCCTGGCGGGTCAGGCGGTGGCCCTGCTGATTGACAAACAGCGCCGGCGTGCTTTTGCCCCGGGTCAGTTTTGTCCTCCCCCGGGCCAGGTATTCCGCCACATAGTGCGCGGCCAGCGATCCGACGGGTACGATGCGTTCCCTGGCCCCTTTCCCGAAGCATCGTACATAGGCATGATCCAGGTTCACATGCTCCACATCCAGGGAAACCAGTTCCGTCACCCGCATGCCCGTAGCATAAAGCAGCTCCAGCATGGCCTTGTCCCGCAACCCGCCCGGTTTGCCCATACGCGGTTGGGCCAGCAGCACCTCCACCTCGGCGGCGGTCAACACCCGGGGCAGGCGCTGGGTCAAGCGGGGCGATTCCAGGTTGGCTGTGGGATCAACACCGATTAACTGCTCGTTCAACAAAAAACGGTAGAAGGACTTCAATGCAGCCAGATGCCGGGAAATGGTGGCCGGTGCCCGTCCGTCCCGCTTCAGCTTGAGCAGGTAGGCCATCACCGCGCGGCGGCCGTTTTCCCCCACCGGATCCAGTCCCTGCGCCCGGGTGAAGTCCCGGTACTGGGATAGATCCAGTCGGTATGAGGCCAGCGTGTTATCGGCCAGTCCCCTTTCCACCCCCAGGTAATGGATAAACCCCCTGACCAGGCTTTCCATGCGCAATCACCCCCGCTGCGATAATTTTGCGCCAACATTAATTTCCATATTGAAGCGGCAAATCCTGCCTGCGCAGGGAAAAATGAAAGACAGCCCGGATGGAACTGTCTTACAATTAAATGCCATATCCTGAAAAGAGTCAATACGCTATATGATTCCAGGAGTAATTGCCGTGCTGCCACCACCCGGCTTGATGGCCGTATTCAACCAGCGGGGCGGCCTGTCCACCGGCACCGGCCGCTTCTCCGGCGCGGCTGCCGGGGGCGGGAGCGGGGTTGTGCATTACGGCCAGAATGAACAGCATTACCAGCACAGCCAGCGCCAGCACGCCCATCGAGGTTTTTTGATCCATCATCATCCCTCCCGAACCCGTTTAACTATATAGACGTGCCCGGGACGGAAAAGGTTCCCATTTTGCGGCAAAAAAATATAAAAATTTTAGATTTTGATCAGTTCATATGCCCGGCTGCCCAGCCCGGCTTCTTCGGCGTAGGCCAACTGCCGCTGCCAGTTCGCCTGCGGCCACAGGGCGCGGAACTTGTCGGAAACGCCGGGCTTGTCCGCCAGACGGCTGCCGGCCAGTACCGGTTCCTGGTTGACCAGATCGGCGCAGGCCTGATCCAGGGCGACCGGATCCAAAGAGGCCAGCATGCCGATATCCCGCACCACCGGCGCATCAGTCCAACCGGCGCAGTCGCATTCCGGGGAAAAGTTGTTTAAGAAGGTGATGAAGCCCGCCTTGCCGGTTTTATTTTTAAGCACCCCGGCCGCAAACTCCACTATTTTTTCTTGAATGGCGTCGGGCTCGGTCTTCCAGTTCACGGCAATAGCCTGTTCCGGACAGGTAATCGTACACTCTCCGCAGCCGATGCATTTTTCCCGGTTGATTTCCGCTTTTTTGGTTTCCGCCGGAACAGTGATCGCCTCCCCGGGACACCATTTGGTGCAGCGGCCGCAGCCCACACATTTTTCCGGCTCCACCGCTGGCAAAACGTCCGAGTGCATCATTTGCTTGCCGCCGCGGGAACCCAGACCCATGCCGATATTTTTCAGCACCCCGCCGAAGCCGGTCAGTTCATGCCCCTTGAAGTGGCTTACCGCCAGCAGGGCATCCGCATGCACTACGGCGCTGCCAATCTTGACCGTTTGGAAATGCTTCAAATTTACTTCCACATTGATGTAGTCACGGCCGTTAAGTCCGTCGGCAATGACCAGGGGGGCATCCACCACGGCGTATGCGAAACCGTTTTCAATTGCTGTTTGCAGGTGATCCACCGCATTGGCCCGGCCGCCCACATAAAGGGTGTTGGCGTCGGTGAGAAAGGGCTTGCCGCCCAATGATTTGACTTTGTTCACCAACCGGCGGATAAACTGGGGGCGCACATAGCCGGTATTGCCCTGCTCACCAAAGTGCAGCTTGAATGCCACCAGATCCCGGGGGGCGATCAGTTCGGCCATCCCGGCACGGTCAAACAATTTTTCCAGTTTGTCCAGCAGGTTTTGCCTGTGATTGGCCCGCAAATCAGTAAAAAATACCTTTGCCGGCATTTTCCATCCCTCCTGTGCGTTATCATCCATTAAAGATTCTATGCCGGACCGGCTTTTCCTCCGTCATCCGGACGACAAAAGGATCATTCCTGTTTGCCGGGCCGGCCGTGGTAATACTGTTCCAGCAGTTGCCACAGGCGATCAAGCACCCGGGTGTGAACGGCCGCCGGGATCAAGCCGTTCGCGGGCGTTTCCCTTTGCTCCTCCATACGCACCGGTTCCCGGTGCAAAGGATCCTGTCTTTCACCGGGGGAACGGGAGCCTGCAAACAGGGCGTAAATCTGGCTGCCCAGCACGGCCAGCATGGCCAGTACCAGGAGCAGGCGCAGGCATTTCATCACTCTTTGCCGCAGCCGGGAAATATACATGACAAACATTTCGCTCCCCCCGTTTCAGTCGGTATGAGACGTTAAACGGCAGGCATCCGGCGCCGCCGGATGCCTGCGCCGGGCGGTGCGGCCGGGTGGCGGCCCGGCCGTACAAGCGGCCGGGATGTCCGGCGGTGCGCCGGATACCGCACGTGCCGGCGCGGACGGTACGCCGGATTGACTGCCGTCCACCGGTACCCTTAAGTTCCGGCACCGATCAGGTTGACCACCGTCCGGGTCAGCCACGGCGAACAACAGGCTTCCACCAGGCCGGCGCCGGCCGCGGCGGCCAGCACCACCACCATGATTGCCGTATAACGGGACAGGGAAAACAAGAGCGGGTCACGCCCCCCCGGACGGCGCTGCAAAAGCTGCGCGGCAAAAGCAAGCGAGGCCACCGCCCCGGTGAAAAGAGCGGGCAGGTAAAGCAGGTTGTGCGGCATAATCGAAGCGGCAGCCAGCAGCACCCCCCGGCCGGCCAGATCCCGGCAGAGAAAACCAACCGCGAAACCAAGTACGTAGCCGCGTAAAAAAACCAGTGCGATTACGGCCGGAATGCCGATCAGGCTCAGGCCCGAAAGATACATGACGCCCACCATGATCATATTGTCGCCGACGGCACCGCGTACAGCCCGCGAAGAGTCCGGCAGCGGGTGATTGAACTGCGGCAGGGATGCCGCCAGATAATCGTGCAGGTCTTTGGCCTGTCCATACTGGAGGTTGATCGCGTTCCAGGCCCCGCCCGCGATACCCAGGGCAAAAATGAGCAGTACCAGCAGGCTGACGGGCCAGAGCTTTTTCAAAGCGTTTATAAAATGCCGCCGGTATAGCCGGATCATCCCCCGCCCCCCTTAAACCTGTCCATGCTTATGTTTATGGAAGGGAAGCAAGGTTTATGACGGGCAAACATACGGGCGGGCGGTTCTCCATGTCCCGCCCGGACCGGGAATCGCTATCCAGCCGGCGAAAGCGCCGGTGGAATGTGACCCGGGCAACCGGCCCGCCGGTATGCTACCGGCAATGAGTTTTTGCGAGCAAAAGGCGGTAGATGTATTCTGCGGCCAGCAGATCTTCCAGGGAGTTGCCGCTGGCCGCCACCACCGCCACTCCGGCGGACAGGCGCCCGGCGGCGGCCAACGCCCGGGCGGCGGATGCTTCCGCCGGCCGCAGTCCCTTTTTGTGCCGCGTGCGGGCGATGGTGCCGGTGAGCACGGCCGGTGCGCCGGCAGTCAAAGCGGCGTCAAAAGCCGCCCCGCCCGCTCCGGTGGCGGCCACCACCACCCGCCCCTTCAGATCGGCCAGTTCGGCCACGGCGGCCCCCAGGTTGGGCAATAAAGCACCAATGGACGCGCCGGCGGCCGCGATACCGGAGCGCACCCGGGTGGTGGCGGCCAGCCTTTGTTCGTCGCCGCCCCCGCGGGGCTCGGCAATCAAGACCACATCCGTGCCCAGGGTACGGGCGCGCCCGCCGGCCAGGCGGCCCACCCGTTGCGGGTCCACCGGCACCGGCGGCTGCACCCCGTCCGTGCCGGCGCCGTAAACCGCCGCCGCACCTTCATCCAGTGCGGCTTCCAGACTGGTGGACATATCGATCACATCCACGATCACTACCACAAGCCCCTGCCGGGCGGCACGCGCCGCACCGCTGGCATCGGCGGTGAGAATGACGGGAATTCCGGTGCGGGTCAAAGAAACTTTCTCCTCCCTCCTGCATAAAGCACTCCCGGCTTACATACATTGAAAACAGCGCGGGGGCGCAAGCCGGCCGGTAACCACCGCTCCACGGGGCCGGCACATTTTGTCCAGCCGTGCCGGACATGCCCCCGCCCGCCGACCGGTGTCCGCGGCACAAAAATACGGGAGATGATTGTGATGCAAATCTATTTTTCTTCCCGGTCGTTATTTATTAAAGGCCGGATCAGGGAGGTCTGCGCCCTTTTAAAGGAATACGGCCGCCGTTACCGCACGCTGCAGGATCTAATCAACTCCAGGTTGAACTGAAGCGGCCGGCCGGCGGCTTGCATAAAGCCCGGCGGCGTAAATTCCCGCCGCTCCGGCGGCCAGAAAGAATTCACGGTCCTGCTCCACACTCCGGCCCATGGTGGTCACCCGGATGCCGTATTCGTGCAGCGCCTCCAGCGCCGGGCCGCCGTCCACCTCCACCAGTTCGTGCCTTTCCGCCAGGCCGCCGGCCGTCAGTTGCCGCCGCACCAGTTGCGCCCGGTCCGGCTCCATTACCGGCAGCGGGATGGTGCAGGGGGCCAGCGCCACCAGGCCCAGGGCGGTACGGGTGTGATGGCTCAAGCCGTGGTGGCGTTCCCGGGGATCGGCGAAGCTGATGCGCGGTACGGCCACCGGCCGGCCGCCAAGCACGTGCACGGCATTGACCACATCACCCTGCTCCAGGCCGGTAAAGCCGAACTGCGATCCAGTGCCGGTGATCCCCGGCCCCATGGCCGCCACAATGATGTCCGCCCCGGCCACCCCTTTGGCCGCCAGCAGGCCGCTGTACACGTTCACCGCTTCGAAGTCGCCGCCAAAGGCATGGCCGCAGGTGACAGTGGCGGCCAGCAGGCCCTTTGCCTTCAATTCGGCCGCCAGGCGGCTCAAGGGCAGGGGCAGCGCCCCCCCGTCGGTCATCAGGTAAACCAGCCGGGCGCGGCCGCCGCTCATTTTATGTACCGCCGCCGCCACCGGCGCGATCATGCTGTGCAGTTCCGCCACCACCACCGGTATGCCGTCCAGGAAGGCGGTATCCCGGTAAAGTGAATTGGCCGGGTGCTCCGCTTCTTCCACGGCCAGTACCTTGACCTGGCTGGGCGTATAGCGCGCCTTCATGATGTGGCCGTGAACGGCGGCATCCCTGCGGCGGCAGTTAATATTGGCCATAATAAAATGGGTACCCCCGGTACCCAGTTTTTTGTGCACTGCCGTGGTGTTCAGAATCACTTCGTCTCCCGGGTGCACCGGTCCGGTCAGCCGGCTGTAATTGACGGCCCGTTCCTCCCGGCCGTCCACCGCCACCGTCACTTCATCAACCTGCGCGACGCTGGAAATAATACGCAAAACCCGTCCCGTGCGAATGCGGATCATATCAGTACCCCCATCATGGAAACCCGGCCGGCTCCCGGCGCAACGTCCCGGCGCCGGGAAAACGGTTGGCCGGGCGTTGATGCGGCTGCAACCGGAATGAAGCCGGCGTCACCACCTGGACACCGGTATATAGCGGGATAAAAAAGCGGCTGCAACCGGTAAAGCAACACCGGCAGTCCGCCCTGGCAGCCGGCATGTGCCCCGGACAGCAAAGCGGCTAAGCAGGTGTAATCCGGCAATGCGGCCGCCAAAGGCCCGCTTTTACCCGGCATGCCGGCCGGTAAAATGGTTGCAGCCGGCAAAAGAGGCACCGGGCAGTCCGCCACTGGACGCCGCCGCAAAAAGCAGCGCCGGCCGCGGCCCGGCACCGGGCGGTAAAACCGCCGCCGTCTGATGAAACCGCAGACGGCCGTACGAATTAGTATACCCCGTTCCGGCCGGCACTATGCCTGCGCCCGGCGGATTATCTCCACCAGCCAGCGGGCGCTGTCCACCAGGTCGGCCACCCGGATGTATTCCTCCGTGGTATGCACCTTTTGCATGGCGATGCCCAGGTTGGCGGTGGGGATGCCCTTCTGGTTGAAGATGTTGGCGTCGCTGCCGCCGCCGGTTTTCACCAGTTCCGGTTTAAAACCGAGCCGGCCGGCCGCTTCAACCGCCACCTGCACCACCGGGTCGGACGGCGCCAGGACAAAGCTCTGATAAAGGGTTTCCGTGGAGATGTTCACGGTGGCGCCGAATTCCGCCGCCGTCTCGCGCAGGATGCGGCAGACGGCATCCGTCAGCGCCCGCCGTTTGGCGCCGTCCAGGCTTCTGGTTTCGCCCAGCAGGTTGCAGGCGTCGGGCACGATGTTGATCGCCTTGCCGCCGGAAATGACGCCGATGTTGGCCGTTGTATCTTCTTCCAGCCGCCCCAGCGACATGCGTGCGATGGCATGCGCGGCCACCTGGATAGCATTGATCCCGTCCTGCGGGTTGACCCCGGCGTGTGCCGCCCGGCCGCGCACCAGGGCGCCGATCTTGTCCTGGGTGGGCGCCTGTGTGACAATGCAGCCCGGCCCGCCTTCGCCGTCCAGCACAAAGCCGAGCCGTGACTGCATCCGGCTCGTATCAAGCTGTTTGGCCCCCCACAGGCCGCTTTCCTCGCCGATGGTGAAAACCACTTCCAGGCCGCCGTGGGTGATTCCTTCCTCCCGCACCACCCGGACCGCCTCCAGAATGGCGGCGATACCGGCCTTGTCGTCGGCGCCCAGAACGGTGTCGCCGGAAGAACGCACCACGCCGTCCGTCACCACCGGGTGCACGCCCCGGCCGGGCTCCACCGTATCCATATGCGCCGACAAAAGCAGCGGCGCGTCGCCGCCGGCTGCCGGCAGGACGGCGATCAGGTTGCCCGCGCCGCCGGTGGACTGTCCGGCGCCGTCTTCCCGCACGGAAAAGCCCATCTTCTCCAGCCTGGCGGTAAGCACACCGGCCACGGCCCGCTCGCTGCCGCTGGGACTGTCGATTTGGACCAGTTCCAGAAATTCCGCCAGTATCCGCGATTCGTTGACCATTTTATCGCTTCTCCGTTCCTTTTTCCCGCATCAGTTCCCGGCCCAGCTCCAGCGCCCGGCGGTTGACGGGAATCAAATCGTGGTGGTGGGCGGGCAGGACTTTGCGCAGCGACTCCTCCACCGCGTCGATGGACACCACGCCGGTGATTTCCAGCAGGGCGCCCAGAATGATATTGTTGGCCACCTTGCTGTTGCCGATTTCTTCGGCCAGTTCGTTGGCCTTGATATATTCCACCCGCACATCGGTGCGCCTGGCCTTGATGTCAATCAATGAGCTGTTCACCAGGATCAGTCCGCCCGGCTGCACATCCGGTTCAAACTTTTCCAGGGAGGGCCGGTTCATGGCGATCAATGTGGTTGGTTCACTGACCACCGGAGAGCTGATCGGGCGGTCGGCGATGGTTACACCGCAGTTGGCCGTGCCGCCGCGCATTTCCGGGCCGTAGGACGGTATCCAGGCCACGTGCCTGCCCTCCAGCATGCCGGCGTAGGCCAGCAACTGCCCGGTGGACAGCACGCCCTGACCGCCGAACCCGGCGATGAGAATGGCTTGAAACATTTATATCTCCTCCGGTGCTTTGTATTCCCCCAGGGGGTAGTAAGGAACCATGTTATCCGCCAGCCACCGGAGAGCCTCGTCCGGCGCCAGACCCCAGTTGGTGGGACAGGCGGAAAGCACTTCCACCAAAGTAAATCCGTGGCCGGCCATCTGCACTTCAAAAGCCCTCTTGATCGCCTTTTTGGCCTTGACCACATTGGCCGGATTGTGCACCGAAACCCTGGCGATATAGGCCGCTCCGTCCAGCACGCCGAGCATCTCGCAGATTTTCACCGGGCTGCCGTTCAGCTCCCGGTCCCGGCCGTAGGGGGTAGTGGTGGTTTTCTGGCCGATCAGGGTGGTCGGCGCCATTTGACCGCCGGTCATGGCGTAGATGGCATTGTTGATGAAGATGACGGTGATTTTTTCGCCCCGCGCCGCCGCATGCACCACTTCCCCGGTGCCGATGGCGGCCAGGTCGCCGTCCCCCTGGTAAGTAAAGACCACCCGGTCCGGCAGCACCCGCTTGATGCCCGTGGCCACGGCCGGCGCCCGGCCGTGGGAGGCCTCGTACATGTCGCAGTCGAAGTAGTTGTAGGCGAAGACCGAGCAGCCCACCGGCGCCACGCCGATGGTGCGGTCGAATACGTTCAGTTCGTCGATCGCTTCGGCCACCAGCCGGTGCACAATGCCGTGCGTGCAGCCGGGACAGTAGTGTGTGGGCACATCCTTCAAAGTGCGGGGGCGCGTAAAGACTTTCTGCATCATTTGGCTTCACCTCCGGCCAGGATTTTTTGCACTGCCGCGTAGACGTCGCCGGCCACGGGCAGCATGCCGCCGCAGCGGCCGTAAAAATATACCGGGCGGCATTCCCGGGTGGCCAGGCGCACGTCCTCCACCATTTGGCCCATGCTCATTTCCACTGTTAAAAAGTGGGCGGCGGTGGCCAGAAGAGGCTGGAAGGCCTTGACCGGAAAAGGCCACAGGGTGAGCGGACGGATCAGCCCCACCGCTTTGCCCTCCCGCCGGCAGCGGTCAACCACCGCCTTGCACACCCGGGCCGCGGTGCCGAAAGCCACCAGCACCAGTTCCGCGTCCGCGGCGAGGTAGTCCTCCCAGCGCTGCTCCTCTTTTTCCATTGCGGCGAATTTTGCAGCCAGGCGGATGTTGTGCTTTTCCAAATCCTCCGGCACAATGTACAGGGAGTTGATCAAATGTTTCTCCCCGCCCGTGCGCCCGGTGGCCGCCCAGGGCCGGGGCGGAATCCGCACTTCTTTTTCTTCGCCCAGTTCCACCGGTTCCATCATCTGGCCGAGCACGCCGTCCCCGGCCAGCATGACCGGGTTGCGGTAGCGGTCGGCCAGATCAAAGGCGTCCTGCATCAGGTCGATGATTTCCTGCACCGAAGCCGGCGCCAGCACGATCATCCGGTAGTCGCCGTGGCCGCCCCCCCGGGTGGCCTGGAAATAGTCGGACTGGGCGGGGGCGATGTTGCCCAGACCCGGGCCGCCGCGCATCATGTTCACAATCACACAGGGCAGTTCGGCTCCCACCACATAGGAGATGCCTTCCTGCATCAGGCTGATGCCCGGTCCGGAGGACGAGGTCATCACCCGGGCGCCGGCGCCGGCCGCGCCGTAGACCATGTTGATGGTGGCCACTTCGCTTTCAGCCTGCAGGTAGACCCCGCCCACCTGGGGCATGCGCTTGGCCAGGTAATGAGGCAGCTCGCTCTGGGGAGTGATCGGATAGCCGAAAAAATAACGGCAGCCGGCGCGCACGGCGCCTTCACCGATGGCCTCGTTGCCTTTCATCAAAATTTTAGCCAACCTTTTTCGCCTCCTTTTCCACTTCAATGACCAGATCCGGGCACATACGGGCGCAGGTGGCGCACCCGGTGCATTTTTCCGGTTCACTAACGGTGGCCGGATGGAAACCCATGGCGTTGATATGGCCGGACATAGTGATGATGCCCTTGGGGCAGAAGACGGCGCAGAGCCGGCAGCCCTTGCACCTCTCCTCATGGAATGTTACGCGCGCAATAGCCAAAAAAATTCCCCTCCTTAGTTTGGAAAAAAAACTGCGCCAGTTTTTTCCGAATGCGCCATCCCTGGCCGGCTTCCTTGGACCGGAAAGCAAGGAACGCATTCTTTATATGGGTGCAGTCAAACCGCCCGCAATCAAACCGGCACGCGTCCGCTTGCCCTGGACGCCGGCCGGCGTCCGCCGGAACAAATTTGGACTGCGGCCGTCCGGCCGGGTATTTCGCTGGAAAACTGCCACAAGGGCAAGCAGTCGCTGCTCCCGGGATGCCGGAGTAAAAACCGGCTGGAGATCCGGTCCTATTCTCCGGACCAGGGCGGCTGCATGTACAGATCCAGGGGCAAAACCGGTATATCCGCACCCAACCGCTCCTGCAACTCACCGGCCAGCGCCCGCCGGGCGGTGGCCAGCACTACGGGCAGGGACAGCCGGCGGGCGGCCTCCTCCACCACCCGGTGCCCGCCCAGCACCGTGTCCAGATCCGTCTGCCGGCCCAGGTTGGTATTGCTCACCAGGCCGGTCACCGTCAGACGGGAGGCTTTTTCAATGCTGCGCAGGTGGTTGATAATCCCGTCGCTGTCCCGGGTGAAGGGGCGGCAGGCATTGATCACAAACCACAGGTGATATGAACCGTCCGGCAGGTTCGGTTTGAACCGGCCCAGGGCTGTGGCGCCCACATCGTCGCCACCCACGTCGAAGACGCCGTACCGCCGTCCGTCCTCCAGCACGCCGCAGATCGCCGGCGGCAAGGCCGGCAAGTCGGCGCCGGCCCACTCCCCGCGCGGGCAGATCACCGTCAGCCCTTCGCGCTCCAGTTCCTCCCGCACCAGGCGGGTGCGGAAATAAGGGTTGACCACATCCAGATCCACCACGGAAACCGGCAGCCCCCGCTCTTTCAGCCGGCGGGCGAAATTCACCGCCAATTCGGTCTTGCCGCTGCCCAGGCTGGCGGTAAAAATGGTCAGCCGGCGCAAATTTTTCACAAACAAACCGTTCCCCGCCTTTCCCCGGCAATCAGCCGGTGTTTTGCCCGTTCATATACGGCAACAACTCCGGTATCACCAAAAAAACCTGAAGATAAGACATTCGACAGTAAATTTAGAATTCCTACGCACCGAAGGGAAAAAGAGAAAAAACCGGCCGCTGGCAAAAGTATGACCATTTTCATCAACATAGCAAACAACGCTACTTTAGTCCCATTGTGCTGGATATTTAATCCTGTCATAACCCCGGGTTAACATTGCAGCTGTACAATTGGATCCGGGACAACCTGCCGGATGATTTTGGGTAAAGGGGGCAAAGACATGTTCAGGAAGCTTTCCCTGGTGATGTTGAGTGCTTTTCTGTTGCTCCTGCCGCTGAGCGGGTGCGGCCGGCAGGCCGCCGGCCCGCCGGGAAGCGGCGGGAAAACCGTTCTGCTGAACGGAGCGGGCGCGACCTTTCCCTATCCCCTTTATTCCCGCTGGATTGACACCTACGGCCAAATGCACGCCAATGTGAAAATCAATTATCAGCCCATCGGCAGCGGGGCGGGAATCGAACAAATCACTAAAAAAACCATTGATTTCGGCGGCAGTGATGCACCGATGAGCGACGCGCAGCTAAAAGCGGCGCCCGGCGAGATTCTGCACATCCCCACCGTGCTGGGGGCGGTGGCCGTCACTTACAACCTGCCGGGCTTGACCGGGCATCTCAAGCTGACTTCCGCCGTCCTGGCCGGCATCTACCTGCGTGAAATCAAAAAATGGAACGACCCCCGCCTGACCGCGCTCAATCCGGAACTGAACCTGCCGGATCAAAACATCCTGGTGGTGCACCGCAGCGACGGCAGCGGCACAACCAATATCTTCACCGATTATTTAAGCCGGGTCAGCCCACAGTGGCGGGAGCGGGTGGGCAAGGGCACCGCCGTCAACTGGCCTACCGGAATCGGCGGCAAGGGCAATGACGGGCTCTCCCGCCAGGTACAGGCCAACCCGGGAGCGATTGGTTATGTGGAACTGTCCTACGCGCTGCTTAACAACCTGCCCTACGCCCTGCTGCGCAACAGTGCCGGGCGGTTCGTCGCCCCCACCCTGGAAAGCATCACCGCGGCCGCAGCCGGGGCGGCCGCCCGGATGCCGTCCGACCTGCGTGTTTCCATCGTTGACGCTCCGGGTGAAAATGCCTACCCGGTTGCCGGCTTCACCTACATCCTGGCCTACCGGGAGCAGGCCGACCCGGACAAGGGGCGGGCACTGGCCGATTTTCTCTGGTGGGCGGTGCACGACGGGGAAAAGATGGCCCGGGAACTGGTTTACGCCCCCCTGCCGCCGGAAGTGGTCACCAGGGTGGAGCAGAAAATAAAAAGCATATCCTGGCAGGACAAGCCTTTACTAACCGCGAAGGAGTGAACCCCGGTTAACAGGAATGACCGCGTTTTTTGGGGAGTGACATTGATTTGCGCCATCGGACTGCTCGGCCTGGTTTTGCTGATGGTGATTTTGATCTGGCAGGCGGCCGGCCCCTCGATCAAAGCTTTCGGGTTTTCCTTCTTCTTCACCCGGGAATGGGATCCCGTGCACGGACGGTTCGGCGCCCTGCCCTACATTTACGGCACACTGGTTTCCACCCTGCTGGCCCTGCTGCTGGCCGGTCCGGTCAGCCTGGGAGCGGCCGTCTACGTGGCTGAATTCGCCCCCCGGAAGATTAAAAATATACTCGGTTTCATGATTGATCTGCTGGCTGCGGTGCCCGGCATCATTTTCGGGTTATGGGGCAACTTTGTGCTGTCCCCCTGGCTGGCCGGTTCGTTAGAGCCCCGGCTGGAACACTATTTCGGCTTTCTGCCGCTGTTTCGCGGTCCGGCCACCGGCGTCGGCATGCTGGCGGCCGGAATCATTCTGGCAATTATGATTTCACCGCTGATCACCGCCGTTTCGCGCGAGGTGCTGGAGATTGTTCCGGCCAGCCAGCGTGAGGCCATGATCGCCCTCGGGGCCACCCCCTGGGAGGTGGTCCGCCGGGCCGTGCTTCCCTACGCCCGCACCGGCATCGTGGGCGCCTTCACCCTCGGGCTGGGCCGGGCGATCGGGGAAACCATGGCTTTAACCATGGTCATCGGCAACCGTCCCCAAATTTCCGCGTCACTGTTCGCCCCGGCCTACACCATGACCAGTGTGATCGTCAACGAGTTTACCGAAGCGGTGGAACCGCTGCATCTGGCCGCGCTGATTCACATCGCGCTGGTGCTTTTTCTGGTCACCCTGCTGGTCAACACAGTGGCCCGCCTGATGATCTATCTAATGAACCGGAGGGTCAAAAAATGGACCGTTTAGGAGCGGCCGGGTACCGGGAAACAAATGAAAGGGACATGGGGAAAAGCGGCATTTCCCTGTATTCCGGCCGGTGGCGTCAAATCCATTGCCGGATGATGACGGGCTTGTGCGCTTTAGCCGTTCTCACTCTGCTGGCCGTTTTGTTGATCATCATGACCTACATTTTGCTCCAGGGCATCCCCGGTTTGAACTGGCAGTTTTTCACCAGGCCGCCGGCGCCGGTGGGCCTGCCCGGCGGCGGGGTATACCACGCCATCACCGGCAGTCTGGTGCTGGTCGGCCTGGCCTGCCTGATCGCCATTCCCTGGGGCGTGGCCGCGGGCATATTTCTGGCCGCACCCCGGCGGCCCGGCCCGCTTGCCGCACTGGTCCGCTTCACCGCCGACGTGCTCAGCGGCGTTCCGTCGATCACCGCCGGCATCTTCATTTATACACTGGTGGTGGTGCGCATGCATACTTTTTCCGCCCTGGCCGGCGGACTGGCCCTGGCCATCGTCATGCTGCCGGTGGTGACCAGAAACACAGAAGAAATACTGCGCCTGGTGCCCCGGGGGTTGCAGGAGGCCGCCCTGGCCCTGGGCATTTCCTGGTGGCGGGTGATGCTGCATATTGTCCTGCCCACGGCGGCCCGGGGGGTGGCCATCGGCATCACACTGGCCATGGCCGGCGTGGCCGGCGATCCGGTGCCCCTTTTTTTCACCGCCCTGAACAATAACCACTTTTCCCTGGACCTGACCCAGCCCATGGCCTCCCTGCCGATGGAAATCTTCCGTTACGCCGCCGGTCCTTTCGTCACCTGGCACCGTCTGGCCTGGTCGGGGGCGCTGGTCCTGATCGGCATCATTCTGCTGCCCATGTTACTGGCCCGCATTATTCTGCCCGGTTACCGGATCAGGAGGTGAAAACCATGTCATACAAACTGCGGGTCGAGGCGTTGCAGGCCTGGTACGGCCAACACCAGGTGCTCAAGGGAATCAGCATGCCCATCCGGGCGAATACGATCACAGCCGTGATCGGCCCGTCCGGATGCGGCAAATCAACCTTCATCCGCTGCCTGAACCGCATGCACGAAGTTGTCCCCGGCACCCGGGTGGCGGGACGGGTGTGGCTGGACGGCCGGAACATCTACAACGGCATAAACGCGGTGGAAGTGCGCCGCCGGGTGGGAATGGTTTTTCAAACCCCCAACATCTTCCCGGCCATGTCCATTTTTCAAAATGTGGTGGCGGGTCTTTACTTGAACGGGATACGCGGCCGGCGCCAGCTGCAGGAACGGGCGGAGAACTGCCTGCAACAGGCCGGTTTGTGGGAAGAGGTGCGTGACCGGCTGCACGACACGGCCGCCGGTTTGTCCAGCGGCCAGCTGCAGCGGCTGTGCATCGCCCGGGCGCTGGCCGTGGAGCCGGAAATCCTGCTCATGGACGAACCCTGTTCGGCGCTGGACCCGATTGCCTCGATCCGGATCGAGGAGTTGATGCGTGAACTCAAAGCAAGCTATACGATCATCCTGGTCACGCACAACATGCAGCAGGCCGCCCGCGTTTCCGACTACACCGCCTACCTTTGCGACGGTGAACTGGTGGAATACGAATCGACGCCGGAAGTGTTCATCCGTCCCAAGGACAGCCGCACGGAAAACTATATCACCGGCCGGGGGGCGGATACCAGGCCGCTTTGACCGCCGCCCGCCGCCGCCCCGCCACCTTGCCGGCGCCGCAGTGCGCCGCATTTTCATTATGGCAACCGCCTGACGAAAGACGCTCACCGGTGCCGTCCGGCAAGCGCTCTCAGTCCCTGTGCTGCCGCCGCTCCCGGACAAAAACGCTCCCCTCCCGGGACTTGGCGTATTTTTTCAATCCGGCGGCGACCCGGGCCAGTTCCTCCGGACCGGCGTACTGCCCGGGCCGGCAATCAATCAGCGCCAGGGAAATGGTCATCAGGGGCAGCTGCACCGGCCGGCCCTGCCGGTCACAGGTATCAATGAAGCCCTTTTCCCTGTCCTCCGGATCGTAAAGTGAGGTAATCAACCGGTCGAATTCTGCAATGACGCCCCGGCAGACTTCCTCCGCCGCTTCCGTCACGGTGACGATAATGAAATCATCCCCGCCGATGTGTCCGACCAGGTCACCGGGCCGGCCTGAACGGGCCACCGTTTCCACCATGATATCAGCGGTCAGCTTGATCGCCTGGTCCCCCCGTTCAAACCCGTAGCGATCGTTGAAGCTTTTGAAGTGGTCCAGGTCGGAGTAGATCACGCTGAAGGGCCGGCCCTCACCCAGCCGGTTGAGTAATTCGGCGTCGATCTGGCGGTTGCCCGGCAGACCGGTCAACGGATTGGCAAAGCGCGCCGTTTCCACCTGCAGGCTGGTGATTGCGTCCAGCAGCTGACGCACGGAAACCAGCCCCAGGTAAGCGCGGTTTCTGGTCACGATAATGGAGTCGTACACTTTCAGATCCGGACGGCCCATGGCCGCCTGGCTGACCACCTCCACCGGGGAGTCGTCCTCCACCGTCAGCGGCCGGGCATCCATGACCAGCGAAACGGGACGCTCGTGGTAAATGGCAAAACCGAACTGCGTGCCGAGCTGGTTGAAAAGCTTGTCCCGCATGACCAGACCGACCGGCGCACCGGCATCGTCCAGCACGGCCACCCCTTCCACCCGGGGATGTTCGGTGAAGAAATCAACCAGTTCCCGGGTCATGGTGCCGGCATGGACGGCGGCCCCGGAACTGGGTATGCTGCCCACCGGCACCATCCCCCCCGGACGGAAGCGCTGGCTGGTAACTTCGGCCGGACACGCCAAATGGCGGACGGCCGCCGGTGAAAGCGCCGGGGGCGGACAGGCCGGCCGGGCCAGGAAAAATCCCTGCCCCAGGGGTATGCCGATTTTGCGCAGGCGGGTCAATTCCTCACTGTTTTCAATTCCCTCGGCGATTACCCGGCTGCCTGTTTTTTCGGCAAAGGTAAGGAATGTTTCGACCAGAATGCGTTTGACCGGATTCTGATCCAGTTCCCGGATCAGCGAAAGATCCAGCTTGATGTATTCCGGCTGCAGTTCGGCCACCGCCTGCAGGCTGGAATAACCGGAACCGGCGTCATCCACCGCCACTTTGAAACCGTGCCGGCGGTAAGTTTCCAGGGAACGTTGAAAAGCCTGGAAATTCTCAATACCCGTCCTTTCCGTGATTTCCAGCACCAGCCGTTCCGGTCTGATCCCCAGTTCGTCCAGGCGGGCGTTGATTTCGTCCGGGTGGAAGGCGGGGTCGTAGATGATCTGGGGACTGATATTCAGAAAAAGCACCTGTTTCCGCCATTCACCGGTCCACCCGGCCAGCGCCTTTTCCCGCATGATTTTTTCCAGAGTATACAACTGGTTGTTCTTTTCGGCAAAAGCCAAAAGGTTGAGGGGATTGGCGAAAAAAGAGTCCTCCGGACCCCGGCTCAAGGCTTCGTAACCGAATATACGCCCTGAATCCAGCGCCACCACCGGCTGATAAACCACGCGGATGTCCCGGTCCGCCAACAGTGCGCTGAATCTTTGCCGCCGTTCCACTTCCAGCACGTTCAGCTCTCCCTTGGCCACCCGCACTGCCTCTTTATAGGCGTTATAGTGGGCTTTTTCCGGATTTTCCTTTTCCGGCATGATTACGCTGTAACCGACGTGAAAATTGAGCGTAAAGGGCACGGGACGGGCGCACTGCCGGTTCAACTCCACCAGCAGCCGCTCACTGACCTGCGCCGCCAGGCGGGCCAGTTCCGCAACCGGAGGCTGCGTCCGGCCGGGCGAATGAAAATAAATCACCAGATCATCACCCCAGCGACGGTACTCCAAAAAAGAGTACGGCCCGGGCAGGAAGGCCGCCCGGGTCCGGACCAGGCGGTCCAAGGCGGCCAGCACCTGCCGGCAGTACAGACCGCCGTAGATCTGTTCGGTAAGCTGGAATTCCTCTATGTCCAGGTAAATAATCCCCACCCACTGATCGCGCTGCAACAATTCCGGTATGCGGGAAGACACGGACAGGCCGGCGTAACTCCACCGGGGCAGGTTCAGTTTATCAAAAAGTTGTGCCACCTTGATGCCAATGCCGGTAATCATAAGCTCACTCCCGGTGCGGAAAAATAAAAAGCAGCCTTGCCGCTCTTATTTTATCAGGGAATTGTTAAGTCGTTGTTATTTAGATTTTAATTTTCCGGCGGCACGTCAGTGAGGCCCTTGCGGTGGCGGTTTTCAGATCAGCAAGGGCAAACGGTTATCCTTACCGGCGTCAATTCCGGCCCCAGCGGTCGAGGCGGTCCAAAACGGGAATTCCGGCAATGAAAGCGGTGAGGGAATATTTTTCGGCAAAAAGATGCAAGGCGACCAGAAGCCCCAGGTAAACCAGCTTCACCGGCGCCGGCAGCACCCAGACCGCGGCCAGGCCGAGGACCGCTCCCAGGGCGTTGGCCCCGGTGTCGCCCATCATCGCTTGCGCGTGCAGGTCCACTTTGAGGTAAGCCAGCAGGCTGCCGGCCACAAGCAGGACGAAAAACAGCTCCGGTTTGCCCCAACCGGCCGCCAGGAGCAAAACCGCCACCAGCAGAAACCCCTTGCCGGCGCGGCCGGGTCGCAAATCAAGCAGGTTGACGGCATTGACTGAAAGCACCAGCACCAGCGCATTGACCGGAATCCAAGTCCAGGGGCCGGCGGCGGCCGACAAAAGCAGCGCAATCACGCCGCCGCCTACCGCTTTCAGCGCCCCGGTGGTCAACCTTCCGCGGCACAGGCTGAGCAGGTGCCCTTTCAGTCCAGTGGTGGTCCGGGACCCCCAGGCATCATCGACCAGACCGAGGCAGGTAAAGGCCGTCAGCGCAAGCAGAAAAAGCATGGCCGCCGGCTGCAGGACGGCCGGCAACAGAAGATAAAACAGTGCCACGCCGCCCACCCCGCTGAGGGCGAAAACCATGCCCACCCCGAGGGGAATGCAGTCACCGCGGAAATTGGGCCGCACAAAACCGGCCCCGGCAATCACGTGCATCATGCCGGGTAAAAGCAAACGGGTGAACATCGCCCCGGTCAGCGCGGCCAGCGCCAGCGCCACGGGAAAAGGCAAAACAGTAAACATATTTAACAAGGGCTTCTCCGACCTCCGGCCTCCAACTTCCGACTTCCGTTACCCCCGCCACGCCCCGGCCAGCGTACGCAATACGTGGCCGAACTGGCGTCCCCGGTGCACAAAACCGGCCCAGTCCCGGCCGGTCTCCTGATGGGTCATATTCACCGGCACCTCAAGCACTTTAAAACCCAGCCGGGCGGCCTTGATGGTCAGGGCCACCTCCACGCCGTAGCCCGGGGCAAAGGGGAGCAGGCGCTCCAGGACGCGGCGGGTCACCGCCCGCTGCCCGGAAAGGGGGGATTCCATCTGCAGGCCGGTGTAGCAGCGGATGCCTGCGCGGGCCAACCCCTTGACCAGGCCGAAGCCACCCCGGCGCCCGGCGCGGGGAAAACGGGCCACGGTCATGTCCGCCGCTCCCCGCAATATGGGCGGCAAAAGCTTGATGCCTTCGGCGGCGCTGGCCCCCAAATCCGCATCCAGCAGCAAAATCACATCGCCGCGGCAGACCGCCGCCCCATGGTTCAGCGCTCCGCCCTTGCCCAGGTTGAAGGGCAGGGAGTAAATCCGGGCGCCGGCCGCCCGGACCGCTGCAGCCGTTTCGTCGGTGGAGCCGTCATCGACCACCAGTATTTCGCTGATTCCCGGAATGGAAAACACCGCCCGCACGGTGTCCCCGATCCGGGCCGCTTCATTGTGGGCGGGAATTAGCGCGGTTATTTCCGGCATTTTCCGCTCCCCCTCCCGGATTCAAATCCGGCAGCAATTTCTGGGCGGTGGATTTGACCCCGTAGTGTCCGGGCTGGCCGTCCATGGCCAGCACCAGGGCCAGACGCCCCGGCGCGGTGTCGATGTTGTCCACCGTGCTGATGCGTTTTTTTTCATAATCCGGCATGTAGGAATACTGTGCGCCGGTCTCCTCCACGCCGAAAACAGCAATCTTGCTGCCCAGGAAGTAATCGATCATCGGCAGGTCCAGGATGCCGGACCGGGCCATCTCGCGATCCTGACTGCCGCCCATGATGATCACCCCGTCGAGGGGCACGCCGTAATCACCGCTGCTTTTCAAAAGTCCGGCCCCGGTCAGCGCGTTGATCACCGTCTGATTGTCGCCGGCGACAATTCCCCGTGCCGTTTCCCGGGCCATCCGGGTTACCAGATCGTTGCCGCCGAGGTTGCCCCAGCCCAGCTGTTTTTCCAGCTCCGCCTTCTGCGGCGCATCAAAGCCGTTGATCACCGTGGTCACCGAAGTCACCACCGCTCCGGCGTCATGCAGGAGGGAGGCCAGATCATCGGAAAAACCGTAGCTGTTTGTTTCTACAATAGCCACCCGGTAACCGTTCAGGCGGCCGGCCACCAGTGCCGGAAGCACCTGCTTCTCAAACTGTTTTTGAATGTTGTTGTCGATCTCCAGGGAATTGGCCCGTGCCTGCACGGTTTCATTTTTCTGGCGCAACTGCTCCATCTGCACCTGCAGTTTGTCGGTTAACTGCTTTTGCTGCCGGACCAGGGCGTCATTGCCCAAAAGCGTACTGCCTACCAGGATGCCGATGCCCAGGGCCAGAAATACGGCCACCAGGGAGACGATATGGTAGCGCAGGTCGATAATCACTGAATCACCCCGCACAATAACGCAAGTTAGATGCCCAAAAAGAGCCGGAACTGGATGATCAGCAGGCGGAGCAACTCCCTGGTGGCGGGGGAGACGAAAACAACCGCGCCGGCCGGTAAAAGCGCGGCCAGCACGATTTGCGCCAGATAACGTGCTTTAATCCGGTTGCGGTACAATTTGCTGACGCCTTTGGCATCCACCAGAATGGAACCCACTTTCATCCGCACCAGAAAAGTGCTGGCCATACCCTGCCGCCCCTTTTCCAGAAAATCCTCCACACTGGAATGGGCGCCCACCGCCACGATCAATTCCGCCCCCCCGTCGAAAGCGAGCAGCATGGCGATGTCCTCACTGGTACCGGGAGCGGCGAATATTTCCGCCGGCAGGCCCAGTTTGCGGATCCGCTGCAGGCCGGGGGCGCGGCCGTCCGGATAGGCGTGAACCACCAGTTCGGCCCCGCACTTCAAGGTTTCGTCCATGACGCTGTCCATATCGCCCACAATCAGATCCGGGCGGTAACCGCATTCGACCAGGGCGTCGGCGCCGCCGTCAACTCCCACCAGCACCGGCTCAATTTCATTGATGTAAGATTTGATCGTGTTCAGATCTTCTTTGTAATTCTGGCCGCGGACCACAATCAGGGCGTGGCGGCCGTGAAAAGAATTTTTCAGCCGGGGCAGCCGGTAGTCCCCGGCCACCAGGCACATTTCACGGCGGGCGTGTTCCATTGTGTTTTCAACAAAACGGGAAAGCACCGGACCCATGTTCCGGCTTGCGGCGTTCATCTGCCGGCGGATTTCCACATCCGTCAATACCTTCCCGCGGGCCAGTTCCCGCCGGTTCAGATAAATTACCCCGTCCCTGATTTCAACTTCCGCCCCTTCCGGCAAAGCCATCACATCCGGACCGGCGTTGTCGACCAGGGGAATGCCGGCCTGCACCAGGGTGAGCGGACCGGCATTGGGGTAGCGCGCGCTTAAAGAAGGAGAGGCGTTGATGACAGCCCGTACCCGGCCGGCGATCAGTGAATGCGCCGCCACATCGTCCAGTTCGGCGTGGTCGATGACGGCAATTTCATGCGGCAACAGCCGTTTGACCAGGTTTTTGGTACGACTGTCCACCCGGACCGTGCCTTTCACGTACATGCGCTCACCGCCTTAACATGTCCCTAACATTTTACAGTTTTTGTGGTTGCGAGTCAAGAAGACAGCATACTGCAGTCAGTAAATAAACCCCGCCATCCCTCATAGATGCTGGTATACATAAAAGTTTTTCAGTACAATTGCAGCCCCGGCTTCACATTTTAAAAAAACCTGACTATGTCAGGTCTTTTTAAACTTCCGTCTTGATTCTTTTTAGCTGACTTTTGCCTCTATTCTGAGCTTGTCCGCCACCATGGCAATAAACTCCGAATTGGTCGGTTTGCCCCGTTCCAGGTTGATTGTATAACCGAAAAATTTTGTCATCATTTCTATATTGCCACGATCCCAGGCCAGTTCAATGGCGTGCCTGATCGCCCGCTCCACCCGGCTGGGCGTGGTTTGATATTTTTGTGCGATCATCGGGTAAAGTTCCTTGGTTACCGCACCCAGCAGGTTTACTTCGCCAATAACGGCCAGGATGGAATCGCGCAGGTAATGGTAGCCTTTAATATGGGCGGGCACGCCCATTTCATGAATGATATTGGTCACCGCCACATCAAGGTTGCGCGGCTTGACCGGGGAAATATACTGTGCAACATTCACCCCGTCTGAAAGTTGCCGGATTCGTGTCCCAAGCACGTTAAAATCAAACGGTTTTAAAATATAATAATCGGCCCCCAATTCCACTGCACGTTGGGTAACACTTTCCTGGCCAAAAGCCGTGAGCATAATCACCTTGGGGCGGTGGGAAATGACCCCTGTGGCCAGTTTTTCCAACACGCCGATCCCGTCGAGATGGGGCATGATTATATCCAGTACTATAACATCGGGCATATGTTGTTCAATTAGTTCCAATGCTTCCAAACCATTAAGCGCAATACCGCAAAGTTGGAAGTCTTCTTGCTGATTGATATATTCTTTCAGTAATTCACAAAACTCCCGGTTATCATCAGAAATCAACACCTTAACGGCCTTTCTCACCATTAATATCCCGCCTCCTAAATCTTTTATCTTTTTTTTATAACCGGTATTTATATCCAATTGATTCGACGGGCAGAAAAAAACTCCTGCAAGCAGGAGTAAAATTATTTAAAAAAAACCATATTTCCCCCGATCTGACACATTAACTGCTTTAAGTCGCGATAGGTCGAAAATACTAAGCATTTAAGCGGCTTTTCTTGGTTTTTCGATATCTGCCGGACCCGGCAGCAAGCCCGCCTCCAGCAACATCCATTCGGCCTGTACACCGTAGCCGCGGGCCGGATCATTGACAAAAACGTGTGTTACCGCGCCGGCAAACTTCCCGTCCTGAATAATCGGGCTGCCGCTCATGCCTTGAATAATGCCGCCAGCGGCCTGCAGCAAACGGGGATCGGTGACCCGGATGACCATCCCCTTGCCGTCGGGACGGGCTTGTGGCATGACCTGCACAATTTCGATGCGGAAGCGTTCAATTTTGTTTTCGTGCAAAACGGTGAGGATTTCCGCCGGCCCGCGTTTTACCTGGTAGGCCAGGGCCACCGGTACCGGTTGCCGGTAATACGGATTGCTCAACGGTTTTTCCAACGTCCCAAAAATGCCGAAGGTTGTGTTCTTTTCAATGTTGCCCTTCATCCCTTCGCCGCGGAACAAACCGACTTTTTCCCCCGGCCGGCCGCGCCGGCCCGGGTGAATTCCCTGTACGGCGGCCTGCACTATGCTGCCGTTAATCAGATCAATTTTTTTACTGGTATTCAAGTCAGCGATCACATGGCCAAGCGCACCGTATTTCCGCGCCTCCGGGTCGTAAAAGGTGAGTGTGCCTACACCGGCCGCACTTTCCCGGATATACAGGCCGATGCAGTAACGCCCGGTTTCCGGGCAAAGCACCGGCTGCACAGTGGTGTTGAAAACTTTCGTCCCCCGCCTGACTTCCAACAGCACCGGTTTTCCACCGGCGCCGCAGCGGCTGATTTCATCCCGGAGCTGGCGGTCGCTGTTCACCGGACGGCCGTTGATCCCCAGAATCACATCACCGCTGGCAATCCCGGCACGGGAAGCCGGGCACACTTTTGTCCCCGACCGGTCCTGCACCGCAGTCAGACCAGCCACGATCACCCCGCGTGCGTGCAACAGCACTCCGATCGAATGGCCGCCGGGGATCACCCGTTTGACCGGTACCACATTGACCACCGTGTGGTGCAGGGGGAAAAGTCCGAGCAGGCGGTACTGCATATCCAGACGTCCGGGCACACCCGCCACTGGAACCGCCTTGCCCGGTATTAATTCCCCCCCGGTGATCTTTTTGCCTTCGGGAGTGAGCAAATCAAGTTCGCTGTGAATTTTCATCTGCAGCCAGCGGGGCGGTGAATACTGTTCCGGAATCAACGGATCCCCGACAGCAATATATTGATTTGATGGCATAAAAGCCAAATTGCAGTTCAGGGCAACAAAAAGGTAAAGTATAAACATTACTGCTATAAAAATAGGTGTTTTATGCAACCGTTCCTTTTGCAGCAATATCTCCTCCTTTTACAGTTAATCTCACCTCCGGTTATACTTTGGCCGATATAACATCCAAAACCTTAAAACAAAATTCAAAGCAACCTGATACAATCTTTAAAATAACCTTATTAAGTAACGATTATTCCGCCTAAATGTGGCTTCATTTGCCACATGCACAGCTTAAACACACTAAGAGACATTTGTTACTTTTTCACAATAAAACCGGCTGCAATTAACAGCCGGTTTTATTTTACCTAATTTATTATAGATTTTTGCCGGCAATAACCCCGGCATAAGTCGCTATTAAACCAATAATCAAACTGGTCAGGCCATAAATAACGGGCAAGGCATTTTTTTGCTTTCTTAACATGGTCATTATTTCAAGATTTAAAGTTGAAAAAGTGGTAAAGGAACCGATAAAACCTGTTCCCAGGATCAGCACAATGATTTCCGAGCGGGGATCACTAAAGCGCAGCGACACCAGCAGGCCGAGCAAAAAAGAGCCTGAAATATTCACCAGCATTGTTCCCCACGGATAAGCCGGACGGTTCAAACACCGGCTCAGGTGATAACGGGCCATGGCACCCACCATACCAAACAGGCCGATGAAAAAAAACTTTTCCAAGCCTATTTTTCTTCTTGCGCCAGGGGAAAGACGCCACCAGGCGATAAAACGACACTCCCCGCCCGGTCCCCCGCCCAGATCAGTAATAAACCGCCGCCGGCGCTAATCAGCACATACAGCAAAGCCATGGATGTCCGGCCGGCTTGAATCAGGTGCAACGTATCCAGGTTAAAAGTTGAAAATGTGGTGTAGGCACCGGTGAAACCGGAAGATAAACCGGTAACCAAATAGGCGTGACTGATCAACAGTTTTATCGCCACAGCCAGAAAAAAACCCAGGAATAAACAACCGGTCAGGTTGACCAGCAAGGTGCCCCAGGGAAAGCCGTTCCCGGCCTTTTCCCAGGGCAGGGTGGTCAGGTAATAACGGGCGACGGCGCCCAAAAATCCGCCAATGGCCACACTGATATAGCTCAATGACTGCCTGCTCCTCTCCCGGAAAATATCTTTCTATTTAACTAACGACCATTATTTTTTAACACAACCTACAAATGAAAAAGGTGATGGCCGTACCCCGTCGCTCCAATGCTCCGGTCCGACGAAAGAAAGCTTTCTCCTAAAACTAAGGTTCCGCCCGCAGCGGCAGGTTCATAACTTTGAATGATTCCATGATAACCAATGCCGCTGCCATCCGGCTTCGGAGCGAACCTGGCAGCGCTGCATATTGCGTGCGATTTTTGTTGACAATCAAAGACACCCGTTTTCTTAGCGCCAGCATGGAAATTCAGTGACACCTTCCGGTACGCGATTCGCGCTGCCGGTTCGCTTGCCTCAGCTGCGCCGTGTTTCGTTTCCGGACCGTAGAAGCTCGCTCCTCTGGTACGGACCATCGCCTTCGAGAGCGGCTATCACCTCCCCTGTGCCTGCTGCAGCATGTACCGGGCATGCTCTTTGACCAGTCCGTCCACATCCCGGCCGCCCAGCATGCGCGCCAGTTCTTCCAAACGTCCGGCCGGATCCAGTTTTTCCACCCGCGTGCGCGTCTGCCCGCCCCGCACTTCCTTGCAGATGTAAAAATGGGCGGCGGCAAAGCTGGCAATCTGGGCGGCGTGGGTGATGCAGAGCACCTGGCGGCGCCGGGCGATGGCGGCCAGTTTTTCGGCCACCGCCTGCAGGGCGCGCCCGCCAATGCCGGCGTCCACCTCGTCAAAAACCAGGGTGGGCACTTCGTCCACCGCGGCCAGGATGGCCCGGGCGGCCAGCATGACCCGGGAAAGCTCGCCGCCGGAGGCGATCCTGGCCAGCGGGCGCAGAGGTTCGCCGGGGTTGGGTGAAATCAAAAATTCCACCCGCTCCGCACCGGCCGCGGCCGGTCCGGACAGGTCCTCAAACTGTACTTTGAATTCCACCCGCCCCATTTCCAGCTCCGCCAGCTCCGCCGTTATTTCCTTTTCCAGTTGACCGGCCGCCTGCCGGCGGGCGGCGGTCAAACCGGCCGCCGCCTCATGCCAGCGTTCCGCCAGCACCTGCACTTCCTTTTCCAGCGCGGCGGTGTTCTGTTCGCTGCCGGAAAGCATTTCCATTTCGGCGGCCGCCTGCTCCCGGTAGCGCAGCACTTCGGCCACTGTATCGCCGTATTTGCGCTGCAGCTGACGCAGGGAGGAGAGCCTGTCCTCAATAATCTGCAGGCGCTCCGGGTTGTATTCCACCGTCTCGCGATAGGCGGCCAGTTCCCGCGCCGCATCCTCCAATTGATAAAGGGAGGATTCAACCGTTTCCAGGAGCGGCTTGACACTGCCGTCCAACCGGCACAACCCGTTCAATGCGTGCGCCGCCCGGTTCAAGGCGTCCAGCGCCGGCTGTCCCTCCGGTTCCCCGCCGTGCAGGCAGGCGTAACACTCCGCCGCCAGGGCGGCGATTTTTTCCGCATTGGCCAGGCGGTTGCGTTCGGCGGTAAGTTCTTCTTCCTCTCCTTCGGCCGGGCGGGCCTGATCAATCTCATGCACCTGGTAGGCCAGCATGTCCAGACGGCGCGCCCGGTCCCTGGCCCCGGCCAGCAGTTCATCAAGACTCTGCCGCGCCCGGCGCCAGGAAGCATACAGCGCGGCCGCGGCCGCACGCTTTTCCAAAAGCGGCGCGCCGCCGGAACGGTCCAGCAGGTCGCGCTGCCGGTCCGGCAGAAACAGCGACTGCTGCTCGTGCTGGCCGTGCAGGTCGGCCAGGCGCCCGCCGGCTTCCCGGTAGACGCCCAGGGTTACCGCCTGACCGTTCAGGCGGCAGATGTGCCGTCCGTTGGCGGCCAGTTCCCGGCTCAACACCAGTGTGCCGTCCCCGGAATCGCCAACGCCTCTTTCCGCCAGCCAGTCAGCCAGACCGGGCGGTTCCCCGGCATCGGCCACCGCCGTCAGCCGCGCCCTCTCCCGGCCGCTTTTGATCCAGCCGGCCGAAGCGCGCCCGCCCAGAACCACTGTGATCGCGTCCACAATGATCGACTTGCCGGCACCCGTCTCACCGGTAAGCACGTTGAGCCCGGGTTCAAAGACGATGCTTTCCCGGTCAATCAGGCCGAAATTTTCAATATCCAGGGATATCAACATCCGCCTCACTCCCCGGTCAGCCGGCGCAGGCGCTTTAAAACATCCGGCACCTGCGCCTTTGGTTTGATGATCATTAAAATGGTGTCGTCCCCGGCCACGGTGCCGATTACTTCTGTCCACCCGGACTGGTCGAGCGCCGAGGCCACCCCCTGCGCTTCACCGGGCAGGGTCTTTAAAACCACCATGTTTTCACTGTGGTCGATGCTTTGCACCGACTGGCCGAGCAGCCTTTTCAACCGCTCCTCCCGCCAGACGGCGGGCTTTTCCCCCGGGGGCGCATAGCGGGAAACATTGCCTTCGCCGGGCACTTTGATCAAGCCCAGTTCCCGGATGTCCCGGGAAACAGTGGCCTGGGTCACGGCAAAGCCGGCCTCCCGCAGGGCGGCGGCCAGTTCGTCCTGGGTCTCGATGACCCGCTGGCGAATGATTTCCACAATTTTTTTCTGCCGCCGGGCCTTCAACCGCTGCACCTTCCTTTGTAATGAATATGAGCACCGGGGCGTTCACCGGCCGGTTCCAGAAAACCATTTTCAAGACGGTGTATGTATGCTGGTCGAGGGAAGCCGTAAACTCTTCCACCGCCTGCCGCTCCGCCCGGGCGCCGGGGTGCCCGGTATAGACGAGCAGCGAAATCCGTCCGCCCGGTGCGAGCAGCGTCAGCGCCGCCTGCAGGGCGGTGACGGTGGTTTCCGGGCGGGTGACGATCCGGTGGTCGCCCCCCGGCAGGTAGCCCAGGTTGAACATCACCGCGTCAACCGGCGGCGGCACGTACGCCGCCATTTCCTGGTGCCCCGCCGGCATCAGGATCACCTGCTTGTCCAGACCGTCTTTTTTCAAACGGCAGGCGGTGTTTTCCAACGCCCGGGGCTGGATGTCAAAGGCATACACCCGCCCGGACGGCCCCACCCCGCGGGCGAGGAAGTCCGTATCCCGGCCGTTGCCGGCGGTGGCGTCCACGGCGGTTTTACCCTCCCCGAGCGCCGGGGCGATAAAGGCGCGCGCCCAATGAACCGCGCCGGCGGCCCGTTCAAGCATCGTTGCGCTCACCTTCGCTCAATTTTTGACGCAGCAGGTAAAAGAAACTACGGTTTTTCAGGCGGATGAATTTCGCCCGGCAGGGCGCACGCCGCACCAGCACGGTGTCGTTTTGCTCCAACCGGTAGCCGTGCTGCCCGTCCATGGTCAACATAACCTCGCCCACATCCGAACGCAGCACAGCCTTCACCCGGCTTTCCGCGCTGATCACCAGCGGCCTGGCCCAGAGGGAATGGGGGCAGATCGGCGTGACCAGCATTAGATCGAGCTCAGGTGTGACCAGCGGGCCGCCGGCGGACAGGGAATAGGCGGTGGACCCAGTGGGGCTGGCCACGATCAAGCCGTCGGCCGGGTAAGCGCTCACATACTCGTCGTTGACGAAGGTGTCGAGCAAAATCAAGCGGGCAAAGGCACCCTTGGTGATCACGGCGTCGTTCAAGCCGACCGCCGTTTCCACCACCCGGTCATGCCGGACGACCTGCGCCTCCAGCATCATCCGTTCATCCAAAAAGTAGCGGCCGGCCAGCAGCTGTTCCAGTCCGGAGAACAACTCCGGCCGGTCGATTTCAGTGAGAAAACCCAGCCGGCCCAGGTTCACCCCCAGCAAAGGGACGCCGCGGGGCGCACATTCACGGGCGCTGCGCAGCAGCGTGCCATCGCCGCCCAGCACCAGCAGCCAATCCGCACGGGATACCAGTTCCGCCCGGGAAAGGCCGAGCTCCGGACGGTTCAAGGCTACGGCGGCCTCTGAAGACATGAACACCGCGCAGCCCCGCTCCGTAAACCAGTGCACCAGCTGCTCCACCAGGGCCAGGATGCCGCTTTTACTCATATTTACGACCAAACCGGCGGTCCGCATCCAGTCATCCCCTTTACAAACCTGCGCCGGCAGCGGTATTCATACCTGCCTGCCGGCGTTGAGCGCGGCATGCGCCCGCCCGACGACAACCGGGATAACCGCCGCCGGATCTACAGTGGTGGGATTGGCCCGGTCGAAAAAAACCAGAAATTCAATATTGCCTTCCGGACCCTTGACCGGCGAAAAATCCAGTCCGCGCACACCCCAGCCCTGTGTTTCGATCACCCGGCAGACCTGCGCAAGCACTGCCCGGTGTACGGAGGCATCCCGGACCACTCCTTTTTTCCCCACCATTTCCCGGCCGGCTTCAAACTGGGGCTTGATCAGCGCCACCCCCCGGGCGGCCGCAGTGGTCAGCTCCGCCAGACAGGGCAATACCATGGCCAATGAAATAAATGACACGTCAACAACCGCAAAATCGGCCGGGCAAGGCAAATCCCCCGCCTTCAAGTGGCGTATGTTGGTTCTTTCCAGCACCGTCACCCGCTCATCGCTGCGCAGTTTCCAGGCCAGCTGGCCGTAACCCACGTCCACCGCGATCACCGCCCGGGCGCCGTGCTGCAGCGCGCAGTCGGTGAATCCGCCGGTGGAAGCACCCACATCCAGCACAATCAAACCGCACAGATCGATCCCGAAACTATGGATCGCTTTCTCCAGTTTCAACCCGCCCCGGCTGACATAAGGCGGACCGGACGGTACGGCCAGATGCGCGTCCCGGTCCACCTGACGGCCGGGTTTATCCACCGGTCGGCCGTCCACCCGCACCTGCCCGGTCATGATGGCCGCCCGGGCCTTCTCCCGGCTGTCAAACAGGCCCTGTTCCACCAGCAGCAGGTCGAGCCGCTGCTTACCGCCGCCCATCCCCGGCCACTCCCCCGGCCGGCAGGCCGGCACCGGCTTTTTTACCCGTCCGTCTGGCAGCGTTGAGCATAAGCAGGGCGTTTTGCACTGCCGCATCCGCGGTCAACCCGCAGCGGGCCAGCAACCGGTCGCGTGTGCCGTGCTCAATAAACTCGTCCGGGATGCCCATGCGCACCACCCGGATGTTGCGCAAACCCCGGTCGCCGAGCAGTTCCAATACGGCGCTGCCGAACCCGCCGGCCAGCACATGCTCTTCCATGGTAACCAGGCGCCGGGTGCGCATGGCGTAGCGGGTGATCGTTTCATCGTCCAGCGGTTTGACAAAGCGGGCATTGATTACCGCGGCGGAGATGCCCAGCCCTTCCAGCACCGCCGCCGCCTTCACCGCCGCGGAGACCATGCTGCCCGCGGCCAAAAGGGTGATGTCATTGCCCTCGCGCAAAACCTCCGCCCGGCCGAAGGGCAGGACCGCCGGCTTCCCGGTCAGGGGGCAGCCCGTACCCGCACCCCGGGGATAGCGCAGGGCGGCCGGTCCCGGGTATTCAAGCGCCGTTTTCAACATGTGGCGCAATTCATTTTCATCTTTGGGTGCCATGATCACCATGTGGGGTATGGAACGTAAAAAGGCAAAATCAAACACCCCGTGATGGGTGGCGCCGTCGTCGCCGACCAGTCCGCCCCGGTCGACGGCCAGGGTGAGGGGCAACTGCTGCAGGCAGACGTCGTGCAGCACCTGATCGTAGGCACGCTGCAGGAAGGTGGAGTAGACGGCCACCACCGGCTTCAACCCTTCCGCGGCCAAACCGGCCCCCAGTGTGACGGCATGCTGCTCGGCAATGCCGGTATCGAAAAAACGCTCCGGGAAGGCCCGGGCGAAATGGTCCAGGCCGGTACCGGCGGGCATGGCCGCCGTGATGGCCACAATCTCCGGCTCGCTTTGACCCAGTTCGACCAGGGTGCGGCCGAAAACTTCCGTATAGGAAGGCGGGCCGTCTTTTTTGATCACCCGGCCGGTTTGCACGTCAAAAGGACCCACGCCATGAAAGACGCCGGAGTTTGCTTCAGCCGGCGCGTAACCATACCCCTTCCGGGTGCGCACGTGTACCAGCACCGGTCCCCTGGTCGCCGCGGCCTGCTGGAAAACGTTAATCAGCGCCTGAATGTTGTGCCCGTCTATCGGCCCCAGGTAAATGAAGCCCAGTTCCTCGAAAAACATGCCCGGCACGACCAGGTACTTCAAAGAGTCCTTCAACCGCTCCACCACCTTGACCACCCGCGGTCCAATGGCCGGAATGCGGCGCAACAGCTGTTCGATTTCCTCCTTGCCCCGGGAATACATGGGGTCTGTGCGCAACCGGCCCAGGTACTCGGCCAGCCCGCCCACATTGGGCGCGATGGACATTTCATTGTCGTTGAGCACCACGATCAGGTTTTTTTGCAAATGACCGGCGTGATTCATGGCCTCAAAGGCCATGCCGCCGGTCATCGCCCCGTCGCCGATCACCGCCACCACGGCGTGATCCCCGCCTTTCAAATCCCGGGCCAGAGCCATACCCAGGGCGGCGGAAATGGAAGTGCTGCTGTGTCCGGTGCCGAAGGCGTCATGTGCGCTCTCCTGGCGGCGGGGAAAACCGCTCAAACCGCCGGACTGACGTAAAGTGTGAAACAGCGGCCGCCGGCCGGTGAGCAGTTTGTGCACGTAACATTGATGCCCCACGTCCCAGATGATCTTGTCCCGCGGAGTTTGAAAAACCCGGTGCAGGGCCAGGGTCAGCTCCACCACGCCCAGGTTGGGGGCCAGATGCCCGCCGTTGGCGGCCACCGTGTTTATAAGCTCTTCCCTGATTTCCCGGGCCAGTTGCTGCAGTCCGGCCGCGTCCAGATCCTTCAAGTCGGCCGGTCCGTTGATCTCCGGCAATAGCCTGCTCAAAATATGCGCCACCTTCCACCCATGTTTACCGGCATCATGGACGCCGCGTCCTGCGCAGCAGGCTGATCCCGGTCAATTTTTCCCAGCCGGCCATGATCCGGCCGGTCAGAAAAATAACTTCATCAGCCCGGGTGAGGGCCAGCCGCTTGCCCGCCGCCTTGCCGATCACCGTCACCGCGGCAATCAGGGCGGTCATGAACATATTCAACAGGGACTGGTGAATGCCCTGCCGGTGAATCAAAATTTGCGCCACCAGGGCGATACCCAGCGCGCCGCTCACCGTACCGGCAATATCGCCGATCACATCGTTACAAATGTTGGCCACCCGGTCGGCATTACGAATCAGGAAAACACCCTGCTGGGCACCGGTGACCCGTTTGGCCGCCCGGGCGTGGAAAGGCGCCTCGGTGGCGGCGGCCACCGCAGTGCCGAGGATATCCGCCACAATGCCGCTCAGTATAATTATAACTAAAAAAAGAAAAGATAAAAGCAGGTTTTTCAATTGGTCGGCCAGAAATTGCGACAGCCAGAAAAAGAACACGGCCAGAAGGAAAGAGGCGGCGCCGACCAGAAAAAAATAAGGACCGGAAACAGTGGATTTATTGTTACCCAAAAATCTTCACCTCATACAAAGACGGGGCCTGTATGTAAAAGGGTAAGTGACAGCAGCGCGGGTAAATATTGTGGCTTGAGGTCCAGCAGGTTTTCCCAAACAATCGCCGGCTGTCGCCAAACCGGTGGTTTCCCCTTCGGATTGTTTCCGGAACGCCGACCGTCCCGGGACTGGATTACCACTGAGTCCACACTGCAATCCCCGCGCCGCCCTATTCGACAGCCTAGGAGTTTTCCTCAGCAGGTTGGCCTTTTCCTAGCCTCTTTTGCAATGGCGGTTTCAGCCCGCCGTCAGCCGCCCATGGGCCCATGGTCCGGCAGCCGGCACGCAGGACATCCACCGTCACCACTCAAGGCAGGCTACACTGCACGCAGCTCCCCACCACATGCAGGTTCACACCCCAAGCCATAGCTTTAACACCACGCACTTGGGTCTCCACGGAAACAGGGTCAACGCCCGCATGCCATTGCGGGTCGCCCCATTTCCTTAACCCCCAGTACCAGCCCCCGACTGGGCGTCGGCAGCCAACACCAGGAACTTCATCGATGTGCCCGCGACGGATTTTTAGGCCCGTCTTCAAAAAAGGCATACCTGACTAGGATACTGCGTCACTTACCCCAAGGGTAACCAACTTTTCTTGCTTTCAAAATGATTATAACATACCGGCTGTAGGCGGGCAAACGGCCACGGCAACCGTTAATGACGCCGGCAGGTTGGCAGGAGCTATGGGAAGATAACATTTCATCCGGGCAGTTTCAAGGTCACCGGCGCGCACTCAATCGCGTCCGCGCTCATTCAGTGATCCCTTCCTGTCACAAACTGAGCCAGTTGACGCAAAAAAGCGGCTTCCGCCCCGAAGTTCTCCAGTGCCGCCACAGACGCGTCAGCGGCCCGGCGCGCTTTTTCGGCGGCCCGTTCCAGGCCGAAAAGCGCCGGGTAGGTGGCCTTTTTGTTTTTTTGGTCACTGCCGGCCGTTTTGCCCATCCTGGCCGGATCACCCGATTCGTCCAAAATATCGTCGGTAATTTGAAAGGCCAGCCCCAGGTTTTCAGCATACGCGGTCAGGGAGGCCAGCCGGGCTTCATCCGCGCCGCTCAAGATGGCGCCCGTGCGTACGGCGGCCCGGAACAGGGCGCCGGTTTTGTGGCGGTGGATATACTCTAGCGTTTTTTCATCCATTTCGGCGCTGGAGGACAGTGTGTCCACCGCCTGGCCGCCAATCAGCCCCGCACTGCCGGCCGCCTCCGCTACCTCGGCAATCACCCGCGCCACGCGTTCCGCCGGCAGGGATCCGGCGCAGCCGGCCAGCCAACCGAAGGCCAGGGTGAGCAGGGCGTCCCCGGCCAGGATGGCCGCCGCCTCGCCGAACACCCGGTGATTGGTCGGTTTGCCCCGGCGCAGGTCGTCGTTGTCCATGGCCGGCAGATCGTCATGCACCAGGGAGTAAGTATGGATCAATTCCAGGGCGCAGGCGGCAGGCATGACCGGTTCCGGATTCCGGCCCGCCGCCTCGGCGGCGGCCAGGGCGAGCACGGGGCGCAGGCGCTTGCCGCCGGCAAACAGGCTGTAGCGCATGGCCCGGTGGATCAGGGGCGGATAGGCGTCCGCCGGCGGCATGTATTGCGCCAGTGCCCGGTCCACCAGCGCGGCCCGGTTTTTTAACTCCGTCAAAAAGTCCAAGTCGATTTCCTCCAGATCAATAATGAAACAACCGGCATACCACCACCCCGCTTATCCGGATCGCTCCGGCACCGACAGCCCCGGGAGGCATCATTGCCAGGCCGGATTGGATCTGACAAGCACTTTTGTACCGGAAGCGGGTATTAGCCGCAGCGGCGAGGCGGACACGGCAACCCCGGCTGTCCTCAGGCACGCAACCCGGTTACCAAGCGGACGCGCCGGCTTAAGCCGCAGCCCTGTCAGCGGAAAACTTCCCCTGTTCAGTCTTCCCTGACGCCGGTCAGATCCGCCAGACAGGCGCCGGCGTCCTTTAGCACCAGTTCGCCGTTTTCATCCGCCGTCAAAATAGAAATACGCTGTTCAGCCTGCTCCAGTTGCTGCTGACAGAAGCGGGACAGGGTGATCCCCTCGCCGAACAGGGCAAGTGATTTTTCAAGCGGCAACTGGCCGTCCTCCAGTTCCCGCACCACCGCTTCCAGCCTGGCCAGCGCCTCTTCAAAAGTCTGGTTTTGATTTTTCTCCACCATATACTATGTACCCCCGGAAAAGCAAATTCAACAAACGGTGTCTTCGTGAAAACGTTTGCGCAACGCCTTGCCGTTCAAGTAATCGCAGCGCCGGCCCTGACAGGTGTCCAGCGCGGCCAGGCGGGCTTCGATCCGCTGTTTGACCTGCCACCAGCTCACGCCCCAGTTGGCGAAAAGCACCTTGCCGTAAGGGCCGCGGCCGGCCAGGCGCTGAACCACCACGTCCGGATGCAGGTATTCCAGAAAGGTCACCGCCCGCTCCACATATTCCTCCAGAGGGATTATCACGAACCCCCCCCGCCGGTACATCTCCCCCAGCACCGTATCCTTGACCACATAAAGGGAATGCAGCTTGACATATTCCACCTGCAGCGCGGATAGAATCTTGGCGTTTTCGATTACGTCCTTCATACCGTCACCGGGCAGATTAAGGATCAGGTGCACGCAGGTGGACAATCCGTATCTCTTAATGCGCAGCACCGCGTCAATAAATTCGGCCAGGGTGTGACCGCGGTTGACCTGCAGCAGGGTATGGTAGTTCACCGTCTGCAGGCCCAGCTCGATGTTGATGTCCAGCTGATGTTCCCGCGCCGTGACGGCCAGAAAATCCAGGTAACGGTCGCTGACGCAGTCCGGGCGGGTGGATATGGCGATGCCCACCGTATCTCCGCCGCCGGCGGCTGCCCGTATATATTCCCGGAAGCGGTCAAAGGGCAGGTAAGTGTTGGTAAAGGCCTGAAAGTAGACGATAAATTTCTGCGCCTTGTAGCGCCGGCGGAAATATTCCCGGTTGGCGGCCAGTTGCTCCTGCACGGTCAGGCTGTCCGGCAGGCACTCGAAACCGGCTCCCTGCTCGTCACAAAAGATGCATCCGCCCGTCCCCGACGTACCGTCCCGGTTGGGGCAGGTGCCGGGCAAATTCACCGGCAGCTTGTACACCTTGCCGCCAAATTTATGCTGCAGGTAGCGGGAATAGACCCGGTAACGCTCTTCAGACAAGGCAGGCCACCTCTTGCGATTAATCTTACCACAAACACCGGCCACGGACCAGGGGTTTGACAGGATGCCGCCGGCGTATTATGTTATTTTCAATGCCGGCTGAGAACTGAACGGCCGGCCAAAATGGATGCGGGGGTGGGAAAATGTCCCGGGTGGACAAACTGGTACGGGAAATAGAAGCACTGTCCCTGGAGGAAGCAAAGGAACTGTTCGACCACCTGGCGGATACGCTTGATCTGCTGGGGTGGTTCAAGCTGAACGAAGTGATTTTTCCGTAAACAGGGCATGGCGGCGCCGCGGAACCTTACCGGCGCCGCCCGGGTTCAGCGGGGGTAAACGAGTCCAAAGCGCTTTCAGGAGTTTTTCCGTTTCGTCGAAAGCAAAACGCCGCCAACGCCGATGTTATCGGGATCATTCTCGTGCACAAAGACCACAAAAGCCTGTTCGGGAATTTTGGTCACTTCACTGGCCGCCCGGGTGAACCGTTCCACCAGTTCCTGTTTTTGTTCCCTACTCAAAGTTGAACCCTCAAAAGTGATTACCGGCACGTCAAGTCCCCCTTGTCGCAATTATGTACAACCTGATCGTTGTCCTGTTCCACGCTGTTTATGCAAACCGCCCCGGACGGACAGGCGGCCACGCAGTCCCGGCACCCCTGACAGGCCTGCGCGTTGGCTACAACGGCCCTGCCTTCCGCCATGGCAAAAACAGCCGGCTCCGCCGGGCAGATTAACACGCAGTTGCCGCAACCGACGCATCTTTTCCCGTCGACCAGCGGGTGGATGACCGTTTTCCCCTGTTTGCGCGCATAGTAGCGCTGCTTGTCCACGTACATGGCCGCGTCGGCACGGGTCAGCAGAGTGGCCAGCGCATCCGGTTCACCGGCGGTGGCGGCGCCCAGGGCCAGGCTGAGGCGAAATTCCTCCTGCGGATGCTCGCGGTTCCACTGTTTGATTTGATGGCGCAGCCGCGAAAGAACGGTCCTGGCCCCGGTGGCGTCCACACCGGGCAGAAGCAGGACCATTTCATCGCCACCGTAACGGAAGGCCAGTTCATGCCGCCGCACGGACCGGCGGATTACCCGGGCGGCGGCCTTGAGCAGGCGGTCCCCGGCCGCATGGCCGAACTTATCGTTGACAGTTTTCAAACCGTTCGCGTCAACCATAATCATACTGACGGGCATTTTAAAACCGGCGCTGTCTTCTTTTGTCAAATACTCGAAATAATTGCGGTTGTACAAACCGGTAAGCGTATCCCGGCAGGCCATGCCCTCCGTCAACCGGTAGCGCAGCGAACGGGTTACGGCCGATTCGGCCAGGGCGGCAAACTTTTTCAGCAAATCCATCTCCTCATAGGAAAAAGGTTTGCCGGAAAAGCGATGGGCAATCAGCACACCGGCGCACCGCCCGTCCGATACCAGCGGCAGTGCGGCCTCCGCAGCGGCGCCGGGCAGCAGGAGTTCATCAAACCGTGATTCCGGGGCTGGCTTTGCATCGTCTCCAGTCACGGCCAAAGCGAGCCGGGGCGCGTTCAACCGGCATTCCCCGCCGGCCGCCGCCCGGCAGCCGTTCACCACCGCCAGGATATTTTTATCGGACAGGACGGCTTCTTTTTCCGGCGGATACCCGGTAAGCACCCGCTCCAAAACAGCCGGCGGCTCCCCGGTGACCAGAAAAATCCCGCCCGCCTGCAAACCGGCCGCCGGCCCGGCCATGCGCAAGACACTGGCCAGAATATCCCCGGTGTCCAAGCTGGCGTTGACATCACGGGCGGTTTCAAACAGAACCTTCATTTCCTGTAACGATTTTTCCAGTGCCTTCTGCAGCAGTTCCCGTTCAGTCACGTCCCTGGCGATTACAGCTATGCCCTGATAGACGCCGCTGATCATCACCGGGGCATAATAGTTTTCCACATACCGGCCCTGCCTTTTGATCACCCGGTGCCACCGGCCATGGGCGGCGGACGCCATCCCGGCCAGGCGCCTGCGTACTTTATCGTACAGCGCGGGCGGATGGCAGTCAAAAACCGACCCGCCGGGCTCCCCGCAGGAAAGCCCGAGCAACTGGCCGGCCATCCCACTGCAAAATATAATCCGGCCCTCCGGATCGAACCAGATAATTCCTTCATGCAGCACTTCCAACAACCGGCCGAATAATTCCGTCGATATCACCCTTGTGCCCGGCCCGGCGAAAAAGCTCTCGGCCCGTCCCACCACAACCGGTATTTCGCTCCTTTCGGGCTGGATTTTCCCGGTCAATGCCGGTCGAAAAACGGCCAACCGGCCGCCGGCCGGCCCTATTCCCGGAATTGCCGCCGCAATCATTCCCCGCCTTCCATCGCCCCAGCCTGCCGGGCCAGTTCCGACAACTGGCGCAGTTCCTCCGCCGCCGGCACATCCCCGGCCAGGGCGAGCACCGTCTCAATCAGCAACCGGGCGCGCCGGATTTCGTTTTGCGTCAGCATGTCCCGGACCACCCGGATCAGACAGCTTTCCACTTCCGGGTGCTCGCGGCGCAGGGACTGGCAGAGCTTCACCGCCCGCAGCAGCGCCTCGTGTGCCTCCGGCCACCAGCGCCGGTCCGCGCAAAGCAGGGCGCAGTCCAGATGAGCGCGGATGGCCAGCATGGCGTGTGCTTCCTCCCGGTAGGCGTCCCACAGGTAATGGGCGTAGCGGGCGCGCAAAATCGGATTGGCGGCGCCGGCGGCCCGCCGCTCGAAATAGGCCCGGGATTCAGCCGGCAGTTCACGGAACGGCGAAAAACACCGGCAACCGGGTTTTTCCGGTGCCTCCCGGCGGGCGCGGAACAGGACCGTTTCCCATTGCATCTGGCAGAGCAGTGACTTATTTCCACCCTGCCGGCATTGCTCAACCAGTTGATGAATCTTTGACGCAACATTCTGACGGCAATTTTGCCGCTCCGGCGCTTCCTTCAAAACGGTCATCAAACATCGCCTCCGGCACCATGATGACAGTAATCATGCCGCTTCCACCTATATTTTATCAGCAGCGGTATTAATTTTCAAGCCGGCAAAGGGCGGATTCCGTTCCTCCGGATGATGATCCGCCACGGCTCCGGGCCGGTATGTCAACGGCCGGACCACCCCGCCCGGCAAGGCCAGACAACACCGGGGGCGGGTCTTTTTACCGGCCCGCCCCCGGTGTTGAAGCAAAAAATATGCGTATTCAAGCGTTCAACCCGGCGACGATGCCGCCCGGCCTTTTGTCTGTTCAGCGCCGGACGGGAAAACCTTTTCGTTCGCAGCACCCCGCCGCCGCGCGGCAAACGGGTGGTGAAATGAGCGCCGGCGTCCGGTTCCCGGCACCGGTTACTTCATTCTCTCTTCCACCACGGCCACGGCCGCTTCCTTGAGCCGTTTGGCTTCGGTCACGAGGGATGCCTTTTCGGCCAGCACTTTGCTTACATAATCCTGGTCCTTGACCATCGGTATGTTGATATCGGCGCTCAAAAGCACCGCGTTGACGGCGGCCTCGCAGATGTAGGCGGCCACGCCGGCGTCGCTGATGGCCATCTTGTTGCCGATCTTGGACAGCTTTTCGGTAATCACCAGCGCCTCCAGCAGGGTGCGGGCAATCTCCACCGGCGTGTCGGTAGCTGTTTTAAGCGCCTTTTGCATCAACTCTTCCCGCCGGGCCTTTTCCTCGTCCGTGTTCTTGGGCAAGCGGTAAACTTCCATAAACTTGCCGAAGGCGGCGATGTCGGCGGAGACCATTTTTTCCAGCTTGTTGATAATGAAATAGGCCGCGCCGGTGATTTCTTTGACCTGTGGTTCCACATCGGCAAACTTGGGCTTGCCCACGGTCAGATTGCCCACCATGGCCGTCATGGCCACGCCCAGCGCGCCCACCAGGGCGGAAACACTGCCGCCGCCCGGGGTCGGGGCGTCGGAGGCGGCCACGGCCACCACCTTGCGGTAAGGAAAATCAAATATTTCACTCACTTATAAAACACCTCACACAAAAACTGATTTTTACAATTCCCGCGGCCCGGCGGTTCCGGACCGCACGGTAATTCCGGCTTGCTCAGGAAACACCGTCCCAATGGGTGCCGGGGTTGTCATGTCATCCGGTGGAACTGAACCGGCCGCAAAATCCGTCAGTATCGCACGGCGTGCCCGGACGGTCATGCCGTCCGGCGGGGATTACGGTAAAAAACGTTCAACCGGTCCATCCGTTGGCACCGGCGGCGCAAGAGGCGCTATTTTTTCTGCTGCAGCTTGATTGCTTTGAGCACGTTCTTCTGGATCAGCACGGTGGTCAGGCTGCCCACACCGCCGGGCACGGGCGAGATGGCCCCGGCCACTTCCTTGGCGTTTTCAAAGTCCACGTCGCCGCAGATGCCATTTTCCAGCTGGTTGATGCCGGCGTCCACCACCACGGCGCCCGGTTTGATCATGTCGGCCTTGATCATCTTCGCCCGGCCCACGGCGGCGATGAGCACATCCGCCTGGCGGGTGTGATAGCCCAGATCCGCCGTCTTGGTATGGCAGACGGTGACGGTGGCGTTCTGGTTGAGCAGCATGAAGACCAGCGGTTTGCCCACGGTTTCGCCGCGGCCCACGATGACGGCGTTTTTGCCCTTGAGCTCGATGCCGCTTCTGAGCATGATTTCAATGCAGCTCTGCGGGGTGGCCGGGAACAGCCCGTCGCCGCCGCTCAAAATATAGCCCCGGTTGATCGGGTGCACGCCGTCCACGTCCTTGACCGGCAACACGGCTTCCAGCACCCGCTGCTTGCTCATATGCTTGGGCAGGGGCAGTTCGATCATAATCCCGTGCACGCTTTCGTCTTTATTCAGACGATCGATCAAAGCCAGCAACTCTTCCTCGGCGGCGGTGCCGGGCAGGGTGAACAGTTCGAATTCAATACCCACGTTGCCGCAGGACTTTTCCTTGGAACGGGCGTAAACCACCGAGGCCGGATCGTCCCCGGCCAGCACCACGGCCAGTTTGGGCACGATGCCGTTTTCCCGCAGTTGGGCCACTTCGGCCTTGATTTCTTCCCGGATCTGAGCCGCTACCTTTTTACCGTCGATCAATGTGGCTGCCATAATGTCCTCCCCCTTGTTTTTTAAATGTTTTGAAACCAGCCCCGCTGAAAATATGATGGCCGCACACTGCCGTTTCAATGCCCCGGTCCGGCGAAAAACCCGCCTGCCGCGCAATAAATCAAACCGTGACGGCACGGGCAATAACGGTTGGTTATTGCCCGTTAGCCTTTGCCGCTGCCATACCTTACTCCGGGAAGCTTTCCTCCACCAGGCAGCGCAGCCGGCCCCGGTGCAGCTTCACCTGCACCGCTTCCCCGGCTGCCACCACCGCGGCGTCACTGACCACCGCCCGTCCCGGCGCGGAGCAGATGCTGTAGCCCCGGGCCAGGGTGGCCAGCGGACTCAAGGCCTGCAGGCGCCCGGCCAGGACGCCCAGACGGTGCCGGTGCCGGATGAGGCCCTGTCCGGCGGCACGCTCAAGGCGCCGGCGCAAATCATCCACCATCTGCCCGCGTGTACCGCAGATCACTTCCACCGGCCGGCGCATCACCCGCTGCCGGCAGTTTTCCAGCCGCCGGCGGCCGCCGGTGATCTTTTCCTGCACGGCCCGGCGCAGGCGTAACTTTAGCATGTCCAGCCGCCCGGCCATTTCCTCGCGCACGGGCACCACCAGTTCGGCGGCCGCCGAAGGGGTGGCCGCACGCACATCGGCCACCAGGTCGGCAATGGTATAGTCGGTTTCGTGGCCGACGGCGGATATCACCGGCACGCCGGAAAGAAAAATGCTGCGGGCGACCACCTCGGTGTTGAAAGCCCACAATTCCTCCAGCGAACCGCCGCCCCGCCCGGTAATAATCACGTCAATGGGTCCGCACCGGTTGAGCCACTGAATGGCCCGGGCGATCTCCCGGGGCGCCGCCTCCCCCTGCACCGCCACGGGGGTGAAAACAATCTCCACCCCCGGCCAGCGCCGGCCGATAATGCGCACCATGTCCCGCAGCACCGCCCCGGTGGGCGATGTGACAATGCCGATGCGCCGGGGCAAAAGGGGCGGTTTCTTTTTATGCCGGGAATCAAAAAGCCCCTCGGCGGCCAGCTTTTGCTTCAACTGCTCGAAGGCGGTCCAGAGGGTGCCCGCGCCGTCCGGCTCCATTTCCTCGACGTAGAGCTGGTATGTACCGTCCCGTTCATAAAGGGACACATAGCCCCGGATGCGCACGGCCATGCCGTCCGCCGGCGCGAACAACAGCCGGCGGGCGCGGGAACGGAACATCACGGCCCGGACGGCGCAGGACCGATCCTTGAGGGTGAAATAAAGGTGGCCGCTGGCCGCCTGCTTGAAGTTGGACAGTTCCCCCTTCACCCACAGGCTGGCCAGCAGCGGATCATTTTCCAGCAGTTCCTTGACATAACCGGTCAGTTCGCTGACCGAGAGCAAACGCATCAAAGTAATTTTACCGGCCCCTTATTTGTTTTTGTTCATCAAATAATCGTGGATGGAGTTGGCCGCCACCCGGCCGGCACCCATGGCCAGGATTACTGTGGCTGCGCCGGTGACCACGTCGCCGCCGGCATAAACGCCCGGCTTGGAAGTGGCGCCCGTTTCCAGGTTGGCCACGATGTTGCCCTTCTTGCCCAACTCCAGACCTTTAGTGGTCCGGGGCACCAGCGGGTTGGGACCCTGCCCGATGGCCACCACCACCGTATCCACTTCCATGGTGAATTCGGAACCCTCGATGGGCACCGGCCGGCAGCGCCCGGAAGCGTCCGGCTCGCCCAGTTCGTACTTGATGCAGCGCATCGCTTTGACCCAACCGTTTTCGTCGGCGATGATCTCCGTCGGACTGGTCAGCAGGGCGAACTTGACCCCTTCTTCAATGGCATGCTCCACTTCCTCGTGCCGCGCCGGCAATTCCTTCTCCGACCGGCGGTAGACAATCCAGGATTCTTCCGCGCCCAGGCGCAGCGCGGTGCGCGCGCCGTCCATGGCCACGTTGCCGCCGCCGAGCACGGCCACCTTTTTGCCCACTTTGATCGGCGTGTCGCACTCCGGGAAGCAGTAGGCCTTCATCAAATTGGTCCGGGTGAGAAACTCGTTGGCGGAATAAACGCCGCAGGAGTTTTCCCCGGGGATGCCCATGAAATGGGGCAGGCCGGCGCCGGTGCCGATGTATACGGCGTCGAAGCCCTCTTCTTCCATCAATTCGTCCACGGTGGCGAACTTGCCCACCACGGCGTTGGTTTCAATATGCACGCCCAGCTTTTTCAGGTTCTCCACTTCCGCCTGGACCACCTTCTTGGGCAGACGGAATTCGGGAATGCCGTACATGAGCACGCCGCCGGCCACATGCAGCGCTTCAAAGATGGTTACGTCGTGCCCCTTCTTGGCCAGGTCGGCCGCACAGGTCAAGCCGGAAGGACCGGAACCGACGATGGCCACTTTGAAACCGGTGGGCGGCGCCACCGCCGGCGCCTCCACGCCCCGGGCCAGTTCCCAGTCGGCGCAGAAGCGTTCCAGGCGGCCGATAGCCACGGGCTGGTATTTCTTGCCCATGGTGCAGTATTTCTCGCACTGGTTCTCCTGCGGACAGACCCGGCCGCAGACCGCCGGCAGGGCATTCTTTTCCTTGATTTTCCTGATCGCGCCGGCAAAGTCGCGTTCGGCGACCAGTTTGATAAACTGGGGGATGAGCACTTCCACCGGGCAACCCTGGCGGCAGGGCTCCTTCTTGCACTGCAGGCAGCGCTGGGCTTCCGCCACGGCGGTTTCCTCGTCGTAACCCAGGGCCACCTCATTAAAATTATGCGCCCGTTCCACCGGATCCTGTGCGGGCATGGGATGCTTTTCCGGAATGATCTGTTTCTTTTCAGCCATTACTTGCCACCTCCGCATCCGCACTGGCAGGTATGATGCTCCATCGCCCGCTGTTCTTCCGCCCGGAAGGTGGCGCCGCGGCGCGCCAGTTCCGCAAAGTCCACCTCGTGGCCGTCAAATTCCGGTCCGTCCACACAGACAAAGCGGGTCTTGCCGCCCACGGTGACCCGGCAGCAGCCGCACATGCCCGTGCCGTCCACCATCAGCGCGTTCAGGCTGACAATGGTTTTGACGCCGTATTCCTTTGTTACGTTGCAGCAGGCGCGCATCATCGGCTGCGGGCCGATGGCCAGCACCATGGCGATATTCTCCTTGCCCCGCTCCTCGATTATTTCTTTCAGCACATCGGTAACAAAACCCTTACGTACATAAGAGCCGTCGTCGGTGGTGACAAACAACTCGGTGCAGGCCTCGCGCATCTTGTCTTCCCAGAACATGAGCTCCTTGGTCCGGGAGCCCATGATGCCGATCACATGGTTGCCCGCTTCCTTCAGCGCCCGGGCAATCGGAAACACGGGCGCCACACCGACACCGCCGCCCACACAGATTACCGTACCGAAATTCTCAATGTGTGACGGAGTGCCCAGCGGACCAACGAAGTCCTTCAGGTAATCCCCCGCCTCCATCGCCCCCAGTTGTTTGGTCGTTTTGCCCACTTCCTGGTAGACGATGGTGATGGTTCCCTTTTCCCGGTCAAAGTCGGCAATGGTCAAAGGGATACGCTCGCCCGCATCGTCAATGCGCAGAATGACGAACTGCCCCGGTTGGCACTTTTTAGCCACCCGGGGTGCTTCAATGACCATTTCCTTGATGATCGGTGAAAACACCCGTTTCTCCAAGATCTTGAACACCGTTTCCCCTCCCTCAATAAATCTTTATTTCAAAAAATTCTCTTCTGTAATTTCGAGATCTTTAAGAAAATTCCTGCCGGCAGACCTATTCATAATAAACTTTCAACAAAAAAAGCCGGTCCCGTTACCGGCCCGCTTCAAGTTCCCGCAGGATTGTAGGCGGCGGGATCCTTTACCACCCGCCCCAAAATACCGTTGATGAAACGGCCGGACTCCGGCCCGCCGAAGGCCTTGGCCAGTTCCACGGCCTCGTTTACCGAAACGCCGGACGGAATGTCGTCGCGGTAAAATATCTCAAAGAGGGCCAAGCGCATCAGGTTGCGGTCCACCGCGGCCAGGCGGTCCAGGCGCCAGTCCCGGCTCAGGCG
Source organism: Desulfotomaculum copahuensis (assembly GCF_001655685.1). Lineage (GTDB taxonomy): Bacteria > Bacillota > Desulfotomaculia > Desulfotomaculales > Desulfovirgulaceae > Desulfotomaculum_G > Desulfotomaculum_G copahuensis. The sequence continues at coordinate 185,458 of NZ_LYVF01000013.1, forward strand.
GGTGATTACCGCATCCAGGCCGGACAGGTGTTCTATTGTGCCCATGACCAGTTCCCGGGCAAATTGCAGATCCTCCGCCTTGAGGCCGGCCTCGCTGTGCACATGAGCCAGTGCCGCTTCCGGCCCGACCCGTCCGATATCAATCTGGAACATGGTTTGCAATGCCGCTTCCCGGGCCTGTCTTCTGCCCATAACGTCCTCCCCGTCCGTCCGACTCCATTTATCTTTCCCGGAACATCCGCGCCAGAAACTCCCGCCAGTTCACCCGCTCATCCAGACGGTAGCCTATGTAGTATCCAACAAAAACGCAGATCGAGACGAAAACTGCTTTCAATATGCCGTAAACTATGGCAAACCAGCCGAAAGCAAGTCCGAGGACAATACCGATAATTTTGCCCCGGTGCCGGTCCCAAAATTCCTGCCATGTATTTACATCCACGTCCATGCACCTCATTCCACCCGTGGCTTGTGGGCGGTAATGCTGCTCACCAAAAGGCGCACTTCCTGCACGGCCACCCCGGTTACATCCAGCACTTTCTGACGCACCTGCTCCTGAATGAGACCGGAAATTTCCGGCACACTCACATCCGGAGTCACCGCCACCCGCACATTGATGCCGATCCCGGCGGCAACGGAAATCACCCGCGCCTTCACTTCCCGTACGCCGGCCTGCTGAGAGACGACCTTTTCCACCAGTTCCTCGATAGCCGCCAGGGCGATGCGTACCTGCCCCAGCGCCCCTTCATGTACGATGGACTGTTTTTTCCGCGGCCGCACGGCGACCCAGAACAGATAGGCACCGATCAGCACAAACAGGCCGAGCAGGGTAAAAGTGACATCCGGCTGCTGCCGGATCAGATCCGGATTGACGCCGGGCGGCGGCCAACCGGCCAAGGTGAGCACCGCCAGGATCAAAGCTATCGTCAGCACCAGCGAATACAGCGCCAGGAGGCCGCGGTCAAAGGGCCCCATCACGTAACCCCCCATCGGTTCAACCGCAAAATCCCGCTCCTAAGGCTAGCGCACCCGGTGTTCCTCTTCCTTTCCCTCCGGGCCGAAAGCCACTCCTTGCACATTTACGTTAACCTCCACCACCGACAGGCCGGTCATGGCCTCGATTGCTTTTTTCACTTTTTCCTGGATTTCGGCAGCCACCTCGGGTATGCGCACCCCGTAATCGACAATGACAAACATGTCCACCGCCGCTTCTTTCTCCCCCACTTCCACCTTGACGCCCTTGGACAGGTTCTTGCGGCCCAGCATTTCCGCGATGCCGCCCGCCACGCCCCCGCTCATGCCGGCCACGCCGGGCACTTCGGTGGCCGCCAGTCCGGCGATCACCCGGACTACCTCGTCGGCAATGCGGATGGAGCCCAAACCGGTCTGTTCCTCACGTACAACCACGTCCTTGTTGTCCATGACTGCCCTCCCTCAACGGCCATATTTTTAACGCAACCCCAAAGCCGGCGGCCGTATCCGGTCGCGCCAACCACCCGATCCGGCAAAACAACGGCGCCGCTCTCCGGTGCGCAAACAGCACACCGGAGAGCCTGCCCCGGACGCATCGTGTTTCATTTCCGGACCTGCGCCGGCTGCTCCTCCGGTACGAACACCAACTGCAAAGGTTGCCCAAAACGTTTTCCAGTATTGCCGGCAGAATACGGCGATATCCATGACCGTTCCTGACGGGGCCGGGGAAGTTGCTATAATTTACCTTCAAACCGGCACGTTCATTATATCAAAAGCGTCGCAGATGCGCAAGGGAAGGGCACGCGGGCCTTTTCAGTCCGCAGGCCGAACCTGGTTGCTTCACAGTTCAATCCACCAGGATGCGGCGCTGAATGAAATTGGTATAGATTTCCCCCCGGCGGAAAAAGGCGTTGTTCAGCACCCGCCGGTGAAAGGGAATGGTGGTGGCCACCCCTTCAATCACAAATTCGTCCAGCGCCCGCTGCATACGGGCAACAGCCTCGCGCCGGTCCTGTCCCCAGGTGATCAGCTTGCCGATCATGGAATCGTAGTGGGGCGGCACCAGCCAACCGGGGTAGGCGGCGCTGTCCACCCGCACCCCCGGTCCGCCGGGCGGCAGGTAGGTCGTGATCAGGCCCGGGCAGGGGGAGAAGTTGTGCTCCGGGTCCTCGGCGTTGATCCGGCATTCAATGGCCCAACCCCGGATGGTTACGTCATCCTGGGTGAAGCCGAGGGATTCGCCGGCAGCCAGGCGGATCTGCTCTTTAATCAAATCAATGCCCGTGACCAGTTCGGTGACCGGATGCTCCACCTGAATGCGCGTGTTCATTTCAATGAAATAAAAGTTGTGGTGTTTGTCCAGCAGAAATTCCACCGTACCGGCATTATGATAGCCCACTGCGGCGGCCGCCCGGACGGCCGTTTCACCCATCCGGCGGCGCAGTTCGGGGGTCAGTGCGGTGGAGGGGGATTCTTCGATCACCTTTTGGTTGCGCCGCTGAATGGAGCAGTCCCGTTCACCCAGGTAAACCAGATTCCCCTGCTTGTCGCCCAGCAGTTGAAACTCAATATGCCGCGGCTCGTCCACATATTTTTCCACGTATACCTGGGCGTTGCCGAAGGCCGCCTGCGCCTCGCTCTGGGCGGTCTGCACCGCCCGCTCCAGTTCGTCCGGACTCTGGGCCACGCGCATGCCCCGCCCGCCGCCGCCGGCGGACGCTTTGACCAACACCGGGTAGCCGATCTCCGCCGCCACCCGCAGAGCCTCGCCGGTATCGTGCAGTACGCCGGGGGAACCGGGCACCACGGGCACCCCGGCGGCGGTCACCGCTTCCCGGGCCGCCGCCTTGGCCCCCATTTTTTCCATGGCCGCCGCCGGCGGGCCGATGAAGGCTATGCCGCAGCTTTCGCAGATCTCGGCAAAGCTGGCGTTCTCAGCCAGAAAACCATAGCCGGGGTGGATGGCATCCGCCCCGGAAACCTCGGCCGCACTGATGATCCCGGTGATATTCAAATAGCTTTTGGAAGCCTTGGCCGGGCCGATACAGTAAGCCTCGTCGGCCAGACGCACCGGCAGGCTGTGGCGGTCCGCCTCGGAATAAACCAGCACCGACTTGATGCCCATTTCCCGGCAGGCGCGGATCACCCGCAGGGCAATCTCCCCCCGGTTGGCAATCAGTATTTTCTTGAACATTTATGCTCTCTCCGTTTCTATTTCTCCCGGATCAGGAACAGAGTCTGGCCGTACTCCACCGGCGAAGCGTTTTCCAGCGCGATCTCCACCACCTCGCCGGCCACCTCGGACTCAATTTCATTCATCAGCTTCATCGCCTCGATAATGCAAAGGGTCTGCCCCTTGTGCACCACGTCGCCCACCTGGACGAAAGGTGCCGCGTCGGGGGAGGGTGCGCGGTAGAACGTACCCACCATGGGGGCGGTAACCGGCGTCAGGCCGGACACGGCGTTTTCCTGCTGCGGTGCGGCCGGCGGAGACGGCGCCGTTTCCCGGACCGGCTCCGCCGGTATACTTGTGGATGGCTCAAGCACCGGCGCCTGGCCCCGGGCGCCGGCTTTTTTGATCGCCACCTTGACTCCGGCGCTTTCCAGTGATACCTCGGCGATGTCAGTCTGGTCAATCAGTTTGATTAACTCTTTGATCTCATTTAAATCCATCGGTTCATCCTCCTTGCTCCGGCCCGGCCGGCGGTTCTCCGTCCCTTTGGTTTGCCGCGCCGCCTTCTCCGCTGCCTTTTCACCTTGTGGACACATACCGGCCCGGCTTTCAAAAAATTTCCGGGCCACCTGGGGAAACAGGGCATAAGAGATGCAGTCCTCCTCGCTGCCGGCCAGATCTTTGATTTCTTCCCTTATTCTTGCCATTTTCGGCTCCAACAAGTCGGCCGGCCGGCAGGCGACCGGTTCCCGGTCCCCAAGCACCTTGCGGGCCACCTCCGCATCCAGCGGCGCCGGCGGTTTACCGTACTGGCCCTCGATGTAGGCGCGCACCTCGCCGGGAATCAGCTTGTAGCGCCGGCCGGTGAGCACATTGAGCACCGCCTGGGTGCCCACGATCTGGCTGGTCGGCGTGACCAGGGGCGGGTAGCCCAACTCCGCGCGCACCCGGGGAATCTCGGCCAGCACCTCGGGCAGGCGGTGCAGCGCTTTTTGTTCATCCAACTGGGTGACCAGATTGGAAATCATCCCGCCCGGCACCTGGTGTTCGAACACGCGCATATCGTTGATCCTGGTCACGCCCCGTTCGTAACCCAGTGATTTGCGCAGGTTCTCGAAATAATCCGCCACTTCGAACAAAGCGCCGATATCCAGCCCGGTGTCGTACTCAGTCCCCTGCAGCGCCCGCACCACCGTCTCCACCGGCGGTTGTGAGGCGCCGAAGGCCAGGGGTACGGAAGCGGTATCCACCACATCCACGCCGGCTTCGGCCGCCTTCAGATAGGCGCCCACGGCCAGCCCGCCGATGTAGTGGCTGTGCAGTTGCACGGGCAGGCCGGCTTTTTCTTTAATCAACCCGACCAGTTCGTAGGCGCGGTAAGGAGTGAGCAGGCCGGCCATATCCTTGATGCAGATGGAATGCGCGCCCATTTGGGCCAGTTCCACGGCAGTCTGCACATAATGCTCCGTGGTGTGCACCGGACTGACGGTATAGACCACCGCCGCCTGGATGTGGGCGCCGGTTTTTTGCGCCGTGCGCATGGAGGTTTCAAAGTTGCGGATATCATTTAAAGCATCAAAAATACGAATGATATCAATACCATTTTCCACCGCTTTGCTAACAAAGGCCTCAACCACATCATCCGGGTAGTGCTGGTAGCCGACCAGTGATTGACCGCGTAAGAGCATCTGTAAAGGGGTGTGTTTAACATGTTTTTTTATAGTGCGCAGGCGCTCCCAGGGGTCTTCATCCAAATAACGCATGCAGACATCAAAAGTAGCGCCGCCCCACACCTCCAGTGAATGATAGCCGATATTATCCATCTTTTCCAATATGGGCAGCATATCTTCCGTTCGCATGCGAGTAGCCCACAAACTTTGATGCGCATCGCGTAAAGTGGTGTCGGTGATCTTCAAGGCCATTTCAAATCCTCCCCGAATAAGCAGGCAAAATAAACCACAAAAAAATAACCCCTGCCAAGGTTGTTTTTATATCTGAACCTATTATATAAAAAAGAGTTTGGTTGTGAAATAGAATTAACGCAAGTATACAATATATTGATTAAATACACTGTATACAAAGAGCAATAGCATATAAATGATTTATTTTACTGAAGATTCAGACTTTTATGGCAGGTGTCTGGAGGGAGAACTGCCGTATCAAGAATACCGTCTGGGTGAACTGTCAGAACTTTGCGCTGAACGGCGAAAATATGGCGGGGGATTTTTGCACAAGTACATATTCCATTCATCATGCAAATATTGCCGTTGAGCAGAAACTGTTTAGCAAGGTAATTGAAACAGGGTTAAAATAAGTTTGGCGAAAGGAGGTGGGGATTTTAAAGGCCGGGTTTCATTTTTCAGAATTTTAACAAAAGGGAGGTATTGTCATGGCAGACAAACAGGTTTATGAAATCAAGGAATCGGCGATCGCCGATCCGGGGCCGCTGGGACTGGGCGGATTTGCCCTGACCACTTTCGTCTTGAGCATGGCCAACGCGCACTTCCTGCCGGCGGCCGTCACCGCGGTATTCGTGCCCCTGGCCCTGTGGTACGGCGGCGCGGCACAGATCCTGGCCGGCATGTGGGAGTTCAAAAAGAACAATGTTTTCGGTGCCACCGCGTTCACCACATACGGCGCCTTCTGGATCGCCCTGGCCACACTGATTCTCCTGCAGGGACTGAAACTGGTTGACTTCGGTGATCAGGCCAACATCGCCAGCGGCATCTTCCTGGTAGCCTTCACCATCTTCACCTTCTATATGTGGATTGCCAGCTTCCGTTTGAACAACGCGCTCTTATACGTTTTCACCACGCTGATCATAACCTTTGTCCTGCTCGACCTGGGCGAATTCAAGGTCATCTCCAGTGTTCCCGGCGGCATCATGGGCATCCTTTGCGCCCTGGGCGCCTGGTACACTTCGGCGGCCGGTGTATTGAACACCGTTTTCGGACGGACGGTGCTGCCAATTGGACCGCGTTCCTCCGCACCGGTCCAGGTAAACGTCAAGGCCTAATAAAATTTACTAGTTTATACCGGGGGATGGCTGTAGCCATCCCCCTTTCATCTGCGTCCGGCAATCCCGGCACCCGGCAACCGTCCGGATAAAGACGTGCGAATAAACCGGTGCACCGGCACAAAGCACCGCAAGCACTCCACCCGTGACGAATTGGGCAACTGCCGGTTCAAAAAAGTGCTGGTCCGCTCAACGCCCCGGGACGTTTGATTCCGTACCAGCCTCCTTACGCAACTGAAATGGCGCACCGGCTTACCTGCAAGCAATCTACTGACGTGGAATGATCACTATGTTTTGCGCGCTCACCCCGGTGTTCCGGGACACCAGGTCGGCGATACGCGCGGCGTCGGTGGGTAAGATTTGCTTCGCCTCCACAATTACGGTCGCGCCGCCGTTTTCCAGGCAGACCGCCGCATCGGCAAAGCCCTTGGCCCGGATCAGGTTTTCCACTTCCATTTCGCGCGCCATGTTCTGGCTGATGTTCAGCAGCCTGTCCTGCGCCCGCTGACGGGTTTCACCACCGGTGGCGGAATTGTCCACAATCTCCTTGAGCAGGGCCAGTTGCTCGCCCCGGGTGCGCTCCCGGTCCAGCCGGTATTCCACAAAAAAGGCCTCCCCGTTGCCGGATGCTTTGGCGGCCGCCGGTACGGCCGTTCCAAGCCCGCCTGCCGTTCCATGCACCGCTGTGCCGCCGCTGCCGGCCGCGGTTCCTTCCCCGCCACCTCCGCCCGGCTGTGCCGGACCGGACACCGGCGCCCCGGCGGGCGCCGGTTTGACCGTACCGCCGGACGGTTCCCGCAGGCCGGCAAAGAGCAGCCCCAGTCCAATCAACCCCAGCAGTGCGGCAAAGATGAGTTGTTTTCTAATCATCACCGTGCGCAGCATTCTAAGAACCTCCTTCCATGGGCAAGACCAGTATTTTTTGCGGCTCCACACCGAGCGCCACGCGCACCGCTTCGAACAGACGGGCTTTCACCTGCGGGTCCTGCGCCCCGGCCGCCACCACCAGCACCCCGGCGATACGCGCGGCCTGCTCCTGCCTGACCACCGGTGTGTCCCCCTGGTTTTCCCGGAGCAATACCATCTGCCCGGTGTCGGTATTTTCAGTGGTCACCCGGGTCCCCCCGGACTGGTCCTTTTCCTGGGTGGTCTTGCGCGTGGTGCTGGCATTCACGGCGTAGTCCTCGCTTTGCGAACTGGCCAGGCGCACCGTCACATCCACCCGTCCGGCGCCGGCCACCTGGCTCAACACCTGCTGCAGCTTATCCTCCAGCGCCACTTCCTCCCGCCCCATGGAGGAATCACCGGACACGGAAGGCTGCACTTTTTGCGTCACCGGCGCCGGCGCCGCTCCGCCCGTTCCGGGGGCTTTCCCGGCCGGATCATGATGGCCGGTATTGCCCAGCAGGAGCAGCACCACACCCAGGGCCGCCAGTCCGGCCAGCCACCAGAAAGTACGCTTTTGCAATTTCGGCGGCAGGTTTTGCCCGTCGCCGTGCGCTGTCAGTTTATCCCACCAGGACATGCTCTTCACCCCTTGTTTGATGGTTTGAAATATTTCCCGCCGGCCCTACCCCCCGGCTGCGGCGGTGCGGAATTCGAATTTCACCTGTTCGGGGGACAGGTTGTAAAAATTGGCCACGTTGGCGGCAGCCCGGCGGGCGGCCTGCTCCACTTCCGGAGGCGGTTGCGCCCGGCCGGAAACGGCGTTCCCGCCGGCGCCGGCATTTTTCCCCACCTCTACCTTGACCGGCCCGACCAGGGGGTTTTTCTGCTCCGCAGCGGCGGGAGCCGCATCAAACAGCAGCTGCACCTGCCGGATCTGCCCGAATTTCTTATCGTTTTTGTCCCCGTAAAGATCCACTTCCACCTCCCGTACCGTCAGCCGTCCGTTCATACCGGCTAAAGCGGCGATTTGCAGGGCCAGCCCCTGCCGGTACTGCTCCAGTGCCTGCGCCTGCGTATCCGCGGCCAGCCGCCGGCCGCCGGCCATGATGTCCGGCAGGCCGGGAGCGCCGGGCGAAGGCCCGGTCTGTGCCGGCACCGGCATATCCAGCTGCCAGCCGCCCCGGATCAGATTGCCCGCCGCCTGTAAAACGGCAATCACGATCAACAGGCCCATCACCATTTTTACATAGCGGCGCATATCACCGGCCGGCAGGAGCATTTCCAGGAACACCGCCAGCACCGCAATAACGATTAAATTTAAAACCAGGTTGCGGACAATTTCCACGGCCCTTTCCTCCTTACCGCAACATTACGGTAAGATTGCCCATGGCCACCACAATGGCGATGGCAAAAAAGAACAGCAACCCGACCGTGGCCACCACGGCAAACACGGTAATCACACTGTTGCCCAGGTCGTTCAGGCAGTCCACCACCGGCGCGTCCCCCACCGGCTGCACAAGGGCGCCGGCCAGTTTGTAGATCAGGGCCAGGGAAATCAGTTTGATCAGCGGCAGGGCCATAATGGCAAAAATGGCCACCACCCCGGCCAGGCCGGCTGCGTTTTTGATCAACAGGGCGGAACTGATCACCGCTTCCAGCGCATCGGAGAACATCCCCCCGACCACCGGCACAAAAGCATCCAGCGAAAACTTGGCCGTGCGCAGCACCACCCCGTCACCCACCGCCCCGGCCACCCCCTGCACCGCCAGCAGGCCTAGAAACACCGTGCCGAAAATGCCCAGCAAACCCATGGCCGCCGTTTTGAGCAGGCCGGCCAGGTTGGAGATCTTGAACCGGGGCGACAGGTTGCTCACCAGACCGAGCACGGCGGCAAAGAACACCAGGGGCAGGACAATGTTTTTGATCAGTGTGCCGATCAGTGTCAGGCCGCCCAGCAGCACCGGATGAAAAACAGCCGCCGAGGCCACCCCGCCCAGGGCCACCAGCAGGGTGAGCAGCACCGGCAGCAGGGCCTGCATGAACCCGACCATCTTGTCCACCACATCCCGGCCCGTATTCACCGCCAGGGCGAAGGAGCCCACGGCGATGGTCACCAGCATCAGGAAAGTGACGGTCTGGGTAAGCTGCCCGGTGGTGCCGCGGTCAAAGGCGGCGGTGAGGTTTTGCAGCACCACGCAAATCATGGCCAGGATGACCAGCTTGCCCAGCAGCGCGGCATTGGCCACCACTTCTTTGAAAAGGTAGACCAGCACGTAGTGGAAAACATCGGCCGGCTGCCAGTGGACATCCCTTTGGGCCAGCTTGACCAACAAATCTTTAAAACTGAGTCCGGGCACCGCACTGTTAATTTCACCGTCCAGTCGGTTTACATAATCCTGGACACCGCTCATATTCAAAACCTTGTCCACCTCACCGGCCGCACTCCCGGACGCGGACGCGTCCGCCGGCGCGGCAAGCGTTTCCGCCCGGGCGGGCAGCGGCCGGAAAAACAGGCCGCACAGCAACAAACAAATCCATAACCAGCGCATATGCTCACCTCAGGGCACCAGTTTGAGCAGGGACTGCAACACCGCGGCCACAATGGGCACGGCCAGGACCAGCACCAGAATCTTGGCGGCAAATTCAATCTTGGCCCCGATGGCCCCTTCACCGGCATCGCGGCAGATCTGGGCGCCGAAGTCGGCGATGTAGGCAATACCCACGATTTTCAAGAGCGTGCCCAGATAAACCATGTTCAGGCTGGCCCGCTCCGACAGTTCTTTTAAAACATCAATTACTGCGCCGATTTTGCCCAGCACCGCCAGGAAGATCATAATCCCCGTGGCGACGCTCAAGAGCATGGCCAGCTCGGGTTTGTTGTGCCGGATGGTCACCGCCAGCACCGCGGCCACCAGGCCCAGGCCGACCAGTTGCATGATTTCCACAGGCGCCACCCCTCTAGAACAACTTGAACACCGACCGGACCTGGTCAAAAAAGGTGCCCAGCAGTTGCACCACCCAGATCAACACAATGCCCAGCCCGCCCAGGGTGGCAATCAGGGCGTAATCCTCCTTGCCGGAGCTTTTCAGCACATAATGGGCCACTCCGACCAGGATACCGATGCCGATAATCTTGAAAATCAGGTTCACATCATAACCCATCCGCAAACCCTCCTTAATCGCGCGCATTGTTGGAGCGTCGCCCGGTTCGCCCCGGGACGGGAATGGCAAAGCGGCGACAATCCTTAAAAAACGCTGCTGAAAAGATGGACCGCTTTTAAGCAAAGCCGGTTTTCACCGAAGCGGTGCACTGCAACCGGACGCTTCAGTAAAGCAGCAATATCACCGCCAGGCCGCCCAGAAAACCCAGGTAGTTCCACAATTTGACCTGCCGTTCGGCCTCCCGGGCCGCCTTGTTCATCTCCAGGCCCAGTTGTTCCATGGCCAGGTGCAGGTGCTTGCTTTGATCCTGGCGGTCGGAAACACCCAGGGATGTGCCCAGCTGGCGCAGGATGGCCAGGTCGGCCGGCTTCAACGCCGTGGCCGGGTAAAAAGCGGCCAGGCCGCGCTCCCAGGCTTCCCGGGCCGAACAGCCGGACATGGCGCGCAGTTCCTCCCCGCTCCGGGCGAACAGGGGGGCGATGCGCGGTTCGGCGCGCGCGGCCACCCGTTCCACGGCTTCGGCCAGCGGGGTGGCGGTGTAGATGATTTCCGTTTCCAGCATTTGCAGGGCGGCGCGCAATCCCCGCAACTCCAGCGGCCGGCGGGAATAACCCCGGGCCACGCCAAACCCGGCCAGGCCGCAGGCGAACAGCACCAGGGCGGCGCCGAGCAGTTTCAACACAACCTCACCCCCAGGGAGTGCATGGTCCGGCCGTCAATAATATCCTCCACGCTGCCCACGCCCCGGGAGCGGCCGAGCAGGATCAGACGCTGGATTACTTTCAGGCTGAACAGATAATTGAGCGCCGGCCGGGCGGTCAGTTCATTCAAAGAAGAGCCGTGCACGGTGACCAGCACTCCGACCCCGGCGTTAAAGACTTCCTCCAGAGCGGCCACATCCTCTTTGCGGCCGATTTCATCAGTGGCGATCACCCGGGGGGCCATCGAGCGCAGCAGCATGATCATGCCTTCCGCCTTGGGACAGCCGTCCAGCACGTCGGTGCGCACGCCCACATCACGCTGGGGCACTCCTCGGTGGCAGCCGGCCAGTTCCGAACGCTCGTCCACCACGCCCACTGTCATCCCCGGCAGGCCGATTTCCGGCACCCCGTTGCTGATCTGACGGATAATGTCCCGCAAGAGAGTGGTCTTGCCGCACCCGGGCGGGGAAAAAATGAGCGTATGGTAGATCCGGCCCATACCGCGGTCGAACAGGTGGGGCATCAAAGGTGTGGCCAGGCCGGCAATTTCCCGGGAAATGCGGATATTGAGCGCCGCAATCTGCTTCAAGGTTTTGATGCGCCCCCCTTCCACCACCGCCCGGCCGGCCAGCCCCACCCGGTGCCCGCCGGATACGGTGATATAGCCGTTTCTCAGTTCTTCCTCCAGAGCGTAAAGTGACGAACCGCTGATCAACTGCATGGACTGCTCCAGGTCGCAGGCGCTCACCAGGTAGGCCGCGCGGGGGTTTTTCACCAGTTTTCCGTCCGGGGCGATAAATGCGTCCCCGCCGGTCAAGCCCAGCATCAGCGGCCTGTCCCGGCGCAGGCGGATTTCTTCCAACCGGTTCAGCACCGCCGGCGGCAGGCCGGCAATCAGATTCCGCAGGTGCCCGGGCAGCACGGGCAACACTTCATGCACCGCCGCCCCGGGGGACGCTGCCGGCACCAAATTGGTCACACCCACGGTTTGTCCCTCCTTGATTCCATAGATATTTCCGGGCGCGGCAAATTATACCGAGATAATTTGGCGGTTGGCCGCAGGTGGGCGGCGTTTGCTCCGGCGAAAGGAATATAGTTTGACAATCATGCCGTTGGCGCGCCATCAGAAGAGGATGAAAGTGGTCCGCATAATTTCAGGGCAGAGCCGTATGCATAATGGTTGACATAAAAAAGGAAGCCCCGAAAAAGAGGCTTCCTGAAAACGCTAATTTAATAAAGATTGACTTTTTTGTGTTGCTGCTCAACAGTATGTCGACGGGCAAAGTCCAATCATGCCGATCATGTCGCTGCCGCGGCAACGGCAAAAGGCGAAAAAAGCACCAACCGCCAACTACTCAAGATCATACGGCCAGCCCTGCAGGCCGCCTTCCAGGAATTTTACGTCCTTGAACCCGGCGCCGTCCAGGATGCGCTGGGCTTCGTAGGAGCGCACGCCGAGGGCGCACAGGGTGATGATCTCCTTGTCCCGGGGTACCTCTGCCAGACGGCGGCGCAGTTCGCCCAGGGTGACCAGCATCCCGCGAGGATCCTCAATGTGCCGGTATTTGAACTGATCCGGCGTACGCACATCCAGCAGCACGAAATCCTCGTCACCGGCCAGTTTATCGTGCAGATCACGGGCGGAAATGGTCACGGCCACACCGTCCAGCTTGTTGCGCGCAATGTTGGCCGTATGGTGCAGCGGATCGATCGGTGTATTGAAAGGCGGGGCGTAACCGAGATCCAGATCGGCCAGATCGTCCACCGTGGCGCCGAAATTCAATGCCGCGGCGGCCACGTCCACACGCTTGACCACTTCCCCCGGGCCGATGCCCTGGACGCCCAGCACTTTACGGCTACCCTTTTCCACAATCAATTTGATGATCAGGTTGTCGTGGCCGGGATAGTAATGGGTGCGGTCGTGGTTGGAGTTGATCGCGGTCAGCACATCGTAGCCCAGCGCCCTGGCCTGCACTTCGCCCAGGCCCGTGCGGGCCACATTCCAGCTGATCATTTTCATCGCCGAGGTGCCCAGCACCCCTTTAAACATGCTTTTCCGGCCGGCCAGGTTGTCGCCGGCCACCCGGCCCTGCCGGTTGGCGGTGGAAGCCAACGGGACATACACTTTGCGTCCGGAAATCAGATGCCGGTTTTCCACGCAGTCGCCGATGGCGAAGATTTCCGGGTCGCTGGTCTGCAGGTATTCGTTGACCGCAATGGCCCCCGTTTCGCCGATGGTCAATCCGGCGCCCCGGGCCAGTTCCACGTTCGGACGCACCCCCACGGCCACAATGACCATTTCCGCATCCAGATCGCCCTGATCGGTAACCACCCGGGTGACATGACCCGTCTCGTCGCCTTCCAGGCGCAGCACCTTGCGCCCGAGGTGAAACTCCACGCCCTCCTCCTCCAGCCGGTAGGATAACAAAGCGGCCAGATCGGGATCCAGCATGCCGGGCAGTATCTGATCCTGCAGTTCGACCACGGAAACAAAGAGCTTGCGCTTGAGCAGGGCGTCGGCCGCCTCCAGGCCGATCAAACCGGCGCCGATGACCACCGCGTCGCCCGCATCCGCCGCAGCAGCGGCGATTTTTTGGGCGTCGTCGGGATGGTTCAAACGGTGCACACCCTTTAATTCCAGACCGGGGACGGGCGGGCTGAAGGGACTGGCGCCAGTGGCCAGCACCAGTTTATCATAAGGAATGGTGTACTTTTCCCCGTTTTCCAGGTTGGTCACCGCCACCTCTTTTTTCTCCCGGTCGATGGCCGTGGCTTCGGTCCGGGTGAGCACCCGCACGCCCTTTTCATCCTGGAAGTAATGCTCGTCCCGCACCACGCCGTAGGATGTGCTGAATAGCTGCTTGAAATCCCGGATCTGACCGCTGACATAATAAGGCATACCACAGCCGGCGTAGGAAATCATTTTCCCACGCTCAATAATGGTAATCTCAGCATCGGGCATCAGCCGGCGGGCACGGGCCGCCGCCTTGGGACCGGCCGCCACGCCGCCGATGATTACAATGCGCATGAGCGCCCCACCTCCTGTGTATTCGCGATTATTATAAACCTGATTTTTGTTTTAAATCAAGGTATATTTGGCGTAACGGCAATATCGTAAAAAGGCACCCACTTTCGTGAGTGCACCGGTACAAAATCCACCTGGTCAAGCATGGCACCATGCCGTATGGCGGGGATGTCTTATATGTCATCTTC
>NZ_LYVF01000015.1 GCF_001655685.1 Desulfotomaculum copahuensis
GCCCTTTCTAACTTGACCTACTTACATTGCTTTTTGAAAATATTATTAGCGCTCACAAATTCCGCTTACTATATATCATCGATTCTCTTCGCTTGTTTGGCTAACGCCGTCTATGCGTTGTTAGGCTTTCGCTTTCACTCATACGCCAAACTGCGCTTCGTTCATCGTGATATATTGCGTAAGCTTCATTAATCGTTCGCTTTTAATAATATTTTTCATAACAATGTCTATTGGTTAATTGTAACTCGTTTTTCTTCGTTACCCATATTTGCATTGTGCAGTTTTCAAGGTTCACTTTCCTGAGGGTCTAAACCCTCAAAACTGAACAGTGAGATACGACTTGTTTATCAACGCTCGTTAAATTCCGTTTGCTATATACTTTGCGCTCTCTTCACTCAGTTTCGCTAACGGCACTTAACGACATCCATGTCGTAGTGCCTCTCGCGTGGTCCTTCACGCTCGTACGCTTCACTTCGTTTCGTTCGCTTAGTATATTACGCAAACTGAATTAATTACTCGCTTTTGATAAACTATGTCTTTTCTTATCCTTAATGTAAGGATTGCTCCTTAGA
>NZ_LYVF01000016.1 GCF_001655685.1 Desulfotomaculum copahuensis
TTACGGCTGCCGGTTGTCTTTCGCCGTCGACCGGTTTTTTCCGGTTTCCGACTTCTGACGACCGGCTTCCGTTTTGGTGGGCCTAGGTGGACTCGAACCACCGACCTCACGCTTATCAGGCGTGCGCTCTAACCGGCTGAGCTATAGGCCCGCGAAAATGAACAGCTGTCTTTGACTGCTGTTGACTGTTCATGGTGGAGATGACCGGATTCGAACCGGTGACCCCCTGCTTGCAAGGCAGGTGCTCTCCCGCTGAGCTACACCCCCGTATAACCAGTCATAAGCTTGCAGTCAAATATTCGCCATTGACTACCGTCAACGGCTTTTGATGACACTAATCAGTTGTTTATGAGAGGCTTTACGGCTGCGGTTGTCTTCCGCCGTCCACCGGTTTTTTCCGGTTTCCGGCATCTGACAGCCGGCTTCCGTTACGGTCCCTCAAAACTAAACAGTAAGCCAGATGATCGACCTGGAGTTTCAGAGGTCAGTCGTCAGAAGTCAGAAGTCAGATTTTTTGTTGCTATTGGCCGGCGGCCAATAGCTTCTTTATCATCTGATTTCAGACCTCTTCCCACTTCTTTTTACTCCTTAGAAAGGAGGTGATCCAGCCGCACCTTCCGATACGGCTACCTTGTTACGACTTCACCCCAATCACCAACCCCACCTTCGACGGCTCTTTCCCTTACGGGTTGAGTCACCGGCTTCGGGTGTT
>NZ_LYVF01000017.1 GCF_001655685.1 Desulfotomaculum copahuensis
TAACTTTGACGTGGCCTTGATAGAGAGGGGGAATACCCGTGTCACTCTTGTCAGGCAGATGACCGGGTAAGCTAGGCACCCCCCCATATCTTGGTATCATGTGCATTCTGTTCCATGCCAAGGGCGAACAAGAGCAAAAGGAACTAATTTAATTCGGGTTATATGGTCTATTAGCTATTAATATTCTAGTTAGTAATCTTTGTCTTATTCAATGGATTAAAACAGGAGCCATGATTAATGTAGTTGCTCCAAATACAACCACTCCAAGAATAAATGCCGCTAAACCATATCCAAGGACCTCTCTTACTTCTCTACCGGCAATAGCTAAAACAGGTAACATCCAAAAGGGTTGAAGCATCTCCATTGTAGATTCGCCCCAAGCCACAGCCATAGCCGATAGAGGTTGAGATGCATGTAATTTCACAGCAGCTAGAGCTGTAATAGGACCTTGAACCGCCCAGTGGCCACCACCTGAGGGAACAAATAAGTTAATTATTAATGATACAATAAACTGCCAAAAAGGAAGTGTATTGGCACTAGAAAAGTGAACAAAAAAGTTTGCTATGACTGATGCCAGTCCACTTGTAATCATTATCCCCATCATGCCACCGTAAAAGGGATATTGCAAAGCAAGTGGTCCTGATGTTCTCGCAGCTGTATAAAAAGCATTAACATAATTCATTGGACGCCAATGCAATAAAAATCCAGCCAATAAGAATAAAAATACTAACGTATTAAAATCAAGCAAGAAACCTTTTTTTAACCATATTGAGATAAGATAAGTAAGTCCGATACCTACAATAATTATGGTTATTATCCAACTATTATCCAACTTAGCGGCAGGAACCTGATCTATTTTAGCAGCACCAGCCTCCTCATCAGCTCTAATCAACGTCTCCTTATCAACAAGGCACCACTTTCTTTTATCCTTGGGGGCAATAAAATAAAATAGTATGGGAAGACATATTATCAAAATAACCGTAGGTATTAAATTCCAGGCTGCAAAAATTGTACTTTGCAGAGGTAACACCTGATGAGTAAATCTCTCGACAAAATTCACCGAGTTACCACGGGAAGTTAGAATTACTGCTATCGAGCTTGATAAACCACAAGTCCAAACCAAAAATCCCGAATATGCTGCGGCAATAATGAACGGGAAATCAACATCTAACCGCTTAGCAATTTCTTTACTTACCAAACCCATTAAAATTAATCCCAGTCCCCAGTTTACAAACGATCCAATTGCCCCCACCAATGCTGCCACAATAATAGCCTGACCTTGATTTTTAGGTAATCCTGCAAGATACTTAATAAAACGCATCACGATTGGCGACAAAGCAAGCGTATAACCAGTTATCAGTATTAAAATCATCATAAACGCGAAGTTAATGATTGACCAAATACCATCATACCATTGTTTTGTAATGTCAACAAAGCTACTTTTCGTTAAGAACAATGCCAAAATAATTGTAACAACTGTTAAGACTACAGCCAGTATAAATGCGTCTGGCATATATAAACGAATAATTTTTGCAAAGCCTTCACTAAAACGTTCAATAATTCCAGGTCTAACTTCATCATCCTGGTAATCCATTTTCATTTTTACCCTCCTTTAATTTACTTAAATTTCTAATTATATTAACTAAATAAGAATTCTCCTTTCAATAAAATTTTATTAATATAGAACCTTTGGTTGTTTTAGAGTGCCGTCCATCCACCATCTACATAAAGTATAGTTCCAGTTATGAAACTTGAAGCTTCAGACCCCAGAAAGACAGCAGGGCCAATGATTTCCTCCGGTTCTCCAAGCCTTTCCATGGCATTTCTCTTTTTAACATCTTCATACCATGAAATATCTTCCATCACCTGGCGTACTAAAGGAGTTTTCATATAAGCGGGGGCGATAGCATTGACAGTTACTCCAAAAGGTGCCCATTCTACTGCGAGAACTTTTGTCATCTGATTAATACCGCCCTTACTAGTTGCATAAGCTATTTGTTTTTTCATACAAACTGTACCAAAAATTGAA
The DNA here is from genome assembly GCF_001655685.1 of Desulfotomaculum copahuensis. Lineage (GTDB taxonomy): Bacteria > Bacillota > Desulfotomaculia > Desulfotomaculales > Desulfovirgulaceae > Desulfotomaculum_G > Desulfotomaculum_G copahuensis. The sequence continues at coordinate 2,030 of NZ_LYVF01000017.1, forward strand.
GACATATTAATGATTTTCCCTTTACGCTGTTTAACCATTACTTCACCAATATTTTTTGCGCATAGATAAACTCCTTTTAAATTTGTATTAATTACCCTGTTCCATTCCTCTTCCGTCATTTCTAATGCTTCTTTCCTTATATTAATTCCTGGCACATTATAATCAATATCTATTGTTCCAAACCTATCCAAGGATTGTTTCACCATTTTCTTTACTTCAGCTTCATTAGTGACATCAGTTTGTAAACTTATCGCATCACCACCTCTTCTTTTAATTTCTTCGATTGTACTTTCAGCCCCATGACGCGGACTACCCACCGCCACCACATTAGCACCATAGGCTGCCACTCCTATTGCAATCTGCTGTCCCAACCCGGAGGACGCTCCGGTAACAATAGCAGTTTTTCCTGTCAAATCAAATAAATTCTTCATTCAATCTCCCCCATTTAAAATCTCTGGTTGATTCAACTTTCGCAAAATACTTTTCATAACCTTTCCATTAGGATTCTTAGGCAATTCCGTAAGGAATTCAACAAACTTGGGTACCTTGTATTTGGCCAGCCTTTCTTTAACCCAATCCTGCACTTCCTCCACAGTCAATGTAGCACCCGGGCGCAGAACGATATAAGCTTTGACAATTTCACCGTAAATTTCGTCAGGTATTCCGACCACCGCTGCTTCCATCACTTTGTTATTGCTATAGAGGACGTCTTCCACCTCTACACAAAAGATTTTTTCACCTCCCCGATTAATCATATCTTTGATACGGTCCATGATATAGACGTATCCTTCTTCATCAATCTTGGCGATATCACCAGTGTGCAGCCACCCATTCACAATTGCCTTTTGAGTGGCCTCAGGATTTTGCCAGTACCCCGGGGTTAAGTTGGGTGAATTGATCAGCAATTCCCCTTCGGTGTTGGGCGGCAATTCTTCTCCGGTGACCGGATCAACCACCTTGCACTTGTTTACGGGGAAAGGCAAACCGATTGACCCCAACTTCCTAAGCGCATCTTCCTTGGGCATACAAGTTCCCGGGGAAGCAATTTCCGTTAGACCGTAGGTATTGTGCAACTCTATGTTCGGCAGCCAGTCCCGGAGCATTTTTACCGTCTCACCAGACATGGGCGCCCCGCCAAAACCGGCCACCCGGAAGCAAGACATGACGTATTTTTCATGGTCCGGATGCATCAGCATCATTACGTATATGGTCGGTACCACAATCATGCTGGTTATTTTCTCTTCTTCCATTATTCTTAACATTTCTTCGGTTTTAAACATTGGCATAAGGGCAATGGTGCAGCCCAGATTAATATAAGTGAGCAATTGAGCGTAAAGACCAGTCACATGAAATAATGGCACGGCAATTACAGTTCTATCATTAGAGGTAAGATTATATATTCTTTTATAACTAATCATCGTGTGGATGACGTTAAAGTTAGTGTTCATGACTCCTCTGGGCAGGCCTGTAGTACCGGAAGTGTACATGATAAAAGCGACATCGTGCTCATCAATTTCTGTCGTTACAATTTCCGGAGAATCGCTATCAATCAATTCAGAGAATTGCCTGGTCCCATTTATTTCCCGTCCCACCACATAAAACTCCCGGCAGTTGTCAATAGAACGTAATATCGGCTCAATATTAACCCACCAGCTATCATTGAGCACAAGTAGTTTGGAGCCTGAATTTTTAATCATGTATTCAAGTTCAGCGCTTTTAAGTTTGGTATTCAGGGGGACCGCAATGCCGCCCAATTGAGCCACAGCATAAAGACTAACTACAAAAGGAATGCCATTTGTCAATAAAATGGCCACCCGGTCGCCCTTCTTAATGCCGCACTTATTACGAAGGGCATAGGCCATATTGTTAACCATCCTGTTTAATTCGCTATAAGTGACGCGATCATCTCCCATGACCAGAGCCGTCTTATCGGGAAAAAGCTGTGCGCTGTTCTGCAATGTCTCAATAACTGTTTTCGGGCGATCTGCATATACATTAACCGTTACCCCATTGATAGTTTTTTCAACAATTCCCCCAGTAAATTTGGACGCCCACAGATCCTTGCCAACTGAATTCATTAAACATGCCCCTTTTTGTTTAAACGATTTACAATCTTCAGATATTTAACCGGAAAGAAATTATTTTTGTTCAGGAACGCCTGCCAGTTTTTTGGCCATGCGCTTTTTATGTTCAATATTGGATTGGCGGATAATCATCACTCTTTGGGTCTGGGGCGACCCAGCGCCATGCATGCTTTCAGCCAAGGCGGTACCACCGGTCATATTTTCCACCAACCTTGCCATTCTGACCCTATTCTCGGTAGGCACACCAACCACACCGCTGAAATATTTTTCCAGGTAAGGACCGGTTTTGGCATTCTGGAAGTCCTTTTCCGAGGGCAGGGTGGCGATAAACCCGCCCGCCACGTCATGGGCTAGCCGGCAGATTTCGTAGATATGACGGGTTACGTTCTGCTTAACTACATTGGCCAACAGTGGATTGACAAAATATGCACCGGAAAGTGTTTTTCTCCCTTCGGCTGAACAAGCGATTGAACAGCAGTATAACGTTTCGCTCAGATGCAACATTTCGGTAATTTTGTCCTTAATATGAGAAGCCTTGGCCACACCGTTATATTCCGCCAGGACCATCGTTGCACCAATGATGATGTCGCTAACCCCGCACTTGCACCCTCCATAATTTTGCCTGTGAAAGGAGGCGAACCTTTCAACCAGCATCCCGGCAAACTGGTACTCCCCGCACATAAAGACCCTTTCCCAGGGAATAAAAACATCTTCCAGCACAGTTAGCGCCTCACCCCCAACTATGCCGTACCTGGCGTTGCCGATGTCTATTTCCCCATCCAGGCGCCGCTCATCATTGGTTTGGCGACCGAAAATATGAAACACGCCGGGGGCATCAACCGGTACGGCACAGGACACGGCATAGTCCTGATCGGCCTCTCCCAGGGCGATGGTGGGCATAATGATCATGTAGTGAGAATTGATTATTCCCGTCTGGTGGGCCTTGGCCCCCCTGATCACAATACCTTCCGCCATCTTTTTAACCACATGCACATACATGTCCGGATCAGCCTGCTGGCTGGGACGCAAACTACGGTCTCCCTTGGGATCGGTCATCGAACCTGCGGACATGAGATCTTTTTCCTGGACATATTTTAAGAAATCCACAAAGTGTTGATGATAAGAAGTGCCTAACGTCTGATCCATCTCATAAGTTACTGAATAAAGAGCATTTAATCCGTCAAAACCCACACATCTCTGGAAGCATGTCCCCGTACGCTGGGCAATCATACGCAACATTTTAACCTTTTTGACCAGATCCTCGCTACTCTGATGAATATGGGTGAAGCGATTTATTTTTTTCCCGGTCAGATGGGAGTGCACCGTTACTAGATCCTCGAATTCCGACTCATGGGCCATGTCGTAAGTTACCGCAGCCGCATTGATGTGTGGCCGGAATAGTGGATGATCCACGAAGTTAGCAATCCTTTCCCCAAAAGCATAGATTTCTGTTTTCAAATGTCGCAAGCTTTCAATATACTCTTCTCCTGTCAACATGGTTCGCCCTCCCCCTTTATTTAATAAATAACGAGTTTTCCCAAAATCATTTTCCCATCCCCGTGTGTCATTAGATAAAATATTCTTAGTTGCTTCATGTTTAACCTTTGTTAGTATCCACAAAGTCTATAGAACAAATTGTATATATATACAAATAGTCCATCTGCCCCAAATAATTCCAAATTACATTGGGATAATTAGGTTATAAGTAAGTAGACCTTGGCACATCAACTTTAGGCGCAGCCTATCATCTAGTCCGCAAAGGCACTAAATGCCGTCAAATAGGTGGGGGCCTAAGCCGCCCGGTCGGTAGCTTCCAGGTGGACGACTTGTGGCAATTTATTCCGCCTCTATCTTGCTGGATATTTGACAACCGGATCAGGCCGTTAACTCTAGAGAAGGACTCTTCTTTAGTGTTAACAAGACCGGCTACAAAAAAAGAACGCCCGGTCAGGGATTATCCCCTGACCGGGTGTTCTGTTCGCCCGGCATGTCTGC
>NZ_LYVF01000018.1 GCF_001655685.1 Desulfotomaculum copahuensis
ACAAATGGGTCCACCCCATTTCTTCCACCACGCGTACATATATGTCCGGATCAGTTTGTTCGGACGGCCGTTTCAGGCGCTCACCCTTCACGTCGGTCTGAGCGCAACTGGCTACCAGGTCTTCGGTCTGAAAGCGTTCCAGCCACTTCAGCCAGTTGTCATGGTATGCGGTTTTGGCCCCCGGGGACTTCTGCGCTTCAAAAGAAACGGCGTTGATCGCATTGGCGGCGTCAATGCCCATGCACCGTTGGATGCACTGCCCGACTTTGTTGCACAGGAACCTTGTCATGTCTTGCTTCTTATGCAGGTCTTCCACGTTTTGGTGAATGTGGTTGAAACGGTTGATGGTTTCGCCGGTGATGTGTGATTTTGCGGTGCAAAGATCCCTGCTGGCGGGATCCCAGGCTGCGTCGAAAGTCAGGCTCATGACGTTGATGGCGCCTTCCTGGCGCTCATCCAGCCTGCCGATCTTCTCACCGTTGGCGAAGAGATTACGGTTCATCTTACCTAATCTCTCAATGTACTGGGCTCTTGTTCTCATGTCCAAATCTCCTTTCGGTTAGAGAACCCGGCCTGCACCGGGGGCATATGAATGGCGGAAAAATTACTAGGCTATGTCTGGATATATAGCAAGTTAAGTACCAGAAATTAATTCGACATTCCGTCCGCCTATTTACATCTTAACTCAGGTTCGTCGCTATCGCCGCTCAATCCAGTGCTTCACGCCCCCGCCGGGTTGACTGAATAGTTACTGTAAAACCACCTTTTTCTTTGGCCGGGGATATCTTGATGCAGCGCTTTTCTCCCCGGCCCTGTTTTTTATCTTGTTTGGGCAAGGGTAACGGTAATGTTAATTATTTGAACGCCAGGTTAAAAAGATGAACGGTACCGGGCAACGAAGGGAAGTCGTTTGTTTTAACGGTATGATCACTGTCAACTATATTAAAACTGTTGCAAATATTTTAATATGTTTGAAAAATGAACACCGGACATAGCCGTGGTTAAATGGGGCTGCCCGAATAGGGCGGAAAGTGCATACGCGGTACCGGCATTTTCGTACTGGTATTTTTTTTGCGATACGCCTTAATTGGTTGAAAAATGTTGCATTTCCCGATATTTTACCCGGCTGCTGAGTGTAGTATTTTTGCCGGTGAATAGAACATCGAATCAATAAAAATATAAAAAGAGGGAGTACACGATGAATACAGCTCATTATAAATTCTGGCCGGCCAGGCTGCCTCATGAACTTTACTACCCCCGGGTGCCCCTGTATGAATTCGTTGAAACATCGGCCAGGCGTTACCCGGACAAGGAAGCCATAATTTATTACGGAACCAGGATAAGCTACCGGGAACTTTGGGATGCCGTGCAATCATTTGCCGCGGTCATGATTGAACTTGGGGTGGGCAGGGGCGACCGGGTGGCGCTGTACCTGCAAAATACCCCCCACTTCTTGATCAGCTTTTTCGGAGTCCTGAGGGCCGGCGGTGTGGTGGTGCCGGTTAATCCCATGCTGACGGAGGAGGAATTGAAATTTATACTGGCGGACAGCGGGGCTGTCGCGGTGGTGACCACTGCTGATATTGGCGGCCGGGTTTTTAATATAAAGAAAGAAACTTCCGTACGGGAAATATTGGTGGGGGATTACTCCGATTATCTGCCGGCGGATCCGGAGCTGCCGCTGCCCTTTCCGGCACAACCCCGCCGTGAACTGCCCGCCGGGGCCGGAGGATGGTTGGATCTGCTGGGGACATCCAAAGGGAGCCGGCCGTCGTTCGATGTGGATAACGGCGATTTGGCCATGCTGCCTTACACTTCCGGCTCCACCGGTATCCCCAAGGGCTGCATGCATAGTCATGCCACCATTATTGCCAATGTAATAAGCTCTGCTGTCTGGCATAATATGGTTTCCAGCAGTACCGTGCTGGCTACACTGCCTTTTTTCCATGTGACCGGTCTGGTGCATAGCGCCCTGGCCCCCATTTATGCGGGGGGAACCATCGTGCTGCTTTCCCGTTGGGAACGTGAAGCGGCTATTAAAGCCATCGAGAAATACCGCTGTACGGTCTGGACCAACATTACCACCATGGTCATAGATTTGCTGAACCATCCGGAAATTACCAATCGTGATTTGAGTTCCCTTCTGATTGTGGGTGGAGGCGGCGCACCTTTGCCGGAAACGGTGGGGAAAAAGCTGTATGAACTGACCGGGCTGAAATTTGTGGAGGGCTACGGCATGACCGAAACCATTTCCCAGACCCATTTCAATCCTCCGGACAGGCCAAAAATGCAGTGTATCGGCATTCCGGATTTTGGTGTGGATGCCAGAATTATAGACATTGATACCAGGAAGGAGCTTTCCACCGGGGAGGAAGGGGAGTTGGTAATTAATGCTCCCGAGGTGATGTTGGGTTACTGGAACCGGCCGGAGGAGACAGAGGAGGCATTTATTGAAATAGAAGGCAAGAGGTTTTTGCGTACCGGCGATATTTGTTATCTGGATGAAGAGGGATATTTTTTCGTTATAGACAGGAGCAAGCGCATGATCAATGCCGCCGGCTTCAAAGTATGGCCCGCGGAGGTGGAAGGGATTCTTTACACCCATCCGGCAGTGGCGGAAGTCTGTGTCGTTGGGGTGCCCGATCCGGTGAGAGTGGAAAATGTCAAGGCTTTCGTGGTGCTGCGCAAAGAATACGAAGGCAAGTTAACCGGGGAGGAATTTATCGCTTGGGCCAAAGAAAAAATGGCTGCCTACAGGTACCCGCGCATCATTGAATTTGTTGCCGCACTGCCCAAAAGCGGCACCGGGAAAGTACAATGGCGGCAACTGCAGCAAATGGAAAGGGAAAGGGTGGTCCGGGAAGGAGCTTACTGGCAGAAAGGATAGCTCTAAATGCCGAAAAATAATTTCGGGGCCGGGCCGTACCTGGGGATTACCCCCGGGAGAACGGGTCCTGCAATATTTTCGATGCCTCCGGATTAGATCCGGGGGCTTTTTAATACCGGCATGTCCTTCGCTGTATGGAGAAATTATAGCTAAGTATAGTGAGGTGACGTTCTCTCCCGTTTGCGGTTTCCGGATTCAGCCGGGGACTTTACTAATTTGGCTGTTGTCCGCAATTGCACTTTACCTTCAAAACTGTTATACTAAAATGGTGTGTCAGAGGAGGGATGAACCGTGAACGGACGGATAAATATACGGAATATCGCCATCATTGCCCACGTGGACCACGGCAAGACGACCCTGGTGGATGCCATGTTGAAACAGAGCGGCATTTTCCGGGAAAACGAGCGGGTAGTCGAACGGGTGATGGATTCAAACGAACTGGAGCGGGAGCGGGGGATCACCATTCTGGCCAAAAACACCTCCGTTAGATATGGCCCGGTGAAAATCAACATCGTGGATACTCCGGGGCATTCGGATTTCGGCAGCGAGGTGGAACGGGTACTGAAGATGGTGGACGGAGTGCTTTTGCTGGTGGACGCCTTTGAAGGCCCCATGCCCCAGACCCGGTTTGTTTTGCGTAAGGCATTGGAATTGAACCTGCAGCCCATTGTGGTAATCAATAAAATTGACCGGCCCGACGCCCGGGTGGCGGAAGTGGTCGATGAAGTGCTGGAACTGTTCATCGATCTGGGCGCGGAGGATGAGCAGATTGATTTTCCGGTGATCTATACCTGTGCACGGACCGGCCAGGCCACCCTGGATATGAATGAACCGGGCCGGGACCTGCGGCCGTTGTTTGAGACCATCGTGACCAATGTGCCGGCGCCGGAGGGGGATGAAAACAGCCCGTTGCAGTTGCTGGTGAACAACACGGAATACGATTCCTACCAGGGGCGGATGGTGGTCGGCCGGGTGCACAGCGGACGCATTTGCGCCGGACAGCCGGTGGCGCTGATCCGTCATGACGGCAGCATTACCCCGGCGGCGGTCGGGCGGTTATACGTCTTTGAAGGCTTGAAACGGACGGAAGTGCCGGCAGCCGGTTGCGGCGAAATTGTCACCTTTGCCGGCCTGGAGGATGTCAATATCGGTGAAACGGTGGCCTGCCGGGAAAATCCGGTGCAGCTGCCGCCCATCGCGGTGGATGAGCCAACTTTAAAGATGACTTTTATGGTCAACGACAGTCCCTTTGCCGGCCGGGAGGGCAAGTACCTGACCTCGCGCCAGCTTCGCGCCCGCCTGTTCAAGGAAATGGAACGGAATGTGGGACTGCGGGTGGAGGAAACGGACCTGCCGGACGTTTTCAATGTCTGCGGACGGGGCGAATTGCACCTTTCGATATTGATTGAAACCATGCGCCGGGAAGGTTATGAGCTGCAGGTATCAAAGCCGGAGGTAATCTACAAGCGGGAAAACGGCCAGCTTTTGGAACCGGTGGAGTTGCTGATGGTGGATATTCCGGAGGATAAGATGGGTCCGGTGATGGAAATGCTCGGGCCGCGCAAGGGCGAAATGTTGAATATGAGCGGCCACGGGGCCGGTCAGATCCGGTTGGAGTTCAAGGTGCCGGCCCGGGGATTGCTCGGCTTCCGCTCCCAGTTGCTCACGGAAACCCGCGGGCATGCCGTCATGCACCACCTGTTCATGGGCTACGAGCCGTACAAGGGGGACATCCAGCGCCGCTTCCAGGGCGTGCTGATCGCCTTTGAATCCGGTGTGGCTTCCACTTACGGGATGCATGCCGCCCAGGAGCGCGGCACACTGTTTATCATACCCGGTATGGATGTCTACGAGGGCATGATTGTGGGCCAGAGCTCCCGGGAGCAGGACATAGAAGTGAATGTCTGCAAGAAAAAACACCTGACCAATATGCGCTCCAGCACGGCGGAAATAGCGTTGCGCCTGGAGGAGCCGCATATCTTGAGTCTGGAAGAGGCCATGGAATTTCTGGATGACGATGAATTGCTGGAAGTAACTCCGCAGAGCCTGCGTTTGCGCAAGAAATTGCTGACCAGGAAGGAAAGGCAGCGGGGGGAAAAGTTCTCCCGTCTGGCTTGATTCATTGCTCCGGTTAATACTCAAGTTTCCACCGGCCGCCGGCCGGGTGAACCTCCTCCGGGAAAAGCCCGTGGGTTTTCAGGGGCGGGGTTCTATAAAACAAACCCCGGATCAATCTGCATTGGATTGATCCGGGGTTTTTTCTTTACTGGCCGGCTTTTTGCTGTTATCTATATTTCTGGTTCTTTGTCAGAATCCTGGAACAATATGCTCTAGAAATTCCTATGCTTGATAAGGTGCCTGCATTCCCTGGTAACCCTGGCCGGCGGGGATAAATTCCGTTCCTCTGATGCCCTGTAACGCGCCGGCCATTTCGTTGATATGCTCCTGAATCCGGCCCAAAACGTATGACGCCATGTTCATACGTTCGTTAATGGCCTGGTTTAAATATTGCGTGGCATCAGCAATTTGAACGGCCATGTTTTTGGCGTTCTGGGCGGAGGTGAGAGCGCCTTGCATGTTTCCATTGTTAATGTTGAAAACAATCTCATCACAGACCTGCACCAGTCCGCCGGCGGTGGCCACCGCCCGGTTGGAAGCACTTATCGCCATTTGTCCGTGACGAACCGCATGTTGGAGAAACGGGTTGACTTCATGATGCATATTTATTGAACCTCCTTTTGGTTTAACACTTAATATTATCAACGCAAACAATATTGTTATTCATTGTAACAATTGCCGCTATTGGGAATAAGCTGTCAAACCGTTTTCTTTGGCCCGGAAAGACCACTTCAAGTGTTCCTTAAATCGAATCGCCTTTAAACAGCAGGAATCCCTGCGGGTGAAAGCAAGGCTCTTGACCTTCCCCGGCGACTGCGTAAATTGAAAGCTCGCCGGAAAAGCCGGACTCTTCATCGCATAGTGAGATCTTCCGTGATCCCATTTTGATATCATGAATACCCGAATGTGCGTAATAATACCGGAAAAAAGGTTTGGAACCGCACCCGGCTTACTGTTTAATGATGCGCTTTAACGGTAAAAAACAGTAAAAGTACGCTTGAAATTGACGTTTGGCGGTAATATGGCAACGGTGGCATGCAAGTTGCTTAAACATTTATTTAAATTAAACGTAATACTGTATACCATGCGTCAGGTTGGCCGGCGGCCTGGCCGGGGAGGGAAAAATTGTGGGCATCAATCCTTTTGAAAACGCGCAGCAGGAAATTAAACGGGCAGTCGGGCATCTGGGGCTGCACCCGGCGGTGTACGAGATTTTAAAGCAGCCCATGAAAGTGTTGACCGTGATCATTCCGGTGGAAATGGATGACGGCACGATCCGGGTTTTCACCGGCTACCGGGCGCAGCACAACGGTGCTTTGGGGCCGGCAAAAGGCGGTGTGCGCTTCCATCCGGGCGTAACCATGGATGAAGTGAAAGCGCTAGCCATGTGGATGACCTTCAAGTGCGCGGTGGTCGGCCTGCCCTATGGGGGAGGCAAAGGGGGCGTGGTTTGCAATCCGCGGGAGCTTTCCCCCGGCGAGTTGGAAAGGCTGAGCCGCGGCTACGTGCGGGCGATTGCCGAGATTGCCGGTCCGGAAAAGGATATTCCGGCGCCGGATGTCTACACCAATCCGCAGATCATGGCCTGGATGATGGATGAATTCAGCCGCTACCGGGGCCATAACGAGTTCGGTTTCATTACCGGCAAGCCGCTGGCGGTGGGCGGCTCGGCCGGACGCAACGAAGCCACGGCCCGGGGCTGTGCCATAGCGATCCGGGAAGCGGCCAAACTGCAGGGTGTTTCCCTGGCCAATGCCGCCGTGGCGGTGCAGGGTTTCGGCAATGCCGGCGGCATTGTGGCCCGCCTGCTGCACGAAATGGGCTGCCGTATTGTAGCCGTTGTTGATTCCAGTGGCGGGGCGTATAATCCCGCCGGGATGGATCCGGTAAAATTGCGCGAGCACAAGACCAGGACCGGTTCAGTAAAGGGTTATCCGGGCAGCAAGCCGGTTTCTTCCGCGGAATTGTTGACCATGGAATGCGACATCCTGGTGCCGGCGGCGCTGGAGAACCAGATCACCGCCAGCGTGGCCGGACAGGTGAAGGCAAAAATCATCGCCGAAGCGGCCAACGGTCCGACCACCCCGGAAGGAGACCGGGTATTGGAGCAAAAGGGTGTCTTTGTCATACCGGACATCCTGGCCAGTGCCGGCGGAGTGACTGTTTCCTATTTTGAATGGGTGCAGAACAACATGGGTTATTACTGGACGGAGCAGGAAGTAAACCGGCGGCTGGAAGAAATCATGGTGCGCGGTTTTCATGAGGTGGCGGCCATGCGTAAGCGCGGCCGGGATGTGGATATGCGGCAGGCCGCCTACATGGTGGCCGTCCAGAAAGTGGCTGAAGCCATGGCTGTGCGCGGTTGGTTGGGTAAGGCCGGCCGGGCGCCGCAAGTCAAGGCGCGGCCGGCCTGAAGGCTGGAAAATAGATGCGCTGTGCCGTCCGGGCCGCCTGGCAAGACCGGTCCGGCATCAAACAAAAAACAGGCACACGCACGCTTGCAGCCGGGAAAAGGGCTGAAAAAATATGATTCAAGGGGGCATAAAAATGTCTTTAAAAGTTTTTGTCCGGGTGATAGAAGCCGGGACGCGAGTTACATTCGACATGTATTTCAACGGGGTGAAGATAAACGGCAACAGCCACCTTTCGGTGCCGGCGGATCAGTTTTCGGACCTGGTCAACCGCCTGGGTGCCGGTGTGGGCACGATGGGCGCGTCCATGATGGGTGAACCGGCCAGGTATATGTTCTTCGGGCAGGAAACCGGTTCCGGTTATGCCGTGTAAGAAGTGTACGGGCGTAATCAGTACCGTTCAAAAGTACCGGAAAACCGGTGCTTTTCTTTTTTGCGGGGCGCTTGACATTCTGCAAAGATGTCTCCGCAGGAACGAAGCGGTATCCATGCCGCAAAAACACGCCAAAAGGCCGTGAACTGGGACGTTCAGGCAGTCGCCAGGCCTGCTTTGTTCACCCGCAATTTAGAAAGCGTACCATGTCTCTCGCGGAATCACGCGGTTTCGGCCTGGAAGAAAGTCAGGAATGGCATTTGCACTTCAAGCTGTGCCGGCGCCGGCAAACAAACCGGAATACCAGCCGTCCATAACCAGGTGCTTGAAAATCAAAAAGCCGGCGAGCCGGATGACCACCGGTTCACGGTAACGGATGCTTTTATGCAGGTAGACTGTTACGCCGGAACTGGTAACCCGGCAAAATTCTTTGGTGTTGTCTGGTGCACCCAACTGGATGCCCGGCTCCAGGTCCACCTGGATTCAGCTGTTGGAAGTGAACGTGTCGATGGTAATGGCCGGGGGATTTACCCGGCAGTGTTTGATGATATAGTCCCTTGCCCCGGCGGTCAGGGTGAGATCAATTTTTTCCGCACATTTTCTTCCGTTGACGGAAACAGGGAGAGATTCAGGCACAGATAACGCCCCCTTAGTTTAATTTAATCGATTTAAGGAAACTGTTTGAAACAATATCACGTCAAAGTTCTTTTCAATACCGGTGCGGCAGTAAACGAATAATACATACCCTGATCCAGTATAACATAACGTTTATTGGCACTGGTAAATAATTTTCGGTTGCCGGCAGGAGACACCTCCTTTTTAGCGAAAAAATGATCAATAATGTCAGAATTTTTCCGGCAAATGCACCGGTTCCGGTGGAGTGGGAATGCGGCCGGTTTGAAAAAGCCGGGACAGGGATAGCGGGAGGAAAAAATTGCTCGCCATAGTAAAAAGTCTTGCCCTGCACGGCCTGGACGGCCGGGTGGTGCAGGTGGAAGTCGATGTCTCCAACGGCTTGCCCGCCTTTGATCTTACTGGACTGCCGGATGCGGCGGTACGGGAGTCCCGCGACCGGGTGCGGGCGGCTGTAAAAAACGCCGGTTTCGACTATCCGGCGCGGCGCATTACCGTTAATCTCGCTCCGGCCGACGTGCGCAAGGAAGGACCGCTTTATGACCTGCCCATCGCCGCGGCTATCCTGGCGGCCACCGGGCAGGTTGAGCCGGCGGCGCTGGACCGTTTTGCCTTGCTGGGGGAGCTTTCTTTGAACGGCGGGTTACGGGCGGTGGCCGGCGTCTTGCCCAGTGTGCTGGCTGCCAGAGCGCACGGGTTAAAAGCGGTGGTGGTGCCGGTTGATAACGCCGCCGAAGCGGCGCTGGTGCAGGGGATGGACGTATATCCGGCGGCCGGTTTGGCGCAACTCGGACGTTTTCTGCGGGGCGAAGAAACAATCACTCCCTTCCGGGTTGATCTTGCCTCGCTGATGTCCGCCGGCCCGGCGGAAGCCCCCGACATGTCCGACGTGCGCGGCCAGGCAACAGCCCGCCGGGCGCTGGAGGTGGCCGCTGCCGGCGGACACAACCTGCTCATGGCTGGTCCGCCGGGATCGGGCAAAACCATGCTCGCCCGCCGGCTGCCGGGCATCATGCCCGACCCGGCGTTTGAAGAAATGCTCGAAATTACCAAGCTTTATAGTCTGGCCGGGCTGCTCAAGACCGGCCGGCCGCTGGTGGTGGAACGGCCTTTCCGGGCACCGCATCACAGCGCTTCGGCAGTGGCCATAGTGGGCGGGGGGCGTTACCCCAGGCCCGGGGAAATCAGTTTGGCCCATCATGGGGTATTATTTCTTGATGAGCTGCCGGAATTCCACCGGGATGTGCTGGAAGCGCTGCGCCAGCCGCTGGAGGACGGGGTGGTGACCATTTCACGGATCAATGCCGCCGCCTGCTTTCCGGCCGCTCTGATTTTGGTGGCCGCTATGAATCCCTGGCGGTTCGTGTAACAACCTTGGAGAAAGTATATCGAGCGGTAACTATTGCCCGGGGACGCCCATTGTCTCCGGGTTTTGTGTCTATGATTATTTCCTTCACCAGTGCTCGGACAATTTCCCGACGCACTTCAAATGGCGGATTGGCCTCCAGTTTTGCCTTCAAGTCGGCCAGCAGCTCCTCGGCAGTATCAAACTGTTGGGCCAGACATTCCTCGGCCTCGATTTGCTTTTCCAGATCCTTGGCCCGCTGGTCCAGAGCAGCCTTCTCCCGGGCAATCTGCTGGAGTTGTTGTTCGACATCCACGCTCCCGATTATCCGCTTCCTGTAGAGGTCGAGGATGCTTTGCTTCTCGACCTCTTTTTCTTTGGCGGCGTTCTTGACCATTTCCAGTTCTGCGGTCAGGGCCGCCTTTTGCGACTTCCTTTCTTCCATGCTGGCGGCCAGTTCTTTGATGGCATCGCCAGGGTTGTTGATGAAATCCACGCAGGACTGCCACACCATGTCCTCGATCCATTCCTGAGGGACGTTCTTTGAGGTACACTTCCCGTCCAGAGGGCCACGGTAAGCCGTTTTGCCGCCGCAGACGTAGTAAGCCTTAGGTTTGCCTCCAGGGCCACCGTATGCCGTGCCGTGGTAGGTCAGACCGCAGACCCCGCACTTGATAAGACCACGTAGCAGGTATTGCCGCTTGGCATTCTTCATCGATTCCAGTTGGTTATCGTGGAGGACCTGCTGGGCCTTTTCCCATGTTTCTTCGGTTACCAGCGCGGGGACTTCCCTAGGTATCAGCTCGCGTTTTTTATTTGTTCGCTTGCCATAGTAATGGATGCCTTTGTAGGTGGTGTTCACCACCATGTTCCGGATTCGCCCTGGCCTCCATATACCTGCGGTGTTGACCTTGCGCTTTCCTCGTTTTATTTGTCGACCGTCCTTAGTGTAAGACGGCGGCACACCCAGGGCATTCAGGTAATCAGCCACTTTGATTGTGGAATAGCCCTGGTCTGCAATAAGGCGGTATATCAGCCGCACCACGTCGGCTTCGCTCATGTCCATGCCAGGGAGCGGGTCCTCGTTAACTTCCAGATATCCTTCTTCGTTGACCCGGTACCCGTACGGCACTATACCTCCCAGCCACTTCCCCGCGCGGGCGGCACGGTTGGCACCGTACCACATGCGCTCCAGGATGGTCTCGCGCTCCAAATCGGCGACGCCGGCCAGGATGGTCAATAAAAAGCGACCATTGGGGTCGCCGGTATCAAAGGGTTCAGTCATGCTGCGGATTTTAACGCCATGCTGCTCCAAATCATAGACGGCATTGAGGATGATACGGGCCGACCTTCCCAGACGATCCAGCCGGTATATTAAGAGCAGCTCAAACCGGCCAGCTTTGGCGTCCTCCAGGAGGCGACGTCCTTCATCCCTCATTTCCAGGGGTATTGTTCCTGTCACACCGTCATCACGATACCACTCCACCACGTCTAGCTCATGAAGGTCACAATATTTCCTGGCAAACTCCAGTTGGTTCTCAATGGTCCCGCGTTCAGCCTGGTCTTCGCTGCTTACGCGGGCATAGACGGCTACCCTCATTTTTTCACCCCCTTGCATTTCAGGTATTCCGATAAAACCTGTTCGATCCATCGTTTGGTCTGATCATATCTTTGCTGCAGTTCCTCGTCGCTCAAATCCTCTTGTTTGGCGTGATATAAATTCCCGGTGCGTCTGCCGCTTCGTGCTTTGTCCAATTTCCTGCAGATCACTTTATAACGATGGTAGTGAACATAAAGAAAATGGACATGGTGAAACCGCCTGCCTGTCCAACGAATAAACTGTTCGAATTCGGGTTCATTCCCGCGCTCATTATCATAAGTGAGACAATAGAACGGACGTTCTTTGAGAATACGGTTATAAATATCGACATAGTCCTCCCAGCTGTCAGTCTTATCCAGGAGCTTCAAGAGAAAGTCGAGCAACTTCATTTCGCATTGCTCATAGACCTCTCTTTTAAATTCAGTCTTCTTGATTTCCAGATAATGAAGCAGCATACCCACCGTATTAAGGGCACGCTCATAGTCCCGTGTGGCCATAACCAGCCATTGAACTGCTGGCCACACATGGTCAGACAATAAGACCTTGAACTTTCGCTCAAAGTCCCCATCCTGGATTAAAGAATCTTTTCCGCCCATATCACATAACCATCGCCTGTAGTTTATCCCGGATATCCGGCAGAGTCATGCGGAAGTCCACCATGACCTCCGTCACATCGAAAAAATCGGCCAGTTCCCAACGTTCGTAAATTCCCTTTCTAAGGGCAAGACGGAGCTTGTCCAGGGGCATCAGGTGCAAGGCCGCCCATCGCATAGCGCGGTATTCTACTCTGCTTATCTCGAGACGGTCCCTATAGTGGAACAGCGTGAGGGGAATGGAATTACCCGTACTGGTGAAATGGTGTCCTAGTTCCTCGGCCAATACGCAGCGGAAATGTGCTCTGCTCTCAAAAAGAGACCTTGCCAGCCCAATAACTGGAGGCAACCCTGGGAAAGACCAATAAACCGCCTCCAAAGGCGGCTGAAAGTCCCAATACTCAACGATGATTCCATGCTCGTCCGCCATTTTCAGCAGCGAGAACGGCATGGTTATTCCCTTCCTTTACCATACTTCCTTAAGATGAATTCCTTAAATTCTTCGAGGGACTTCCTGGCTTCCTCGGGCAGTTCAGACATTGGGTCATCTGTTCTGTGGGCAGCTATGGTCTCCGTTTTGCCTTTGTCATCGGAAATATGGCCTTGCTTATGCTCGGTCCGGCCAAGGAGATAGTCGACGGATACATTAAAAAGATCGGCCATTTTCTGCAGAGTATCCCACTCGGGGAACCTTTTCCCTTGCTCATAATGTGTTATTGCAACACGGGAAAGATTTAATTTTTCCGCAAGCTCCCGCTGAAGAAGTCCTTTTTCCTCTCGGAGCTTCCGGAGGCGTTCTGGAAAACCTTCCATGCTAAAAACGATTTTAAACACCCCTTTCTGACAAAATGCCCTATATGTTAATTATACCCACATAGGTTACTCACAGCAACATGAGGTAACAACGGGGAACTTTTTTATTAAAAATTACATTCATAGGGCTTGACAAGTTACAGCCTGTTACTTATAATTGAGGTAACAGCAGGTTACGAACTGGAACCTCGGGAGGTGGATGCATTGAAAGAGCGCAGTAAACTTGCTGAAATCCGCATTGCCAAAGGCTTACTGCAGAAAGACGTTGCCCAGGCAGCAGGCGTAACACGGGCTTTCTATACACAAGTAGAAAATGGAACGCGGGTACCGTCATTGAAGGCAGCAAAGGCAATGGCAGATATCCTCGGGGTGTCGCTGGATGTTTTTTTTGATGCCCTTGGGGTTACAGAATGGAACTCCAACGCAGAAGATGAGCGAGCGGCCACCACCGAGGCTGTAAACCAGTAGCGTAAAGGAGGTGATCCCATGTTAGCCCAGGAGGCAGCCACTCTTGCCCGTGCAGAAGCCCTTGCCCACATCCGGAAGGCCTCCCTTGTTAGGGAACTGGCCTCCATCACGGCAGGGTCGAAGCGGGACAACTGGCCGGTGAAAATTAAGGTTCGCGCTGGCGAGTATTTCGAGGTCTCCGGTCGTTGTACAAGATTTGACCTCTACCTAACCGAGACCAATGCCGGTTATCTGGTGGCAATCCCCAATCATAATAGGTGCGGTCACGTCCCTGCAGACTGCAATACCTACGACGTCATGCACTATGTTGGGATTGAGAACCAGGTCGATGCCACCACTTTGGCGGCGGCTATTCGATATCTGGTGTCCGCAGGATTAGCGTGCAGTCACCCTTCACCATCAATGCTACCAGAGAAAGAGGGTGATAAATAGCCGGCCGGCTCTACAAATGGGACAGCTCGAAATGCCCTAACTCTACTGGGAGGAGGTGATAGGGATGTCAATCGGGCAGGCTCTACGGGAAGCCAGGGAGCGACGAGGCTTGACGCAGGAAGCTACCGGCCAGGCTGGTTACATCAGCGGGAAAATGGTTTCGGCCATTGAGTGTGGGAGGCGGGCAGTCGGGCCGGACGTGCTGGAGCGGCTAGCCACAAAACTGGATTATCCCAGGCTTTACATGGAAGCAGCAGCCGATGTCACAGGCGGAGTTTATGCCTCACCTTGGTTAGACGGCGACGGAGTGGACCTGCATCGGACGAGTGTCTGGGCCAAGACCTGCGAGGAGCTACAGGAAGCCATTAAGGTTGTGTCGGCGGCCGACGTGGTGAACGCCACGAGCCGGGCCGACGAGGCTCACCGCCAGGCTGTTCACGACAGCATGATCCAGGCCCTCGACGCCAGGGTAGCCATCGACCACTACCTGGCGGTTATGTGCGAGGAATATGGCTTCAGCATTCTGGCGGTTTATCAGGAACATCGTCAGAAATTAGAAAGCCGAGGCTATACCAAGCCCCGGCCAAAAAGAAAGAGCGCCCTGTAAGCGCCCATCCGAAATTATCCTACCCCTATTGTATCACGCCTAACAGGCTGGCACAAGAGGGGAAATGAAAGGAGGCCCGCAGAGTGGCCAGACAACCAAAAGATTTTGAATATCGAGCTGAATATGATCCTGACATGGCCAGAATGGTCAAGGCCCTGCGGGTTCTCCTGGACTTCAATCCAGGAAAGGAGAATGACCATGGAACAGGCTCAAGCAACATCAGACAGGTGCATGAGGTGCAACCGAATTTTAAGCAATCCCCACTCCATAGCCAGGTCCCTCGGGCCGGTGTGTTATAAGAAATCCGGCGGCGGGGTGTTCGATGCCGATTTACAGGCGGATGAAAAAGAGTGGGCCCGCCGGGAAGAGCTGCTAAAAGCCGGCGGGGAGATTGACCTGGGCGTCAATTGGGATTATCCCGATCCCGGAAACATGATCAGAGGATACAGCATGCGTGTTAGCGTGCGTTTTAAAGACGGGGCCTTCGAGGCCTATGGATGTCTGTATAAGCCTGGCAAGGAAGAGGAAGTTGTCTTTGCCAGAGGCCAAGACTTGAAGGTTATTTATCGCGAGGCTATTGCTGCTGGTCCAACTGCTACGGCCCAGGCGTACCAAGCCAGAAAGCAGGCCTTCAGGCAAGCCAAACGAGCAGCCCGCAGGGCGAGTTAGGGGGAGAAAAGATGATTAAAGGCTACAAAGGCTTTGGCAAAGACATGAAATGCAGGGGGTTTCAATTCCAAGTTGGCGGCGAATATGAAGAGTCCGACGCCATCGCCTGTGAAAAAGGATTTCACTTCTGCGAGTTCCCGTTTGATGTATTTAACTACTATCCTCCATCAGATAGCCGCTACGCGGAAGTGGAGGGCGACGGAAAGATATCTAAACACGATGACGATAGTAAAGTGGCCTGCACCAAGTTGCGCGTCGGGGCCGAAATCGGGCTTAGTGGTCTTATTTCCGCGGGTGTGAAGTTTATTCTTGAGAAAGTTGATTGGAGTAACAAAAAGGAATCGAACACCGGGGATTACTCG
>NZ_LYVF01000019.1 GCF_001655685.1 Desulfotomaculum copahuensis
TGGCCAGGTTCGGCTACAATTACATCGAAAAATATCTCAATGCCTTCGGCGTGCGCATTATTGTGATCAACGGAACCGAACCGAAATCGTTGCAAGAAGAACTTGTAGCGGACATGTTGGCTATCCTGTCCAGCTTCAGCGCCAAACTTTACGGCCGTAGAAGCAAAGAATTCCGAAAAAAAGTAAAAGAGGCGATGGTCGATGCCGCAAAGGAATAACCAGGTTAAAAAACCGGCGGACATGATCACCGTTTGCGCTTCCCTTACGCCGGAAACCGACGAAGCTGAAGCGTTAATTGATTTCATGCGCATTTTCCAGGCCGCCAAGCGCACCTCCTACCAGGCTATCCGCCAGGGCGTTGAAAGGGAAAAAATCATCGCCGTACTACAAAAAACATTCATGCCCAACGCCCGCTGGTGCCAGTGGGCTTATAACGAAGCGGAAGACACCATCAGAAGCCAGCTTGAACTGATCGACACGTACATTCATGATATCGAAGCCAAAATCGAAAAAGC
>NZ_LYVF01000020.1 GCF_001655685.1 Desulfotomaculum copahuensis
GGGCGCCTTCTACCCACTCCTGCCCTTGGGGAAGAGTATTCTACTAATCCGGTAAAATATTTTAGAGATAATGGATATTTAGCTAACCCCCGCCATATAGTATGTAAGATGAGTATGGAATATGAACTGACTGATTCGGAAATAGAGCAGTTGAAAAAAGAAAACGACGTTCCAGCAGGTTTTAGAAAACGGCTGGCATCGAATCTTAACCGAAATATTTTTATCATAAAAAGGCTTTTAAAGATAAACAATGGTTGTCCAACGATTGTTTATGCTTGCACAGTTGAACATGCCTATTTTCTTTCTGTAATGCTAACTGCGATAGGTGAACGAACTGCTGCCGCCATATCCTCCGATACGCCAATGACTATTCGCCGCGGGATTATTCATGATTTCAAGAATGGTAAAATAGAATATTTATTTAATTATGGGGTTTTAACAACTGGCTTTGATGCACCGAAAACAGAATGTATAGCAATCTGTAGGCCGACCACAAGTGAGATTTTATATGAACAAATACTCGGACGTGGTCTAAGAGGGCCTGTATTTGGTGGTACAAAAGAGTGCTTGGTTATTGATTTTGCCGATAATATTAAAAGGCTAGGAAAACCTCTAGCCTATGCCAGGTTTGAGGAATTTTGGGTTGAAGAAAGGTTTGAATAAAAATAATTGATAATTTGTAGCCTGTGGCTTGATATGGCAAACAAATACTCAATAATATCATATCGTTCTATTTATGACATGTTATTGAAAAAATGCAGGGAGCAAGCTATTTTTTATAGGGTACTTATATATTAAATTTAATGGGGGTATATATTTATGGGTACTTATACGGCACAAATTTTAATTGGTACCGAACATCAAAATCATGGTGGCATCATACCGTCGTTTGTTCTATATCTTTCAGAAAATAGCAAGCCGGCATGGATTTTATTGCCTCATGGAATTAATGCTGGAGGTTGTCCTAAGTATCAAAAAATTGTATGGATACCAACTGTAAAGAATATGCTTGAAGACGCTTTATTGATGATTAGTATTAATATCTTACGTGATAAGGAAATCGTTGAAATGGCAAATAGGATTTTCGGTGAAGCATGTAGTGATGTTAATAATACTTTATATTTATATAATTATGAAAACTTGAGCCAACTATATAAAAAATCAAGAGACCTTGAATCAAACTATAAGTTAGTTATAACCGCGCTCGACAATTCAACTATATTGAACCAGTTGAATATCTTGGAAAAATACAAGTTCTATGTAGAAGTTTGTGTTCCAGTATATATAAGGAGTTATTCTGCTTGGTCAAAAAAAATAACCATTAAAGGGAACCTTGATGGTTTTATAGTGTAACTAAATTAGAGGGCTCACTATTCATAGCGGGAACCTCGTTTATGCCCAAGCTTGTTCATAGGCTCACCTGTTTGTTATCCGGCAGTCTGGAAATTAAACGCATTTTGCGAGCCGCCCGGGTTAAAGGCCCGCCGGTAACGGCGGGCCGGCACTTCTTAACAGGATACGCATGTGCTTTTTAATGAAATTCGACATCGATTTTTTTTCCGGCTGTTGCATTCACCCTGGGCATGCGTACTTCCAGGACGCCATTTCTGTAAACCGCTTTCACATCTTCGGAAGAAACCCGGGCCGGGAGGGTTACCGACCGCTGGAATTGTCCAACGTACCGTTCCTGCCTGTGCATGCGGTTTTCCTTGATTTCACCGGTCCGGTTTATGCTGCCGCTGATGGTAAGTACGTTGTTATCAATGTCAATGTTCAGATCATCTTTCTTTTCCAGGCCGGGTAAGTCACATTTGGCAACCACCTCGTTTTCCGTTTCATACACGTCGATGCGGGGAATACCGAAATTACGGTCAAACCAGTTGGCCAGCCCGGCCGGGTGACCGGTAAAAAATTGATCCAAATCCCGCCTCACGTTTTCCAGATACCGCATTGGTTCGTATGGTATCAGTGCCATTGAACACCCTCCTGCATATAATATTTACGAAGATGTTTTTCCCCCGGTCAATAGTTTTTATGCGCAGACGGACCGACCGGGATATCCCCGGCTTTTTGCCCCTGTTTGTCTTCCCGCCAGTGTACAAACCACCCGGCAATCAAGATCAGCAGGGTGACTGCTGCGGGGATAAGTACCAAAACGGGGACGGAAAAGTTTAACCGGGCAAGCAGTTGATTGGTTATCCGGTCTTCCGCCAGCATTTTACCGGCCGTCCAGGCTAGAACGGCGGCTCCCGCATAAAGCATGACCGGATATTTTTCCACCAGCCGGGAAATGACCTGGCTGCCGCCAATGACAATGGGTATGCTCAGCACAAGACCTCCAACGACCAGCAAGATTTCACCGTGGGCCGCGCCGGCTACAGCCAGCACATTATCCATGCTCATGACCAAATCGGCGGTGATGATTGTTTTGATGGCGGTGGCAAGGCTTTCCGCCGCGCCGACATTTGCCTCCTTTTCCGGCAGCAGCAGTTTAAAGGCCACCCAGGCGAGCAATATGCCGCCGGCGGTCTGTACAAACGGTACGGTCAACAAAATGGTTGCCATAGAAGTCAGCAAGATACGCAGGATCACCGCTCCGGCCATGCCCCAAAACAGGGCGCGGTATTTTTGCGCCCGAGGCAGTCCCCGGCAGGCCAGGCCGATGATCAGGGCATTGTCACCGGCCAGCAGCAGATCGGATAGAATGATTGTGACGACACCAAAAAGAACTGCTCCGCTAAAAAAATCCATTGCTAACCCCCCAAAATATTTTTACTCACGCCGGCGGTAAAAAATAAAGACCTTCATCTGGTGTTAAAACCAGATGAAGGTCTTGCAAACGGTTTAAACCGCCCCGGCGGCGGGCGTAAGGCCGTATTGACGCTGCCGGGTGATTTGCTACTCCCCTTCTTGCTTTAAGATAACAAAAGAAAAAGGATTTGTCAATTACTTTTTGCCGGCGCAATTACTGCTGTGCGTGCGGGAACGGCCGGACTGCACACCTTTCCCCGGACTAAAATGTATTGGGATTTGCCTCTGTCCGGGGTTGCAAATTCGTTCAACTTCACCGTAAATAATTCAATGACCGGACATAATAATACAGCGGAATCTTCGCGGATTTTCTTTTGCCCCGCCGGCCGGCGGGGTTTTTCTTTTTGCAGGGGCCGGCTTGCGCGGTCCGGACCGCCCTTTTCATACCGGCGGGAGACCATTTTGTTCCCAAGCGGCCGGCTTAAACCTGACGGTTGAACATGGCCGTGCCGGCCACTACGAAGACCAGTGCCATGGCCGCCACCACCAGGAGGTCCAGGTGGATGGGGAATTGGACCAGTGCCGCGCCCGGGTAAGCGGAACCGAAGAAGACGTTGCGCAGGGCGTCCACCCCGTAGGTGAGCGGATCAATCTTCATCAGTGTGCTCATCCAGGCGGCGGCGCCGCGCAGCGGGAATAGCGCGCCGCTCAGGAAGAAGAGCGGCATGATCAGAAAGTTGATGATCATCTGGAAGCCCTCCATGGTTTCCATGCGCGAGGCCACGGTGATGCCGAAAGAGGTCAGGGCGAAGGCGATCAGGAAGAGTATGCCCAGAATCTCCAGTGCCGCCACCGGGGACAGGTGCACTCCGACGAAGGGGGCCAGGATGAGCAGGATGGCGCCCTGGATCATAGCCACCGTACTGCCGCCCAGGGTCTTGCCGATGGCCACCGTCCAGCGCGGTACCGGAGCCACCAGCACTTCCTTCAAAAAGCCGAACTCGCGGTCCCAGACGATGGACATGGCCGAGAATACGGCCGTAAACAGGACCGACATACCGATTACGCCCGGGTACATGAATTGCAGGTAACTGAATCCGGCCGGCGCATAGGGCAGGCGAAAGCTGGCCGAAAAGCCGTTGCCCATGATCAAAAGGTATAAAAGCGGCTGGCCGAGCATGCCGATAATACGGTTGCGCTCCCGGAAGAAACGGATCAGGTCGCGCAGCCAGATGGTGTAGATGGCCTTCAAATGTTTCACCGGCGACCCCTCCTTTTCATCATTGCGCGCATGGCATCCGCAGCGCCGGCGTTTGCAGCGCGGATGGCCCGTCCGGTCAGTTTAAGGAAAACGTCGTCCAGGGTGGGTTTATGCAGGTTGACTGACTCGACTGCGTCACCCACAGCGCTGAGCAAGCGGGGAATGAAGTGATCCCCCTGTTCTATTTCCAGCTGCAATTCCCCGTCGAAGCGGTTGCCCCGGATGCCGAAGCGCTCTTCGATGTCCCGGGTCAACTGATCGATGTTTTTAGCGGTCAGGTTGATCACGTCCCGTCCCACCATCTGTTTCAAGCCGGACGGGGTGTCCAGCGCGACGATTTGCCCGTGGTCGATGATGGCGATGCGGTCGCAGTTTTCCGCCTCATCCATGTAGTGGGTGGTCAGAAAAATGGTCACTCCCTCCTTTTGGCGCAAGTCGCGGATGTAGGTCCAGATGTGGCTTCTGGTCTGCGGATCCAGTCCCACCGTCGGTTCGTCCAGAAAGAGCACCGCCGGGTGGTGTAACAGGCCCCGGGCGATTTCCAGCCGGCGTTTCATACCGCCGGAAAAAAACTTGACCCGATCGCGGCCGCGGTCGGCCAGTTCCACCATCTGAAGAAGTTCCCCGCGCCTTCCGGCCAGAACTTTTTTGTCTACATCGTACAGACGGGCGTGGAAATCCAGGTTTTCCAGCGCGGTCAGGTTTCCGTCCAGGGTGGGGTCCTGGAATACCATACCGATGCTCCGGCGCACTGCATATTGTTCCCGGATGATGTCGTGACCGTTGATCAGCGCCCGTCCCGCGGTGGGTCTCAAGAGGGTGGCCAGCATCTGAATGGTGGTGGACTTGCCGGCCCCGTTCGGACCGAGGAAACCGAAAATCTCGCCTTTTCCCACCGTGAAGCTGATATCATTCACTGCCACCAGTTGGTTGAACTTGCGCCACAGGTTTTCGACTATGATTATATCTTCCATGTTATTCATCACTTCCAGCCGCAAGATTTTCTTTCAGAGTGTTTAAAAGAAGTTCCAAACTGGCGGCCACCTGCTCCAGTTGCTCACCGGTCAGACCGGTCAGCGCCGCCTGTGTGGCGGCCAGGTGCCGGGCGCCGATCCGGTCCAGGATTTCCCGTCCGCCGGCTGCCAGGTAAAGCCGGAGCAGTCGCTGGTCCGCCCCGTCCGGCCTCTTTTCCAGCAGGCCTTCCCGACACAGACGGTCCACCATTACCGAAATGTTGCTCTTGGTCATCATGCCCAGCCGGGCCATTTCGCTTACCGTCACTCCGGGCTTGAGCCTGACCATCCGGAGCACGCCCATCTGGGCGGGGGTTACCGGTAGGCCATGCATTTTACTTGCCATGTGCCGGTGCAGGATCCGGTGAATGCGATGCAGGTTTCCATGGATATTTTTGATCAGTTCAGTCCGTGTTTCAGTAGAATCTATCATGCTCACCCCTTTATTGGTTCGTGTGCGAACGTTCATATTAGAACGTTCGCACACGAACAGTATAACGGGTGTTGATGGTTGTGTCAATGTCTGATCAAAATATTTCGTTCCACTTTGAGCAAATTTAACATTTTGGAGCAAACATAATGTCTAGGAGTATTCATTTCACCCGGATGACCGAATAAAAAAAGCACCAACCCGGGCGGGGATGGTGCTTTTGTAAAACGAATTTTTATTACTTAGTAGCGGTTGTTTCTCCGGCTGAAGCAGTCCCGGCAATAGACGGGACGATCTTCACGCGGCTGGAAAGGTACTTGTGTTTCCCGTCCACAAGCCGCACAGACGGCCGGAAACATTTCCCTTTCCTGGCGATCATATCGGCCGCGGCCGCGGTTGCCGCCGTTTTGTTTGCGTGCGGCGCGGCATTGCGGGCAACGGGACGGGTCGTTGGTGAAACCTTTTTCGGCATAGAATTCTTGCTCCGAAACAGTAAAAACAAATTCTTGCCCGCAGTCACGACAGGTGATCACTTTGTCTTCAAACATATTAAAAATCCTCCTTTTGCCCGGGCAGCTTAGGGAATTAATTTTTCACTCCCTGCTACCGTATGGTAATTGAAGGAGGAAGAATCCCTTGACCCCTACATGGGCACATTAAATTATACCCGAAATAATTGGATTTGTAAAGGATAACTCGAAAAAATCAATAAAAATATATTCGCCATCGGCCGGTGAGGATTTTCCGGACAAGACATAATCATTTGTACGGGGTGTTTTTTAAAAACAGTTCAGAGTTGCAGTTTGTTTTTTTTGTTTTCATTTTGTTCAGGGAGGACATACCCTTACCCAATGGGCAGGTTTGGCTTTTGAAAGGGAACGGAAACTCTGCACGTTGTCTTTTCCCTTGTGGTAAAATAAATCAGGTGAGCGGGGCACAGCTTTCCTTCCGGTGAAACGAGGCTTCAGTTCACCCTCGGGCGCGAACCGGAGATTGAACGGTAAATCAAAGCGCTGTATGCTTCCGGCCGGCCGGAAATTAAAATCCCGGGCCGCTTTTCAGAACCAATGGGGGGTGTGACCATGACACCGGGGCAGCCCGGGGAACAGTTAATCCTGGAGATAGAGGGGTTAAACCATCGTGGTGAGGGGATTGGCAGGCACCGGGGCCAGGTGGTGTTTGTCCCCCTGGCTGCGCCCGGCGACCGGATCCGGGCAACGGTGACGGAAGTGAAGAAAAAGTACCTCCGGGCCGGGTTGGCGGAATTGCTGGAAAGCGGCACGGGGCGTGCCGTTCCCCGTTGTCCTGCTTTTGGCCGCTGTGGCGGCTGCCATATCCAGCACCTGGACTATGCGCACCAGTTGCAGTACAAAACCGGGCTGGTGCGTAACGCTTTCGCCCGTATCGGCGGACTGGACGGTACGGCTGTTTTGTCCATGCTGGGCATGGATGATCCCTGGCATTACCGCAACAAAGTGCGCCTGCACATTGGATGCCGGGAGGGCAAAGTGGTGCTCGGGTTTTTCGCTCCCTCTTCACATGTCCTGGGGCGTTTGACGGGGGAGAGTTTTGCCTGCCGCCTGCTGGACGAAGATTTAAACCGCCTGGTCCGGGTGGTGGAACATTGGTTGAACCAGAACCGGAACCGGTTGCTGGCAGATAAAGGCGGTATTTCGGAAATCACCCTACGCAAGGCGGCCGGGACGGGGGAAACCATGGTGGTGCTGACCACGGCCAAGGACTTCCGTTTCAGGACGGAAAAAATGATTGGTGAACTGGCCGCCTCCGGACGGATAACAACAGTCGTACAACAAATGGCGGAGTCCGCCGGGCGTGAGGAGGACGCTGAACAAACGGAAATTCTATACGGACCGGGATATCTGACGGACCGTCTGGACGACCTGGTTTTTCGCCTCTCCGCAACCTCGTTTTACCAGGTCAATCCGGCTCAAACCCGGGTTTTATACCGGCTGGTCCGTGCATATGCCGGTTTGACCGGCCGGGAACAGGTGGTGGATGCCTTTTGCGGGGTGGGTACCATCGCCCTTTATCTGGCACGGCGGGCCGGGCATGTACTGGGTTTGGAGCTGTCACCGGCGGCCGTGGCCGACGCGCAGAGGAATGCCCGGTTGAATAAGATCACCAATGCAACTTTTGAGCAGGGTGCGGTGGAAAAGAGTCTGCCCCGTTTATTGAAGGGCAGTCACCGGCCCGATCTGGTGGTGCTGGATCCACCTCGCCGCGGCTGTCACCGGGGGATGCTGGATGTTTTGGCCGGCCGGGCGGTGCCCAGGGTGATTTATGTATCCTGTGACCCGGCTACATTGGCGCGGGATCTGGGGTACCTGGCCGGTCATGGTTACCGGTTGGTGGAAGCCCGGCCGGTGGACATGTTTCCCCAAACCAGTCATGTGGAGTGCGCAGTATTGATGTCAAGGGTGGAGAAGTGAGGGTGTGAAGAACCTAGTAATACTAGGCTTTTTGCATATTTGTGATATAATTTCATTGTATGAAAATTGGAAAGTTATCGGTTCAAGGGAACAAGTCCAGAGGGATGATTTTAAACGCGGCAGAGCGATTTAGATGTCGGTGTTTAACGAGTGGTCAGTTTAGATAACATGGGTTCGCGAGTGGTCGATTTAGGTGTTTTTTGAAAAAGTTGATGTTGAGAGGGCAGGTTAGATGTTAGCATAAAACAAGCTATTTTTTAAGCAGCAAATCGAGATGGGAGTATGCTTTAAATATAATGAGGTGAGTTACATGAATAAAATAAAAACAGTATTAGATAAAGTTGTATCAGCACTGGTTGGAATTAAAGGAATCCAGGCTGTTGTGCTTGGCGGCTCGCGTGCAAGGGGAACGCATTCCCCAGAATCGGATATTGATATCGGTATCTATTACGACAAAGAAACCCTTAACCTTGTGTCCTTGAACAAGGCAGCAAAAAATGTGGATGATGAACATAGGGATAATTTGGTTGTTCCTCCTGGTGAATGGGGTAAATGGGTTAATGGAGGCGGTTGGCTCGTTATTGATGGATACCATGTTGATTTTATTCTGCGGGATGTAGATCGAGTAAAAAATGTGATTGCCGAATGTCAGGAAGGGAATATTTCCGCACATTATCAAATTGGGCATCCCCATGCCTATATGAATGTGATGTATATGGGAGAATTGGCAGTATGCAAGGTGTTGTGGGAAAAACAGAGTAATATTTCAGAACTAAAGAGTATTGCCGAACAATATCCGACAAAGCTGAAGAAAGCTATTATTGGTTTCTTCGGGTTTGAAGCAGCGTTTTCTTCAATGCTTGCAGAAAGTAATGCCGAGAAAAATGATGTTTATTATGTTATTGCCCATATTGTACGTGCAATTTCAGCACTCAACCAGGTATTGTTTGCAGTAAATGAAGAATACTGTCTGAACGAAAAAAAGGCAGTCGGCATGATAGATAATTTTAACATTCACCCGCTTGACTACAAAGATAAAATAAATTCAATTTTTACGGCAGCTGGAACAGAGGGAGCAAATGCCTGTGCACAGCTAAAACGACTAATTAACGAAGTAAAAGATATTCTTCCGAAGGATTGATGAACATATCTGTTGAAAGATTTTAAACAAAGAAAGGTGAGAATATGAACAACATTTATGATAATAAACAATTTTTTTACCAGTATTCGAAGATGTCACGAAGTCAACAAGGCTTATCAGGAGCAGGCGAATGGCATCAATTCAAGGCTTTGTTTCCTGAATTAAGCGGCAAAAGCGTACTCGATCTTGGATGTGGTTACGGCTGGCACTGCAAATATGCTGTCGAGTGCGGTGCAGAACATGTGATGGGAATCGACTTGAGCGAAAAAATGATTAACGAAGCAAAAGAAAAAAACGCAGACCCCAAGATTACTTACCGAATTTGTGGACTGGAGGAATATTATTATCCTGCAGATTCATATGATTGTGTGATTTCCAATCTGGTGCTTCATTATATTGCAGATATTGACGCCATTTTCAGAAAGGTATACTCGACGCTAAAGAATAGTGGTATTTTCCTAATTAACATTGAACATCCTGTTTTTACCACGGGTGTGAACCAAGACTGGGTTTATGATTCAAACGGCAAGCCGCAATATTGGCCTGTTGATAATTACTTTTATTCCGGAGAGCGAGCTACCCATTTCCTTGGGCAGAATATTACGAAACAGCATCATACACTGACTCAGATCCTGATGGGGCTCATAAATGCTGGGTTCCGGCTGGAAGCCGTTGAGGAAGCGATGCCGAGTAATGACATGATGGAGATTCCAGGCATGTCGGATGAAATGCGCCGCCCGATGATGTTGCTAATTAAGTCTGTTAAACAAGCTTGATAGCCTCTGAGTCGGGAGATCAGGGATAGTGGAAAGCTAACACGCAAAGGAAGTTTAATATGCAATACGGTCACAATCCTAACAAGGTATCGTCAAAGTTAA
>NZ_LYVF01000021.1 GCF_001655685.1 Desulfotomaculum copahuensis
CTGCGCTGGCGGGGGTAAGCACTTTCGCCGGCGGACCGGCCGTAACGAGCTGCCGGTCGTGCCGGAAACCGGCTTCTATGGTTGGAAAACGGACACGGCGCGGCCGGGACAGCCGGACTGGCGGTGCAAATACCGCGCCGGGCAATCTGATGCGCTTCTTTTTTGAGCGGCGGTGTTCCGGCTTGCGGGGCTTCCGGCTTCCGGCAGGATGCTTTTTATCCGGCAGGCAGGGTTGGAACGTAATTTTCCGCTAACTGTTTTTGGAGTGGCAAAGTGATGGATGTGCATATGCTTGTAAATACCGGACAATCCCTGTCTTCTCTCCTGCGCCAGGCGCAGGAGGTACGCCGCCGGAACTTCCCGGCTGCCGTTCAATTCGACCGGCCGCTGGCCACCCGGGCGGTGAGCGTGACCGGAAGGCATTGCGCCTTGAACTGCGCCCACTGCGGCGGGCACTTCCTGCGCGGCATGCTATCCCCGGCCGAACTGGAAAATGCCCTTGCCGGCCGGGCTGCCGGCACACAAAACGCCGCCGGAGGGCACGGACCGGAGCCGCCCGCCGGCGGTCCGGCCGCTGCCGGTTGGCGCAGTTTGCTGGTTTCCGGCGGCTGCGACCGGCAGGGCCGGGTGCCCGTGACAGAGCACCCGGCCCTGCTGGCTGAATGGAAACAAAACTTTCGAATGAACTTTCATCCGGGCCTGGTGGATGAGGAGACGGCCCGGGTGATTGGGCAATACGCCGATGCGGTGTCCTTTGATTTTATCATTGACGATGAAACAATCCGGGAAGTGCTCGGACTGGATAAAACCGGCGCCGATTACATCCGCTCCTATCGTGCCTTACGGCGCCATGCCCGGGTTTATCCGCACCTGGTCATTGGTTTGCGGGGGGGCGGTTTGGCCGGCGAATATGACGCCCTGGAAGCTTTGCGTGAACTGGGTGTGGACGGGCTGGTGCTGATCGTATTTTTTCCGGTGGCCGGAACGCGTTACGCCGGCCGGCGCCCGCCGGACATTGAAGAAGCAGCCGCCTTCATCGCCACTGCCCGGATCATGTTTCCCCAAATGCCCCTCTACCTGGGCTGCATGCGCCCCCGCGGCCGCTACCGCGCTCAACTGGATGTGCTGGCGCTGCAGGCCGGAGTGAACAAGATCGTCCTGCCCGCCCGGCCGGCGGTGGAGTACGCCCGGGAGTCGGGCTGGCGGGTGGATTACGGCGAAGAATGCTGCGTTTTGTCCTGAACAGTTGTTTAATTGCTGCCGCTGTCGTGCCGGCGGCATGATTGGTTTAAATGATTTAAATGGTTTAGATGGGTGGCCTGAAAAGGAGTTGTGTTAATGTTGCGCGTATCCGCCGGGACGGCCGCGGTGCTTGGTTTAAACAACAACAAGCCGGCGGTGGCCCCCACCACGGCTTATTTTATGCAGGGGGAACACTGCCTGATGAACTGTGCTTTTTGCACTCAGGCCCGCTCCAGCCGGGCACGGGAGGATTTTTTGTCCCGGGTCACCTGGCCGCAGTTTGCCGGGGAGGCTGTTTTACCCCGCCTGTCCCGCGCCAGCCGGGCCGGGTCCTTCCGCCGGGCTTGCATCCAGGTGGTGCGTACGGAAAACTATAAAGAAGAAACCCGCCGGGCGGTGGCCATGCTCCGTTCGGCCGCAGACCTGCCCCTGTGCCTGTCCATAAACCTTGCCGCGCCGGAAGAAGCCCTGGAGGTGGCCGGGTGGGGAGTGGAGATCATCGGTTTGCCTCTGGATGCGGCTACGCCGGGTCTCTACCGGGAAATCAAGGGCGGCTCCTGGGAACACAGCCTGGCTTTATTGGCAGAGAGCGCCCGGCTGCTGCCCGGGCGTACCGGTACGCACCTGATCATCGGCCTGGGCGAAAGCGAGGAAGAAGCCGTACGGCTGCTGGCCCACCTGGTTTCCCTGGGTGTGCGGACCGGCCTTTTTGCCTTCACCCCGGTCCGGGGTACAGCCCTGGCCGGACGGGCGCAACCGGCCCCGGACAGCTACCGGCGCATCCAGGCGGCCCATTATCTGCTGCGCACCGGACGGGTGCGGCCGGAGCAACTGAGTTTCCGGGGCGGGCGGTTGATTGACTTCGGCCTGCCGGCTGGTGAACTGGCCGCTGAGTTGGCTTCCGGGGAGGCATTCCGCACCAGCGGCTGTCCGGATTGCAACCGGCCGTTTTACAACGAACGTCCCGGCGGCGTGATCTACAATTATCCACGGCCGCTGACCCCGGATGAAGCGGAGCGGGAGAACGCCATGCTTTTGCGTACACTGGGGTAGGATTTGTCAATCATCCGTACATGCCCAGAGGTTTTTAACGGAAAT
The DNA here is from genome assembly GCF_001655685.1 of Desulfotomaculum copahuensis. GTDB lineage: Bacteria > Bacillota > Desulfotomaculia > Desulfotomaculales > Desulfovirgulaceae > Desulfotomaculum_G > Desulfotomaculum_G copahuensis. Next base: position 2,341 of record NZ_LYVF01000021.1, read on the forward strand.
GCCCTGCTTGAGCTGTATCCGGCTGTACGGGCATGTTTTTATCGCCCTGCCGGGCGGTGCCCCACTCGAACCACTCCACAAGGGGGGTGGGTTTTCAGGGGCAGTTTTATATAAACGGGGTGCAATAAATGGTATTGGAATATCCGCGCAAGTGGCGCCTGCTGCAAACGGGCGCGGCGGACGGGCCGGCAAATATGGCCGTGGATGAAGCGATCATGATTCACCACAGCCGGGGCGGGGTGCCGCCGACATTGCGCTTTTACCGTTGGGATCCGCCCACCCTCTCCCTGGGCTATTTTCAAGAGCCGGAACGGGAAGTGAACCGGGAAGCCTGCCGCCGTCTGGGCGTCGGACTGGTGCGCCGCCCCACCGGCGGCCGCGCCGTACTGCATGACGACGAGGTCACCTACAGCGTGGTCATCGCCCAAAAATACCTGCCCGGCAGTGTGGTGGAGACGTACCGGGTGTTGAGCGGCGGACTGCTGGCCGGTTTGCGTTTGCTGGGTGTGCCGGCTGAATTGTACAGCCCGGGGAACAGGCGGCCGGCGGATGTGCATGGATTAAAAATGGAATCACCCGGACAGCCGGTGTCGCCAATGGAAGCAGGGGGCCATGTCCGTCTTACGGGAGAGATGGCAGATGAGGCGCATGCGGAATATGATCTTAATGTGACTGCTGCCGGCACGTACACAAACCGGGAAAACGCCAATCCTGCTATTGGTGGCGCAGGAAGGGAACATGAAAGCGTCAATCCGGCCGTTGGCGGCGTGCGCCCGGTCAATGAAAGCGGTAACCCGGCCGGCGCCGTTCCGGAATTACGCCGCGGCCATCTGTCGGCAGCCTGTTTTGACGCTCCTTCCTGGTACGAAGTGGCGGTGGCGGGTAAAAAATTGGTCGGCAGCGCCCAGGTGCGCCGGCTGGAAACCATTTTGCAGCATGGTTCCATTTTAATCGGGCTGGATGAAGAAAAGCTTTTCTCCGTCCTGGCCTTTGCTTCTGAAAAAGCCAGGGAACGGGTGCAAAGAGCTTTTGCCGGCAAGGCCACCGCCCTGGACCGGGTGTTGCCGTCGAAGCCGTCATATGAGCAGGTTTGCCGGGCAATGGCGCGCGGGTTTGAACAGGCGCTGGGCATAGAACTGGTGCCCGGCGAATTAACGGCACAGGAACAGGAAACGGCCGCAAAGTTGAAAGAAAAGTACATGCGGTTATAAGTACGTCACACCAACAAGAAATCTGCTGATCACGGCCGTGCCCAGGAGCGGCGGTGGTTGTACGGCCGGCATGCGGACATTGGACACCGGTCATGTGGTGATGCAGCAAGTGGTTAAACGCCGTCATCCCTGTTGCTCAATGGCATATGTATACATTGTAATCTGTCTTGTCCTGCTTTAACTGAGGGTACATGTACATCGTCACAGTTGCTTAATGGCGTAAGTATTCATTGTAATCGTAGGAACGGTGCCGGCGTGACTGCAACGGTTTTTAAGTGCCGCCCGGACGCCAGAAAATACCTGTTGATCTGCTTGTCCGGATGTGCTAGATTATAAGAGTCGCCGGTGCGCGGCGGCCAGAAAATGGCAGTTGACATAGGGCGGCAAAAAGTGATAC
>NZ_LYVF01000022.1 GCF_001655685.1 Desulfotomaculum copahuensis
CCGTCCCCGCAGGTGTCCGGAAGGTTTCCGGACATTTCTACAACGGGTGCTGTGGTGGTGTGCCCACCGGTTTTGCGCGTCCGGGTCATGTGCGCCTGCATGTGGGCCCGGCCAAAGTTCCCGGTCCGCCTTCTTTATCCGGTGTATGTCCGCGGATATTGTACGGTGTACGGGCGTGCGCCAGCCTGTTGAATGATGCCGGAAAAGTCGCTTGCGGAAAACATGCCCATGTAGTTTACCCTCTCCGGGTTGGCTTGCTCACATTTTCTCCGTTTTTCCTTCTCAACCCCTTCAAAGTGGACATGGTGTCCTCCACCTGGGACACCAGCACCCCGTCCAGCAAATCAAGAATCTGAAAGATTTCCGGGTATTTTACCCGGTAGTTCACCCGCAGGCCCTCCTTGCGTGAATCAACAATATCCAGTTTCTTCAACACGGCCAGATGTTGAGAGACATTTGACTGCTCCATGTCCAGTTCCTCAATGATTTCACAGACGCAGCGCTCCCCCTGACGCAGGCTCTCCAGGATGTTTACCCGGGTGGGATGGGCCAGTGCCTTTAAGATGTCTGATTTCATCCGCGGGATGCGTTCATTCATTATTACGCCCCCTTTTGCCGTCCAAAATTTAACTTACTATATAACAATATAGTTTTTGCACTGAAAAGTCAATTTGAGCGCTTTGCTGTTCCTCTGGAGGACTTTGTTGCGCCGCGTCCCTTCCTCTGGTAAAATTACGGGAGGGAGTGAACGGGATGATTTTGGCAGTGGATGTGGGGAATACCAATATTGTACTCGGGGTGTACCGGGAGGGGGAACTGGTTGAGCACTGGCGCCTGTCCACCAGCGCCAACCGCACCGCTGACGAGCACGGTATGCTGCTGAGGGATCTCTTCCAGCATGCGGGCCTTGATCTGCGCCGGATCAGGGGTTTGGTCATCTCTTCGGTGGTGCCGCCCTTGATGCTGTCCCTGGAACAGATGAGCCGGAAATACTTCGGTCTGACGCCGCTGGTGGTCGGACCGGGCATTAAAACCGGGCTGGCCATTAAATACGACAATCCCCGGGAAGTGGGCGCCGACCGCATCGTCAATGCCGTGGCCGGATACGAGCAGTACGGCGGGCCGTTAATCATCGTGGATTTCGGTACGGCCACCACTTTCGACGCCATCTCTTCCCGCGGGGAATATCTGGGCGGCGCGATAGCCCCGGGAATCGGTATTTCCACCGAGGCGTTGTTTGCCCGGGCGGCCAAACTGCCGCGGGTGGAATTTGTGATCCCGCCGGCGGTGATTGGCAAAACCACGGTGGCCAGCATGCAGGCAGGCATTATTTTTGGCTTTGTGGGCCAGGTGGATGAAATTGTGCGGCGTATGAAAGTCGAGTTGGGCGGCAACCCCCGGGTGCTGGCCACCGGCGGTCTGGCCGAGCTGATTGCCCGGGAGTCCCGGACCATTGACCGGGTGGATCCCCTGATCACTTTAAAAGGCCTGCTATTGATTTACGAACGCAACCGGCCGCTGGAGGCCTAGCACCGGCCGGTTTGGAAAAGGGGTTTCGCGCGGATGTTTTACATCGGCGGGGTTAAAATTGACAACCCGGTGGTGGCCGCGCCCATGGCCGGGGTGACCGACCGCGCTTACCGCGTGCTGGCCCGGGAAGCCGGTTGCGGGCTGGTTTTTACGGAAATGGTCAGCGACCGGGCGCTGCTTTACGGCAATCCACGCACCGGTTTGATCATCAACCATGCCGGTGAAAAAGGCCCCCTGGCCGTCCAGCTTTTCGGCGCCGATCCGGATTACATGGCCGCGGCGGCGGAACTGGCGGCCGCAACCGGGGCGGACATTATCGACATCAACATGGGCTGCCCCACCCCCAAGATCGTGCGCAACGGGGAGGGGGCGGCGCTGATGAAAAATCCGTCCCTGGCCGCAAGGATTGTGTCTGCCGTGGCGGGGCGGGTAAACGTGCCGGTAACGGTGAAGATGCGCCGCGGTTGGGATGAATCCTCCGTCAACGCTGTGGAGATGGCCCGCCGGGTGGAAGCGTCCGGCGCGGCGGCGGTGACCGTGCACGGACGCACCCGGGCGCAGTTCTACAGCGGGCGCGCGGACTGGCAAATTATCCGGGCGGTCGGGGAGGCGGTGGCTATTCCGGTCATCGGCAACGGTGACGTGTGCAGTCCGCAGGATGCGCGGCGCATGCTGGCCGAAACCGGTTGTGCAGCGGTGATGATCGGCCGCGCTTCCCTGGGCAACCCCTGGATTTTCCGCCGCACGGTGCGTTATCTGGCCACGGGGGAATTGCCGCCCCTGCCGGATGCGGCGGAGCGGCTGCAAACGGCGCTGCGCCATCTGGACCTGCTCATTGCGTTGAAGGGCGGGCGGGTGGCGGTGTGGGAGATGCGCAAGCACGCCGCCTGGTACAGCAAAGGCATACGGGGCGCCGCCCGGATGCGGGACAGGATCAACCAGGCGCCCACGGTGGAGGAACTGCGCGCAGTGTTGAAGGAAACATTCGAATGCGCTTGACCATGCCGGCGGGATCCGGCGCCGGCAGCGCCTTCCACAGGTGCGGCCCGTCCTGAAAATTTTAGTTTTACCGCGTTTTTCCCGTTCGGGCGGAAAATGCGGTTTTCTTTTTCCCGGAACCTGCCGCCGGCGGTATCATATTCGCGATAATTTGCCCCCCGCTTGCTTTTCATGGAAAACGCTGTTAAAATATTTGTACACAAGATTGTGCACATGTTTTGCTGTAAATATGGATAAAATGAACGGGTGTACTGTATGGATATTGTCCGGGTGGGCGAAAAAGTAATCAGCCGACGCCGTATCAACCAGGTGGTTGCCGAGATGCTGCAACTGCGCGCCGGCGGTTTGTCCCAGACGGAAGTGGCGCACCGTCTGGGGGTGGACCGCACCCTGGTCTGCCGCCTGGAAAGCCTGGGCGAGATCCGCAAGGGCCGCCGGGTGGCGGTGGTGGGCTTTCCGATTCAAAACAAAGCGGAGTTGACCGCCGCTCTGTCCAAAGAAGGAGTGGATTTCACCCTGCTCATGACCGAGGCGGAACGGTGGGAGTTCGTGCGCCGCAACAGCGGTGTCGATCTGTTGAATACGCTGATGGATTTAATCGCCCGGGCGCATTCCTTCGATCAGGTGGTGGTGATCGGTTCCAACAAACGGATCAAAATCATTGAGGCGGTGCTGGACAAGGAAGTGGTGGGCTATGAAATCGGCGAGTCCCCGATTCAGGAGGATAAATATGTGGATCCGGGGGAAATTGTGTCCCTGGTGCGGGCCGTCAAACAATAGCTGCGTTTTGCAGCCGGGTGGCGAATCCGGTGCAGGCGGAGCGCCATCTTCCCCGCTCCGGCGTACGCACGGGTGTGCGCCGCGGCCCGCACCGGACCGGTCCGGCGGGGCGCCGGAGGTTTGTTCAATGTTTTTCCCCGTGCCGTGCATGAATTCCTGTTGACGGCGGTATAAATTATTTGAGGAGGTTATTCTCCTTGGAAAAGTTTGCTTTCATCATCCACCCGCTGGATGTAAAGGACGTAGCCCGGAAATTCCCTTTTACCCGTTACCTGCCCGAGCGGGTGGTGGAAAACGCCTTTCGTCTGCTGCCGCCGGTGAAAGTTTCGCATATTTCGGGTGTCAGGACGCCGCACGGTGAAGCGGAAGGCTGGTTTGTGGCCTGTCCGCTCACGGCCCGTCAGATGCTCGCCCTGCCGCGGGAATTTGTCCTGCAGCGCATTATTCAGGCCGGGAAGGTGGCGGAAAAACTGGGTGCCGGCGTGGTCGGACTGGGCGCTTTTACTTCCGTGGTCGGCGATGCCGGCATAACCGTGGCCAAAAATTTGAACATTGCGGTGACTACCGGCAACAGCTACACTGTGGCCACAGCCATTGAAGGCACTCGTCAGGCGGCCCGCCTGATGGGTTACGATTTGCGCCGCATCCATGTGGTGGTGCTCGGGGCCACCGGTTCGATCGGCAAGGTATGCGCCCGCCTGCTGGCCGGGGATGTCGGCAAAATGACCCTGGTGGCCCGGGACAGGTCGCGGTTGGAGAGTGTGGCGTCGCAAATACTGTACGAAAGCGGGCTGGCCGTGCGCGTCACCTCCGATGTAAAGCAGGCCGTGCGTACGGCCGAGGTGGTCATTGCCGTCACCAGCGCGGTGGATACCATTATCGGTCCGGAGGACCTGATGCCCGGCGCGGTGGTCTGCGATGTTTCCCGCCCGCGCAATGTCAGCCGGCAGGTGGCCGAACAGCGGGACGATGTGCTGGTTATCGAGGGCGGGGTGGTGGAAGTGCCGGGACCGGTGGAATTCAATTTCAATTTCGGTTTTCCGCCGCGCACGGCCTACGCCTGTATGTCTGAAACCATGCTGCTGGCACTGGAGGGCCGTTATGAAAACTTTTCCCTGGGCCGGGATATCACCATCCGGCAGGTGACGGAAATAAGCGCCCTGGCCAAAAAACACGGCTTCAAGCTGGCCGGTTTCCGCAGTTTCGAACGGGCCGTTCAGCCGGAAGAGATCGCCCGGATCAAGGCGCGCGCCTCCCGCCGGCAGGAAGCGCTGAAGGCTGAGCTGCCCAGGGTGGCCCCTTGACAAATGGGAGTGCCCTTCTTATAATGATTTGAAAAGGTTGTAATAGGCCTAAAGGCACTGCAAGGAAGGGCTTTGCAGTGCTTTAAGTCTAGTTGGGGGTGTTTGACGGCGCTACTGTCCGTTCCCGGGGGCTGCAATTTTACTTATATATAAGTTAAGGAGACTGGCAGGATGAGTGAAAAAGAAGTAATCCTAACCGTGGCGGGGCTCAAGAACATGGAGGAGGAACTGGAACAACTTAAAACAGTGCGCCGCCGGGAAGTGGCGGCGCGCATCAAACAGGCCATTGAGTTTGGGGACATCAGCGAAAATTCCGAGTATGAGGACGCCAAAAACGAGCAGGCTTTTATCGAAGGACGCATTTTGACTCTGGAACGGATGCTGCGCAACGCCAAAATAATAGACGACGACGATCATAAAGGATCCGAAGAGGTGGCGCTCGGTTCCACTGTTTTATTGCGGGATTTGGAATACGGTGATGAACTGGAGTATACCATTGTCGGTTCGGTGGAAGCCGATCCGGAAAAACACAAGATTTCCAATGAATCACCGGTGGGACGGGCTATTCTCGGGCAACCCAAGGGCTGTGTGGTGGAAGTCAACGTGCCGGCCGGAACATTGAAATACGAAATTCTGGATATCCGTTAGTCCGGAGGTTGAAGATGACTAGGGAAACGGTCGAAACAGAAAACGACTTGATGCGTGTGCGCCGGGAAAAGCTGTTTGAATTGCAGGAAAACGGGATTGCTCCCTTCGGACGGCGCTACCCGCGCACGCACCCGGCCGCCGCGGTTAAAGAGGATTTTGCCCGTTACGAGGGGGAACAGGTCTGTCTGGCCGGGCGTCTTACCGGCAAGCGCGGTCACGGCAAGGCCGGTTTTGCCGATTTGCGGGACGGTTCCGGACAGATTCAAATCTATGTCCGGCTGAATGATGTGGGCGCCGCTACATATGCGCTGTTTGAAAAATTGGACATAGGCGATTTGATCGGGGTTAAGGGAAAAGTATTCAAAACCAGGATGGGCGAGATTTCAGTGGCGGTGACGGAGTTGACCCTGCTGGCCAAGTCCCTGCGCCCCCTGCCGGAGAAATGGCATGGCTTGAAGGACGTCGAGCTGCGCTACCGTCAGCGGTATGTGGATCTGATTGTCAATCCGGAGGTAAAGGACACTTTTATCCTGCGCAGCCGGATTATCCACGCCATCCGCAACTATCTGGAGCAGCGCGGCTTTTTGGAAGTGGAAACGCCGATGATGCACCCGATTGCCGGGGGGGCGGCCGCCAGGCCCTTCATCACTCATCACAACGCACTGGACATGAACCTCTACCTGCGCATAGCGCCGGAGTTGTATTTAAAGCGCCTGCTGGTGGGCGGTTTTGAAAAGGTTTATGAAATCAACCGCAACTTCCGGAATGAAGGCATATCCACCAGGCATAATCCCGAATTCACCATGCTCGAGCTTTACCAGGCCTACGCCGATTACACCGACATGATGGACCTGACGGAAGACATGATTGCCACTGTGGCCCGGGAAGTACTGGGCGCCGCCACCATCACCTATGAAGGAGTGGAGATCAATCTCACCCCGCCCTGGCCCAGGATACCCATGCTGGAGGCGGTGAAAAAGCACGCCGGAGTGGACTTCGCCGTCCTGGCCGGGGATGAGGAGGCCCGCCGGGCGGCCCGTGGCCTGGGGTTGACAGTGGGGGATAACGACAGCCGCGGTGCGGTTTTAAATGCCATTTTTGAAGAGAAGGTGGAGCCGGCACTGATCCAGCCCACTTTCATCACCGATTACCCGATTGAAATCTCCCCGCTGGCCAAGCGCAAGGAGGATGCGCCGGAACTTACCTACCGCTTCGAACTGTTCATCTACGGGCGTGAAATGGCCAATGCCTTTTCCGAGTTGAACGACCCCATTGATCAGAAGGAGCGCTTTCAAAAGCAGGTGGAAAAACGCCGTGCCGGTGACGACGAGGCGCATATGATGGACGAGGATTATATCACCGCCCTGGAATACGGCATGCCGCCGGCCGGCGGCCTGGGCATCGGCATTGACCGGCTGGTGATGCTGCTGACCAATTCATCTTCCATCCGCGACGTCATTCTTTTCCCTTTGCTGAAGCCGCGGGAATAGGGTGAGAAAAATTTCCCAAAAAATTGGTTCCTGGAGAATTTTGTTTAAGACCATAATTTCCTTTACAAAATTATAAGCTTCTGGTATAATTAAATCAATTAAATATTGATCCTCGAACGCTTAATTCTTTTTTAAAGAAGCGGGGGAACCAATTCCCGGGGTGAATCCTTTTCAGGTGGACGGCCGGAGGGCCCGTTCATGAGAGAGGGTAGGGTTATCCTTTCAACCCGAACCCGTCAGCTAACTTCGTCAGCGTGGAAGGGAGGTTGTCGGACAGGCTCCTGCGGGGGTTTGTTCAGGCTTCTTTTCTTTCGCTCTAAAACCCGGGAATACGGTACATTTCCGGGTTTTTTGCGCTCCCGTTTTAAAACCATAACAAAGGAGGGAGATTTTAATGGCGCTGTATCCGATGCCACGTGGAGAAGTGACCGCGCAGGAAAAAAGAGAAATTTCCCTGCGCCGGGCGGCGGAATTGAAAAAAAGAATCGAAGACTATCTGCGCATCAAGGATCAAATCAGCACCGGTTTTGATTTGACGGCCACGATGGAAGCAAAAAAGAAAGAAATTATGGCCTGTTTTGGCGCTGGTGAAAATGATTGGCAGGATTGGCGCTGGCAGTTGAAACACCGGATCAGTGATCCGGATCTTTTGGGCCGGCTGATGCATTTAGAACCGGAGTATATCGACGGGATTAAAAAGGTGGGCCGCAGATTCCGCTGGGCCATCTCGCCCTACTATGCCACCCTGGTAACCAGCGACCGTCCGGGCGGCCCCGTCTGGCGGCAGGCGGTGCCCGACATCAGGGAACTGGACATAAGCGGTTATGAGGATCCGATGGCCGAGGAATTCACCAGTCCGGCACCGGGAATCACACGCCGCTATCCCGACCGGTTGATTATAAACGTAACCAACCAGTGCGCCATGTACTGCCGTCACTGTCAGCGCCGCCGGAACATCGGCGAAGTGGACAGGCACAAACCGGTGGCGGTGTTCAAAGAAGCGCTGGATTATATCCGGAACAACCCGGAAATCCGGGACGTGCTCATTACCGGCGGCGACGCCCTGATGCTCAGCGATCAGATGCTGGATTGGCTGCTGGGCGAACTGGACGGGATCGGGCATGTGGAAATCAAGCGCATCGGTACGCGGGTAATCGTCACCATGCCGCAGCGTATCACGCCGCAACTGTGCGCCGTGCTGGAAAAGCATCCGCCGGTATATATCAACACCCAGTTCAATCATCCCCGGGAAGTGACCGCTGAAGCCGCAGCCGCCTGCGATCGCTTGATCAGGGCCGGAGTGGTGCTCGGCAACCAGGCGGTATTGTTGAAAGACGTCAACAACGATCCGCACGTGATGAAAAAGCTCAACCAGCAGCTGCTCCGGATCAGGGTGAGGCCGTATTATATTTTCCATGCCAAGCAGGTCAAGGGGACAGGGCATTTTGTCACTTCGGTGGATGAAGGTATCGAGATTATGGATAAGCTGCGGGGATACACCTCCGGACTGGCCGTCCCGGCTTATATTATCAACGCCCCGAACGGTTTCGGCAAAACACCGGTACTTCCCCGGTATGTCATCGGCCGGGATGATCATCATATCACGCTGCGCACCTGGGAAAAAAGGTTGATCCAATACCCTAGCGAGAGCAGTTCAAAGCTGGTCCGCTAAAAACCTCTTTCCGTCTTCCGCCGCGCGTTCCGGTTTAAGCGCGGCCGTGTGCCGCGGCGCGGCGCTTGCCGTCCGCCCCGGGTATTTTCCCCCGGGGATGGTCCGGTTGGCATTTGATGGCTGAACAATGCCAAACTTCCCCGGGAAGAACAACCGGGGTTGCGACGGATAACAAACCGGTCCAGCCGGCGGTTCTCCAATAAACAGGTTGTTTTTACCGGAAAAGTATTAATGCGTTCCAGTTATGTGGGCAGGGCGGCGTCTGGTGCCGCCCTGCCCGGTTTTAACAGCCGGACGGTGAGAAGAATTTTGTTCTTTTGTTATCTATTATACTTTATTAAATCAGGGGACGTGGTTTTGTCGTTGAAGGCACCGCTTGAGGCACCTGTTGAAATTTCCACAGGAAGATGCTTGCCATTAATTCCCGTGTTGACAGCTAAAACAGTCTGTGCTAATATTTTATCTGTTGTCGCCCTTGAAGGCAGGGGCAACATAAAACGGACAAAGTTAAGAAAATGTTATTGACAGGTTAAGTTTTTTGTGCTAACATAAATTCCCGGGGGTAATTCTCCCGGTGCCAGAGTCGCCGGTGCGCGGCGGCCAGAAAATGGCAGTTGACACAAGGCGGCAAAAAGTGATACAATCAAAAATGTGCCGCGGAAAAGGGCGGCAAACGGTCCTTGAAAACTAAACAGCGAAGCCAGATGCGAAAAGTCT
>NZ_LYVF01000023.1 GCF_001655685.1 Desulfotomaculum copahuensis
GCTCCGCCGGCGGAGGAACCGGCGGAATAGAAAGCATTCCCCCCTGTCATTGGGACGGGGGGTTTACTTTTTGTGCTTGCCCGCTTACACCAGGGTAATTTTTAATTTTAACCAGCCAACTGAATAATTAAGAACACCCGGTTGGAGATGACCCCTGACCGGGTGTTCTTTTTTTTGTGGCCGTTTTTGCAACTCTACCAACTCTTTCTTCCATCGCTGGTTCATCCAGGCGGAAGCACAGTAACCGGGCCTTGTCTTCGCGAATGATATCAATGATGTCATGGCTGTGTACCGTTTGTAATGGATGCAAAATAAATACTATTGACAAAATTCCGCCTGGGTACTAATATATAATAAATCTAATGGTAGTACCATAATACCATGGTAAACGGAGGTGAATGTTTAAAAAGCTCAGCTCTCAATGGTTATGACAGGCGCAGGTAAAGGTTCAATAAAACCGAAGGAGGAAAAATTATGCCCGAGAAAATTACTCCTGTGGTCACAAAGAAAACCGTTGGTAATACGAAAGTGCGCTGGAATGTTATGTTTCTGGCATTTCTTGGTATTTTTATTGCGTACATGGACAGGGTAAACCTTTCTGTAGCGACACCTTCGATAATGAAGGAGTTTGGTTGGAACACCGCCCAGTTTGGAGTAATCTTGTCCGCATTTTTTATCGGATATGCCATTTTACAGATCCCGTCAGGTTGGTTGTCCGATCACATTGGCGGGAGGAGAGTATTGGCTGCCGGTATGGGATGGTGGTCATTGTTTACCATGCTTACTCCTGCCGGAAATACGATTGGTTTAATGACACTGATCAGGAGTTTATTGGGATTTGGAGAAGCTGTAACTTTCCCTGCCATTACTTCAGTGGTTTCATGCTGGATGTCCCCGTCAGAGCGTGCCAGGGCGCAGGGGTTTAATTTGTCGGGCATGTTAATCGGCAGCGGTTTAACTATACCGTTAGTTGCATGGATAGTAAAATCTTTTGGATGGCAATGGACCTTTTATAGCTTTGGCATTGTGGGTATTATTTGGACTATAATTTGGCTCAAGTATGTTACTGACAATCCGGCGGAACATCCCGGCACCAGTCAAGATGAATTGAATGAAATCTGCCAGGGAGAAAATTTGAATGATCAGGTAAGAGCTGAACAAGCATCCGGGAACCTGGGTAGTATTCTTAAATCCAAATCGGTCTGGGGACTTGCATTGGCGTATTTCATGCAAAATTATAACTGGTACCTTATTTTAACCTGGTTACCCGGATATCTGGTGATGGCCAGGGGATTTAACCTGATAAAAACCGGTATTTACGGAATGTTTCCTTATCTGGGAGCTTTCCTTTTTGCTAATCTGGCCGGGCAAGTATCCGATCGTCTCTCGAAACATTATGGTTCTACAAAAGCGCGGAAAATCATCCTATACATCTCCTTCGCGGGAAGTGCGGTTTTTCTGTATTTAGGCGCCCATGCCGTCTCACCCATAATGGCCGTGGTTTTTATCACTGTTTGTGTGTCTTTTGTTGGTATGAACTTTGCCCCTTTTTGGGCCTTACCAGTGGATATGGCCCCGCGAAACGCCGGTTTCGTTTCGGGTTTTATGAATACCAGCGGAACTATCGCCGGTATTCTGGCTCCCATGCTCACAGGATTTATTGTTAATGCCACCGGATCTTGGATATATGCTCTTTCAATTGCTATGGTATGTTCCATATTGGGTATTGTAATAAACCTGGCATTAATATCGGCAAAGCCTGTTACTGAATGAGGGAGAGAATGAAGATGAAGATCAGCAAGCGTAAAAGTCTGGCGGAAGCCGTGGCCCTGATTCCCGATGGAGCAACCATTGTTTTTGGCGGGTGGACTGTTACGCGTAAGCCCATGGCGGCAGCCTATGAAATTATCCGTCAAGGGAAAAAAGATTTGCACTTGGTAACAAACCCCGGTGGTCCGGAGAACGATCTTTTAATCGGGGCCGGTTGTGTTAAAATGTGCGAAACTAACTATATTGGCCATGAAGTACTTGGTCATCCTTACTGTTTCAGGCACCATTGTGAAAGTTTTGGTTTGAGTGGGAACGGCTATCTCCATGATGATTGGACTGTTCAAACCGGTGCCCTGAGGCTTTTAGCAGGAGCGATGGGTATACCATTCATGCCTACGCGCTCACTTCGAGGTACCGACATTATCAACCCGGAGCATGATCTTTTGGCCCCGTATCGTGGTCTGGAACCAAAACTGCCCCGGCAAAAGGTTCAGATTGTCAACGATCCCTTCTGGGAGGAAGGTGAAGTTGTATTGGTTCCTGCTTTAAAGCCAGACTTTGCTATTATGCACGTACAAATGACAGGTGATGAAGGTACAGTGCGCATTCATGGCGGGCCTTTCCTTGATTATTATGCTGCAATGGCTGCGAAAACCACCATAGTTACAGCTGAGCATATTACATCAGAGGAATATTTGCGGGTTTCCCCGGAATTAAATGTTATTCCTAAAGAAGTCGTAGACGTAATTGTTGAGGTTCCTTATGGTGCTCATCCCACCCCTGTAGATGGCATGTATGATACGGATTCGGCTTTTTTCAATGAATATATATTGGCCAGTAAAAACGAAATTGCCTTTAAAAAATGGCTCTCAGAATGGGTTTTTGGAATACCGGATCATATGTCGTATTTAGAAAAACTTGGTGTGAGGCGGCTTTTATCGTTAAGGACAGATCCTGCTTTAGGATATAACCCGGCATTAAAAAGGCGCGTAGGATGATTTCATCGGTGTTCGGTTAAGACTTATAATTTCCACAAGTACCCATTAATAACACATTAACCCTGGTAAATCGACAAAAATGTCGAAAATGTTCCTTAGCAAGCAGGATAATTGCCCTCCAGATACTTTTTGGAGGGGGATTCAAATTGGCTTCACTGCCTGGCAATTTCGATCCGCACATGCTCGAAAAAACGCTGATCAGGATGTTCTCCCCGGAATGGCTCCAGGATACGGCAAAAAGGGTCAAGTATGTCCAGCGCCAACGGAAGGTCGATCCGTTCATCCTGTTCTGGATCCTGGTGCTTGGTTTTGGAGCCGGGGTACAGCGCTCCCTCGCCGCCTTGAGACGGAATTACGAGAAAAAATCCTCGGAAAAAATTGTCGCCTCCGCCTTCTATGATCGTTTTACCGAGGGACTTTATAAATTCCTCACGGAGTGCCTGGTGCACGGGGTGGCGGATCTCGCCAGCCACGCCAGCCTGACTCTGTAGGAGAAACTGCAGGCGTGAAGTAGTCGATTGTCTGGTGGAGGTCGAATTCAAGGCCAGCGCATCCAGGGCCAAGAAGTCAGAAAAAGACGATTTCGAGGTCTATCCCCTCAGGAGCAGCGCATCAAAGATCAAGGAGACATTCCGCCTGGTTGGCGTGCTTGATGAGGAGACCGGGAAGTATCACCTCTATATTACCGACATCATGCCGGAACAGCTCATCCCGGAAGATGTGGCGCTCCTCTACCGGGCGCGCTGGAGCATTGAAATGGTTTTCAAGGAGCTCAAGCGCCTTTACAAGCTGGATGAGATACCCAGCGACAAGCCGGTGGTCAACAAATCGCTGGTGATGGTGTCCATGCTCACCCTGGTGGTCAGCCACCAGATACTTAACTTGATGCGCTCTCTGATGCCAGAGAAGAGCGAGCGCTTCACCCCACTGCGCTGGGCCGAACTCTTCTATACCTCGGCTCCCGACTTGTTGAAACTGGTGCTCGCTTTCGAGGGAATCGAGCTTGATGCCTTCACGATGTTGATGTTTTATGCGGGTGAGGGCATCGACCCCAATGTGAACAGAGAACGTATGCTGTCACCCTGGGTAAAGGCAGCGGCAATTACCAGTTAAATATTGTAACGATTTAACATAAATGGCATAACCGATCACGCATGAAGATGATTTCAGTGGTATTGCAAAAAGAGAGGTGTTTCCCAGTGGGAAAATTAATTTGCACGCCAAAGGAAGCAATGGCTGTTTCTGCAAGCCGTTTAATCAAGAATGGTGACACGGTAATAGTAGGCACAGGTCTTCCTCTGGTGGCATCAATTTTAGCTAAACATACTCATGCTCAAGATGCTATTTTAATTATGGAAGCCGGTCCCTATGATGGCAACCCTCTTGCTCTTCCGTCCTGCGTGGCGGACCCGCGAGGATTTTACAGGTCTCCGCTGATTTGTGATCCAGTCCAGTTAATGGGACAGTTTCTCCAGAATGGCCGGATAAAGGTAGGGTTTTTAGGTGGAGCACAGGTGGACAAATATGGAAATGTAAATTCGACCTGCATAGGGGATTATCGCAATCCACATGTCCGGTTTGAAGGATCAGGTGGAGCCAGTGACATTGCGGCACTGGCCCACCGGTTTTACATCATTATATCCCATGAGGCCAGGCGTTTGGTTGAGCGGGTGGACTATCTAACCAGCCCCGGGTGGTACTGTTATCGCAATCCCCCGTCCAGGGAACTTGTCAGAAGGGAGGAATTGGGAATGAGGGGTGGTCCTGAAGCGGTGGTCACCACCATGGGTGTTATGAAATTTGACCAGGAAACAAAGGAAATGTTTGTGGCCGAATATTATGAGCATATGGGTGTGACATTGGACGTGCTCAAAGAAAATACCGGTTTTGAAATTGATGTTTCCCGGGCCATTCCCGCTTCCTCTCCTACAGAAGAAGAGCTCCATATTTTGAGAACAATGGTAGATCCGGAAGGGATTTACATGAATTAATCCACCCTCCGGGGGTATCGAAACAGACATTTTCCGCCCGGCCAGTTTCCAGGAAAATATATTAAATATCATACCAATACAATAATAGAAGAGATAAAGCATTGAATCTAACAGTGTTTTGAGTTAATATACAAAAAGATGCGAACTTTTTAAGGAGGGGCAGGGAATTGGGTTTAGAGAACGGGCGGGACTTTCATGAGACGCGGCAAATATTTCAAAAAGCATCTCCTACCAGAGCCTTTGAAGATATTGTAAAACAAATAGAGGATGCCATAATAAGCGGTGAACTAAAAGCCCATGACCGGATACCCAGCGAAAGGGAACTGCAGCATATTTTTGGGGTTGGGCGGGCTTCGGTAAGGGAAGCTATCCGGGTCTTGGAAAGTGCCGGCATGGTTGAGGTGAGAACGGGAGCTGTTTCCGGGGGGATTTTTGTAAAACCATTAACCACCGCCATGACGGTGGAGGCATTGCAGAGGTTGTTTCTGCTGGAAAAAATCAGTGAAAGGGAATTGGTTGAGTTCCGTCAGGCGGTGGAGGGAATTACTGGTTACTGGGCGGCCAAACGGGCAACAAATGAAGATATAAAAAGAATCCAGGACATCGTTGACAAAACCGAACCCGGGGACATTAAATGGGATGAATTTCATGCTGCTGACGTGGAATTCCACCTTGCTGTGGCGGATGCCGCAAAAAATCGTATTAATTTAATCGTTATGCAAGCTGTCAGACAAACCATGATTCGTGTTATGCGCATTACATTTAAAAATTTGATGAGCCGGCGTAAAGCCAGGGATGCCATTATTGAAGAACACCAGGTTATCTTGGAGACCATTAAAAATAGGAATGCAGAAAAGGCCCGCGAGTTGATGTTTTCTCATATTACCAATTTTTATAAAGGTATTTTAGATGAAAGCTCTATTGTGAAATAATATTACCATATTTGTAAAATATCACTTTGGCTCCCCTTTGCGGGGAGTTTTTTGTTTGGGGAATATTAAAAATATATTGACAGAATGCGAGGTAGGTAGTACTATAATAAATGATATAATGGTAGGACCATAGGGGATGGTTTTATGTATATAAATAAGAACAAAATAAATGAATTAGTTGACGCTCTTACAAGAGGTAAGATTACGGCGGCCAGCAGGTTGATTACCCTGGTCGAAAATGGTAATCCACTGACAGGGGAAATTATGCGCCGTGTTGGCGGTTTGGCTGGAAAGGCATATGTTTTAGGAATTACCGGTCCACCGGGGGCGGGTAAGAGTTCCATAGTAAATAGGTTGATACCTCTTTTCCGGCGGCAGGGGCAAAGGGTGGGCGTACTTTGCATCGACCCCAGTAGTCCTTTTAGCGGCGGGGCTTTCCTGGGGGACCGGGTTAGAATGCAGCGGTCTCCTTCGGACGAAGGGGTGTTTATACGCAGCCTGGCCAACCGGGGGGAACTGGGTGGAATGGCTCCCGGGACAAAGGAAATCATTCAAATTGTTGATGTTTTGGGGATGGACGTTGTAATTGTGGAAACGGTGGGTGCCGGACAGGTGGAAACGGAAATTTTGAATTGGGCTGATACAGTTATTGTAACAACTGTTCCCGGCCTGGGAGATCAGATGCAGGTTTTAAAAGCGGGCATTTTAGAAATCGCCGATCTGTTCGTAGTCAATAAGGCGGATTTGGAAGGTGCCCGGTGGGGTGGACCCATTTGT
>NZ_LYVF01000024.1 GCF_001655685.1 Desulfotomaculum copahuensis
TCCAGTAAAAAACGGAAAATCACATATTTCTAGCTGCTCTTAGTTAAATTTTATAAATCAACGTGTCTATCACTCTAAAAATTTTTAAATGCGAAATCTCTGTAAACATCTGATCGTGTTAAGTATTTTTAGGTTTTTTTTTGAAAAAAGACCTCACTATCACTCTAAGGATGAGAATTGAATAGCTAGATTTTAGCAAAAGTTTTTTAGTTGGTACTATGTCAAGAAAAAGTACAAATTAAAATGAGCAAGTTATTCCCTAGTATTTCCGTACGTATTAAATTATGATTTCAAGCAGAGAATGTCTTTATGCATATTTATTGCTTACCCAATAAGTTTTATTGCTTTCTTCAAGTATTGTGCTTCATACTGATCTGGCGATTTATAGTCGCAGTGGCTATGAGTTCGTACAGTGTTATAAAAGGTCTCAATATATTCAAACACTAGCTTTCTAGCATGATCATAATCTCTGATTTTATATTGATTTAGCCATTCACGTTTAATTAGTGAATGAAAGGACTCTATGCAGGCGTTATCCCAAGGACACCCCTTCTTTGAGTAACTGAGTGTCATTTTTGATGCAGCTTTCCGGTATTCCTTCGATACATACTGACTTCCACGATCACTGTGGATAACTAGTGGGTTAGTTAACTTTCTAGTTGCTTTTGCTTTATTTATGGTATCTAAAACACATGATACCTCTAGTGTTTTGGAAAGTGTCCACGCTATAATTTTCCGTGAATATAAATCCATGATACTGGTCAGGTATACAAATCCATCTACAGTCCATATATATGTTATATCAGTACACCAGACTGCATTAGGAGAGTCCGGATTGAACTGTTGCTGTAAAATGTTCTCAAGAGAACTACTGAAGTTTGAGTTACGTGTTGTAACTGTATAAGGCTTGATATACCTTGCTTTTAAGCCCATTTCCTTCATATATTTACCTACAGTTCTTTCTGAGATGACCTCTCCAGCTTTATGTAGTTCCTTTGTAATTTTTGGAGCTCCGTAAATATCATGAGACTTTGCATGGATTTCACGAATTTTGTCCTGGACAGACTCTTTCCTTAGCTGCTGTTTTGATGGTTTGCGCTTTAACCAAGAGTTATAACCGGACCTGGAAACGCCTAAATAGCGCAGCATTCCGCTGACAGAAACGCGGCGTTTCCCTTTGGAAGCTTCACACTTGCGATAGACTTCAAGATAAATCGCCTCTGTCATTTTCCCAGAATGCTGATGGCTTTTTTTAGTACATCAAGTGCATCCTTTGCATCGCGTAATTCTCTCCGTAGCCTAGCATTTTCTTTTTCTACATCAGAAGCATAGTTGCCAGAACCACGAGTTGGGATTGTTCCGTTATTGGTGCTATAATCCCTAACCCACTTGCTAAGAGTGCTATAACCTATGCCAAGGTTTTCTGCACACCCTCGAAGCCCTAGATCCTTATGGTCAAGGTAATACTCGACAGCTTCCCCTTTAAATTGTTGATCATGTTGTTTTGCCATGAGAAGTTCCCCCATTCTTTCTATATTTATTGTAATACTTATGCGGAACTTTCTCAATTCAACTTGTACTATTTATATTCTACCATCA
>NZ_LYVF01000025.1 GCF_001655685.1 Desulfotomaculum copahuensis
AAAAAATATTGCAGCGGCGACCTACTCTCCCGGGGGTGATCCCCAAGTACCATCGGCCCTGGAGGGCTTAACTGCCGTGTTCGGGATGGGAACGGGTGTGTCCCCTCCGGCATGGCCACTGCAAAGCGGTTGTCGGTCGTCGGAAGTCGGATTAAAGGCAGGGATTTATGACTTCTGACGGCCGGTTAAATCTTCCCTCAAAACTTCACAGCGAAAAGTGTCCGTCTTTGCCGCCAGTAACCGTGGTCTTTACAAGTCAGATGTATTTTAGAAATCGCGTCAGCGATTTCTTTCTTACTCCGACTTCTGACCTCCGACATCTGACGACCGTTCTGGTCAAGTCCTCGACCG
>NZ_LYVF01000026.1 GCF_001655685.1 Desulfotomaculum copahuensis
AGGTAGGCTAACATCCTGTCATAATGTTGCGGAACTATGCGGAGTTATGCTGTTTCAATTCCTCATAGGTAGGCTAACATCCCTGGTGGTGACATACATATATACTTAGCCTACCTAGTTTCAATTCCTCATAGGTAGGCTAACATCCAATGCTCCATCTTCGGTCAGCTAACTCAGCGGTAGTTTCAATTCCTCATAGGTAGGCTAACATCCATTTCCCCAGCGTCTTCTGCTGGAATAGTTTCTCGTTTCAATTCCTCATAGGTAGGCTAACATCGTCCGGGTCATGCGCCGTTTTGCGCGTGGAATTACCGTTTCAATTCCTCATAGGTAGGCTAACATCGTTGGAAGGTACCGGATAATGTGGATTTAGATCACCGTTTCAATTCCTCATAGGTAGGCTAACATCTTTGGGACTGAAATAGAGGTATTGGAGTCTGATTGGTTTCAATTCCTCATAGGTAGGCTAACATCGGAAAGCCGGTGATTCAAGGTGCAACTTTCGAATCGTTTCAATTCCTCAT
>NZ_LYVF01000027.1 GCF_001655685.1 Desulfotomaculum copahuensis
GCTGCTTTTGTACTTCTTTACGAACCATTTTTATTCCCTGCCCAAATTTGTAATATTCGTCGCCCGAAGTCGTACAATACAGGTATGTCAATGATATAAGCCATAATAATCTATCTATTGATTTTGTTGAGCGTACTTGATACGTATTTAGTCCAAGATTATTCTTTGTCTGTCTAAAGAATATTTCTATAGGCCATCTCTGACTATAGTATTTTAGAATAGTCTCAGTATCTAATTCAGTATCAGTACATATAAATGCATGTAGAGCCTTCTGATTTTTAAAAGCTTTCTCAGTCCAGCACATTAGAACTACAGCATTATCTATCCCATTTAAAGCTCCTTCATAGCGATACACCCAGTACCTAGAACCATTCACTGTAACGAGGTGAACTTCGTTCTTTTCGATATATTGGGCAAAGTCTTTTATCTGAATTCTAATGCCTTGTGGATAGATAATTCTATTAGTTTTTAGTGCTCCTATGAGATGGTATCCTCTTTCAAAATGTGCTTCTATTACTTTCTTGTTTATGTACCATGAATCACATAGTCCATATGCTGGTCCTTTAGGTATTGGAAGCATAGATACCATTTCACATATTCTTTCGATTTTGCTTTTGCCACCTTTTTCATAGCGTTCGATGTAGTAAGGCAATACTACTTTGCCGCATGATAGCATCATGGTAAGAAGCTGATGTCCCCAAACTTGTTTTCCTTTTAAATGTGATTG
>NZ_LYVF01000028.1 GCF_001655685.1 Desulfotomaculum copahuensis
TTTAACGCGGAAGATGCCCGGGTGCTGGTCTGGATAGAAACCGGTATACGCCGGGAAGCAACCAGGTTGGCTAAAAAACGTCGTCGGTTGATGGAACATGAGCGCTTAATTCTTGATGCTCCGGCGGATGTTCCTGACGAAGAAGTGGTGATGGTGGATACTATTGCCGCCGCGGTTGATGTTTCAGGTGAAGTGGAAGGGTCTGTTTTTATTCAGGGTGCCCTCTCGTCGTTGACCCCGCTACAGTGGGGGGTAATAACAGCGACGGTCCTGGAAGGCGCTACCGAGAAAGAAGCGGCTGTACGGTTGGGGATACCGCAGCAGGCGGTGCACAAGGTTAAGGAACGGGCGTTGAAGATGTTGAGGAAGCGTTTTGTCCTGGACGAGCCCACCGGCAAGTAGAGCCTCGTCCAGGACAGGGATCGGACGCTACTTGGAATGAACTCGGGCTAGGATCCTACTACAGTTGTAGTCCTCCTTCAGGAAATACAACAGTACAGTGGAGATTTGCTTAAGTAGGCCATCTTATAATTGGTTTGACTTTAAGGCCAGTGTTATTACAACTGGCCTTAATTTTCGCCACATGTACATTTTGTAACATAGTAAGTGCCAAACAACTCTATTCAGAAGTTAGTAACCTAATGAAATGAGGCCACTAGATTAACTTTTATATTTTGGTTTTAATGTCCAAATACTTATAAATGCTGATGGCTTAAATATGTTATCATTAAATTTATTATCCCCATAAGAAACTTGGAAATCAAAATTAGCACCTTTCGTCTTAGCTAGTGACCCTCTTGGTATTTCGAATTTTACATGAAATGTTCCATCGTTATTGATACTATACTGATGTGAATTAACTAACCCTACCGCGTTTTGATATTTCCCACCCCATCCCCACAATAGATCCACTTTGAGTTTTTGACTGAAATCTGTTGTATCCGTTATTTTACCTGAAACGTCAATAAAACTACCTTCTGTAAAAGTATCATTTGCTTTAGGTGAATATAAAACAATATGCGGAGCTTCGTGTTGCCGATTATTGCCTTGCATATTAGCAGGAGTCTGTTTACCCTTTCCATCTTGTGTTTGTGCCGGGCTACTTTTTACCTGGTCAGAGTTGCTTGCTTTTGTAGCACTTGAGCAACCGGAAACATTAATCGCTATTGTAACCAAGAAGACAAACAGTGGAGCAAATAACTTCCATTTGTCAAATTTAGCCATGGGTGATAAAAGACCTACTTTTGACTATTTTTCTCCCCGTAAATTAGACGTATGGGAAAGATGTTTTGTTCCTGTTAGTTTATGAAAATTTTTTATTTCGGAGGATTGCGAAATACCGGGAGCATGTGGGTAACGGACGGATCCCGGAAGTGCCGGTGCTGGAACACTATCAGAAATGGGAGCGGAAAATCATTAGTGGACGTTGGGAGAGAACCGGTTTGTTGCACAAATTCCTAAATAGTATTAGCTAACAAGCTATCCTTCAGGAAAACGCTACCAGTATACTGTGGCGTTTTCCTGTAAAATTTATAAATATTGTAACGTTAAATTGATTGGGTTATCATTAATGGAATAGTGTAATCTGTTATTGGTTATATATTTTGGTGAGAGTTCTCGTTTTGTGTTATTTTGAAGATTAAAAATATATAGGTTGTTTTCATAACTATTTTGGTTACTGGGCGTTAGTTTATTGTAGAATAAAAAATTTTTATAAGTTGCAAAAGAAAAGGAAGCACCTCCGCTCCTTAAGGTATTTTATGGTATTCGAGAGAAAATGTAGTTTGTCTCTTTAAGCAATTTCCAGCTATTATGAAGCCAATTTTAGCGGGCGATTCGCAGCCCTAATTCGTTAAGTGGAGGTGTTAATCCTCCCGTTTCGGACCTTACGCCGGGACGAGGCCAAGATTCGAGGAAACTCTGGATGCTCGCCGGAGAGTCGAGCCCTCGAACGATCCGGACCAGAGCTAGGTTGTTTGCAGTGCCCTTATTCTGACACAGAGAAACTTGTTATTATGGATGAGATACTTTTAAGATTAAGTTAATATTAGGATCCGGGTATTTTGTAAAGATTTCAGTTGATGGTACTTTTTTAATTTTGACAACCTTTTTGTCTGTAAAAGAGTATCTGTATAAGAAGAAATTATCTGAAGGATATTCGCTAATAAAATCGAATTGATTTTCATTATTATTCCATAGTATTTTTGCGGTGCCTATAAGATTACTGTTTACTGGTATTGGAGATAATAATTTTGTTTTAAAATCATATATAGCTAAATTAGATGTTGAAGTGTTGCCATATGCAACTGCTATTTTTTCTTCTTTTGGTGCCCAGCTATATGCCCATAACGTTTCTATATCCTTGCCGATTAATTTTTTTAAGATGTCATTTAATATAAATTTTTCTCCAGATTTTAAATTAACAACGAGAACCTTGACGCCTTCTGTATAATGCAACTGAATAGCTAACAGTTTTTTATCGTAGGACATGCCTAAATTTTCAACACTATTTGGTTTTGAGTCGTAATTTCCTTTAAAATCAATCTCTCCAATCGGACTATGGTTAAATAGTATTGAGTTTATATAATTTTCCTGGTTTTTGTCGTAATCTATTATTATATCCAAGTTATAGGCCTTGGAATGTATAGCAGTTATTTTATTATTGTTGCGAGTAACTTGAAGTAATTTTTTATCTAATTTGCCTGTATAGTAGCCAATTAGATTATTTGAGGTGGACTCATTGTCATGATTATGTGTTTGTGCTTGACTATTTTTTGCCTGGTTAGAGTTACTTGCTTTTGTAGCAATTGAGCAACCGGAAACATTAATCGCTATTGTAACCAAAAAGATAACCAGTGGAGCAAATAACTTCCATTTGTCCAATTTAGCCATGGGTGATATAAGACCTCCTTTTAATTTTCTTTCTTCCTGTAAATTAGACGTATGGGAAAGATGTTTTGTTCCTGTTAGTTTATGAAAATTTTATATTTCGGAGGATTGCGGAATACCGGGAGCATGTGGGTAACGGACGGATCCCGGAAGTGTCGGTGCTGGAACGCTATCAGAAACGGGTGCGGGAAATCATTAATGGACGGTGTGAGCGTCAGTTGTTACTGAAGTGGATCCCGGTACGGCGGATATGTTTGGTTTGGTTGCCGGCGTAGACGCCCGGCAGCGTCTGCATGCTCTTATAATCGCCTATGCTGATTCTCTTGATGATTTTCCGGAGGGCATGCCGGAGCGTGAGTTGATTTTGGATCTTTCGACAAAAGCCGCCGGGCAGGCCAGAGAAATCAGAGGTTTGTTTTCGCGGCTTTATGGCTATGATCCGTGAATGGCGCCGGGATTGATGCCGTCCAGGTGTGACGGCTGACGATGGAACTTATTTCGTATTTGGCTCGTCTATATATGGTATACAAGGTAAATAATAGTGATAAAGGCAAACCCGTTGAAAAGCGGGGACGCAAAGCCATGGGGTCTAAGGTGTGTGATGCATTATGACAGCCCGGCCGCCGCCAGTATTTTTTTGACCTGCCCGTTATTTGGTGGTGGGTCTTTTTTGTCTTTTCCGGGAGGTGATACAATGCAGGACCTGTTCACTTATGCTTCGCTGGGTACCCTGGCCGGCGCGGTGGCCGCGACTGTCCTGGCTGTTATGCACCATTGCCAATTATCAATCTTAAAATTTAACCAGCGGTTAAAATTTCAGGTTCGAGAGGTTGTTAAAAAGGCATCTAACTCACTCTTTATAGGGTAAGAGGGCAGTTTAAATTCGACAGGAGAGGTGATATTGATGCGGTACACTTGACGATTATTTACCGCCATCTGTTTCTAACACTTGCGCTTTTAATGCGGAAGATGCCCGGGTGCTGGCCTGGATAGAAACCGGTATACGCAGGGAAGCGAACAGGTTGGCTAAAAAGCGTCGTCGGTTGATGGAACATGAGCGCTTAATTCTTGATGCTCCGGCGGATGTTTCTGACGAAGAAGTGGTGATGGTGGATACTATTGCCGCCGCGGTTGATGTTTCAGGTGAAGTGGAAGGGTCTGTTTTTATTCAGGGTGCCCTCTCGTCGTTGACCCCGCTACAGTGGGGGGTAATAACGGCGACGGTCCTGGAAGGCGCTACCGAGAAAGAAGCGGCTGTACGGTTGGGGATATCGAAGTAGGCGGTGCATAAAGAAAGGAAACGAGCGTTGAGTAAGTTAAAAGAGTCTTATATCCTGGGCAAGACCAGGAAATGGGAGCAAGATCAAATTAAGTAAAAATCAAAATCAGGAGGTTTTATGATGTATTACGGTTGTGATAGTAATTCCGATAGTTTTCCGTGTGGTGATAGTACTTCTATCTTTTATATAGGAAGGATGGGGGGCGGCATTACAGCTGGAGGCACTGGTTGGAATCAAGATGCTGTTAACCGAGCAAGTGGTCCTTTTACTTGGGGCTACTGGGATATTGAGGGCCCTGGCGTTGTAAACGCGACTACGACCAGTCAGGCCTATGCATGGGGACAGCAACAAGCCAAAGCGGCGGAGAGTGCGTGGAGAGCAAACACTTATATTCCAAATTGGACTATTTTTGGAGACGTAGAATCTGGAAATCCTGGATGGGGCACAAATTATACACTCAATCAGAATGTATATTTGGGTTTTATCGAACAACTCAACGCTGATCTTAGCTATTCAGGGGTATATAGTTCGCCAGGCGAATGGAGCAAAATCATGGGATCCTCCTTTTCAGCAAGTCCGGCGAAAACTGTCTGGTCTGCTGACTGGACTATAAGTAGTCCACAATGCAGTACGTGCCCAACATCTATAACTGGCTCAGGCTTTGGTGGATTTGCACCTTCAATATGGCAGTACACAGGCAATACTGGCAGTGGCTCACCGTGCTCTGCTGACCTCGACTGTGCCGAGAACTTACCGGGTTAGCAGTTGCTTAACACAAATAGATGACATGTTCATTCTGCCACAATATAGCAAATGATAGTTTTAGTTGAGACAAAATTCATTTTAGTGGATGTTTTGAAGATTATCTCGGAACATCCACTTCTATTTGATTTTTTCCCATGACCTTCCACCATTTATACTCTTAGATATGACAGATTTTGGACCTGCCTCCGTGTTATAATTATAAAGCATCCACCCCACTTTACTATTCACAAAATCGATTTCTGTGATATATTTGTTTTCCAGGCTCATATTCGTTAGGATTTTCCGCCAACTGCGCCCATCATCGTGCGTCACATATAAAACTAATACTTTACCGGAGGGTTCAGTACCATTACCGTTATCCATCACCCATCCCTGTCGTTTGTTTATGAAATCATAAACAGCACCGATACCACGTAATGCGAGAGGAAGCGTATTCTGGACTAACCATGTCTGGCCACCATCATGACTGGTATAGATGATGGAGTGTGCGATAACGATGCCCTTCTTATCAAAAAACACAGGACCATAGATGGGGGTCGTTTCCTTTTGATGGATTGCTGACAATGGTAGAATCGCCTGGGACCATGTTTTACCACCGTTCGTACTTTTGTAGAGCCAGTTGCAACCAGAACCACCCTGAAATCCCTGTCCACCACTGAGCCAGAGGGTACCATTCTTTTGGGCTGTGAGTAAACCATCGAAAGAGAGCCCACTTTGTTGATTAGAGGAGGCCATGCGCTGCCAGGTTTTCCCCCCGTTACTAGTGGCCAAAAGCTCGCCGGAAAGCTTGGCATGCCCCGCGGTCATCTCTTCAAACCACCCGTGTCGGGTGTCGGAGAAGGCGATGAACATGCTACCGTCGCCGTATTTGACCGGTACGATCGCCAGTTGGGACCAGGATCGGCCACCATCTTGAGTGCCGTAGACGGTAACACTTTTCTCTGGTTGAAGCCTAAAGGTCCAGCCGGTTTGCGTATTCACGAAATAGCCCGTGGTTTTTGCATTGGGACCATTTTCGATTATCTGGGGTGTTACGTCAGTCCAGGTAGCACCGCCGTCCGAGGTGATCATAATGGGGTGATCGAAGGACCAGCCATAACCTTTCTGCTCATTAAACATATGTATCTGGTCGGGTGCCGTTGCAACGGTGCTATTTACTGGCTTTAGAGATACTGAAGTTTCATTTTGTACTTGGCCCAAGTTGTTTTTTGCCTGGTCACTTGTTTTTTGATTATTTGAACAGCCAGAAGTGCTAACGATCACTATAAGTATAAATAAAACCAGTGAAACAAGTAATTCCCATTTTTTATATCTTCTCACGGATGCGGAATTCCCCTTTGACTTTCTTTCTCTCTATAAATTAGACGTATGGGAAAGATATTTTGTTCCTGTTGATTTTATAAAATTTTTTTATTCCGGTGGATAACGGAATAACGGGAGGATGTGGTAACGGACGGATCCCGGAAGCGCCGGTGCTGGAACGCTATCATAAACGGGAGCGGTGCATGCTCTTATAATCGCCTATGCTGATTGTCTTGATGATTTTCCGGAGGGTATGCCGGAGCGCGAACTGATTTTGGAGCTTTCGACAAAAGCTGTCGGGCAGGCCAGCGAAATCAGGGGTTTGTTTTCGCGGCATATGGCTATGATCCGTGAATGGCGCCGGGATTGATGTCATCCAGGTGTGATGACTGACAATGATTTGGAACTCATTTCGTATTTGGCTCGTCTATATATGGTAAACAAGGTAAATATGGGTGATAAAGGCAAACCCGTTGAAAAGCGGAGACGTAAAGCCATGGGGTCTAAGGTGTGTGATGCATATGACAGCCCGGCTGCCGCCAGTATTTTTTTGAC
>NZ_LYVF01000029.1 GCF_001655685.1 Desulfotomaculum copahuensis
CCTGTGGATAATGTGGATAAGTTTGTAGATAACTTGCCGTTCAAGAGGTCAGCCTGTGAGTGAATTTAATCCCGTCAGCCAGTCGAAAATAGTCGAGGAACAGGTGTTGCCCGCCGCCAACCGGGGGAATATCCTTGCTTTGACTTCCACCTGCAATGTGCGCTGTTTGTTTTGCAGCCATCATCAGAATCCGCCCGGGGTTGAAACTTACCGCCTTAATCCGCTTGGTGCGGAACAGGTGTCCCGGGCGCTGGCACTGATGGATCCGGAAAAACCGGTGGTGATCGGTGAATCAGTCACCCGGGTGATGGAAGGGGAACCGTTCACCCAC
The DNA here is from genome assembly GCF_001655685.1 of Desulfotomaculum copahuensis. Taxonomy (GTDB): domain Bacteria; phylum Bacillota; class Desulfotomaculia; order Desulfotomaculales; family Desulfovirgulaceae; genus Desulfotomaculum_G; species Desulfotomaculum_G copahuensis. The sequence continues at coordinate 332 of NZ_LYVF01000029.1, forward strand.
CCGGCCTTCCGGGAGATCCTCATGTTGATCCGGCGGACATTGCCGCGGACAACCATACAGATCACCACCAACGGCAGTTTGCTGACGGCGGAGGCGGCCGGTTTTTTGGCCGCTCTGGGACGGGTGGTGATCTATCTTTCCTTGAACAGCGCCGATCCACAACGGCGCCGCCAGTTGATGCAGGACCGTCACGCCGCCGTGGCCGCCGCCGCGCCGGCCTTGTTGCAAAAGTACGGTATCGTCTGTCACGGCAGTGTGGTGGCCATGCCCCATGTCCTCGGTTGGGCCGACCTGGCGGATACATTGCGCCGGCTGGACCGCTACGGCGCATCCACCATACGCGTTTTCCTGCCCGGTTATACGCGCCTGGCTCCGCGGGAGCTGCGGTTTCCTTCCTCCTTATGGATTGAACTGCACCGGTTTGTGGATCGCCTGCGCTCTCAGGTGCGTACGCCGCTAACCGTAGAACCGCCGCTGATCAGCGACTTGCAGGCGGTGGTGACCGGTGTCATGGCCGGCACGCCGGCGGCGGAGGCGGGTATAAAAGCCGGGGATGTAATCTGCGCTGTGGAATGCCTGCCGGTTGCCGGGCGGGTGGATGCGTTCAAACGGATATTGGCGGCGGCCGGTCCGGTGGTTGACCTGGAGCGGGAGGGAAAGCCGGTAACGGTGAAACTGCATAAAAAAGCAGGTGATACTTCCGGTCTGGTGATGGATTACGATATCGACCTGGAAGACTTCTCCCGCCGGATCAGATACGCTGTGGCAACGGGCCGTGAAGACCGGCCGGCACTGTTGCTCACTTCGGAACTGGGCCATCCGGCGGTCAGGCTGGCTTTGGCCCGTTTGTTCCCCGGGGGTGCGGGCGGGGTACGGGTACTGCCGGTAAAAAACAGGTTTTTCGGTGGTTCGATCAAAGCGGCCGGATTGCTGGTGGTGGAAGATATGGCGGCGGCCGTGCGTACCTGTCTGGACAATGACCGCTGCGCACGGCCGGCGCTGGTTGTAGTGCCGGAAATCGCCTTCGACTTCCGGGGGCGGGATCTGACCGGCAGGTCTTATCTGGATTTGCGGGAGGAATGCGGTTTAGCGGTCAGGCTGGCCTGAGTTAAAATTTTATTGGGTTAAATTTGTACCCGGCTTAATCTTCCGGCAGGAACGGCATCATTATTGTTGAAATTTATCTTTATGTCTTCTTTTTGTGTAATTTGAGCGGGGAGGGGTCATCAAGTGTACTGGGACCGCGAGCACGAAACCATGCCCGTGGGGCAACTGCAGGCGCTGCAGCTGGAAAGGCTGCAGCTGACTATCGAGCGAGTTTACCGCAACGTGCCTTTTTACCGGCAAAAGTTTACCGCCATGGGCGTCAAGCCCTCTTCCATCCGCACCCTGGCGGATCTGAGCCGGCTTCCTTTCACCGTCAAG
>NZ_LYVF01000030.1 GCF_001655685.1 Desulfotomaculum copahuensis
GGAGGTAAGAAGCAGCTACTGACAGGTCGATAAGTATTGACAAAACATAACAAAACATTTACCATAAAGTTATGGAACTATTAACCATCAGCAAGGCAGCGAAAAAGTTGGGCGTTCACCCGAACAGCCTGCGCAATTGGGAAAAGCGCGGTTTAATCAAACCCGTCCGTTTGCCCGGCGGCCAGCGCCGCTATTCCATGGACGAACTGAACCGGCTTTTATCCTCCGGCCAGTTATCCAGTGAACCGGAAGCGGTCGTGTTATATGCCCGGGTATCGACCAAAAAGCAGGCCGACGCGGGTAATCTGGACCGGCAAATGGAACAGCTGCGCCAGTATGCCCGGGAAAAAGGTTTTACCGTCAAGGCGGAACTCACCGATGTTGCTTCCGGTTTGAACCAGAAACGCCGGGGACTGGCCAACGTACTCAAGTTGGCCGAACAGGGCGAGTACAAAAAACTGCTCATCGAATACCCGGACCGGCTGGCCCGCTTTGGGTATGCGTACATTGAACGGCACCTGAAATACTGCGGCGTAGAGATAACCGCCATTGCCGAAAAAGAACCGGCGGACGCCCAGGCGGAACTGGTGCGGGATCTGCTGTCCATAGTGACATCCTTTTCGGCCCGGCTGTATGGAGCCAGGGGTGGCAAAAAAGTCAGGCAGGGATTTCGGGAGTTGATCGCGGGAGTGGGAGCGGATGAAGAAGCCGAAAAAGAAACGGATTAACCCGGCCGGCGGCATTAAATACACCGTCTGTGGCGAGTGGTTTCCGGAAAGTTTTCCGGCCCTGCGCAATGAGAAGTGGCCGAAAGGGATGGAAGACCCCCTGGCCACCGAAATGCGCCTGTTCTGCGCCTGCACCCGCTGGG
>NZ_LYVF01000031.1 GCF_001655685.1 Desulfotomaculum copahuensis
CAAATGGGTCCACCCCACGGCGACATATCCCGGCTGGAACTACTGGAGACAATGTCCGGCCTGGCCCGCTCAATGCCGTTTTACGTGGATCTGTGGAAAGTACAAAACATTTACCACCGGTTGTTGCTGGATATTTACCCCGGATACCGGGACAAAGCGAACCGGGGAGAGGAAAGCGGCAGGACGTGGGTGAATCACTTCGAGCGATTGGGAGATAAATTGCAGATGGAAAGGGGGGTTTAGCACGATGACTTTACGGATACCGGCAGCCACCTACCGGCTCCAGTTTAACCGGGAGTCCGGCCTGAACGAAGCACGGGCGCTGGTGCCGTACCTGCACGCGCTGGGCGTGACCGACCTTTATGCTTCCCCCCTGCTTCAGGCCGGGCGGGGGAGCGGTCACGGGTACGATGTGACGGACCCCACCCGGTTGAACCGTGAGCTGGGCGGGGAAAGAGCTCTCGCCGGGTTGACGGAAGCCCTGCGGCAACATGATATGGGACTGCTGCTGGATATCGTGCCCAACCACATGGCCGCCCGGGCGGAAAATCCGTGGTGGGTGGATGTACTCCGGTACGGTCCCGCTTCCCCCTACGCCCCTTACTTTGACATTAACTGGACACCGGACCGGCCCGGGATGACCGGCAAGGTCCTGCTCCCGATCCTTGGTTCTCCTTACGGTACCGCGCTGGAAAACGGTGAATTTGTCCTGGCGCTGCAGGAGGATGGTTTTTGGCTGTTCTACCATGACCGGCGACTGCCTGTTAAACCCGGTTCGTACCGGCAAATCCTGTCTTCCGGCGCGTCCGGGTGCAGCGAAAATCCGTGCCCCGGCCCCATGCCCCGTCAACTGGAGGACCTTGCAGGAGAACTGGACAAGCTGCCGTCCCACGCCGGTACCGGTTTCATGACGGCATTCCGTGAAATTACGGGCCGGCTGTGGCACCTGTACCAAAACTGTTCCGAAGCAAGGGTCTTCATCGATGAAGCGCTGCGGGCAATAAACGGAACCAGAGGACAACCGGCAAGCTTCGACCGCCTGGACGGACTGCTGGCCGGGCAGCATTACCGTCCCGTCTTCTGGCCGGTGGCGAACCGCGAGATCAATTACCGCCGGTTCTTCGGCGTCAGTGAGCTAGTTGCTGTTCACGTTGAGGATGAAAATGTTTTTAAAGCTACCCATAGCCTGGTTTTACGCCTGGCCCGGGCCGGTCAGGTAACCGGGTTGCGGATCGACCATATCGACGGCCTGTACGATCCGGAGGCATACCTGATCCGGCTTCAGGAGCAGTTGACCGGTAAAAGGGAAGGCGCCGGTTTTTATGTGGTGGTCGAAAAAATACTCGGCCCCGTGGAGGAACTTCCCGCCAACTGGCCGGTACACGGTACCAGCGGTTATGATTTCCTCAACCTGGTTAACGGGCTGTTCATACACAGTGAAGGGCTGGACCGGCTGGAAGAGATATACCGCTGTAACGGCGGCCCCGAAGACAGCTTTGAGGAAATTGTTTATAAAATGAAAAAGCGGGCCATGGCGGAATTGTTCAGCGGTGAAATGCGCACCCTGGCCGGGCAACTGGGCCGCCTGGCGGAACAGGACCGGCACGCGCGCGATCTCACCCTGGACGAGTTGGCAGAAGCCGTGGTGGAGGTAATGGCCTGTTTTCCGGTCTACCGCACATATATCCGTGAATTTACAGTGACGGACCGGGAGCGTCAGTATATTGCAGAGGCCGTTGCATCAGCCGCCCGGCGGAACCCCGGCGCCGGCCGGGCCTGCGCCTTTTTGCAGCGGGTGCTGCTGCAAAAATACACGGACAACCTGCCCGCGGAATGGCGGCTGGCCTGGCTGCACTTCGTGATGCGCTGGCAGCAGTTCACCGGCCCCGTCATGGCCAAGGGAGTGGAGGACGCTGCGATGTATGTCTACAACCGCCTGGTTTCTATGAACGAAGTGGGCGGAGCGCCCGGCGCCCCGCCGGCGCCGCTGCCGGAATTTCACCGCCGTAACCGGGCCAGGCTGCAAAGCCGGGCCTATTCATTAAATGCCACTTCCACCCACGACACCAAGCGCAGCGAGGACGTGCGGATGCGCATCAACGTGCTGTCGGAAATCCCCGCCCTGTGGACCGGTCGTCTGGAGCAATGGCGCCGCTGGAACGACGGGCACAAGCCGGTCTGGAACGGCCGGCCGGTGCCGGACGGGAACATGGAGCAGTTTATTTACCAAACCCTGCTGGGCGCCTGGCCCCTCCGGGAAGATGAAGTGCCCGGCTTTAAAAAGCGGTTGGCGGGATACCTGGTGAAGGCGGCCCGGGAAGCCGGAACGCACACCAACTGGCTGCAGCCGGACGGGGATTACGAGAAGGCGCTGGTGCAGTTCACCATGTCCATTCTGGAACCCGGGGAAAATAATTTGTTTTGGCCGGACTTCATCCGTTTTCAAGCGTGCATTGCCCATTACGGCGCCCTGGGTTCGTTGTCTCAGATTCTGGTGAAGATCACCTCCCCCGGAGTGCCGGATTTTTATCAGGGCACCGAACTGTGGGACTTCAGTCTGGTGGACCCGGACAACCGGCGGCCGGTGGATTTTAATGTCCGGATGGCGATGCTGGCTCAACTCCGGGAACAGGAATCCGGCGGAAGGACAATCCCGGTCCGGGAATTGCTGGACTCCTGGCGGGACGGGCGGGTCAAGTTATTCCTGACTTACAGGGCGCTGCAGTTTCGCCGGAACCACCCTGAACTGTTCGCCGGTGGCGAGTACATCCCGCTGGAGGCATCCGGGCCCGGAACCGGGCACGTCTGTGCATTTGCCAGACGCAGCGATGGGAATTGGGTTCTGGTGGCGGTGCCCCGGCTGCTGGCGCTGTTCCGGGCCGGTTGCCGCGGCCCGGCCGCGCAAGGCGGCCCGCCGGGCGAACTGCCCCCTCGAATTCTCCCTCTGGGAAAGGAAACATGGGGCGACAGCACCCTCCTGCTGCCGGAGGGCACCCCCGGCCTGTGGCGGAATGTTCTGACCGGGGAAACCGTGGCCGCTGGGGCCGCCCCGGGCGGCAGGGTGCTGCCGCTGGCGGAAGTATGGCAAAGTTTCCCGGCTGCGCTGCTGGCGCCGGGAGATCCGCAGGCCGGCCCTCTATGCATCTGATGGCGCCGCGATGGCGGCATTGAGAGCTAGGTGCAAATGAGGCTCCTTTCCGCAGCCAGCATCCCGAGCCAGCGTTCCAGATATACCGGGATGATGAAGTTCCGCCGCACCAGTTCATGGCCGGCCCGGCCCATGGCCGCGGCGAGTCCGGGGTTCTTTAATATCCTGACCACGGCTTCCGCCACGGACTGGTCACCGGCGGCCGCCAGGCCGGTTTCTTCGTGCAATACCTGGATGCGGATGCCTCCCACCGGGGTGGCTACCACCGGGCGGCTTTTCCACATGGCCTCGGTAACAGTTAGGCCAAACCCCTCGCGCACCGACTTCTGCACTATTACAGCGGCGGAACGCTGCAGTACATTAATTTCCAGGTCGGCGTCGGGAGCAAGTTCCAAAACCATAATATCCGGGTCTCCGGCCGCCTCCCGGCGCACTTCCTCCAGAACCTGGAGGCCCTGGGGATCGTCTCCGGCGCCGCCGCCCGCCAGGACCAGGCGGCAGGGTACTTGATCCCGCACCATCCGGAAAGATCTGATCACGCCCACCGGGTCCTTCAACCGGTCGAAGCGGGAAACTTGCACCACCAGGGGCAGATCCCCGGGCACCCCCAGGCGGGCCAGGACGGTACGGCGTTCCTCTTCATCCACGTCCCTGTTTTTCTCACTCAATGGATCTATGGACGGCGGCATCACGTAAACCCGGTTGCCCAGTTCCTTCACGTACTCGGGAAGATGATAAACCGCCCCGTCGCACCGGGCGGCATAACCGCGGAGAAAATCCCACAACCGGAGATCCACGTCCACGGGATCGATATGGCAGTACCAGAGCCAATCCCCCGGATGACCCGGGCGGAGCCCGGCCAGGCCCAGGGGCTGCTGGTCATGCAGGACCACGAACCCGGCAGTGGTGTCCACCAGGTCGAAATTTTGCCTGGACACCTCCCGGTAGGTATCAAACATACACTCGTTTATTTCCACGGGCTGGCCGTGAAAAGCGTTATGAAAAAGCTTGGTTATGGAAAAAAACTCGTCGGTACCCCGCAGCACGTCCCAGCGGGGAACAAGTCCCACGTCCTCCATCAGGGGCACCAGCCTTTTTAATATCTCGGCCACTCCGCCGCCCACCGCTGTGGAATTGATATGCTGGATTACAACCCCCTGCAGGGGCACAGCCAATTCACGGATGGCAGCCACCCGCTCCTTGCCGATAACCGGTTCGTAATCTTCCAGTTTGGCCAATTGGCGTTTTCCTTTCCATGTTTTCATGACCATAACAGTTACGGAACTGCCGCTCTTAGGAACAATCGCGCTATTATCATGACCGGCCGGCAACCCTTCAATGCGCCGGACAAAAGCATAAAAGCAGGTGGTCAACCGGGCCAGGAAACCATGCCTGCCCACCACGGGAAAGGAAAACCCGTAAAGCGGCCAGAACAAAATACGCGGCATCTGCCACATGCGGTCGAGAGCCAAATGCCCGGCGGAAGCCAGGACCAGATACAAAAGCCCGGGCCGGCCGGCACGGTAAAACCACAACCCCAGCGCCAGCAGGAGCAGGGCAAAAAGCAGGGTGTGAGCAATGCCGCGGCCGGTCCCCAGGCCAAGTTCCGGAGCCAGCAGGCCCAGAGGCTTGTCAATTATATCCGGCAGCATGGAACC
>NZ_LYVF01000032.1 GCF_001655685.1 Desulfotomaculum copahuensis
TGATGTTAGCCTACCTATGAGGAATTGAAACTAAACACTGGTATAGGTGAAACAGCGGGAACGGCGCTGATGTTAGCCTACCTATGAGGAATTGAAACGCCTGAAAGCAAGCCTGATCGGCGCCTCGGGCGGGGATGTTAGCCTACCTATGAGGAATTGAAACTTGGACACCCATCCGGTATCAGCCACGACATTGCCCAGATGTTAGCCTACCTA
>NZ_LYVF01000033.1 GCF_001655685.1 Desulfotomaculum copahuensis
TTTATAATCATTCCTTTCGCTTCGCTCAAGGCACAAAACGTAATGAAATGTGCCACTTCGAGCTAATTTTGTTCTATAATTATGTCATAGGGATACCAGTAAACTACAAATCACGGGGAGGTGAGTGGTTTGCTACACTTACGTAGTGACCGCATTTTTATATGTGTAGATTGTCTTTCCAAGCACAAATAAGTGTGCCACTGAGCACGTAACCTTATCTTTGTTTAAACATTCTCGTTTAATGCTAGACAATCAGTCAATGCTGTCTATCCCTTTAATTTTTAGAACCTATCGGTTTAGAAAGGAGTTCCCTATGGCTTTAAAAATCGTGTATAAAATCTGTTGTGGAATTGATGTACACAAAACCTTTGTGGTTGCATGTATTGCTTCCACTAATTCTAATGGAATTACCACATATAAAAGCCATCGCTTTTCTACCTACACGAAGGGTTTAAGAGAGCTGTTACAATGGCTTTTGGACAATAACTGCAAGGATGTTTGCATGGAATCTACCGGGAAATACTGGATTCCTGTGTTTAATATATTAGAAAGCTCCTGCAACATCATACTTGCACATCCTAAATATGTTAAGGCTATTCGTGGTAAAAAAACTGACAAGAAAGATGCAAAATGGATTGCTGACCTGTTTAAGCATGATCTTGTTGCCGCTAGCTTTATGCCTCCTGCTGATATTAGACAACTTCGTGACTTAATGCGTTATCGCTTTAAGCTTATTTGCTTTATGTCTAGCGAAAAGAACAGACTCCAAAATTGTCTCACGGTTTCTAACATACAGTTAGGAAACATTGTTTCAGACACTTTCGGCAAAAGTTCTCAAAAGATAATTGATAAGCTTCTAGAAAATCCTCTTGATACTTCCTTTGATATTGGATCTTTAATTCATGGTTCTATGCTAAAAAAACTTCCTGAGCTGGAACTCGCTGTTGATGGTTATATTACGCCTGAACAAGCTGGAAAATTAAAGATCATCAAAGGGCATTTTGAAGATTTGGAATCCCGGAAAGCAGAATTAGAAAAACTAATTCTTGCGCTCGCTGCGCCTTATCAACAAGAACTAGATATAATTCTAACCGCTCCATCGTTTAAAAATATTTTCTCGGCTATTACCGTAGTATCTGAAATCGGTGTAAATATGGAGGCTTTCCCTTCAGCGAAACACTTATGCTCATGGGCTGGACTCACTCCAACTAACAATGAGAGTGCAGGCAAGAAAAAATCTGTCCGGGTTTCCAAAGCAGGATGTTACATTAAGCCGCTTCTTGTGCAGTGTGCTAACTCTGTAGTTAAAAGCGAAAAACACCCTGAAATTCGTAACCGCTATTTGCGCATCAAAAAGCGTCGCGGCCACAAGAAAGCAATCATTGCTATTGCAAGAATGCTTCTTACAGCATTATACAACATGTTGAAGAAGAAAGAACCATATAATGCTGAATTATATAAAAAATCTGATGCTTTTCCCGCAAAACGCGAGATTACGGTTGAGCAAGCTATACTATTAGCTCAACTTCAAGGCTATAAAATAAAGCCAGCTATTTAGCCTTAACACTTACTTCGATATTTAATTTTTAAAAAGTCATCAAAAGATGGCTTGTTTGCTATGCCATTTTATTCTTATTGCAATTTGTACTTTTAATTTCAACCTTTATC
>NZ_LYVF01000034.1 GCF_001655685.1 Desulfotomaculum copahuensis
TAGCGGGCGATTCGCAGCCCTAATTCGTTAAGTGGAGGTGTTGTCCTCCCGTTTCGGGCCTTACACCGGAACGAGGCCAAGATTCGAGGAAACTCTGGATGCTCGCCGGAGAGTCGAGCCCTCGAACGATCCGGACCAGAGTTAGGTTATCTGATGCGTCGCGAGGCGGTCAGAAAAGGGCCTGAGGCCGAGGAACAGACCCGTGTTCAGGTACTCAAGCGTTCCGCCGGTATCTGATTAGGCCGAGGTGGCGTGTGCATTGGGCGAGACTGCGCTAA
>NZ_LYVF01000035.1 GCF_001655685.1 Desulfotomaculum copahuensis
CTATAGATGAGAAAATTAGCTTACATAAATTACCATAATAAACTTACATGAAAAAATTTAATAAAAAATAGAGACAAATGCTCACTTCTATGGTATTAATATGTTGTTGCACTATAACAATATTAACCGTAGGAGTGGAGCAAATGTCTCATAATAAAAGAATAACAGAAAATTCATCAATAATCCAGTACTTAATGAAATTAAATTTTGCATTATATTTTACTAAACCTGTTATTCGCCATATTGTAGAATTTATAATTGCTGCCACTCAAAAGGGTTATAGTGGTACTGTTACTGATATAGTTAATTTAAGCTTTGCTAATTGCCATAGAACTACCTTTGGCAAATTCTTAAGTCAAGGTGTTTGGAATATAGAGTATGCATGGAGAGCTATAAGGCGGGAAGTTATTCGCATTATACTTGAATTATCACAAACTTGCAAAAAGCCGATATTTGTGATTTTTGATGATACTATTGCTGAAAAAACTAAGCCTTCGTCACAGGCTAAACATTCTATCCAGGCAACAGGATTTCATCAATCACATTTAAAAGGAAA
>NZ_LYVF01000036.1 GCF_001655685.1 Desulfotomaculum copahuensis
TTTATGGGTCCATTATACCGCTCTTGACGGCAGTTTCCTCTTCCTTTTGCTATTGATTGCCATTGCCCCCGTTTTCACCGGCCATCGCGTAACCAATCAACGTGTGGTCAATCAGCGCATAATCAAACTTGACAAATTGTTTTCTCTGATTTACCGCGGGGAAAATACCTGGACACTCTCGGTAAAGGTGGATCTGCCCTTTGCTGATCAGGCCAACCCAATCAATGAGCTGTATAAGCAAACGGAAAAAACTTTGACCAAAGTCAATCAAATGCTGGCCCCGGACAGTACGGTCAAAATCAGAACATGGCTTGTCCCCCGTCATAACCTTTTGCGTTTGCAAGACCGGTATCCCCTTCTTGCCTCCGGGAAAATCAGTTCGACAACCGCCAACCCGATAGAAAAGTTTTTTACCGCCTATTATGCGGCAAAAGCAAGAAAAAATAAATCGTCTTTCATGAAAACTTTCGTCAAAACCCTTAACGCACCCTGGAGCGAAATCTCTTACACCACCCCTTTGGGGGAAGAGCCATAGAACCCCGTGTCCCGGCCGCTCCCACCGGCAGTAAACGCTTTAAAAAGAAACGGTCCCGCCGTCTCACCGGTCCCGGATACAGCATGCCGCTTTATTGCAAGCAGCACTGATCACGCATTCTTATCACCGGACCCGGCACTATTGGCGGCGAAACCGGAAACGGCCGGCAACCCGCGGGTGGCGTGCTGTAAAACCGGCTGATTGAAGATGGAAAATGTTTTTACAATCAACCAATTCCATGATAAAATTATTATCACAGCATCGTAGCCGCCGGCACCGGGGCACTGTCACCGGAGGCCGCCGAAAAGCAGCCTGCCGCCGGCCCAGTTGAAAGAAGGAAAAAAGATCAGATGAGCAACCGGACGACAGTACTCAGGTTGCCCCACGCCATTGATTCGCTGGGAGAACGCAACTTCCGCCTTTTTTGGCTGGGCCAGGCGGTCTCCCTGATGGGCACCTGGATGCAGTCCACCGCCCAGGGCTGGCTGGTGCTGCACCTGACCAATTCAGCCTTTTTACTGGGGCTGGTAACATCCATCCAGTTCCTGCCCCTGTTCCTTTTCTCACTCCCGGCCGGCGAAATCGCCGATCGCCTGCCGAAAAAGAAGGTGCTCTACGCCACCCAGTGCAGCATGATGCTGCTGGCCGCAATACTGGGCATACTGATCCTGACCGGCACCGTCCGCTACTGGCATATCCTGCTCCTGGCCGGCTTGCTCGGCACCGCCAATGCTTTTGACAATCCAACCAGGCAGTCTTTTGTCCCCGGACTGGTGGAAAAGAAAAATATCATGAACGCCATTGTCCTCAATTCCGCCGCCGTCCAGGGCGCCCGGATGGTGGGACCCGCCCTGGCCGGCCTGGCCATCGGCCGCTGGGGCATGGCCTCCAGTTTTTTTCTCAACGCCGCCAGCTTCATAACAGTCCTGTTCGGCCTGCTGCTGATCCGGGTGCCGGCAAAAGCAGCGGAAAAACAGGGCAAGATACGGCCCTGGCCGCGTATAGCCGAGGGCCTGCACTACATCCGTCACTCCCCGCCGATGCTGAGCACGATCATGTTGATGGGCCTCGTCAGCACTTTTGCCATCAATTTCACCGTACTGGTACCGGTGCTGGCCAAAGCCAATCTCGGCCAGGGCGCCGAGGGATACGGCTTTTTGATGTCGGCCATGGGCATCGGCGCACTGGCCGGGGCAATCATCATGGCCATGCTCAGCCACCTCGGTCCCAGGCGGCTCTTTCTGTATGGAGGCGGGACCGGTCTTTGCCTGTTTCAGATTCTTCTGGCGGCGACGGACAACTATCGCCTGGCCTTCCTGGCACTCGGGCTGACCGGCTGGATGTCGGTGACTTTTATCACTTCGGCCAACACCCGGCTTCAGGTGGAAACCACGGACAACCTCCGGGGACGGGTGATGAGCGTCTATTCGCTGGTTTTCCTGGGAGTCAACCTGCCGGGCAGCCTGCTCAGCGGGTTTCTCGCCCACATCTGGGGCGCGCCGGCGGCGCTGGCGGCCGGCGCCGCCGCCGGCCTGGTCAGCATCGCGGCGGTGTTCGCCTGGGAACAGCGCGCGGCGGCCCGGGCAGGCCGTTCTGCAGCGCCGGATTCAGACGCCGGCGTTCACCGGCCGCCACCGGCCTGACCGGATCTACATCCAAACCGTCGTATAACAAAGTAAAAGCAGGCGGCCGCAAATTCATCCGGCCAACCTGCTTTACTTTTCGCAAACGTCAATACTAACCCTAGCGCATACCGCAAACTTGCTTCAATTCAACGTAATACCTGTCCACCCCGGTCCACCAGCCGGGATCGTCGGCATAGCCGTACCCCGGGTTGTCCCGTTTGCCGCCGGTCCCAAAGCCGTTGATCCAGTGGATTAAATCATCACCGGCCGGGCACCCCCGGGCCAGACGGCCGACCGTGTTCGCCGCCCACAATGCCGCTATGCCGTACCCGCACTGAAATTCCTGCCAGCTGTGGAACACATTCCAGGGATTGTTGATGATTTTGGCTGCATCCCCGTTCCCGGCGGGCACGAAGCCCTGCTCCTGACCGGTGATGGCGATCAGGAGCAGCGGATCCACACCCCACCGTTTCCCGGCGGCATTTACAATGGCCAGGTATTCCGGTCCGGCCTCCAGGCTGTTCTTTTGTTTCAGCCAATCAGCCAGTTTGCCGTAATACGGGCTGATGTCCCGGTACTTTATTTTATCCGGCAGTGCCTGCGGCGGGCCTTTGGGGATGACGCCGGCGGCCTCCAGCAGGCCCATTTCCTGCTGCATCTGGTTCGCCGTTTGCTGCAGTTCCTGTTGCGCCGCCGCCAGGGACTTCTGTTCATCCAATAATCGCTCGCAGACGGACCGGTTGGTCTTTATCCCGTCAGCGGTTTTACCGATGACGAAATGCAGTAAATCAAGCCGGTTTAACAAATCGAAGAAGCTGCGCGCGTTGAAAATAACGTCCAGCGCCGTCATCTGCGGCTGGTTGACATAGGACAGGGCCAATTGCCTGCCCAGCGTGTTCTGCTTGACCTGCAATTCCTTCTGCAGTCCGGCCTGTTTTTTTTGAAGGGCCTTTATTTGCGCGTCCTCCTGCGCCAGCTTTCCGGACAAATCAGCCAGGCGGACAAGTTCCCTGCTTACGGTCGCATTAATTTCCGGCGCCGGCCGGCCGCTAAAAACAGACAGATTGGCGGTGCTGGCCCATGTGCGGTGGGCGTTGAAAAACAGGCAGGCAATGATTAAAATCAGGACTGTTTTTCGTTTCAAAATATCATCCTTTCTGCGTGATATTTTGACATCTTTTGCATCACCGGTCAAACAGCAAAGCCAATCATAAAATGAAGCAAAGTTGCCGGTTGGTCCCAAATCCGGCCGGAAGCGGTTCAAATTCCCATGAACCGGCAAAAAGAGCTATTGCCGACTGCGGGACGTTGCACCCGGACGGGGGCGCTTTTTAACAACCGTCGGCTTCACGCCGGTCCGCACTCCGCTGCCGTCCGGTTTCAACCTGCCACGTTTGCCGCCGGTGGTCATCCCGGATGCCCCGGGCGTTGCCGGTGAGGGTTTCCGTGGTGGCGGACAGTTCTTCCGCTGTGGCGGACAGGTTACCGGCAGCCATGGAAATAGAATTGGCCTGATCTTCCATTTTCATTGATTGCTGCCGGATAGAACTGCCCTCTTTAATATTATCAGTAAAAAGCGGGTAAGCTGC
>NZ_LYVF01000037.1 GCF_001655685.1 Desulfotomaculum copahuensis
AATTTATGGGTCCATTATAAAAAGCACGACGGTATCATTGTCCGCGGGTCCAAAGTACACATCTCTGAAGCCTCGATTTCCGACGAGATCCTGGTAGTGCCGAACCGCGCCCTTCAGAAGGGCGAAGAAGCCTACGCCCTGTGCTTTGCCGTTCCTTCAGACTATGAAGGCATAAAGCAGGTTGTCCATTTCCACAATTTCAGAAAGCGCGAACATTATCAAAAACCGGCTGATTTTGGGTACACAGATTCTTATGTCATTTTTGACGATTGCTTTGTTCCCTGGGACCGGGTGTTCCTGTGTGGAGAAACGCAGCATGGCGGTATAGCAGCCCTGCTTTTTGCCCTGTTTCACCGTCATTCCTACTCCGGCTGCAAGCCCGCCTTGTTAGACTTTGTTATCGGCCTGGCCGGCCTGGCTGCTGAAATAAACGGTATTGAAAAGGCTCCGCACGTACGCGAGATGTTGTCCGAGCTGATCATGACCGGTGAACTCGGATATGCAGCCGGCTATACGGCATCCGACCTGGGCAAGCCCGAAGTCTATGTACCCGGTCTGGGCTTTGTGCCGTATGGCCCGGGCAGCTGCATCCCAAATTCCATCTATTGTAATGTAGGAAGGTGCCTAACGGGTGAGGCAGTGTACCACGAGCAAGAAATACTATGCAACATCGCTGGTGGTCTACCCGCCACCTTCCCGTACGAAAAAGATCTGACCAACCCCGAAACCAAAGCCCTGCTGGAGAAATACCTCACCCGGAACCCGAAAATTCCTACTGAGGAACAAATCAAGTTCTGGCTAACCTTTATCGACTTCAACCTTTCCGGCTCTTCCGGCTCAATGTTATACGGATCGTACCACGGAGGCGGTTCCCCCATCATGGAGCAGATCGCCATCACCTCCCAGTACGACCTGGAATCCAAGAAGGACATCGTCAGGGCCATAGCCGGAATGACACCCAGGCAGAAAAGGAAATGATCAAGTACTCCGGCTGCAGCGTTTTCCCCGGGGAAAAAGAACATATATATTTTTTAGGAGAATCAGAAATATGAGCAAACCATTAGTTTCTTTGGTGGTATTCAGCAATCCCTACCAGTCCGTCCGGCAGGCCCTGCAACTGTGCGACGGCCTGGCGGGGCTTGATAAAAGCGACAAAATACTGATTAAGCCCAATCTGGTTACCTGGGACTTCAATCTTCCCTTTCCACCGTACGGCGTGGTGACTACCGCCGCGGTAATGTCAGCCCTGGTACGGATACTAAACGAAGAGGGATTCAGACACCTTACCATCGGCGAGGCCCCCCTGATGATTCCCAAAACCATCGGTCAGGCCATGTATAAAACCCTGGGTTATGACAAACTGCGGGAAAAATACGGAGTGGCACTGGTTGATTTTAACGAGGAAAAATTTGAAACGGTGGACTTCGGGGATTTCAAGCTCTCCCTGGCCAAAAGGGCACTGGAGGCCGATAAGATTATTAACTTGCCGGTGCTGAAAACCCACAACCAATGCCAGGTTTCCCTGGGTATAAAAAACCTCAAGGGCTGCCTGAATCGAAAGTCCAAAATGTACTGCCACGGCAAGGACGTTGATCTTGATCACATGTTCCCACACATTATCGAAAAATTACCGGTGGCACTGACCATTATCGACGGGGTGTATACCCTGGCCAAAGGCCCCGGCCCCACCGGCAATGCCTACCGGAAAAATGTGCTGGTCGCCTCCCGGGATTTCCTGGCCTGCGATGTAGTGGGGGCCGGTCTGATGGGTTACGACGCCGGGGAAGTTGAGCACTTGAAATATTTTGCCGGGCGCCACAACCAAAGCACCAATCTAAAAGATATTGAGGTGCGGGGAGAAGAAATATCTAAACACAGCGCTTATATTGAGTCCGACTTCCAGTGGGACGAAGCCAACACCGGGCCCGCCGGATTCCATAAAAGGGGCATCAGCGGACTGGCCATCAGGAAATACGACAGTTCCCTTTGCACCGGTTGCTCCATGATGTACAACCCCATGCTGATTATGTTCATGTCCGCCTATAAAGGCCGGCCGTTCCCCAACATGGAACTGGTGTCGGGCAAAAGGCAGGTGGCCTCCCTGGGCTTTGATTACACGATGCTCTTCGGCAAGTGCGCCTGCTCCCTGAACAAAGACAATCCGCACATTAAAAAAGTCCTTCCGGTCAAGGGATGCCCCCCTACCATGGAGGACTTTGAGGAAGCAATGAAGGAGGCGGGGTTGACCTGCGACTACAACCAGTACGTGAGTTACCGCCATTACATTTACAGCCGCTACAAAAAAGAAGACGGGTTTGACATGGGGCTGTATACAGTTTAAACAAAGTAACAACCGACAAGGCCATGTCAAAAAAATACGCAGCGGGCCGGATGATATCGTACCTGTATGTTGTGGACGAAAAGAGACTTTGGCTTTACCGTGTACCTGACTCAAAAAAGCTGACGCTAATGAGTCAGGCCGGCGACAACGGATGCGTTAAAAAACTATATTTGCGACAGCCTTTTTTACGGGGCTGTCTTTTCTGCTATCCACATCTCCATCCGGCCGCCCGCGTGGCTTAATGGTTACAAATAGCCGGCCGGATGGATTTGTGTTTTCTTAAATGAAAAATTATAATTTGATCATGCGCGATGTCTTTTCCCAAAACGATATGCCTTCCGGGGAGGGATTTTATTGGAATGGCAGCAACTACACATCCGGGGACTGGTGGCCAAATTTAGATTCGGGGATATTGTAGGGCGCAGCGCAATGATTGAGGAAACCATACGTGAGGCCAGAAAATACGCCCACTCCGGGGCTGCCGTGCTAATTACCGGGGAAAGCGGAACGGGCAAGGAATTATTTGCTCAGAGCATATACAATGAAAGCAACCGCAGGGAAGGCCCCTTTGTGGCGGTCAACTGCGCTGCATTGCCGGAAAATCTGCTGGAAAGCGAATTATTCGGGTACGAGGACGGGGCCTTTACCGGCGCCCGCAAGGGTGGCAGGCAGGGATTGTTTCCCCTTGCCCACGGCGGCACCATATTCCTGGACGAGGTTGGTGAATTGAGCTCCGGGCTGCAGGCCAGACTTCTCAGGGTGTTGCAGGAGAAAGAGATTATGCCGGTGGGCGGACACAGGATTATTCCGGTGGATGTACGGGTAATTAGCGCCACCAATCAAAATTTGACCAGGGCGGTACAGGAAGGACGATTCCGGAAGGATTTATATTTCAGGCTGAATGTATTAAACTTGCAGGTGCCGCCCCTGCGGGACAGACTGGAAGACATACCGGGCCTGTTTATATATTTTCTGGAACGTCTGGCCGGTCCCGGGGCAGCGGAAAAACTCAACATCAACAATAAGCTGCCGGAATCACTAAAAAAATATATGTGGCCGGGCAATGTAAGGGAACTGGAAGGATTTGTGGAGAGATATGTGGCCCTGTCCGAGGAAAATATTCATACTCACCCGACTTTTCACAGATTATTAAATAAATTAACCGCTGGTGAAGAGAAAATACCGCCACCGGATAATGATCATCAATTGACCATAGAACTGGGAGATATGCTCTACATGGAAAGACAAATACTGACCCAGGCCAGCAGGATCATACGCGGAGGCAAAAGTGAAATGGCCCGGGTGCTGGGGATCAGCCGCACCACCCTGTGGAAAAAATTAAAGGAATTGAACATAGACATATCCTCCGGCGAACATACCGGCTAATTTTTCCGGCAGAAAGTGCAAAACGGCGGACTCACAGGAGCCCTTCTTCCCACATGACCCAATCCGGCTGCCATACGGCAGGCGGAATAAGCGGCATATAACAGCACCACGAATTGCAGAAGGAAGGTTTAAAAATATGGAGCCCATCTGGTATAAAAGCTGGCCCGGGGATCTTCCCCGGAAAATTGATATTCCTGCAACGACCCTGCCGGAAATAGTCAAAAAATACGCCCGTCAATTTCCCCGCCGGGAAGCAATTAATTTCTACGGCAAAAGCATCAGCTACGGCGAATTTGAAAATATGACCGGCGCATTTGCTGCATCATTGTCACAAATGGGGGTGACCAGGGGCGACCGGGTATGCCTTTTCATGGAAAACTGTCCTCAGTTTATTGTCGCCATTTTTGCTTGCTGGAAATTAGGAGCCGTGGCGGTAACCGCCAACCCCATGTTCAAAGAAGACGAACTGGCCCACCAGTTAAACGACTCGGGTGCCGAAACCATTGTCCTGTTGGACCAGCTATACCCGGTACTGCGGAAGATACGGGACAAAACCAGTCTACGGAATGTTATCATTACCGGCTACAAGGATTTTTTGCCATCCAGTCCCAAGCTGCCGCTGCACCCTTCTCTGACCGTCCCCAGGCAATATTTCCCGGATACAGTTGAATTAACCGGTTTGTTAAACAACCCGTCCCCGCTCCCTCAGGTTGTTATCGACAACGACTACGATCTGGCCTTGCTCCAATATACGTCGGGCATCACCGGAGTACCCAAGGGAGCTATGATTACACATGCCAATATGCTTTTCAATACCGTTTGCTCAGCGCTCTGGCTGCGGGGAAAGCGCGGCATACATCTGGCGGTACTTCCACTGTTTCATGTTACCGGGCTGGTCCATAGTATGAACATGCCGATGTATACAGGAGGAACCATTATACTGCTGGCCCGGTACGATACGGAGGCGGTGGTCAAAGCCATTGAAAAATTCCGGTGCACTCACTGGATCAGCATAGCCACCATGAATATAGCAGTGGTAAATTACCCCGATACAAAAAAGTATGATTTAACTTCCCTCAGGGCCTGCGTTTCCGGGGGCGCCCCCATCCCGGTAGAGGTACTGAAAAAATTCAAACAAATGACAGGGGCAAGCCTGGTCGAAGGATACGGGTTGAGCGAGGCGATTTCCCAGGTAGCAGTCAACCCTCTGGATAAACCTCGCCCCGGCTCCGTGGGCATACCGGTGCTAAATACGGATATAAAAATAACCAGTATCGCCGACCCGTCCAGAGAGGTACTTTTGGGAGAAATGGGCGAGCTCTGGGTTAAGGGGCCGCAGGTCACCCGCGGCTACTGGCGGAGGCCTGAGGAAACGGAGTTGTTCATAAAAGACGGTTGGCTGTGCACCGGTGATATGGCCAGAATGGACCAGGATGGCTATTTATATATAGTGGGCCGCAAAAAAGAACTGATTAAAGCCTCCGGATTCAGCGTCTTTCCTCCGGAAGTAGAAAATTTTCTATATGAGCATCCGGCGGTGGCCGAGGTGGCGGTGGTAGGCATACCCGACCCGTACCGGGGTGAAAGCGTCAAGGCTTACGTGGTGCTGAAAAGGGAGTATGAGAACAAAATGAGCGAGTCCGATATTATAAACTGGGCGCGTCAGAAGATGGCCGCCTACAAGTACCCCAGAGTGATAGAATTCCGCCCCGAGCTGCCTAAAAACGGCTCCGGTAAAATTTTAAGACGGCTGTTGCAAGAACAATAAAAAATACCATAAAATCATATCCGGCTGCAGGTAATTACCCGGAATATGGACAGTTGCTAAAGCAAAACCCGTACCTGAAAGGTACGGGTTTTGCTAAATATTGCAGCTTCAACCGGCTCGTCTTCCGGCTTCGGATTACCAACTGTTAATCTTCCCTCAAAACTTCACAGCGAAAAGTGTTCGTCTTTGCCGTCAATAACCGTGGTCTTGGCAGATGTATTCCGGAAACCGCGCCAGCGGTTTCTTTCTTACTCCGGCTTCCGACGTCTGATTACTGACGACCGCTCTGGTCAAGTCCTCGACCG
>NZ_LYVF01000038.1 GCF_001655685.1 Desulfotomaculum copahuensis
ATTGGATGCAAAGAACGCATTACCAAAGAGTTGAGGCAAAAGCTCCTGGCTGTAAGAGAAAAGCTGAGCCAGAAGGCAAATTCCTTACCCGGGGAAGGAAAAGGGATGACCCGAATGGTAAAGCGTCTCTTCAAGCAACTGGACGGAAAGGTTCCCGTGTATAACGGGCTGACCTGTTTCAAACAGGAATCGTTTTATTCCGTCTGGCACGACTTGAAGCAGCTCGCTTTGTCAAGTAGGTGACCCCGTTTAGCCGGTGTCGGACAAACCGGTAGGCCGCATCTAACAGATCGCGGGAGGCAAAGCCAATGGCTTTCGCTTGACGGTCAACGCAGGACGGAAACTCTCGTGGTTTCCCAAATGGCCGTGTCCTGCGCCCAACAAGCGCCGTTTTCCCGTCCGGGTGGGACTCCCGGGGCTGAGGCCCCCCTGTCGCAATGTTCGTCCCCAGGGGCGGACAAAACAAATCCGAAAGGAGCGAATGCCTGGTCATGGGGGTGGCCGGCTGCACAAAAACTAACGCTTGTTAGGTATTGTGAGTTTTTTGGAACCAGGTGAAACAATGGTAGAAGCAATCCTGGCCGCCACCCTGGAAGTGCCTTTCTGGTGTTCCTTCCGGGTGCCCTATACGGTTAACGTACATTTCACCTATCCCGTACCGCCGGTGACCACGCTTTACGGACTGCTGGCCTGCGCCGCCGGCTACCCGGCGGATTGCCTGGAACCGATGCGCTATCTGCGCTTCGGCATCGGTGTGCTGCACGGGGGCCGGCTGGTGGAGACGTACAGCAAGATCATCAAGTGGGACCGCCGGGACCTGCGCAACCAGATGCGTACGCTGGTGATGAAACAGAAGATCGTCCAGCCGTCGTACAAACTTTATGTGGGCGGCCCGGAAGCAATGCTGGCCCGCCTGGCCGCGGCACTGAAGCAGCCTTTCTTTCCCCTTTTTCTGGGAGAGTCGGATGATTTGGTGGAGGTGGGCGATGTCGGGCTGCAACCGGTCAGAACCGTCCAGACGGGCATAGTGCATAGTTGCGTCCCGGTTGATGCCGGCAACCTGCGCGGCGGCCGGGCGACGGTGGTGCACCTGCCGGTGGGTTTTACCGCCGGGCGCCGGGGCGGCTGGACAGGGGTGGAGTACCGGGATTATTACGTGGCGGAAACGGTGGAGCTTGACCGGCCCGTGACGGCCTATGCAGTAGGGGATAAATTTGTGGTGCTGGCTTGAGACTAAAATTTCACTGATTTTCAGGCCGGAGCGTGACCAAACCGGCAAAAATCGAGAGGGGACAATCCCTTTTGGTAGTTGCCGGAAGCTGCTAATGACCACCGGACTTTTCGCTTTGGGGCAGTGTTCATAGCCGGCGCCGCAATGTCAGGTAAGTGCCGTGTTCAACTGCCGGAGGCGGGTCCGGTACTTCTAATATGGCTGCGTTAACGTGCCGCTTGATCATGCGGCCATAAAGAGACTCCGGTTATTTTTGGGGCAGGTTCCACTGCCAGCCGGAGAAAGCAGGTGGCTATATGTGCGCTCAACCGTTTGGGGACGGCCTCTTCGACCGGCCGGAAGTTGATCACTGCCCAAAGTGGGGAACAGACGGCCGGCCCCCATTGCGGGCCAAGCCCCGGCAGACACTGGCCGGCCATCTGGCTGACGCCCTGGCCGTATTCCGGCGTTTGTGGGCAAGGGACGGTGCGGTTTTCTTGCGCCGGGTGGCCGATCTGGGCTTTGATCCGGACACCTTTGCCCGGCTGGCCCCCCTGGCCGTTTACGCTCATGACCTGGGCAAGGCTTTGGATCGCTGGCAGAGCTATCTTGATACCGGCCGGGGAAGAATCTCTCATGCCGTTTTTTCCGCCCTGATGCTGCGGGACCTGCTCCGGGCGGGTGACGGCGGACCGGAAAGCGGCGCTTTCCCCGCTGAAACGGCGGCTTTGCTCCTGGCTGTGCTGGCCCATCACCAGATGCTTCACGACGCGGCCTTTCAGGGGGAAAACATGCAGGCGGCCGGGGCGCAGGCCTATTCCGCCGAAGCGGTGATTGATCTGATGCGGGAATGGTGCGGCCCGTCCGGCCCGCTTTCCCTGCGTTCCTTGAGCAAGCCAGCGTATACCGGCAGTCAGGGGGCCGGTCTGGCGGAGCAGTTACGCCGCCGGGTGGCCGGTTTGCCGCCGGAAAAGTTACTGCCGTTTAAAGCGCTTTATACCATGCTTCTGGCCCTGGTGCGCCTCTGTGACAACGAGGCCAGCCGGTGTTACGGTCAATGGGAGAAGACGTCCCCCCGGGCTGAAACGGTGGCCGGGGCGCTGGTGGGGGAAGGTACGCCACTGCGCCTGGCCGGCGATGTTGCCGGGGCGTTTGCCCGCTTCATGCAGTCCCCGGCGGGACAGTCGCCCAATGACATGCAGCGGCGTCTGGCCGGGGGTTGGCATCCCTTTATCATCCTGCAGGCCGGTTGCGGTACCGGCAAAACGGCAGCCGCCCTGCACTACGCAGCGGCTCTGGCCCGGCAGGGTAAAATCAACCGGGTGATCTTCACCCTGCCCACCCAGTTCACCACCAATTCCATGTACTGGGATTTCGGCGACAAGTACGGCCTGACCCGGGGCGACACGGGCATTTACCACAGTGAGGTGGAGTCCGTATTGCGGGCGGCGGAACCGGAAGACGAGCGCGAAAACCGGGTGGCGGAAGAAAAATTTGCCAATACCTTTTTCAGCAAACCGGTGAATGTTTGCACTGTGGATCACCTGCTTTACTCGCTGCTGCACTGTTACCGTTACGCCGACCGGGCTTTTGGGCACTTGATGACGGCGGCGGTGGTTTTTGACGAAATTCATTATTACGACCGGTTTACTTTCCGTAAAATCGGCCAGTGCCTGGAAATACTGCGCCAGTTGACCGTACCGCACCTGATTATGACCGCCACCATGCCCGGGTCGCTGGCTGAATACCTGATTCAGGAAGGCCGTATGGATGGAGCGGAGTATCATTTTATCCGGCAGGGAGATGGATCGGATGGTAATCCGGCGGCAGGCGAAGACGAGCCCTTTGTTATCCGCAAAACCACCGGGAGTATGATTGGTTCCGGCGGCGCAGTGTCGGCAGAACTCATTGCCCTGCTGGGGCAAAACCGGCGCTTGCGCCAGATGGTGGTGGTCAACCAGGTGGAGCGGGCCAAGACGGTGGCCCGGACCATCCGGCGGTTATGGCCTGAGGCGAACGTCATCTGTTACCATTCGGAATTCACCCGCGGGCACCGCAGCGTCAAGGAAAAACTGATTCGCGCCTTGTTCCGGCCGGTTTCCATGCGCAGCCCGGAGGAACGGAAGCTGATCGGAGAATGGAGACTGGCGGACATCGGTCAAATAATCCTGGTCAGCACACAAGTCTGCGAGCTCAGCCTGGATATCAGCGCCGATGTAATGTATTCGGAAATCGCCCCGGTGGACGCCGTTGCCCAGCGCGGCGGCCGGCTGCACCGGCGGGGCCGCCGGCCGGAGCGGAGTAGATGCGCTTGTGCGCAATGTTCCGGCAACCGCCTGCCGCCGGAGCACATTTACCGCCTTTATCTTTTTCCGCTGGACTGGCGGGACGTTTGGGCACAAATGCCCTATGGCGGTCCGGAGGTGGAGAGGGATATCCTGCGGCGGAGCTGGGAATTGACCGGTGATGTGTATTCCTTTTCCCGGGCGGCAGTATGGGTGGACCGCCTTTATCCCAAAGCTGGTTCTTTACGCGACGACGAAATGCTGCGCATGCTGCGGGAAGACGCCGTTTTCGGCCGCCGGCCCCGGGAGCGGTATGGCGACGAGGCGGCGGAGCAGAGCCGGGGTTCCTTCCGGGCGCGCCACAGCAACTACGTCTCCCTCACTGTGGTGCCGGCGGAATTGCTGCCGGCGGGTGCTGCCGATGCCGGCGCCATATTGCAGGCCTTCGGCGTGCGGGTGGGCAGGAACAAGCTGCTGCGTAACAAAGAAGCGTGGGAGGTACGCCCGGACACGGGGATTAATGTGCTGCACCTGCCTTATGACCGGGAAACCGGGTTTGCCTTTAATTAGCGACAGCCTGCTTTGCGCTGCAACCGGGAACTGCTCGACCCGGAAATATCCCCGGCCGTACGCCGCTGGACGGCTATATCCCCTCGTCGTGAAGTAACGGACCATAGTATCGGGCAAAGCGGTTCCGGCTTTGCTGCCGTTGGCTTATTGCGAGCCGGTCAGAAAACAACGGAACAAATATTTTGGGCAAAATTTCTCTATACTGGAAGGAACGAAGGTTATAATGGAGAACTATATAATTGCCTATGACATCGGAGATGACCGCTGCCGGCTTAAAATTTACAAAACGATGAAAGACTACGCTGTTCCTGTGCAGTACAGCGTCTTCGAATGCAGCCTGCGCAAGGAGGACTACCTCATGCTGCGCTACAAACTGGAGAAACTAATCAGGAAGGATGAAGACAGTATCGTTTTTTACCGGCAAT
>NZ_LYVF01000039.1 GCF_001655685.1 Desulfotomaculum copahuensis
TGACAAATGGGTCCACCCCAATAGTCCGGAGGAAGCCGAAATCGTAAAACGCATCTACCGGGAATACCTTGAGGGAGCCAGCATGCTGAAAATCGCCCGTGGTCTGGAAGCGGACGGTATCAAAAACGGCGCCGGAAAGGAACGGTGGCACACCAGCAACATAAATCAGATTTTGCGAAACGAGAAGTATATCGGGGATGCCCTGCTGCAGAAAACCTACACCGTTGACTTCCTCACAAAAAAGCGGGTCAAGAACAACGGCCTTGTCCCCCAGTACTATGTGGAAAACAGCCATGAAGCCATCATCCCGCGTGAACTTTTCATGCAGGTGCAGGAGGAACTGGTACGACGCCGTTGTGTCCATCTCAGTAAAAACGGCAAAAAGCACAGTTACAGCAGCAGCCACTGTTTTTCAAACATGATTATCTGCGGCAACTGCGGCGAGGTATTCCGCAGGGTACACTGGAACAATCGTGGGAAGAAGTCCGTGGTTTGGCGGTGTATCAGCAGGCTGGAGAATACGGGCTTATTTTGCGACGCCCGAACGGTGCTGGAAAGCACCCTCGAGCAAGTGCTGGTTACTGCCATAAATAATACGTTAAGCGGGAAGGATGCTTTTATACGTATTTTGCAGGACAACATCGAAACTGTCCTAAGTCATGGAAACGACACAACCCTGGCCGACATCGAAAAGAGGTTAGAGGAGCTTCAAACGGAGCTTGTGAAGCTGGCCAACTCCAAGGCCGACTACGAGGACGTCGCCGATGAGATTTACCGCCTGCGGGAAGAAAAGCAGAAGCTACAAGTTGAAAACGCCAACCGTGATGAACTCAAAAAGCGCATGGCCGTTATGAGCGTCTTTCTGCGGGAACAGCCTATCGCCATCGACGAATACGATGAGGCACTTGTCCGGAGGCTTATTGAAAAAGTCACCGTCTATGAGGATAAATTCAACGTGGAATTTAAGTCTAGTGTGACGGTGAATATTGAAGAATAATGTAAAAAGAAGATCAGGGTACTCTACTAAATTGGGCGTAGGGTGCCTTGCTTTGTTAAGTTGTTAGTATTTCTTATATTGCATATAGTCAGACCCAATCAGAAATTCCAAATATTCTTTTTTTATTTGGCTCTGGTTTTCCTCTGGGAATACAGGGGCTTTTCCAAATTGCGAGGCTTTAAATTCTTTAATAAGAAAATTCAGCATAGGTGTTTTGTTAGCACCCAAACGAATCTTTTTCCCTTCAGGTAAAACAATCCCCTCCCGTCTTATTAAGTCATGGATTTGATAAAGTTCAGGTGTCATATCATCTTCCAAAGTTATGAACATGGGTTCAAATTTTGAAGACAATAACAATTTACATTCAGTTAATACAGCAAGTCCTACAGTATCTCCTGGACTCATTTGAATCTGCTGAATATCTTCTGTACCATTGGTGTTCTTCCAAACAAGACGTACATCCAAAAGAAATTTTGGGGATGTCAGAAAATCTTCAGCCTGTATTCCCATAAGTTTAAGGTTATTAAATTTCATAGTATCATTAAAGACATTTATTGTATGGGGCCTCATTAATGGAAAACCATGTAGTTTAGCTACTATAGGAATGGCTTCATGTCGTTCTATAAAAAAGAGTACCATGCGTTTTTTTGTATCATCTACTAAAGTTGCTGTATACATAAAAGCACTGCTTATCATAAAGTTTCTTCGTACTCCTTCGATATTAACTTCAAACATTGATACTCACCCTCCTAATAATATTTTACTTTCATCTACGTCAATTTTATGTTTACACGGTATGCGGATACGCTCTAATATTCTCCCTTGATCACAAAAAGGGGCCACAAATTGTTCCGGCAAGTTTGGATTTCTGTCATTCAAACTCAAACTTCTTCTCTTCTCATTCCTTAGGAACATCCATTCTCTCCGATATCGCGCCAGCCGCTTACATCACACTGACCATATTCATTATCACCTACAGCGACCACCGTACCGTCCGATTTAAGCCCTATGGTATGAGCGCAACCCGCCGCTACCGACACAATATCACGCCAGCCGCTTACATTGCATTGACCATATTCATCATCACCTACAGCAACCACAGTACCGTCCGATTTAAGGCCGATTGTGTGATAACTACCCACCGCTATCGCCGTAATACCACGCCAATTACTTGTTTCACATTGATGGTATTTATTCCAACCCGTAGCTATTACCGTACCGTCTATTTTAAGCCCGACTGTATGGGTATAGCCCGCTGCCACCGCCATAATATCGCACCAGCCGCTCACATTGCATGGTTGGTAAACTCCAACAGCTATTACTGTACCATCTGATTTTAGACCGACTGTATGCCAGTCGCCCGCTGTCACTGCCACAATGTCACACCAGTCGCCCACTTTGCATTGGCCTTCCTTATCCCGACCTACCGCCATCACCGTGCCGTCCGATTTAAGCCCAATAGTAAAGCGCCAACCCGCCGCAATAGCTATAATATCGTGCCAATCGGTTACATCGCATTGGTTAAGATGATTCCAACCCACTGCGACCACCGTACCGTCTGACTTTAGGCCAAGTGTATGTGAATTTCCTGTGTTATTTGCCATATGAACATTTCCAGCCGCTACCGCCACAATATCATGCCAGTCGCTTACATCACATTGACCACACTTGTTATCCCCCACTGCTATTACGGTTCCATCGGATTTAAGACCAACAGTATGACGGCGACCCGCCGCTATGGTATCTTTGAATATCTTCGGTCTAATGTATTCCATGTTTTACCCCCTTCCGGTGGCATAGGCATTATTCACCTTCAGCTTCTTAAAATCTTTTCCATTGGTTTCCCTCTTGCCAATTCATCAACCAGCTTATCAAGCCAACGAATTTTCTGCATGAGTGGGTCTTGTATTTCCTCTACGCGATGCCCGCAAATCACGCCCGAAATTTTAGCGGCGTTCGGGTTTATTTGCGGTGCTTCATGGAAAAATGTTTCATAATCAACATTCTTCACAATCTGCACTTGCAGACTTGAATCGTCATACCCCGTCAACCAACAAATCACGGCATCAACCTCGGATTTGGTTCGTCCTTTGCGCTCCGCCTTTCGGACGAGTAACGGGTAGACGCTCGAAAATGCCATCTTGTATACGCGCTCGTTTGTCATAAGTGTCGCTTCTTTCACTTTCCGCGTTATTCTCAACCGTACAATATCGAAATTTTTCCGAACAGTCTTTATCGTCATAATAGGTATAATCGCCGACGATGATATTCGACCGGGTTATAACATTCTTGATGTAGCATACGCTTCTTATTTTTTCATTGGGATAAATAGCATTAGGATTGTCAAGGCCACGTCAAAGTTA